>NZ_VIUN01000003.1:0-613885 GCF_007828335.1 Pseudomonas sp. SJZ103
CGGGAGGCGAATTCTACAGCGTTACACGCTGCTGTCAACACCTCTTTTTCTCCGCTTTCGACCGAGAAGATCGAATCGTTAATAGCGCCAAACAGTACGACTCTATCAACTCCTTCTGGGCTTCGATGAAATGAAGCAATTCGCCGTCTAATCCTGCATAACTCTTTGTTTACCAAGGAGTTTTACGTTTCGACTGCGCCGGAAGTGGGGCGAATTATAGACTTCCAGAATCTGCCGTCAACCTTCTTTTTCATCTTTCTGTCATATAAGTCAAAAACGCAAAAGCCGGCCCCAAGGGGCCGGCTTTCTGCTTACAGAGGCTTACAAGCTAGGGAAAGCGAATTGCGACGCTTCATGGCTGGCCCGCTGCGGCCAACGCTGGGTGATCGCCTTACGACGGGTGTAGAAACGCACCCCATCCGGCCCATAGGCGTGCAAGTCGCCAAACAACGAACGCTTCCAGCCGCCAAAGCTGTGATAAGCCACCGGCACAGGCAACGGAACATTCACACCGACCATACCCACTTCAATTTCGTCACAGAACAGACGCGCCGCTTCACCGTCACGGGTGAAGATGCACGTACCGTTGCCATACTCGTGATCGTTGATCAGTTGCATCGCCGCTTCCAGGCTGCTCACCCGGACCACGCACAATACCGGCCCGAAGATCTCTTCCTTATAGATGCGCATCTCAGGCGTCACATGGTCAAACAGACTACCCCCCAGGAAGAAGCCGTCTTCATTCCCGGCAATACTCAGTCCACGACCATCAACCACCAACTCCGCACCAGACGCAACACCGTCTTCTATGTAGCCGCTGACCTTATCCCGCGCCTGGCCCGTCACCAGTGGCCCCATATCCAGTCCACATGTCGTGCCCGCACCGATCTTCAGCGCCTTGATCTGTGGCACCAGCTTGGCGATCAACGCATCCGCCACCTGATCACCTACGCACACCGCCACCGAGATCGCCATGCAGCGCTCGCCACAGGAACCATAGGCCGCGCCCATCAAAGCACTGACCGCGTTATCCAGGTCTGCATCCGGCATCAGCACAGCATGGTTCTTCGCCCCACCCAGTGCCTGTACGCGCTTACCGCGTTTGGTCGCTTCGGAATATATGTACTCGGCAATCGGCGTCGACCCCACAAAACTCAGCGCCTTGACTTCCGGCGCCTCGATCAACGCATCCACCGCGCCCTTGTCGCCGTGCACAACACTCAGCACACCTTTAGGCAGACCGGCTTCCTGCAGCAGTTGCGCGATCAACAACGTCGAACTCGGATCACGCTCCGAAGGCTTGAGGATGAAGCAGTTACCGCAAACAATCGCCAGCGGATACATCCACAGCGGCACCATCGCCGGGAAGTTGAACGGGGTAATACCGGCCACTACGCCCAAAGGCTGGAAGTCCGACCAGGCATCAATGTTCGGCCCGACATTGCGGCTGTACTCGCCCTTGAGAATCTCCGGCGCCGAGCACGCATACTCAACGTTCTCGATCCCGCGCTTCAGTTCGCCAGCGGCATCTTCCAGCGTCTTGCCATGCTCCTCGCTGATCAGCTGCGAAATACGTGCTTCGTTCTGCTCCAGCAATTGCTTGAACCGGAACATGACCTGCGCGCGCTTGGCCGCCGGCGTGTTACGCCAAGCCGGAAAGGCCGCCTTGGCCGAGTCGATAGCACGTTGAATGGTTTCGCGGCTGGCCAGTGGCACTTGGTGAATCACCTGGCCCGTGGACGGGTTATACACATCGGCAGTACGGCCGGACTCACTGACCAACTCACCGTTGATCAAATGCTGGATAAGACTCATGCAGGGCTCCTGAAAAGTTGTTCTATATAGAAGGAGAAATCAGTCGATCTTGTTCAGCACTTCGCCGACCGCATCGAACAGGCGATCCAGGTCCTGCGGCTTGCTGTTGAAGGTTGGCCCGAACTGCAGGGTGTCACCGCCAAAGCGCACATAGAAGCCCGCTTTCCACAGAGCCATGCCGGCCTCGAATGGGCGCACGATGGCATCACCGTCACGTGGGGCAATCTGGATCGCACCGGCCAGGCCGTAGTTACGGATGTCGATCACGTTCTTGCTGCCCTTCAAACCGTGCAGCGCATTCTCAAAGTGCGGCGCGACTTCGGCCACGCTCTGCACCAGGTTTTCCTTCTGCAACAGGTCCAATGCCGCCAGGCCCGCCGCGCAGGCAACCGGGTGCGCCGAATAGGTGTAGCCGTGGGGGAACTCCACCGCGTATTCCGGCGTGGCCTGGTTCATGAAGGTCTGATAAATCTCGCTGCTGGCAATCACCGCACCCATTGGGATCGCACCGTTGGTGACTTGCTTGGCGATGCACATCAGGTCCGGGGTCACGCCGAAGCTGTCAGCGCCGAACATCGAGCCGGTACGACCGAAGCCGGTGATCACTTCGTCGAACACCAGCAGAATGTTGTGCTGGTCGCAGATCTCACGCAGGCGCTTCAGGTAACCCTGCGGCGGCACCAGCACGCCAGCGGAGCCGGCCATCGGTTCGACAAACACAGCGGCGATGTTCGACGCGTCGTGCAGTTCGATCAGCTTGAGCAACTCATCAGCCAAAGCAATACCGCCCTGCTCCGGCATGCCGCGAGAGAAAGCATTGCTCGCCAGCAAGGTGTGAGGCAGATGGTCAACGTCCATCATCGCCTGACCAAACATCTTACGGTTGCCGTTGACGCCGCCCAGGCTGGTACCCGCGATGTTCACACCGTGATAACCACGGGCGCGGCCGATCATCTTGGTCTTGGTGGCCTGGCCCTTCAGGCGCCAGTAGGCACGCACCATCTTCACCGCAGTATCGGCGCACTCGGAACCGGAGTCGGTGAAAAACACGTGATTCAGGTTGCCTGGGGTCAAATCGGTGATCTTTTCCGCCAGTTGGAAAGACAATGGATGGCCGTACTGGAAGCCTGGGGAGTAGTCAAGCGTGCCCAGCTGCTTGGCGACCGCCTCCTGGATTTCCTTGCGCGTATGCCCGGCGCCACAGGTCCACAGGCCCGACAACGAGTCGTACACCTTGCGCCCCTTGTCATCGGTCAACCAGCTGCCTTCGGCGGCTACGATCAGACGCGGGTCACGCTGAAAGTTACGGTTGGCGGTGTAAGGCATCCAGTGAGCGTCCAACTTCAATTGGCTGGCCAGGGACGATGGGGCGTTTTCGGGCATGTTCATCAGCAAAACCTCGCAGGGCAACAGGCAGCGTCGGGATTGAAAAAGCGTTGTTGCAGCTAAATTGCCACGGGCATAAAGTCGGTGAAATCCAACTCTTCTAACCTTCAGTCAGGGCTTCACTAAACTATGAGCAGCCGTCGACCCGATCCCCTGGCCCAAGTCAGCGACTTCGATATCCGCCTGCTGCGCATCTTTCGCAGCGTAGTGGAGTGCGGCGGCTTCTCGGCGGCGGAAACTGTGCTCGGTATCGGCCGCTCCGCCATCAGCCAGCAAATGAGCGATCTTGAGCAGCGGCTCGGATTAAGACTCTGCCAACGCGGCCGTGCCGGTTTCTCGCTGACCGAAGAAGGCCGCGAGGTCTACCAATCGGCCCTGCAACTACTAAGCGCCCTGGAAAGTTTCCGCACCGAGGTCAACGGTCTGCACCAGCACTTGCGCGGCGAGTTGATCATCGGCCTCACCGACAACCTGGTCACCTTGCCCCACATGCGCATCACCCACGCCCTGGCACAGCTAAAGGAGCGTGGACCGGACGTACAAATCCAGATCCGCATGATCGCCCCCAATGAAGTCGAACAAGGCGTACTCGACGGCCGTCTGCATGTCGGCGTGGTGCCCCAGGCCAGCGCCCTGTCCGGCCTGGAATACCAGGCGCTGTACAGCGAACGCTCACTGCTTTACTGCGCGGTTGGCCACCCCCTGTTTTATGCCGACGACAAGCAACTGGGCGACGAGCGCATCGACGCCCAGGACGCCATCGCCCCCACCTTCCGCCTGCCCGCCGAGATCCAGGCCCATTACCAGGCACTCAACTGCACCGCCAGCGCCTCGGACCGCGAAGGCATGGCATTCCTGATTCTCACCGGTCGCTACATCGGTTACTTGCCCGACCACTACGCGAGCCTATGGGTGCAACAAGGCCGACTGCGCGCGCTGAAACCGGCTACGCGCTTTTACGATTTAAGCCTCGCATCGGTCACGCGCAAAGGCCGTCGCCCTCATTTGGTGCTGGAAAGCTTCCTGGAAAGTCTGGCGGCAACGCGCTAACTCGGGCCTTACGCAAAAAGCTGAGCACCTGGACAGCTTTTTGCAAGGACACTAGGACCTAGAACCGTCCGCCTCGAGTTTGCTTGCCATGCCACCAGAATCCTCCAGCCCCAGTGACCTGATCTACGGTCTCAATGACCGCCCCAAACCCGCCCCTGCCTTGCTGGCCGCACTGCAACATGTGCTGGCCGCTTTTGTCGGCATCATCACGCCACCGCTGATCATCGGCTCCACCCTGGGCCTGACCGCACACTTGCCCTACCTGATCAGCATGGCGTTAATGGTGTCCGGCGTCGGCACATTCATTCAGGCCCGTAGGCCATTTGGGATCGGCGCCGGGATGATCTGCCTGCAAGGCACCAGCTTTGCGTTTCTGGGCGCAGTGCTGTCGGCCGGCTTTCTGGTCAAGCAACGCGGCGGCAGCCCGGAAGACATCATGGCGATGATCTTCGGCGTGTGCTTTTTCGGCGCAGCAGTGCAGGTCATTCTCAGCCGCTTTATTGGTCAACTGCGCCGAGTGATCACCCCGCTGGTGACCGGGATTGTCATTACCCTGATCGGCATCAGCCTGATCAAGGTCGGTATCACTGACCTGGGCGGCGGTTTCAACGCACCGGACTTCGGCGCACCGACCAACCTTGCCCTGGGCCTGTTCGTGGTGCTGACAATCATCTTGCTCAACCGCTCCAACACACCCTGGGTGCGCCTCTCGGCGATCATCATCGGTCTCGCCCTCGGCAGCCTCGCAGCCTGGTTCAGTGGCAAGCTGGTCCCCCAGGCACTGGGCGACTTGCCTTTAGTCAGCCTGCCGATCCCCTTTCGATTCGGCTTCAACTTCGACTGGAGCGCCTTCCTGCCGATCGCGCTGATTTATCTGATCAGCAGCATCGAAACCGTCGGCGACCTCACCGCCAACTGCATGATCGCGCGCCAGCCCATCAGCGGGGCTTCCTATATAAGCCGACTCAAAGGCGGCGTCCTCGGCGATGGCGTCAGTTGCATGATCGCCGCCACGTTCAGCGCCTTCCCCAACACCACCTTTGCCCAGAACAACGGCGTGATCCAACTGACCGGCGTGGCCAGCCGCTACGTCGGCCTGTACATCGGCGTGGTGCTGTTCTGCCTGGGTTTGTTCCCGTTGATCGGTGCCGTGCTGCAACAAATCCCCAAGCCCGTGTTGGGCGGCGCAACCCTGGTGATGTTCGGCAGTGTGGCCGCCGCCGGCGTACGCATCCTCGCCCAGGCACCCCTGGACCGTCGCAGCATGCTGATCATCGCCACCTCGTTCGGCGTCGGCCTGGGCATCGCCGCACAACCGAACCTGCTGCACCTGATGCCAACCCTGGTGCAGAACCTGTTCGACTCAGCCATCACCAGCGGCGGCCTGACCGCCATCGTGTTGTGCCTGTTACTGCCGGAATCCAAGGTGCCCGCTCCTGCCGCAAACCACGCGCAGGAAAGCGACACCCTGGAACCGCTTTGACGGTTTTATTGCATCGGGACTTGTCTGAGGCTTGAGGGTGGGTTATCTGTGCACACGTCGTCTCTATCGATCAGCACGGAAACCTCCATGAGCCTCGAAGTTCCTGCCCACAGCAACCACGCCGGTAAGCCCGCCAGCCGCATCCGGCAAAAGAACGAACAAGCGATTCTCCAGGCTGCTGAAGATGAGTTCGCGCGCCATGGCTACAAGGGCACCAGCATGAACACCATTGCTGCCAGCGCCGGGCTGCCCAAAGCCAACTTGCACTACTACTTCACGAACAAGCTGGGCCTGTATATCGCAGTGCTCAGCAATATCCTCGAACTGTGGGACAGCACCTTCAACACGCTGACCGCCGAGGACGACCCGGCCGTGGCCCTCTCCCGCTACATCCGCACCAAGATGGAGTTTTCGCGGCGCCAGCCCCAGGCCTCGCGGATTTTCGCCATGGAAATCATCAGCGGTGGCGAATGCCTGACCGAATACTTCAGCCAGGATTACCGCGCCTGGTTCAGTGGTCGGGCGGCGGTGTTCCAGGCCTGGATCGACGCCGGCAAGATGGACCCCATCGACCCCGTGCACCTGATCTTCCTGTTGTGGGGCAGCACTCAGCACTATGCCGACTTCGCCACCCAGATCTGCCGCGTCACCGGTCGCACCAAGCTGACCAAGCAAGATATGGAAGACGCCGGCACCAACCTGATCCACATCATTCTCAAGGGCTGCGGCATCAAGCCGGCCCTCTAGACGAAGCTATTTATGTCTTTCACGCTCACCGGCCTTTGCGAGTTCCGCGAAGAAATTCGCAAAAGCCGCTTCATTACCCTGGCCGCACCGATCACCAGCCCGCAAGAAGCCCAGGCATTTTTCGAGCAGCACAGCGACCTCAACGCCACGCACAACTGCTGGGCCTGGAAGCTGGCCGATCAATACCGCAGCAGTGACGACGGCGAACCCGGCGGCACCGCAGGGCGGCCGATCCTGGCGGCCATCGAGGCCCAAGGTTTTGATCAGGTCGCAGTGCTGGTGATTCGCTGGTATGGCGGCATACAACTCGGTACCGGCGGCCTGGCCCGCGCTTATGGTGGCGGTGCGAACAAGTGCCTGCAAAATGCCGAGCGCATCGAACTGATCAGCCGCGTGCCGCTGAGTTGCGCCTGCGCTTTCTCCGAGTTGAACCTGGTCAAACTGCGCGTCGCCGAGTTGGGCGGGCTGGTGCTGGAAGAAACCTTCACCGCCAATGGCGTGGAGTTACAACTGGCCCTGGGCGAAGCCCACATCGGCACCCTGCAAACCCAGCTCGCCGACCTGAGCCGTGGGCGCATCCTGCTGCAACGCTGAAACTGCTAATGTTGTCCGCTGAACACCCTGAACCGCGACTTTTAAAGGAAGCCTTCATGCCTACGCCAAAAACCGCACTGATCATCGGCGCCTCACGCGGGCTGGGCCTTGGCCTGGTCAAGCAATTGCTCCAGGACGGCTGGGACGTGACCGCCACCGTGCGTGACCCGAACAAGGCCGATGCCCTGAAAGCCGTGGGCCCGGTGCAGATCGAGAAACTCGACATGGACGATCAGCAGGCCGTGATCGCCCTGAACCAACGCCTCAAGGACCGCACCTTCGACTTGTTATTCGTCAACGCAGGCGTCAAGGGCCCCGCCAATCAAGAACCTGGCCATGCCACCCTGGCGGAAGTCGGCCAGCTGTTCTTCACCAACGCCGTGGCGCCGATCAACCTGGCCCAGCGCTTCGTCGGGCAGATCCGCAAGGACAGCGGCGTGCTGGCGTTCATGAGTTCGGTGCTGGGCAGCGTGACCATCCCCGACGGCTCGGACCTGGCGCTGTACAAGGCCAGCAAGGCCGCACTCAACTCCATGACCAACAGCTTCATTACCCAACTGGGCGATCACAAACTTACCGTGCTGTCGCTGCACCCTGGCTGGGTGAAGACCGACATGGGCGGCGAAAACGCGCACATTGATGTCGACACCAGCGTGCGCGGCCTGGTGGACCAAGTGAACGCCTACACCGGTAAGGGCGGCCATCACTTCGTGGACTACAAAGGCGACACCATCGCCTGGTAAGCCGCACAGGGTCGTTATCGAGCGATTGCCGTCGATAACGATCCACGCGTAGACTGCCCACCTCGCCCTCACCGGCGACCCTGGATCAGCAGACAGGGCATCACTGAGCTGGCAAACCTGAACCCATTATTCAGAGGAGCCGGCCAATGCCTGCGACCCGTATCTGGTTAAAAAACCCCCTCGCGATTTTCACCGCCAACGGCCTCGACGCCCGTGGCGGCCTGGTGCTGCAAGACGGTGTGATCACCGAAGTGCTGGCCCAAGGCCAAGAGCCCGCACAGCCCTGCGCCCAAGTGTTCGATGCGCGTGAGCATGTGTTACTGCCCGGGCTGATCAACACCCACCATCACTTCTATCAAACCCTGACCCGCGCCTGGGCGCCGGTAGTCAATCAGCCATTGTTTCCCTGGTTGAAAACCCTGTACCCGGTCTGGGCGCGACTGACTCCGGAAAAACTCGCCCTGGCGTCGAAGGTGGCACTCGCGGAGTTGCTGCTCTCGGGCTGCACCACGGCGGCAGACCACCACTATCTGTTCCCCGACGGCCTGGAAAACGCCATCGATGTGCAAGTCGACAGCGTGCGCGAGCTGGGCATGCGTGCCATGCTCACCCGCGGTTCCATGAGCCTGGGCGAAGCCGACGGCGGCCTGCCACCGCAACAGACGGTGCAACAGGGCCAGGTCATCCTCGACGACAGCCAGCGCCTGATCCGCGAATACCACCAGCGCGGCGACGGTGCGCACATCCAGATTGCCCTGGCACCCTGCTCACCGTTTTCCGTCACCCCGCAAATCATGCAGGCCAGCGCCGAACTGGCCAACAGCCTGGATGTGCGCCTGCACACCCACCTGGCCGAAACCCTCGACGAAGAAGATTTCTGCCTGCAGCGCTTCGGCCTGCGCACGGTGGATTACTTGGACAGCGTCGGCTGGCTCGGCCCGCGCACCTGGCTGGCCCATGGCATTCACTTCAACCCGGATGAAGTTGCGCGCCTTGGCGCCGCCGGTACGGGTATCTGCCATTGCCCAAGTTCCAACATGCGCCTGGCCTCCGGCATCTGCCCGACCCTGGACCTGATCGCTGCCGGCGCGCCCATCGGCCTGGGTGTGGACGGTTCTGCCTCCAACGATGCGTCAAATATGATTCTTGAAACCCGCCAGGCCCTGTACATCCAGCGCCTGCGTTACGGCGCCGAAAAGATCACTCCCGAAGGCGTGCTGGGCTGGGCGACCAAAGGATCGGCGCAGCTACTGGGGCGTACGGATATTGGTGAACTGGCCGTAGGCAAACAGGCCGACCTGGCGCTGTTCAAACTGGATGAACTGCGCTTCTCCGGCAGCCATGATCCGATCTCCGCACTGCTGCTGTGCGGCGCGGATCGGGCGGACCGCGTGATGATCGGCGGCAAATGGCGGGTCATCGACGGGCAGGTGGAAGGCCTGGACCTGAAAGGCTTGATCGCCGATCACAGCCAGGCGGCGCGGCAACTGATCGCCGGAACCTAAGTCAAACACCGGTCAAAATGTGGGAGAGGGCTTGCCTCCTCCCACATTGGAGTGCGCGGTGCTTACAAGCCCAACAGCGACAACATGATAAAGGTCGCAAACAACACAAAATGGGTCATCCCTTCGATGGCATTGGTTTCGCCATCGTTGAGGTTGATCGCGCTGACAATCAGCGTGATCAACACCATCACCGTTTGCACCGGCGTCATCGCCATCTGGAACGGCTGGCCGGTGTAGAGCGCCATGGCTTCCATCACCGGCACCGTCAGGATCACCGTCGACAACGACGCGCCCAGGGCAATGTTCACCACCGACTGCATGCGGTTGGCCAGCGCAGCACGCAAGGCCGTCAGAATCTCCGGTGCCGCCGAAATAGCCGCCACCACGATCGCCGTGATCACCGGCGGTGCGCCCGTGCCTTCCAGGCCCAGGTCGAGGGTCTTGGACATCACCTCGGCCAGCGCACCAATCACAATCACGCCGAACACCAGGGTACCGATGGAAAACGCCAGGTTCACCGGCGGCGACGCGTCTTCCTCAGGAAGTTTCTTGCGGCGCTTTTCCGGGTAGCTATAGCTGAAGAAATAACTGTGCGGCCCCACCTGCATGCGCAGGAACAAGGTGTAGAGCACCACCATCGCGCCGATGGTGAAGGCCGAGTAAATCTTCCAGTCGGCTTCGGGGATAAACTCCGGCACCACCATCGACACGCCCATGGCGGTCAGGATCATTACGCTGTAGGTACGTGCCGAATCATCATTGTAGGACTGTTCGCCATGCTTGATGCCGCCCATCAACGCTGCCAGACCGAGGATGCCGTTGATATCGAGCATCACCGCCGAATAAATGGTGTCGCGCACCAAGGTGGGTGACGGCTCGTTGCTCATCATGATCGCCAGGATCACCACCTCCACCAGCACGGCGGCGAGGGTCAGGATCATGGTGCCGTAGGGGTCGCCGACCTTTTCTGCGAGTTGCTCGGCGTGGTGGGCCACACGCATCGATGCCACCACGATAAAACCGATCAACACCACGCCGGCCAACAACGCCACCATTTGCCCGCTGTGCAGCATCCAGTGCTCCAACGGGTAGGCGGCGATGGCGGCAATCAGCGCCAGCAACATGAATTTTTCTTGCTTGAGGGATGTGAGCATTCCGGGCCTTTTAGTACGGCAAATCAGTCATTGATGGGGTACAGACTGCGCCAAGCCGCTAACGTTTCGTTACACCTTAGTTCACACGGTCCTTGCGTGAACAAATCGAATACTCTCCTGCTGGTCAGGTTTTGCCGATTATTTCAGCCATGGCCTGTAGAATGCCGCCATTGCACCTGATGAGAATTTAGAAAATGTACGATTGGCTCAACGCCCTGCCCAAGGCTGAATTGCACCTGCACCTGGAGGGCTCGCTGGAGCCTGAGCTGCTGTTCGCCCTGGCTGAGCGCAACAAGATCGCGCTGCCGTGGAACGACGTCGAAACCCTGCGCAAGGCCTATGCCTTCAACAACCTGCAAGAGTTTCTCGACCTGTATTACAAGGGCGCCGATGTGCTGCGCACCTCCCAGGACTTCTACGACCTGACCTGGGCCTACCTGCTGCGCTGCAAAGCCCAGAACGTGATCCACACCGAACCCTTCTTCGACCCGCAAACCCACACCGACCGTGGAGTGCCGTTCGAAGTGGTGCTCAACGGCATCGCCGCCGCGCTTAAAGATGGCGAGCAGCAGTTGGGCATCACCAGCGGTTTGATCCTCAGCTTCCTGCGTCACCTGAGCGAAGCCGAAGCCGAGAAAACCCTCGACCAGGCACTGCCGTTCCGTGACGCGTTCGTGGCCGTGGGCCTGGACAGTTCGGAAATGGGTCATCCGCCGAGCAAGTTCCAGCGTGTGTTCGACCGTGCCCGACACGAAGGCTTCCTCACCGTCGCCCACGCCGGCGAAGAAGGTCCGCCCGAGTACATCTGGGAAGCCATCGACCTGCTGAAAATCCAGCGTATCGACCATGGCGTACGCGCCATCGAAGACGAGCGCCTGATGCAGCGCATCATCGACGAGCAGATCCCGTTGACCGTTTGCCCGCTTTCCAACACCAAGCTCTGCGTGTTCGACGACATGGCCCAGCACAACATCCTCGACATGCTCGAACGTGGCGTGAAGGTAACGGTGAACTCGGATGACCCGGCGTACTTCGGCGGCTATGTCACCGAAAACTTCCACGCGCTGTACACCTCGCTGGGCATGACCCAGGACCAGGCCAAACGCCTGGCGCAGAACAGCCTGGATGCGCGCCTGGTAAAACCCTGACTGCACGCAATGTCATCATCGCCAGGTCCATGGAATCGAAAAAATCCAGGGCGATGATGATAAGGAGTACGCGGCGGTAACCGTCGGCGCTAGGGTTGTTCGGACATGGCCAATCGGGCGATTTCTGCCAGCCCGTTATGGTTGAGCTGCACCGCCCGGGACTCGTTGACCAGGCTGATCCAGTTCGATTGCAGGAACAGCTGCAACAGCCCCGCACCCAGCGCGCCGCCCAGGTGCGGTTGCCGCTGGCTCCAATCGAAGCAGTCGCACACCAGTGGCGACGCCAGCGCCTGGGTGTAAATACCCAGGCCCGCCAAGTGCCGTGCGCCCTTGACCGTGACTTCAATGCGTTGTTCATGACGCTCGATCCACCCCGCCGCCAACATCCGCTCATACAGCTGCGCCGCCACTTCGCCGCCGAGGTGGCCCTGGCACAGCCGCGCATGTCGCAACAGTGGCGGCGCCACCAACACCGGCGGTGAAGCATGCGGTGCGCTACGTGCTGCGCTGGCCAGGGTCGTACTGGCCAAGGCATCGATGGCGACGCTGACATCGGCAGCCGCCACGCGGAACAGTCGCTTGCCACGCCCGCCCTCGGTACGCAGCAAGCCACTCCCCGTCAGTCGTGCCAGATGAGCATTGGCCGAGGCGGGTGACAGCCCGGCAAGCGTTGCCAATTCCTCCGAGGACTTGGCCGAGCCGTCCATCAGGGACCAGAGCATGGCGGTGCGTTTGGGCTCGGCGAGCAAGCTGGCGATCTGACTGATGCATGGTGCTTCTTCCATCGATTCACTCCCTATCGAATTATTTTTCTGATGCGGTGGGCGCCAAAGTATAGGTGCGTAAACCAGCGGTTCCGCGGTGTCTGACAGCGTGAGTAGGGACAGGAGCTGAGTGAAATTTCCTTGTCTGATGGAGGCTATTACGTCGTACACAATCGATCCGGCAATTGAGCGGTCAATATCGCACAGCGCGACACGAGCATTTCCCGCAGCAGGTTGATAGGTTTGCTCAACTGGGCCCGGTGGGCGCACAGCAAATTGAGCGGTGTGCGCTCGCCACGCAACTCAGGCAAGACCAGGCGCAAGCGCCCGGCCAGTACATCGGTGCTCACATCCAGCCAGGATTTGTAGGCAATGCCCACGCCCGCCACCGCCCAGCGGCGCACCACATCGGCATCATCGCTGAAGCGGTCGCCACTGACTGTGAGGCTGATTTCACGTTTGCCATCGTGAAAGGTCCAGTGGTCATGGACTCGGCTGCCAAGCATGTAAAGCAAGCAATTGTGCTGGGCCAATTGCTCCAGGTGTCGCGGCTCGCCATAACGCGCGAGGTAGCTGGGGGCTGCGCATAACACACGAACGTTGTGCGGCGCGACGGGCAGGGCGATCAGACTCGAGTCTTCGGGTTCGCCATAGCGCAGGGCAATGTCCACCGGCTGGCGGAACAGGTCGGCAATCCGATCACCCAACAGCAGGCGTACGGTGAGTTGCGGGTACTCGTACTGAAATTCGTCCAGCCAGGGCAGTAATTGGTTGCGGCCGAAATCCGAAGGGGCCGAGAGTTGCAATACCCCGCTGACATGGTCCTGACCACTGGCCAATAAGCGCCGTCCTTCGTCCAGGGAACTCAGCGCAGCGCGGGCATATTGCAGGAAGCCTTCACCTTCGGCGGTAAGGCGCAGGCTGCGGGTGGAGCGCGCCAGCAGACGCGCGCCCAATTGCTGTTCGATGCGCTTGAGCGCCGCACTGGCCACGGCGGGCGACAGGTCCATCACCCGCGCCGCCGCCGACAAACTGCCCAGGTCCGCCGCGCGTACAAACAACTGCAAATCGTCAAAACGCAGCATTCACCCACCCATTATCAAAATATTATTGAAACAGCGTGCTGTTTTAGCCGCTTTTATCTTGCAGGGAAATGGCCAATCATCTACCCATCCCGTTATCACGTGTCTGGAGTTGAATATGTCCACAGCCTTTAACGTCATCGCCACGCTGATCGCCAAACCTGGCCAACAGGCCACCTTGGAGCCGCTGCTGCGCGACTTGCTGGAACCCACGCGTCTTGAAGCCGGCTGCGAGCAATACGACCTGCACCAGGACCTGCAGCACCCTGAGACCTTCTACATGCTCGAACGCTGGAGCGATGACGCAGCACTGGCCGACCACGACCAGAGCGCGCATATCCAAAGTTTTCGCGCTAAAGCCGCTGATGTCATCGAACACTTCGAACTCAAGCGCCTGAAGTTTCTCGCCTGATCACCGCCTTTTTCCGGAGCCCCCATGAAAGCCATTGCCTACTACGCATCACTGCCGATCAACGATGAAAAATCCCTGCAAGACATCCAACTGCCGGAGCCCGTTGCCGGCCCCCGCGACTTGCTGGTGGAAGTCAAAGCCATCTCGGTCAACCCGGTGGACACCAAGGTGCGCCAGAACGTCGCCCCCGAAAACGGCGCGGCCAAAGTGCTGGGCTGGGACGTGGCCGGTGTGGTCAAGGCCGTCGGCAGCGAAGTGAGCCTGTTCAAAGTCGGCGACAAGGTGTTCTACGCGGGTTCCCTGATACGCCCAGGCGCTAACAGCGAACTGCACACCGTCGATGAGCGCATTGTCGGCCACATGCCCAAGAGCCTGGGCTATGCCGAAGCCGCCGCGCTGCCGCTGACCGCCATCACCGCCTGGGAGCTGCTATTCGAACGCCTGCAAGTGCGTGAAGGTAAAGAGGCTGAAGGCCAGAGCCTGCTCATTGTCGGCGCCGCCGGTGGTGTGGGTTCGATCCTGACCCAACTGGCCAGCCAGCTCACCGCACTGACGGTGATCGGCACCGCCTCGCGCCCGGAAACCCAGGAATGGACCAAGGCACTCGGCGCCGACCTGGTGATCGACCACAGCCAACCGCTGAGCGAAGCGTTGAAACAAGCCGGCCACCCGCAGGTAACCCACGTCGCCAGCCTGACCCAAACCGAGCATCACCTGGACCAACTGGTCGAAGCGCTGCAACCCCAAGGCAAGCTGGCGCTGATCGACGACCCCAAGGCGCTGGACGTGAGCAAACTCAAGCGCAAGAGCCTGTCACTGCATTGGGAGTTCATGTACACGCGCTCGATGTTCGAGACGCCGGACATGATCGAACAGCACAACCTGCTCAATCGCGTGGCCGAACTGATCGACGCCGGCACCTTGAAAACCACGCTGGGCGAGCACTTCGGTGTGATCAATGCGGCGAACCTGCGCCGTGCCCATGCGCTGCTGGAAAGCGGCAAGGCCAAGGGCAAGATCGTGCTGGAAGGGTTCTGAAGATAACGTCTGTCAGTGTCGTCCGTTATTCGTGTGAGTGATGGACGACACCACTAGTCAGAGAGTTGATCTTTGTCATATTTGTGAGCGTATTCGGGTTTATATTGGCCGCCTTTGCCACGATTCTTTTACGTGAGGAAGTCAGCAATGAAAATCCTGATAAAAGCGTTAGCAAAATCCCCAGGCAACAAATGGCAGGTTCGTCTCGACGGCGATGCATTCACCTTCCGCAGCGAGGCCGAGGCTCGCGCCTTTGCCGATACCCTGCAAGCCCGTATCCGGGCCCCCCACCGTTTCCCACTCAGCCAGCAACGCTCCGCCGCTGGCTGACCTGCATTTCAGCCCTGCGCCTGCGTGGCCCTTGCCCGTTGCAGGCGCTGGGTCAACATCGCAATCGTCACCGCCAACACCCCGCACAAGCTGATGACCATCGCCATCGGCATCGCCGTGCCGTCGTGCAGCACGCCCACCAACGAAGCCGCCCCTGCCGCCACACCAAACTGAATGCAACCGAGCAAGGCCGACGCACTGCCGGCCCGGGCGCCCTGCCCGCTCATGGCGCAGGCCGAGGTGTTGGGCAGAATGCAGCCCAGGCTGGCGATACAGATGAACAGCGGTACCAGCAACGGCCATAGCGCATCGGTGCGCAAGGCCGCGATGCCCAGCAGTGACAGCGCTGCCAGCAGATAAACCCACACCGTACGCGACAGCAGAAACGCCGGGCCACGTTTGGCCAGCAGCCGCGCGTTAACCTGTGCAACCAGGATGAAGCCGGCGGCGTTGGAGCCGAACAGCCAGCCGTAATGCTCAGCGGGCACGCCATAGAGTTTGATAAATACGAACGGGGAGCCGGCGATGTAGGCAAACATCCCGGCAATCGAAATGCCCCCGGTCAGGGCGTAACCGAGGTAGACCCGGTCTGACAACAGCGCACCATAGCGACGCAGCGACCCGGACAAGGGTTGACGCGGCTGATGGGCCGGAAAGGTCTCCGGCAAACCGACCGCCACGGCGATCGCCGCCATCACGCTGAAGATCGACAGCGCGAGGAAAATCGACTGCCAGCCCCACAACCCGACCATCACACCACCCGCCAATGGCGCCAGGATCGGCGCCAGGCCGGTCACCAGCATCAGTTGCGAGTACACCTTGGCCGAGCCCACCGCATCACATTTGTCACTGACCACTGCACGGGAAATCACCATGCCTGCGCAACCGCCCAGGGCTTGCACGAAGCGTGCGCCAATCAGCCACTCCAGGGAGGGCGCGTACGCGCAGGCAAAGGACGCCAGGGTAAACAGGGTCACGCCGCTGAGCAGCGGGCCGCGCCGACCGAAGCGGTCCGCCAGCGGGCCGTAGATCAACTGGCCGATGGCCAAGCCAGCGAAATACACCGCCAGGGTCAACTGGATATGTTTTTCGTCGGTACCGAAGGCCGTCGCCATGGCAGGAAAGCCCGGCAGATAGAAGTCGATCGCCAACGGCGCGAAGGCGCTCAAGGCACCCAGAATCAGGATTATGCGAAGGTTCATCAGGCACCCAAGTGTGTCGGCAGCCCGACAGTTTAGCCGCGCTTGGGTGCATTGAATACGATAGCTCGCTAACTATTTGAATGGGTCAGGCCAGCTTGGCGGTGTAGCCCTCTTCGGTGATCAGGCTGATCACTTCATCGGCAGACAGACGGCTTTCGACGCCCACCTCTTTCGCCGCCAGGTCGACCTTCACGCTGGCCGCGGGGTCCTGGCTCTGCACCGCCTGGGTGACCGCCCGAACGCAATGGCCGCAGGTCATTCCTTCAACGCTGAATATTTGCATGACATGACTCCTTTGATGAGGTTGAACCCAGTCTCGACCTTGCCACGATGGCAAGGTCAAGTTCTGAAACTTTCGGCCGGGCTGGTATTACACCGCTCCGTCGGCCAAGCTTCACCCATCTTTGATTCAAACCACGGAGCATTCGCCATGCGCTGGTCGTTTTTTGGCCTTGTCGGCCTGATGAGCTTATCTGCCGCTGCGCCCCAGGCCCTCGCCGCAGAAGACTATGCGGTGCTGATCATTTCCCGCGAACGCCTGGAAGTACCGACCAATTGCGAGATCGGCCTGTACCTCAATGACCAGCTCGCGGGCCGGCTGTTCCAGGAACAGTCCACCTCATTCAACTTGGCGCCCGGCAATGTTTCGCTGCGCCTCAAGCTGCTGCCAGGCCAGGCCGCGGGCTGCCTGCCGGGCCTGCTCGCACCGCCGGCGCAGAACATCACGCTCAAGGCCGGTGACGTACGCAAATTACGCATTGCCCAAGGCCAGGACGGCATGTACCTCAAACCCGCCGCACTGGAATACTGAAGACGCTTGACCTTCCCCACAGGTCAAGGTTGATCCTAGGGGCAACTTCTCTTGAGGACTGCCCCATGAATGGACCCACCACCTTTGACCTGCCCATCGGCGGCATGACCTGCGCCAGCTGTGCCGGGCGTGTCGAGCGCGCACTGGGCAAAGTGCCGGGGGTGCAAAGCGTCAGCGTCAACCTGGCCAACGAGCGCGCGCACGTCGAAGTGCTGGGCCAGATCGATCCGGCCGTGCTGATCGCCGCCGTCGACAAAGCCGGCTACACCGCCAGCCTGCCGCAAAGCGAAACCAAGACCGAAGCCGATCAGGCCCAACGCCTGCACCGCGAGCGCTGGTCGCTGCTGCTGGCGATTGTGCTGGCATTGCCTCTGGTTTTGCCGATGCTGGTACAACCCTTCGGCCTGCACTGGATGCTGCCGGCCTGGGTGCAATTCGCCCTGGCGACCCCTGTGCAATTCATCTTCGGCGCGCGTTTCTATATCGCGGCGTGGAAAGCCGTGCGTGCCGGCGCTGGCAATATGGACCTGCTGGTGGCCATCGGCACCAGCGCCGGTTACGGCTTGAGTCTCTATGAATGGCTGACCGCGCCCGTGGGCACCATGCCCCATCTGTACTTCGAAGCGTCGGCCGTGGTGATCGCCCTGGTGTTGCTCGGTAAATACCTGGAGAGCCGCGCCAAACGCCAGACCGCCAGCGCTATCCGCGCCCTGGAAGCCCTGCGCCCTGAACGCGCCATTCGTGTACAGGATGGCCGCGAGGACGATGTCGCCATCAGCGCGCTCAAGCTCGATGACCGGGTGCTGGTCAAACCCGGCGAGCGGTTCCCGGTGGACGGCGAAGTGGTAGAAGGCCAAAGCCATGCCGATGAAGCGCTGATCAGCGGCGAAAGCCTGCCGGTGCCGAAACAACCTGGCGACGCCGTGACCGGCGGCGCCATCAATGGCGAAGGCCGCCTGCTGGTGCGCACCACCGCACTCGGTGCCGAAAGCGTACTGGCACGCATCATCCGCCTGGTGGAAGACGCCCAGGCCGCCAAGGCACCGATCCAGAAGCTGGTGGATAAAGTCAGCCAGGTATTCGTGCCAACCGTGCTGGTGCTGGCGTTAATTACGCTGGTGGGGTGGTGGTTATACGGTGCGCCGCTGGAGACCGCGATCATCAACGCCGTGGCGGTGCTGGTGATCGCCTGCCCTTGCGCCCTCGGGCTGGCCACACCGACCGCCATCATGGCCGGCACCGGCGTCGCCGCACGCTACGGCATCCTGATCAAGGACGCCGAAGCGCTGGAGCGCGCCCATGAAGTGAGCACCGTGGTGTTCGACAAGACCGGCACCCTCACCTCCGGCACGCCAAAAATCGCCCACTTGGTCGCGGTGGATGGCAATGAAGCCTTGCTGCTGCAACAGGCCGGCGCGCTGCAACGCGGCAGCGAACACCCGCTGGCCAAGGCCGTGCTGGATGCTTGCAGCGAGCAAGGGCTGACGGTGGCGGATGTAAGTGCCAGCCAATCCCTGACCGGGCGCGGCATTGCCGGTACCCTCGACGGGCGCCAACTGGCGTTGGGAAATCGGCGCCTGCTGGAAGAAAGCGGCCTGGACGCGGGTGGGCTGGCCGACTCCGCCACGGCCTGGGAAGCCGAGGGCCGCACCTTGTCCTGGCTGATCGAGCAAGGCGCGCAACCGCGTGTGCTCGGGCTGTTTGCCTTTGGTGACACGCTCAAGCCTGGCGCGCTGGAAGCGGTGGCACAACTCAAGGCCCGACACATCAGCAGTCACTTGCTCACCGGCGACAATCGCGGCAGCGCCCGCGTCGTCGCCGAAGCGTTGGGCATCGACGACGTACACGCCGAAGTCCTGCCAGCCGATAAAGCCGCCACCGTCGCCGAACTGAAAAAAACCGGCGTGGTAGCCATGGTGGGCGACGGCATCAACGACGCGCCGGCCCTGGCCGCCGCCGATATCGGTATCGCCATGGGCGGCGGCACCGACGTGGCCATGCATGCCGCCGGTATCACCCTGATGCGCGGCGACCCACGCCTGGTCCCGGCCGCCCTGGAGATAAGCCGCAAGACCTACGCCAAAATCCGCCAGAACCTGTTCTGGGCCTTTGTGTATAACTTGATCGGCATTCCCCTGGCCGCGTTCGGCCTGCTCAACCCGGTGCTCGCGGGCGCGGCCATGGCCTTGTCCAGCGTCAGCGTCGTGAGCAATGCCTTGCTGTTGAAAACCTGGAAACCAAGCACTTGGAAACCGTCAGATTTGGAGGATCAACGCCCATGAACATCGGCCAAGCCGCCCGGCAAAGCGGGCTGAGCGCGAAAATGATTCGCTACTACGAATCCATCGGCCTGCTCAAAGCGGCCCATCGCACCGACAGCGGCTACCGCATCTACGGCGCCGATGACCTGCACACCCTGGCGTTTATCAAACGCTCGCGGGACCTGGGGTTTTCATTGGAAGAGGTCGGCAAACTGCTGACCCTGTGGCAGGACCGGCAGCGAGCCAGCGCCGATGTGAAAGCCTTGGCGCGCCAACATATCGATGAGCTGAACCAGAAGATTCTGGAGTTGGGGCAACTGCGCGATACGTTGCAGGACCTGGTCGAACACTGCCAGGGTGATCACCGGCCGGATTGTCCGATTCTCAAGGAGTTGGCGTCGGGAAGCTGCTGCGCGTGAGGCTCTAACTGACTAACTACAAAACCAATGTGGGAGGGGGCTTGCTCCCTCCCACATTTTGATCTTCATGTACCCGAAGATCACTGCATCCAGGGCGGCGGCGGTGGTTCTTCCGACGCTTTGCTCGGTGGCGCATCATCCGCCGCCCGAACAGCCTGGCGCCGTTCTTCATCCAGCCGCGCCGCTTCGATCTCGCGGATCACACCGCCCACGTCCGCCAGCTCTTCCGGCTCGTCGAACTCGCCGGTCAATACGCTGGCCGGGTGCAAGGTGCCGGCTTCGTAGAGCGCCCACATTTCCTTGGCGTACTTGGTCTTCTTCAACTCCGGGGCAAAACGCCCGAAGTAGGAAGCCATGTTGCCCACATCCCGCTCCAGCATGTTGAACGCGTGGTTGTTGCCCGCCGCATCCACTGCCTGGGGCAGGTCGATAATGACCGGACCGGTCGGCGTGAGCAGTACGTTGAACTCGGACAGGTCACCGTGCACCAGGCCGGTACACAGCATCAGCACGATCTGGGAAATCAGGAAGGCGTGGTATTCACGCGCCTGGTCCGGCTCCAACGTCACGTCATTCAGGCGTGGCGCCGCATCGCCGTACTCGTCGGCCACCAGTTCCATCAACAACACGCCTTCGAGGAAGTCGTACGGCTTGGGCACGCGAACGCCCGCACCGGCCAGACGGAACAACGCCGCTACTTCGGCGTTCTGCCAGGCATCTTCGGTTTCTTTCTTGCCGAATTTTGAGCCCTTGGCCATGGCCCGGGCCTGCCGGCTGTTACGGACCTTACGGCCTTCCTGGTATTCGGACGCTTGACGAAAACTTCGTTTGTTCGCCTCCTTGTAAACCTTGGCGCAACGCAATTCATTGCCGCAGCGCACCACATAAACAGCTGCTTCTTTACCACTCATGAGTGGGCGCAGCACTTCGTCGACCAGACCGTCTTCGATCAGGGGTTCAATGCGTTTAGGAGTCTTCATCAGCTTTTATTGTGGGTCCTTTATTACCAAATACGCGTATGGCACTCGTTATACGGCAATCGGCTCGCCGGTGGGAGGGGCTACCGACCTCTGACCACTCAAGAATGCATCCAATATGCCAATTTCGGCGAATTCAACGTTCGATGATCGCCGTCACGCCCTGCCCGCCGGCGGCGCAGATCGAAATCAGCCCGCGCCCCTTGCCCGCCGCGTCGAGCAGCTTGGCCAGGTTGGCGACAATGCGCCCACCGGTGGCGGCAAACGGGTGACCGGCCGCCAGCGAACTGCCTTTGACGTTCAGGCGGC
Source organism: Pseudomonas sp. SJZ103 (assembly GCF_007828335.1). Classification (NCBI taxonomy): domain Bacteria; kingdom Pseudomonadati; phylum Pseudomonadota; class Gammaproteobacteria; order Pseudomonadales; family Pseudomonadaceae; genus Pseudomonas; species Pseudomonas sp. SJZ103. Next base: position 21,231 of record NZ_VIUN01000003.1, read on the forward strand.
TGCGATCGATGGCCCCTAACGGTGCGTCCAGCCCGAGGCGCGTCTTGCAGTAATCCGCATCCTCCCACGCCTTGAGCGTGCACAACACCTGGGCAGCGAAGGCTTCATGAATCTCGTAGTAATCAAAGTCCTGCAGCGTCAGGCCATTCCTCGCCAGCAAACGTGGCACCGCATACACCGGCGCCATCAGCAGGCCTTCGGCGCCGTTGACGAAATCCACCGCCGCCGCCTCGCCATCGCGCAGGTAGGCCAGGATCGGCAGACCACGCTCTTGGGCCCAGGCTTCACTGCCGAGCAACACCAGAGAGGCGCCATCGGTGAGCGGCGTGGAATTGCCGGCCGTGAGCGTGCCCTTTTCGCTGCGTTCGAACGCGGGCTTGAGTGCGGCGAGTTTCTCCAGGCTCAGGTCGGGGCGCAGGTTGTTGTCGCGGGTCAGGCCCAGAAACGGCGTGAGCAGATCGTTATGCCAGCCTTCGGCATAGGCAGCGGCCATTTTCTGGTGGCTCTCGAGGGCGAGTTGATCCTGCTCGACACGGGGAATCTGCCAGTTCTGCGCCATCAATTCGCAATGCTGGCCCATGGACAAACCGGTGCGCGGCTCGCCGTTACGCGGCAGCTCGGGCTTGAGGTGATGGGGGCGAAGTTGTAACAAGACTTTTAACTTATCCGCCATGGATTTGCTGCGATTGGCTTGCAGCAGGATCTTGCGCAGCCCTTCATTCACGCCGATAGGGGCGTCGGAGGTGGTATCCACCCCACCGGCAATCCCGCATTCAATCTGGCCCAGGGCGATCTTGTTGGCCACCAGCAACGCCGCCTCGAGTCCCGTGCCGCATGCCTGCTGAATGTCATAGGCGGGGGTTTGCGGCGACAGGCGTGAACCCAGCACGCATTCACGGGTGAGGTTGAAGTCACGGGAATGCTTGAGCACCGCGCCGGCGGCCACCTCGCCCATGCGCAGGCCGTGCAGGTTGTAGCGTTCGATCAGGCCCTCCAAGGCCGCGGTCAGCATCGCCTGATTGCTTGCCGTGGCGTAAGGGCCATTGGAGCGGGCGAAGGGAATGCGGTTACCGCCAATGATCGCTACACGGCGCAATTGAGTCATGGAAAGCTCCCTGTCGGTTGTGGTCTGGATAACTGAGCCTAGTCGAACGACTGCTACCCTGGGATGGTCAACCCTTTGAACCCCAGCCTTCGGAGAGCGTTCCATGTCTGACCGTTATATCGACTTCGCCAACTCAAGCCTCGGCCATCGCCTGGTCGCCGCCCTTGGCCTGCCGTCACCGGTACGCCTGGAACGCTGGCAAGCCGGGCGCCTGCGTCCGGTGGAAGGTGCATTGCTGCTGGGAGGTGGCGCGCTGGCAAGCAACGTACAGGCGTTTGCCAACAAGCTCACCGACGCCATTTACACCTACGGCGCCGAGGCGTCGACGTGGATTCCCGGCCACGGCCCCAAGCTCAAGGCCGTGGTGTTCGATGCCAGCGACCTCCACCACACCGACCAGCTCAAGCAACTGCGTGAGTTTTTCCAACCGTTGCTGAAAAACCTGGATAACAGTGCCCACCTGGTGATTCTTGGCCGTGCACCCGAGAGTCTCAGCGACCCGTTCGCCGCCAGCGCCCAGCGCGCCCTTGAAGGTTTCAGCCGGTCCCTGGCCAAGGAGCTGCGCAACGGCGGCGTGTTGCAATTGCTCTACGTCGGCGACGGTGCCGAAGACCAACTGGAAGGCGCACTGCGCTTTTTCCTGTCACCGAAAAGCGCCTATATCTCCGGCCAGGTGATTCGCCTGAAGGCCTGTGCCACGCCCGTCGAAGACTGGACCCGCCCCCTCGCCGGGCGCAAGGCATTGGTCACCGGCGCAGCCCGTGGCATTGGCGCGTCCATCGCCGAAACCCTGGCCCGCGACGGCGCCGAAGTGATCCTGCTCGACGTGCCCCAGGCCAAGTCCGACCTCGAAGCCCTGGCCGCACGCCTGGGTGCGCGCACAATCGTGCTGGACATCTGCGCCGCAGACGCCGCCGGCCAGTTGATCGAACACCTGCCCGACGGCCTCGACATCCTGGTGCACAACGCCGGGATCACCCGTGACAAAACCCTGGCCAACATGACCCCGGAATACTGGGACGCGGTGCTGGCGGTCAATCTCAATGCCCCGCAAGTGCTGACCAAGGCACTCCTCGACAGCGGCACCCTGCACGACAACGCCCGCGTGGTGGTGCTGGCCTCCATCAGCGGCATCGCCGGCAACCGTGGGCAAACCAACTATGCCGCGAGCAAGGCCGGTTTGATCGGCCTGGTGCAGGCATGGGCGCCGTTATTGGAAGAACGCGGGATCAGTATCAACGCCGTAGCCCCAGGCTTTATCGAAACCCAGATGACCGCGCATATTCCATTTGCACTGCGTGAAGCCGGACGCCGCATGAGCTCGCTGGGCCAGGGCGGTTTGCCGCAGGACGTCGCCGAAGCCGTGGCCTGGCTGGGCCAGCCGGGGTCCGGTGCGGTCAGCGGCCAAGCGCTGCGGGTGTGTGGCCAAAGTCTGTTGGGAGCATGAGCATGGATTGGCAAACCTTAGGCAGTACGCCGTTTCTGCCGCCGTTGTATTGGCGAGCGGCGCTCAAGCGCAAGATCACCGGCAACACGCTGCCCGAGCAAGGGTTGCGCTGCCGGGTGAGCGTCGACCCCAAGCAGGTGGCGGCGTACCGCAAAGTCTGCGGGTTTACCGAGAGCCCCCTGCTGCCGGCAACTTATCCGCACATCCTCGCGTTCGGTCTGCAAATGCAGTTGCTCACCGACAAAAAGTTTCCCTTCCCGCTGCTGGGGTTGATTCACCTGAGCAACCGCATCCGCATCCATCGCCCGCTGGGCGGTGTCAGCGAATTGTCCATCGGCGTGCACACGCAGAACCTCAAGCCCCACCCAAAGGGCGCGACCTTTGAAGTGGTCACCACGGTTGAAGACTCTCTCGGCCTGCTGTGGGAAGCCGAGAGCCGTATGCTGTGCCGGGGTGTAAAGCTCGAAGGCGAAGCGACCGATGATGCCCGTCCCAGCCCCGCCGAGATCAGCGAATTGACTCGCTGGAAGGCCCCAGCCGATATCGGCCGCCGCTACGCGAGAGTATCCGGCGACTACAACCCGATCCACCTCAGCGCCCTGACCGCCAGACTGTTCGGCTTCCCCCAGGCCATCGCCCACGGACTGTGGAACAAGGCGCACACCCTCGCCGCCTTGGGCGAACACTTGCCGGCCGCCAATATCGAAATAGACGTCGAATTCAGGAAACCGGTGCGCCTGCCCAGTGAGGTGACATTGCTGGCCAGCGCCGCCGGTTCCAGCGGAGAGCTGTTATTGAAAGGGGCCGGCGATATTGAGCACATGGTAGGCACATGGCAACCGATAGCAGCGCTTGCCGCCCCTGAAGCGGGCGCGGACTGATTGTCAGCGTGGGGGATAGCTGGAGAGGATGCGGGTCACCGTCGTGCGGATCGCGTTATCACGATCCTGCGGGTTGGGCGTGCTGCTCATCATCTGTTCATCACTGCCGCGCCACACCAGCTTGCCGTCCTTGCCGTCGAGCAGGTCGATCTGGAGGGTCGCCACCTTGTAGGTGACGTTGCGTGTTTCGTTGTACATCGGGCCGCCCCAGTAGCCGTTCCACGGCCCGCCCCAGGCGCCGCCATAGTTGGTGGTGACTTGTTGCTGGCGGTCTTCGACGATCAGGTAGGCCTGCACGTTCAGGTCAGCCTTGGTGCCTGCGGATGCCGGGCGCAGGCCGCGTTGATCAAGCTGTTCGCCCACCGCCTGGCGGACGCGTTGCTCGGTAAGGTCGCTCTTGATCCGCGGATCGTCGGGGCGGTATTGCAGGGCCGGGTCTTTCCAGGCCCAACTGCGGTAGGCGCCGAAGTCGCGGCTGGCATCAAAATCATGGTTGACCTGGCTGGTCTGGCAACCGCCCAGCAGCACAACAAAAGCTAGCGTAGCGATACGACGAAACATGGTTTATCTCCAACAAGCGACCGGGCTTTAGATGAGAATAGCTGTTAACTCGGAGGATACGCCGTCATCGCCTTTTGCACGGCCTGGCGCAACGCATCGGCGCGCTCGCTGAGGCTGCCCTGGCTGCCGGTTTCCGCGCTGGCGCTCCATACCGGCTGGCCGCTGCGGGCGTCGAACAGGTTGACGCGCACCACCACCACTTGCACTTCATAGGTGCGCACGATCGGCACCGAGTTGTACATCCCGTAGCCCGGACCGTAGCGGTTATAGCCGCCGTATCCGTAGCCGTAATCGTCCTGGACTTGCTTGAGACGTTTCTCCAGGCGCACATCGGCGCTCACCAGCAGGTCCGCCGGGCGGTTGTCGTGCAAGGGGCGCAGGCCGCGTTGGTCAAGGGCACCGCTGACCGCTTCGGCGACTTGCGCCGAATCCGCCCAGGCCGTACCTGCCGGCAACTGGCCGTTGCGCCAGGCCCAATTGCGGTAGGCGCCATAGTCGCGCACCGGCGCCGGGTAGGCGCTGGCGTCGAAGGTCGTGGCCGCCTGCGCGGGCGCCGGCGGCATGGGCGCAGACGCCGCCACGTAAGGGTTAGGGCTGGAGCAGGCGCCCAGCCCGAGGGATAACAGGATCAAACAGAGACGACGCATTTCGACCTCCGCAGACTGGGCCGCTTATACCGGACGGCAGATCCAGTGCAAATAACGCCCAAGTCCGGCAAAGCTTGGGTGACGACGGTGAGCGAGTTCCATCTCGATAAGGTCCGGTAGGTTCGCGCGGGCCTGGAATTCCACCGGCATATAGTCGTGGAATACCCGCACGCCACTTTGGCTTTCGACCTGCCAAAGCCCTTCGAGTTGCGCCGCCAACTCGCGCGGGTCGAGGGGCTGTTGCGGGGTCAGGCTCTGCTTTTCGCCAGCCATGTCATTCTTGCGCATTTTGCGGAAGTGGCCTTTGAGCAGGTTGCGATAAATCAGCGCATCGCGGTTGTAGAACGCCAGCGACAACCAGCCACCGGGCAGCGTGAGCTGGTGCAGTACCGGCAGGATCGCGTGGGGTTCGGCCAGCCATTCCAGCACGGCATGGCACAGCACCAGGTCGTAGGGCTCGGTGATCTGGCCGAGCAGGTCCTGCCAGGGCGCATGGATGAAGGTGGCGCTCTGTCCGGCCTCGGCGAAGCGCTGGCGCGCGCCTTCGAGCATCGGCTCGGCGGGTTCGGCCAGGGTCACCTGATGGCCGCGCTCGGCCAGCCACAGCGACATATGCCCCAGGCCCGCGCCGATATCCAGCACGCGCAACGGCCGGTCCGGCAGGGCCTCAGCCAGGTCTGCCTGGAGTACCGCCAGGCGAATGGCACCTTTTGCGCCACCGTAGATTTTCTCGGCGAAGCGCGTGGCCAACTGGTCGAAATGCCGGTCACTCATGGGCAAACCGCCGCTCGCTGTCGGCCAGCTTCGCGCGCACCACCTCGTTCATGTCCAGGCCCAGCTCGCTGCACAGCAACAGCAGGTACAGCACGATATCCCCCACTTCCTGGCCGGCGTGGGCGAGTTTGTCGGCGGGCAACTGGCGGGACTGGTCTTCGCTGAGCCACTGGAATATTTCCACCAGTTCGGCCATTTCCACGCTGGCGGCCATGGCCAGGTTTTTCGGGCTGTGGAATTGCTTCCAGTTGTTGGTATCGCGGATGCGGTGCAGGCGTTCGGTGAGGTGTTCGAGGTTCATAGGGGGCTCCTGAAGGGGTATAGCTTCAGGGGGATGGAGAGTGAAGGCAAGTGAATAGCGGTGGTGTGCCCAGCGACGCCATCGGCGGCCCTAATCCACCACGCTGAATTCAAGCCTGGCGGTTTGACCGGCCTCATCCAACACACTGAGCTGATAGCGGCCCAAGCGTTCGAAGCTGGCGTTGATAAAGTCCTGGTTGGCGCTGTCGCCCAGCGGTGCGCCATTGAGGAACCACCAGCGCCGGCCGCTGCCGCCCAGGGCTGAGAGTTTCACGCGCAGGGTCTGCTGGCTGGCGGCAGGCAGGCGCAGTTGGTCGCCTTCGCGCACGCCGACAATCGACAACGGCGAAGACGCCGCCAGCGCCGGTGGTGGGCAATCGGGGTCGGCAGCGGGAATCCGCGCTTCCCGGCGCTCGACCCTCGGCAGCCACGGTTCCAGCGGTGCGGGCCACAGGGCGATGTTCCTGGGCACGGCGCCCGGGCAATGAGCATCCACCCTCAAGCCCTTGGCGTTGACCCAGACACTTTCCATCAAACCGACGCTCAACGGTTGATCCAGCGCCTGCAAGGTCGGTGGCGTGGTGTTGTCCAGGGTCCAGGCAAAGCGCTGGCGGCGGCAATTCGGATCGCTGCGGTTCATGGGCTGGCCCAGCGGCCAACAGATCGCCGCCACGCCGACATTGGCCGGCACCGGTAAAACCTGCGCGCTGATGCCGCGCTGGCTGTCGCGATTGGTCAGCACGTCGTGCACCTGCAACATCAGCGGCGCCGCCGAGGCCAAACCGAACTGCCCCGGCACCGGCGTGCCGTCCGGGCGACCGATCCACACACCGATCAAATAGCGCGGCCCCACGCCAATCGCCCAGGCATCGCGAAAGCCGTAGCTGGTCCCGGTTTTCCAGGCCAGGACCGGGCGCTGCACCAGTTCGGCACGCGGGTCGCGATCAGGCCGCGCCTGGCCACTGAGGATGCGCCGCACAATCCACGCGGCCCCTGGCGACAGCAATGGCCGTTCCCTCAGCGTGTCGTCTGGTTGTAATCGAATCGTTGCGCTCCTGCCGGCACGGGCGAAGGCACTGTAACCGCTGACCAGATCTTCCAGCCGGCTGCCCGCACCACCGAGGATCAGCGCCAGATTGGGTTCGGCCAACGCCGGCAGGGCCAATGGCACGCCACCGATGCGCATCTGCGCGGCAAAGCGCTTCGGCCCGTAGGCTTCCAACAACTGCACCGCTGGCAGGTTCAGTGAACTGGACAGCGCCGTGCTCGCTGGCACTGCGCCGGTAAAGCCCATGGAAAAGTTGCCCGGCCGATAATCGCCATAACGCCGGGGCACGTCCTGCAACAGCGATTCGGAGTGAATCAAGCCCTCGTCCAGGGCCATGCCATACAGGAAGGGCTTCAAGGTAGAACCCGGCGAACGCAGCGCGCTGATCATGTCCACATGGCCAAAACGCTTGGCGTCGTTGATGTCCACAGACCCCAGATAAGCCCGCACGGCCATGCTTTCTTCTTCCACCACCAGGATCGCGGCAGAGGTGTGTTCCGGCAACCGCGCACGCCAGCCCAGCAACAGGTCTTCAAGACGGCGTTGCAGGGTGGCATCCAGCGTGGTGCGAATCAGCGGCGGGCTGTCGGGACGGTTCAGGCGGCGGGCGAGCAGCGGCGCCAGGCTGGGCTCCAGGCGCGGCGCGAGCAGCAATGGTTCTTCGAGGGCTTCATCCACCGCCGACTGCGGCCACACCTGGAACTCGGCGAGGCGACGCAAGACTTTGTCGCGGGCTTCCTGGGCGCGCTGCGGGTGCCGATCCGGACGCAGGCGACTCGGCGCCTGGGGCAAGACCGCGAGCAAGGCCGCTTCGGCGTGGGTCAGGTGTGCCGGGGACTTGCCCAGATACGCCCAACTGGCGGCCGCCACGCCCTGCAATGTGCCGCCAAACGGTGCGCGGTTCAGGTACAGGTTGAGAATCTGTTCCTTGGACAGGTGCCACTCCAACTGCGCCGTGCGCCACAGTTGGCGCAACTTGCCGTGGAAAGTACGCGAGTGCGGGTCGAGCAGGCGCGCCACCTGCATCGACAACGTACTGCCGCCCGACACCACCCGCGCGCCCGTCAGGTTCTGCCACGTCGCCCGCACCAGCGCCAACGGGTTAACACCGGGGTGCTGGTAGAACCAGCGGTCTTCGTAGGTGAGCAGTGCATCGAGGTAATACGGCGACACTTCGCTGGTTTGCACCGGGTAACGCCACACGCCGTTGGCATCGGCAAACCGCCACAACGGCGTGCCATCCTCGGCCAGCACTACCCGTGCCAGATCATCCTTGGGCAACGGCAAGGGCCAGATGCGATCAGCCAGCCACAGCAGGGCGATCACCAGCAACAGGCTCGCGAGGGTCCAACGGGCAACTAAACGCAAATTCAAACGGGCAAACCTCTATGCTTGTAGGGAACTAGCCTGTTGCAATAACAACCAAAGGCACAGATACGCCCATCTTCTTATCAGGACACACATATGCAGGTAGAGAGCTTTTTCGAATGGTTGGGCCAGGCGCTCGGTTCCGTCATCCGCTTTATCGTCGACGGGCTCAGCGGATTGTTCGGAGCCTTGACCCACGCCGGCGGCAACTTTGTCGAAGGCCTGTCACGCACGTTGGGCATGGACACCTCGATCATCAGCATCCTCACCCTGATCGTCGGCCTGCTGTTTCTGTACTCGGCCGTACGCGCCTTCATGCGCGCTTCGATCATCTTCGGGGTGATCTGGCTGATACTTGGCCTGTGGCTGCTCAGTTGGGTCGTCCACTAAACCCAAGAATGCCCCTAATCCTGTGTGGGAGGGGGCTTGCTCCCGATAGCAGTGTTTCAGTCAATGCACCTGGCAACTGACCCACCGCTATCGGGAGCAAGCCCCCTCCCACATTAGTTTCGATTCCAAGTTGAGAGATCAGCGCCCTTTGATCACCAGATCTGCCGGCGTCTCCCCCACTGCCTGCCAGTTCGGCCGGTACATCGACTCCACCTGCGGCGGTGGCACGCGGTAAGTACCCGGTGTCACGGCACGGGCCAGATACAGCAAGTGCGTGGTGCCGTCACCGTCAAGGTTGATGGCCGCTACGTAACGGTCATCACGAAACTCCTGATGCTTGAGCGCCGCGTTCTGCATCGACTCGCGCCACTCCTTCACCTGACTGCTGGCGTTTTCCAGGCTGGCCGCGCTTTGTGCCAGGTTCTGGTTTTCCAGCTCCAGGCCCGCAGGCAACAGGTCGACCACCAAGGCATCCGGCACGCGCTGCTTGGCGCTCACGGCAAGGTGCACCAGCACCAGGTCGCCGCTATTGAGGTTGCGCAGGTTCAGCGGTTGGCCATTCATGCCCAGGTATTCACGGCGGATGCTCAGGTTGTCGCCGCCCGGCGCCGGCGGCAGCTGTGGATAACCCGAGATTGTCAGTTGCTGGTACACCGGCGTATCCCCCTGATTGCTCAAGGCCAGGTCGCTGGACAGCAGCTTGCCTTCGAGCTCCAGGGTCGATTGCTGATTATTCAACTCATGCACACCGCCACTGCCGGTCAGGGACACCTGCCAGTCCGACTCCGGCTTGGCAAACCCGAGGCGCCCGGCCAGGAACAGCGAATTGCGCTCCTGGGTCGACAGGTACGGGCTGGCTGCCAATTGGTCCGACAGGGTAAACAAACGCTCCTCACGCTTGCCCTTGGCCAAGTCGTTTTCTTCCAGCAACGCCAGGATCATCGCCTGGTCGCGCAGCGGGCTGCCGTAGTCGGCCAGCCATTCCTTGGCGCTGCGTTGCGCCGCCAGGCCGGCCAGCAAGGCTTGATCCGCGCGCGGCTGGTCACCCATCTTCTGCAAGGCGATGGCCAGTTGCACCAACGGCAACCCGGAGCGCGCGTCACTGCGTCGCTCGAAAATACTGCGCAATGCGCCCAACGGCGCCTGCTGACTGCGCGCCAGCACCATGCCAGCGTAGGCCTGCACGGCAAAGCGCGTGTGGTCGGCGTTGTCGCTGTAGTCGACTTCGATCAGGTTGCGTTCCTGCACATAACGCAGCAGGCGCTCGCTGGCTTTCTTCAACGCTTCGGGCGGTACCGCGAAGCCCTGGTCACGGGCACGCAACAGGAAGTCGGTGACATAGGCCGTCAGCCAATATTCCTCTTCGCCATCCGCGCCCCACAAACCGAAGCTGCCGTTGTAGCGTTGCATGCCCAGCAGGCGCTCGATGCCCAGCTCAATCTTGCGTTTGCGCTCGGCATCCGGCTCACCCTTGATACTCAGGCGCTTGAGCAACGCATCGTCCGCATACAGCGATGGGTACAGACCACTGGCAGTCTGCTCCAGGCAACCATAGGGGTAGGCCTTGAGTGCCGAGATCTGCGCGCCGAGGTTCAGCGGTGGCCGGCTCGACAGGCTCAGCAGCGCCTCACGCCCAGAGGCATCGAACTGATCAAGTGTGCCCACTGGCAGGCTCCACGGCTCGCCTTTGAGTACTGCCCGGTAATGTTTGAGCAACGCGGGATACGCCGGGCGCACACCCAGGGTCCATTCGCGGCTGAACGGCGGGAGGTTCTCACCGGGCAGGTCCAGGCCATTGACGGTGACCTTCACCTTGCCTTGACCCAAGCCCCCCCAGGCTTTCACCGGGATACGCAGGGTGGTGCGCTGGCCTTGCTTGAGTTCGACGGTTTGAGCACCACCGTTGACCAGCTCCAACTGCCCTTCGGCACTCAATTGCACGTCGAGTTTCTGCGCCTTGCCCGACAGGTTGGACAGGTCCAGGGCCAACGTTGTCTGGTCACCGCCAGCGAGGAAGCGCGGCGCCGACAGCTCGGCGATCAGCGGTGCTGCGATCACGGTCTTGCCTTCGGCCATGCCGTAGCGGTCATCGCTCCAGGCCTGGGCCATCAGGCGCAGCTCGCCGTTGAAGTCGGGGATATTGACGCTGACTTCACCCTCGCCCTGCTCATTCAAGGTCACCGGCGCGCTTTGCAGGGCAACGATGGTCACGCTGGTGTCCGGGCGCTTGCCACCCTTGGCCAGCGCGGCGTCACCACCAAAAGCCAGGCTGGCCAGGCGGCCCTGCCCGGCTTCGATCAATTGGCCGTAGATGTCGAACTGGTCCACGCCGTAAGCCTTGCGACCGAACAGGCTGGAGTAAGGGTCGGGTGTCGGGTATTCGGTGATATTGAGGATGCCCACGTCCACCGCCGCCACCAGTACGTGCACCTGTTTCGGCACGCTGCCATCGGCGTTTTTGGCGGCAATCTTCACCGTCAGCGGTTGTTTGGGGCGCATTTTTTCCGGCGCGGTCAGGGTCACGCCAAGCTTGCGCTGGGTGCGATCCAGCGGCAGGTGCAGCAGGCCCACCGCGCGTTTCGGGGTGATATTGGCTTTGCGCTCACCTGGGCGAATCACCAGGGCGCTGACGTACAGGTCATGGCGCGACCATTTCGGGTCGAGCTTCACGGCAAAACTTTTGCCCTCGGCCGGCACGTCGATTTCCTGCCACCACAGCGGCCCTTCGGCGGATTCCACCAGCAGGTAACCTTTACCGGCAGCCGGCGGCGTGACCGTGACGTTGGCGGTGTCGCCGTCGCCATACGCGGGTTTATCCAGCGCCAGCTTGACCTGGTCGGGGCGCACGGCGCCGCCTTCGGTGTTGTCCTGGGCCTGGTAACCGGCCCAGAAACGCAGGCTGCTGACCAGCCCGGTCTGCGGGTCCTCGACCTCGACACGGTACGGGCCCCACTCCACCTGGAAGCTGACCTTGGCGGTATCGCCGGCCTTGATGTTCAGGGTCTGTTCGTCGAGGTTGAGGAATTTCTCGTTGTAGTGATAGCTCCAGCCATCGCTGTCCGAGTAATTCCAGTAGTAGTCACGGCGCTCGCGCACCAGGCGGACCTTGAGGTTTTGCGTGGCGAGTTTCTGCCCGTCCTGGTTGGCCAACAGCACTTCGAATTCCGCCGGGCCATCGCCATTGGTTTCCTTGCCGTCAAACAGGCCGCGCAGGCCCGGCAATTGCTCGGCCGGCCAGATCGGCTGCACCAGGCGCCGGGTGATCGGCCGCCCACCCGACTCTTGCAGGCTGGCTTGCACGATCAGTTGCAGAGGGGATTTGGCGTCGGCCCATTTGCTTTCCAGGGTCAGTTCTTCCTGGCCCTTGGCGTCGAGTACGCTTTCGTCCAGCTCGAAGTCCTGGCTCAGTTCTTCTTCGGTGACGGAGCCGAATTGATAGCCCGGCAGCGACTTGACCGCTTCGCGCAACGGTCGCACATAGACTTGCCCGCTGACGCGGTTGCCCGACGCCGGCGCACCATAGAGGTAGCGACCATTGACCTTAATCACCGGGTTATCCGCCGGGCTCAATGCCGTGTCGCTGCCCTTGAGTTCCAGCGCCAGGCGCTCGGGCAGGAAGTCTTCGACGAGGAATTCATACAGCTGCGGCTTGCCATCACCCAGGTCGAACACCAACTGCCAGCGCCCGGTCGGGGCTTCACCGGCCAGTTGCAGTTGATATTGATAGAGGCCGGAGGCGTCGGCATCCCATACAAACTTGCGGCTCACCTGTTCATCCGGGCGACGCACTTCGACGCTCACCGGTTGCGGCTTGACGGCGTTGCCGTCCTTGTCGCGCAGCAGGGCGTTGAGCAACACGGTTTCGCCGGGGCGATACAGGTCGCGCGGGCCGAACACAAAGAACTGCAGGGGGTGCGAAGGTTGGCCGCCAATGTCGAACTCCGCCAGGTCAAGGGCGGCGCTGTCCAGGCGCAGCAAACTGGTCTGCTCGCCCTGTTTGGCCAATAACACCTGGGCCTTTTTCGGCAATGGCAGTTCAGCGTGACCGCCCTTCTCGGTCTTGCCCTGGCCCAAAACACGGCCGTCGGCATCGAGCACTTCGAGGTCGACGCCATCCAATGCCTTGCCACCTTCCAGCGCCTGGGTAAACACATCCAGGCGATTGGCGTAGCGGTGCACCGACAGGCCAATATCGCTCAAGGTAAACAGTGTGGCCGGTTGCGAATAGTTGTAGGTGCCCGAGGCGCGCATCACCGCCAGGTACACGCCCGGCTGCTGCAATTGCTTGAGGCCGGCGATCGGCAGCAACAGCGTTTCGCGGGTATTGCGCGCCGGGTTCAGGTCGAAACGGCCGCCATAGACCAGGTCAGCCAGCGGCAGCAATTCGCGGGACTCATAACTTTGCAGGCTGGTATTGCGCCCCCACTGCGCCAGGAACGACGGCAGGGATTCGGGCTTGATCCGGAAGAACTCAACGTCGATCTTGTCGACGTTCAGCGCGATCACCGGCAGGCCTTCGGCCAGGCGCGTCGGCAACAGCGTGCCACGGCTGGCGAAGCCGACGGTGGCTTGCAGGTCGCGGGTCTCAAGGCGCGCGCTGTACTCGGCGGCGAGCGTGTTGGCGTTGACCGCCTTCACCCCGGCATCCACCGTCAGCACCAGTTTGCGCTGGGGCTCCAGGTGGCGCAGGCGCAGTTCCATGAGGTTATCGGACAGCTCCCAGGCGCCGTCGACCTTGCCGGACTTGCTGTCGACCAGATGGAGTTTGTCGGCAAACTTCTGCTCCGGATCCAACGGAATGGAAAAGCTCACCGACAAGGTACTGGCCCCGTCCAGCTGCACCTCCGACACGTCCACCACACTCAGCTCACGCCCGGCATAACGATGTTTCAGCGCCGCCACATCCACCGCCGCCTTGGCCGGTTTCGGCGCTGCCGCCACGGTGGGCGCAGGCGGTGCAGCCGGTTTATCGGAGGAATCGCAGGCGCTCAGCAGGGCCAGCGCGCAGGCCAGGAACAATCCTTTGTTAAGCATGGGGCACTCGTCGTCAGAGGGAACCGAGGGATGAACTATATATCAGCGTCGGCAAAGCCGATGTGGCGCTGGTCACATTGACCGACGGAGGGTGGTTTGGTTCTGGGCGTGTTTCGCGTTCCAGCCAAATCCCACGGACATTGGAGATTAATATGTGGGAGGGGCCCCATTCCACATTGACCCTGTTGCGGTGCCAATGGACGGTTACAATGCCGCTCCCCCAAGGAGCCTGCATGTCCACCTTACTGACCGACTGGCGCGATCGCCCTACCCATCGCCGTGTATGGGCTCTGGCTGCACCGATGATTCTTTCGAACATCTCCGTGCCGTTGGTGGCACTGGTCGACAGCATGGTCATCGGCCACCTGCCCCACGCCCACCAACTGGGCGCCGTAGCCGTCGGTGCCAGCCTCTATACCTTCCTCGCCTGGGCCATGGGTTTTCTGCGCATGGGCTCCACCGGTTTCGCCGCCCAGGCCGCCGGGCGCAGTGATGGTGCGGCACTGCGGCAAATCCTGCTGCAAGGCCTGTTGCTGGCGCTGGGGTTGGCGATGCTGCTCGGCACCGTCGGCATTCCACTGAGCCATCTAGCCCTGGAGTGGATGCAGCCCTCCCCCGAACTCAACCAACTGACCCGCGAGTTCTTCCACACCCGCCTGTTCGGCCTGCCTGCCGCGCTGGCCAGTTATGCGCTGGTGGGCTGGTTCCTGGGCACGCAAAACGCCCGCGCGCCGCTGGCGATTCTATTGACCACCAACCTGGTGAATATTGCCCTCAACCTGTGGTTCGTCCTCGGGCTGGACTGGGGTGTGGTCGGCTCCGCCCGCGCGTCGGTGATCGCCGAATGGACCGGCGCCTTGCTCGGTCTGGCCCTCACGCGAAAAGCCCTGCGCGCCTACCCCGGGCATATCGCCTGGGCCGCGTTGAAGCTTTGGGAAAGCTGGCGCCCGTTGCTCGCGGTGAACCGCGACATTTTTATCCGCAGCCTGGCGTTGCAGTCGGTGTTTTTCATGATCACGGTGCAAGGCGCACGCCTGGGCGATGCCACCGTGGCGGCCAATGCTCTATTGCTCAATGGCTTGTTACTGACCGCTCATGCGTTGGACGGTCTGGCCCATGCGGTCGAGGCCCTATACGGCCATGCCATCGGCGCCCATGATCGCCAATCCTTACGCCGCTCCCTGGTGGTTGCCGGCGGCTGGTCATTGATCGCCAGCGTCGGCTTCGCCCTGCTCTTCACTGTCGCCGGCCACCTGTTTATCGCCATGCAGACCGATATCCCCAGCGTGCGCGAAACCGCCGATATCTACCTGCCATACCTGGCGGTACTGCCGTTGATTGCGGTGTGGAGTTATCTGTTGGATGGGTTGTTTATCGGCGCTACTCGGGCACGAGAGATGCGCGATGGAATGTTGCTGACGGTATTGCTGACGCTGCCAATCGCTTGGGCATTACAGGGGTTGGGTAACCACGGGCTGTGGATAACCTTCCTGCTGTTCATGGCAGTGCGCAGCCTGACGCTGTGGGCGATAGCCTGGCGTCTGAATCGGCAGGGGCTGTGGCTGGGGGTTAACTGAAGAAATGCAATCCTAATGTGGAAGGGGGGCAAGCCCCCTTCCACATTTTTTACGAGGACAAGTAGGAAGAACGAGTCAAGCCAAGACGCAACGCGTCGAGGAACTGCGTACGCTCACTGGCACTGATCTTCGCGCTGGCGCACTTGTCACGGTAGTGAGTCATCAACTCCTCCGGCGACAAGTGCACATAGCGCAGCATGTCTTCGATGGTGTCGTGGGTCTCGATGCCGGCGCTGTACACCGAGCCGTCTTCGCGCTGATAGATGTTCACCGAGTCGGTGTCGCCGAACAGGTTGTGCATGTCGCCAAGGATTTCCTGATAGGCGCCAACCAGGAAGATACCCAGCAGGTAGTCTTCACCGTCGTTCAAGGCGTGGACCGGCAGGCTGGTCTCGATGCTCTGCTCGTCGACGTATTGCTTGATCTTGCCGTCGGAGTCGCAGGTCAGGTCTTGCAGCACCGCGCGGCGCAGCGGTTCTTCGTCGAGGCGGTGCAGCGGCAAAATCGGCAGGACCTGGCCGATGGCCCAGGTGTCCGGCAGGCTCTGGAACACGGAGAAGTTGCAGATGTACTTGTCGGCCAGCTTGTCGTTGAGTTCGTCCAGCACCTGGCGGTGCGAGCGCTGGCGGGCTTTGAGCGAGTTATGCAGGCGACGGCACACGGCGAAGTAGCACTGTTCGGCCAGGGCTTTCTCGGCCAGGGTCAGTTTGCCGTCGGCATACTGGGTGGCCACGTCGCTCATGTAGTGAGTGGCGCGCCAGTAGGTTTCGGTGACCATTTCGATGTCGGTCGGGCCGAGCAGGTCTACCAGCCATTGCACGGTTTCAGGCAGGCTTTCCTTGTTTTCGATGACCGGGATTTCGTCGTTGTGTTTCTCGACGTCGGTCACCTGCACCACCAGCATGGCGTGGTGGGCGGTCAGGGAGCGGCCGCTTTCGGAGAAGATATTCGGGTGCGGCAGGCTCTGCGCGTCGCAGAATTCCTTGAGCATGCCCACGACCACACCGGCGTAGTCGTCCATGTCGTAGTTGATCGAGCTGGCGTTACGCGAGTGAGTACCGTCGTAATCCACGCCCAGGCCGCCGCCCACGTCGATGTGGTCCACCGGCAGGCCGAGGTTGCGCAATTCGCCGTAGTAACGAATGGCTTCCTTGAACCCATGCTGGTAGTCGGCCAGGTTGGCGATCTGCGAACCCATGTGGAAGTGCAGCAGGCGGATGCCCTGGTCCAGGCCCGCCGCGCGGAAGCGCTCGACCACCGACAGCAGTTGCGCCGCCGACAAACCGAACTTGGACTTCTCGCCACCGGTGTCCGCCCACTTGCTCGACGCCAGGGACGACAGCCGCACACGCAGGCCCACCTGTGGCTTGACCTTGAGGCTGGCGGCCTCCTCGATCACCAGTTCAACTTCGGATTCTTTCTCGATCACGATAAATACGTTGTGGCCGAGCTTTTGGCCCATCAGCGCCAGGCGGATGAACTCGCGGTCTTTATAACCGTTGCAGACGATGGTGCCGCCCTTCGGCGCCAGGGCCAGTACGGCCAGCAGCTCAGGCTTGGAACCGGCTTCCAGACCGATAGACACGTTCTGGGTGGCGATGATGTTTTCGATCACCGCTTCCTGCTGGTTCACTTTGATCGGGTACAGCGCGGTGTACTTGCTCTGGTATTCCAGGCGCTCGATGTTGGCGTCAAAGGCACCGGTCAACTGGCGGACACGGTCTTGCAGGATATCGGGGAAGCGCACCAGCAATGGCAACGACAGGCCGCTCTTGCGCAACTGGTCGACTTGTTCGTACAGGTCGACAGGCGTGCTGTTCGGGCCGTTCGGACGGACTTCAACGCGACCGGCATCATTGATCGCGAAATACCCGGCCCCCCAATGGCGAATCCCGTAAACACTGCGGCTGTCCGCAACTGTCCATTGGCTGCCATCGTCTTTGCGTGTGCGTCGTACGGACATCGAAGTCCCCTATAAATGAAGGCGAAGGCGCCGCCTCGCGTTCGAGGCTGGCGCAGTCTAAAGAATGAAAATGACGATTTGCCTGTAAGCAAGGTAGACCCCACTCGCAGGACAGAGTTTAGACACAGGTTGGGAAGAGGCTTTCAGCCGCCGGACTTCTTGGCCTTGTAACCGAGCTTGATCAGCTCGGCCAACAGCAGTTCGACGTGATCGCCCTGGATCTCGATAACCCCGTCTTTCAACGCGCCACCGGTGCCACAGCGCTTTTTCAGCGTGGTGGCCAATTCCTTGAGCGCGTCTTCAGCCAGGGGCACGCCGGTGATAGTGGTCACCGTCTTGCCGCCACGGCCTTTGCTTTCGCGGCGCACGCGGGCAATACCGTCGCCTTCGGGGATCAGGGTCTGTTTGCAGGTACACGAATCCACGGGCTGACGACAGTCCGGGCAGTGTCGACCTGCGTCGGTGGAAAATACCAGGCCGCCGAGGGCGGCGAAGGATGCGGCTTTTTTGGCCACCGGCAATCCTCTCGGGAGGACAAAGACTGATCGGCCTCCGCTAAGGGACGACCGACCGCGAAGCCCCACTCAGGCAGGGGCAGCGCTACCGAGCCGCCAAGGCGGTTCGGGTGAAAAGTCGCGCAGTGTAACGGCAAAAAGCCGACTTGCTAAGAGCCAAATGGCGCCAATTTATGCAGCTTTAGCGACGTGAGGCCAGATAGCGCCGCAGCCCCTCTTGGGCGTCCGGGCAGTAAGGCTTTTGCTGCGCTTCCTGCAGGACCGTTTCAACGGGCAAAAAGCGCGCTTCCATGACTTCTTCAGGCTGCAGGCGCAGAGGCCCGTGCCAGGTCGCGGAATAGGATTTGCACCAGAGTCGGCTGTCGCCATCTTCGAAATAGAAATGGTCATGTTCGATCAATTCCACCCCGCCGACACCCAGTTCCTCTTCGAGCTCGCGGGCAGCCGACAACGCGTAGGATTCGCCCGCCGCGACCATCCCGCCCGCCGCCGTATCCCAGAAACCCGGGTACAGGGCCTTGCTCAGGGTGCGCCGATGCACACACAGCTCACCCTTGGAATTGAACAGGAAGATAAAGGTGCAACGGCCGATCAGGCCGCGCTGGCGCAGGTCTGACCTGACGAGGTGGCCGAGCAGGTTGTCCTGCTCGTCGACCCAGCAGATCAGTTCGGCATCGGAGGCTACGCGGTGCGCAGCCTCCTTTTGAGTCGCGTCCATCATTAACCCTGGTTGAGCAGTTGACGCAAATCGATCACCGCCGCGTTGGCCCGGGAAATGTAGTTGGCCATTACCAGCGAATGGTTAGCCAACACGCCAAAGCCGCTGCCGTTGAGGATCATCGGACTCCATACCGGCTCTTGCGAAGCCTCCAGCTCACGAATGATCTGGCGCACGCTGACGGTGGCGTTTTTCTTGGCCAGCACGTCGGCAAAGTCGACTTCGATGGCACGCAACAGGTGGGACAGCGCCCAGGCCTGGCCACGGGCTTCGTAGAACACGTTATCGATCTGCATCCATGGGGTTTCCACCACTTCTTCGTCGACCTGCGGCACTTCACCCGGCGCCAGGGCTTCGGTTTTCAGTGCGGTGTTCAATTTGACCCGGCCCACGCTGGCCGACAGGCGTTGCGACAGCGAACCCAGGCGGGTGGCCACATCGCCCAGCCAGTTGTTCAGGTTGTCGGCGCGGGCATAGAACAAGGCGCCACGCTGATTCGGGTCGGACAGGCGCGCTTCATAGCGGTTCAGGGAGTTGATGCCTTCCTGGTACTCCGACTCACTGGAGGGCAGCACCCAGCTCTTGTTGTCGAAGTTAAAACGCGGCTCGGCCTTGGCCAGATCGGCGTCTTCGGCCGACTGCGACTGGGAGCGGGCGAAGTCTTTACGCAGGGCGCGGGTCAGGTCGCGCACCTGCACCAGCACGCCGTACTCCCAGCTCGGCATGTTGTCCATCCACAGGCCCGGCGGGAAACGGTCGTTGGAAATATAGCCACCGGGCTTGTTCAGCAACGTGCCGACCACGGTCTTGAGGGTTTCGACGGTGGTATAGCCCAACACCATCTGCTTGCCTTCCTTCTCGGCGGCAAGCTGCGCATTCTGCTGGACCGGGAACAGCGCCGGCTCTTCGCTCCAGTACCAGCCCAGGGCGCCGGTGACCAACAGATACAGGCCGAGCACGCTGAGCATGGCTCGGCTCATCAGCAAAGTACGAAAATAGCTGCGGTTGGCCGACTTGGGCTCAGGGGCAGGGCCTTTGGCACTGCCCGCACGGTTTTTCCAGTCCAGCATGGCGATATCCTTTCAATCACTTGAGTTCATGCACTTGAATTGAGGGCGTGCGTTCAAACACTCCGACCACAACCCTACCCCATCGTGCCCGCCCATGCGGGGCTTTTCACCAAACGTGCAGACGGGAAGCATTCGACTATAAAGGATGCACGCCTTTTAAGCTGCGCGACCATCAGGTCACCCACTGAATATCAGGGACACGCAGTTAATTGACATATGACACTCATCCCATTGAAAAGAGGTGCTAGCATAGAGCCATCAGTTCGACCTCAGCATGCACCCTAACTAGTAGTCAGGATATGACCGAGCCAGAAGACCCCAGCCGTGAGCGTCTCAAGCAGCATTTTGCCCAGCGGGTAATTCATCAGGCACGTCAAATTCTTGAGATCTGGCAGCGCCTGCAACGCAGCGAATGGTCAAGCGCCGACCTCTCCGAACTCAGCGAAGCCAACCTGCGCCTGCTGCGCTTTGCCGAGCGCTTCGAACAACCCGAGCACGGCCAGTTGGCGCGGCACATCGGTGACTCACTCAAGGCGGTGGACGAAAACCGCGGACGCTTGAGTAGCCACTTGATCACCGAACTCAACCGCTTGATGCAGCGCTTGTCCCGCACCGGCCTGCGCCAGGGCGACCAGTTGGAACAAACCTTCCTGCCGCCGATGCGCAAGCC
The DNA here is from genome assembly GCF_007828335.1 of Pseudomonas sp. SJZ103. NCBI lineage: Bacteria > Pseudomonadati > Pseudomonadota > Gammaproteobacteria > Pseudomonadales > Pseudomonadaceae > Pseudomonas > Pseudomonas sp. SJZ103. The sequence goes on from NZ_VIUN01000003.1 coordinate 41,299, forward strand.
GATCTACGTGATGCTGGCCGATCACGACCGCGCCGAGCGCCTGGCCAAGCAGCTGGAATTCTTTGGCATGAGCGCCCACTCCCTGGACAGCGTGGCGGCGTTTCGCACCTCGATGAGCGAGCGCCTGCCCTCAGTCATTGTCATGGACGTGGATTTCTGTGGCGCCGGTCTGGGCCTCAGGCTCGCGGCCGAGGCCCAGGAAGGCCTGGAGCATAAGCTGCCGCTGTTGTTTTTCAGCCTGCATGAAACCGACACCCCCACTCGCCTCGCCGCCGTGCGCGCCGGCGGCCAGGAATTCCTCACCGGCACGCTGGAAGCCTCCAGCCTGCTGGAAAAGATCGAAGTGCTGACCTGCGTCGCCCAGTACGAACCATACAAAGTGCTGATCATCGATGACTCGCGGGCCCAGGCGCTGCACACTGAGCGGTTGCTCAACAGTGCCGGCATCGTCACCCGTACCTTGATCGAGCCGATCCAGGCCATGGCCGAGCTGGCGGACTTCCAGCCCGACCTGATTATCCTCGACATGTACATGCCGGCCTGTACCGGCACCGAACTGGCCAAGGTCATTCGCCACAATGACCGTTACGTCAGTGTGCCGATCATCTACCTGTCGGCCGAAGACGACCTGGACAAGCAGCTGGACGCCATGAGCGAAGGCGGCGACGACTTTCTCACCAAACCGATCAAGCCGCGCCACCTGATCACCACGGTGCGCAACCGCGCCGCCCGTGCGCGTAACCTCAAGGCGCGGATGGTGCGCGACAGCCTGACCGGGCTGTACAACCACACCCATATCCTGCAATTGCTCGAAGACTGCAGCTTCCGCGCGCGCCGCGAGAACAAGCCGTTGAGCTTTGCCATGCTCGACATCGACCACTTCAAGCGGGTCAATGACAGCCACGGCCACCCCATGGGTGACCGCGTGATCAAGAGCCTGGCGCTGTTTCTCAAGCAACGCCTGCGCAAGACCGATTACATCGGCCGCTATGGCGGTGAAGAGTTCGCCATCGTGATGCCCGACACCGACCTGGAATCGGCCTGCAAGGTGCTGGATGAAATTCGTGGGCGCTTTGCCGAAATTCACTACCCGGCCCAGCCCCAGGACTTGTGGTGCACCTTCAGCGCCGGGGTGGTGGAGCTGTGCGACGACTCCGACAGCCTGATGATGGCCGCCCAGGCCGACGAGGCGCTGTACCGCGCCAAGCATGCCGGGCGTAACCGCGTGCAAGCGGCGCGCACGCAAAGGCAAAGTGCCATCTTTTCACCAGAATCCAGTGATTCCGTCATAACCCTGTAATGAAAACGCAATAACTTCAGGCACTTACCTTTTGCCGTCGGTTGATATCCCGCATGCGCCTGAAGCTGCTGACCAATCTCAATACCCTCCTGCTGGTGGCCGTTTGCCTGGCGCTTGGAGCGACGCTGTGGTGGTCGCAACGGGCGCTGGAACGCCCTTATTTGCTGATGGAACGCTACCTCGGTCTGTCACAGACCTTTCAGAACCAGGCCGCGCGCAATATCGACGACTACCTGGCCAGCGGTGATGCATTGCGCTTGAGCAGCGCCAGCCAGAGCCTGGAAAGCCTGTTGCAGCACCTGGATGAACTGCCAACCGACCTCGCGCAAAACCTGCGCCCCAGCCTCGCGGACCTGGATACCTTCAGCAAGACCGACCTGCTGGCGGCCGGTAAGTTGGCGGGCGACCCGCAAGCCTTGTTGCTGCAAGCCGAGCGGGAGCTGGGCGCCAATCTGGAGCAACTGAGCCAGTACGCAATGGGCGTCAACACCCCCGAAGCCGCGCGCTACCTGCCACCACTGCTGGCCGCCTCGCAACACCTGGGCAAGCTGTCCCTGGCCCGCGGCAAACTGGTGAGCAGCGGTCGCGCGGAACTGGCGGACGATGTAGAGCGTGAAGTCGGCAATATGCGCAGCCAGGCAGATCTGCTCGAACAACTGCCACTGCTCGGGGTAAAAGCCAGCGCAGAATCCAACACCGATGATTTTTCGGCCTTGATGGGCCTGGAAAATACGCAAAAAGCCGAAGTCCAGGACACCGGCGTCGACCTCAAGCGCGAACTCAACGGCCTGCTGGCCCGCTACCCCGCCGAACTCCAGCGCACCCGCACGCAGATCCAGCAACGCGCCGACCTGGCCGCTGCCACCCATTTGAAAATCGCTGCCGTTCAACAGGCGATCGCCGGCCTGGAGCCGGTGGTGCGCGCGCAACACGGCAAGATCCAGGGCGAAGTGCGCCTGATACAAGGCGTGATGATCGGCCTGATCCTGCTGATCGCCCTGCTGATCGACACCCTGCAACGCCGCCTGGCGCGGGTGCTGACCAACCTGGCCCCGGCCTTGTCGACCTGGGGCGAAGGCGATTTCAGCCAGCCGATTATCGTGGGCAAGACCAATCGCGAACTGCGCGACATCGAAGCATCCCTTAACCGCTTGCGCGCCTATCTGGTGGACCTGGTGGGTACCATCCGTGGCAATGCCGAAGAAGTGGCCGGCAGCAGCCGCGCCTTGGCCGAACTGAGCAGTGGCCTGCACGACGGAGCCGAACGCCAGGCCGGGGATACCGCGCAGATTCGTGATTCCCTGGGCGAACTGGAAGCCACCATCCAGCAAGTCGCCGGCGATGCCAGCCAGGCCGCCGGTGCCAGCCGCAGCGCAGGCCAGGCGGTCGAGCAAGGTCAGCGCGTGATCGGCCTGAGCCTGACCGGCCTGCACGCGCTGGTGGGTGAAGTGCAGCAAAATGCGCAGATGATCGAGAAACTTGCCGAAGAGTCCGCCACCATTGGCGGCGTATTGACCGTGATTCGCTCGATTGCCGACCAGACCAACCTGCTGGCGCTCAACGCCGCCATCGAAGCCGCACGCGCCGGTGAGGCCGGGCGCGGTTTTGCCGTAGTCGCCGACGAAGTGCGCACCCTGGCCCAACGCACCGCTGGCGCCACCGCCGAGATCCAGGGCTTGATCACCGGCCTGCAAACCGCTGCACACCAATCGGTGCAGGGCATGCGCGCCCAGGTCGAACACGCCGAGGCCACCGCCCAGCAAGCCCAGGCGGCAGATGGCGCACTGGATGAAATCGTCGGCGCGATCCAGACCATTTCCGCCACCGCCGTGCGCATTGCCGATGTAACGGCGCAGCAAAGTGGCGCCGTGAGTGAGATTCGCGATAACAGCGAACGGATTCATCAGCTGGGTGAGGACAACCTGCTGCGCATCGGCCAGGGCCGCAGCCAGGGTGAGCATTTGCTGGTGCTGGGTGGGCAGCTTAATACGGCTGTGCAGGCGTTCCGTGTCTGACCTGCCCCCTGAAGATCCAAAATCAAATAATGTGGGAGGGGGCTTGCTCCCTCCCACATTTGATCTCCACGGGATTCAAGGGCGTATTACCAATGACCGGATCCCGACCCCCAGTCACAAATTTTGCGCAATCCTCGCTAATCGTGCCGCCTACTGCATAGAACTGGACAGTCACAAAGGCTTTGCGGCATAGTCGCCGGGTTCTGCCTTGCCCACATCAATAACAAGGAACAGCCGATGGCGACCTTACTGGTTCTTCACGGACCCAACCTGAACCTGCTCGGCACCCGTGAACCGGGCGTCTACGGGGCAGTAACCCTCGATCAGATCAACCTTGACCTGGAACGACGGGCACGTGAAGCCGGCCACCATCTGCTCTACCTGCAAAGCAATGCCGAGTATGAATTGATTGATCGCATCCATGCCGCGCGTGGCGAAGGCGTGGACTTTATCCTGATCAATCCCGCCGCTTTTACGCACACAAGTGTTGCATTACGTGACGCGCTGCTGGCGGTGAGCATCCCATTCATCGAAGTGCATTTATCGAACGTGCACAAACGCGAACCTTTCCGCCATCACTCCTACTTCTCCGACGTTGCGGTAGGAGTGATCTGCGGCCTTGGCGCCAGCGGTTACCGACTGGCCCTGGAGGCCGCCCTGGAACAGCTTGAAGAACAGGCCAAGCGCCCCTGACCGACCCTTGGGAGTTGATGATTCATGGATATCCGTAAAGTTAAGAAACTGATCGAACTGCTGGAAGAATCCGGTATCGACGAGCTGGAAATCAAGGAAGGCGAAGAGTCCGTACGGATCAGCCGCCACAGCAAGACCCCGGCCCAACAGTTCTACGCGCCACAGATGCAGGCACCGGCACCAGCTGCTGCTCCGGTCGCCGCGCCTGCTGCTGCCGCTGCACCTGCCGCACCGGCAGCCCCTGCGCTGAACGGTTTCGTGGTCAAGTCGCCAATGGTCGGTACGTTCTACCGCACCCCGGCACCGACCTCGCCAGCCTTCGTTGAAGTGGGCAAGACCGTGAAAGTGGGCGACACCATCTGCATCGTTGAAGCGATGAAGATGATGAACCACATCACGGCCGAAAAAGCCGGCGTCATCGAATCCATCCTGGTAGAAAACGGTCAGCCGGTTGAGTACGACCAGCCGCTGTTCACCATCGTTTGAACCGCGGAGCGCCTTCGATGTTGAAACCTGCGAAGAAACTGCAAAAAGTCCTGATCGCCAACCGCGGCGAGATCGCGCTGCGTATCCTGCGCGCCTGTAAGGAAGAGGGCATCAAGACCGTCGCTGTTTACTCGACGGCCGATACCGAATTGATGCACGTGAAACTGGCGGACGAAAGCATCTGCATTGGCCCGCCACTGGCCACGAACTCGTACCTGAAAGTCTCGAACATCATCGCCGCAGCAGAAGTGACCGGCGCTGATGGCATCCACCCGGGCTACGGCTTCCTCGCGGAAAACGCCGATTTCGCCGAACAGGTGGAAAAATCCGGGTTTGCCTTCATCGGCCCGAAAGCCGAAACCATTCGCCTGATGGGCGACAAGGTATCGGCCAAGGACGCCATGATCGCCGCCGGCGTGCCAACCGTTCCGGGCTCCGACGGCCCACTGCCTGAAGACGAGGAAACCGCACTGCGCATTGGTCGCGAAGTCGGTTACCCAGTGATCATCAAGGCCGCCGGTGGCGGTGGTGGTCGCGGCATGCGCGTGGTGCACAAGGAAGAAGAGCTGATCGAAGCGGCCAAGCAGACTCGCTCCGAAGCGGCTGCCTGGTTCGGCAACCCGATGGTCTACCTCGAGAAGTACCTGACCAACCCACGTCACGTGGAAGTGCAGGTACTGTCCGACGGCCAGGGTCACGCCATCCACCTGGGCGACCGCGATTGCTCGCTGCAACGTCGTCACCAGAAGGTGTTGGAAGAAGCACCGGCACCGGGCCTGGACGAAACCGCTCGCCAGGAAGTCCTGGCTCGCTGCGTCAAGGCGTGCATCGACATCAACTACCGCGGCGCCGGCACCTTCGAGTTCCTCTACGAGAACGGCCGCTTCTACTTCATCGAGATGAACACTCGTGTGCAGGTAGAGCACCCGGTGTCGGAGATGGTCACCGGTATCGACATCGTCAAGGAGATGCTCAGCATCGCCGCCGGTAACGTGCTGTCCTTCACCCAGGACGACGTGAAGATCCATGGCCACTCCCTGGAGTGCCGGATCAACGCCGAAGACCCGAAGACCTTTATCCCAAGTCCAGGCCTGGTCAAGCACTTCCATGCTCCGGGCGGCAACGGCGTTCGCGTCGATTCGCACCTGTACAGCGGCTACAAGGTTCCGTCCAACTACGACTCGCTGATCGGCAAGCTGATCACCTGGGGCGCCACCCGCGACGAGGCCATGGCCCGTATGCGCAATGCCCTGGACGAAATCGTGGTCGACGGCATCAAGACCAACATCCCGCTGCACCGGGACCTGGTTCGTGATGAAGGCTTCTGCGAAGGTGGTGTGAACATTCACTACCTGGAACACAAGCTGGCCAACCAGTAAGTGCTCCACCCAACAAAGCCGCCTTCGGGCGGCTTTGTTGTTTGTGGGCCCTCTATTTTGAAGATGTACACAGTCCAAATGTGGGAGGGGGCTTGCCCCCCGATAGCGGTGGATCAGTTACAGATACTGAGACTGACACACTGCAATCGGGGGCAAGCCCCCTCCCACATTTGACCGGCGTGCAGTCAGTAGTGTCGTCTTCTGCCCGCCGCTCGCGTAAACTTGCGCGCTTTCGCAGCCTACCCGGCTGCACACTCATTTTTTCAAAGGTGCCCGCCATGCCTTGGCTGCAAGTCCGTCTCGCCATCAGCCCAGAACAAGCCGAAACCTACGAAGACGCTTTCCTCGAAGTGGGCGCCGTCTCGGTCACCTTCATGGACGCCGAAGACCAGCCGATCTTCGAACCCGAGCTGAACACCACCCCGCTGTGGTCCCACACTCACCTGCTGGCCCTGTTCGAAGACGGCGCCGATGCCGCCGCCGTGCTGGCCCATATGGAGTTGCTCACCGGCAGCCCATTGCCTGAGCATCACAGCGAAATCATCGAAGACCAGGACTGGGAACGCAGCTGGATGGACAACTTCCAGCCGATGCGCTTCGGCCAGCGCCTGTGGATCGTGCCGAGCTGGCATGCCGCCCCGGAGCCGGACGCGGTCAACCTGCTGCTGGATCCGGGCCTGGCATTCGGCACCGGTACCCACCCCACCACCGCGCTGTGCCTGGAGTGGCTGGACGGCCAGGACCTGACTGACAGCCACGTGCTGGATTTCGGCTGCGGCTCGGGGATCCTGGCGATTGCCGCCCTGTTGCTGGGCGCCAAAGAAGCCGTGGGCACCGACATCGACGTGCAGGCCCTGGAAGCCTCCCGCGATAACGCCGGGCGCAACAACATTCCTGAAGGTAAATTCCCGCTCTACCTGCCGCAGGATTTGCCCCAGGTGCAGGCCGACGTGCTGGTCGCCAATATCCTCGCCGGCCCGCTGGTTTCCCTGGCGCCGCAACTGTCGAGCCTGGTCAAGCCGGGTGGGCGCCTGGCGCTGTCGGGCATCCTCGCCGAGCAAGGCGAAGACGTCGCCGCCGCCTACGCCAAGGATTTCGAGCTGGATCCGATCGCTAACCGTGATGGCTGGGTACGCATCAGCGGACGTCGGCGCTAGAATGAGCGCTTGCCTGAATCGGATGGCCGCATGACCGACAGTTTCGTCACCCAATGCCCGCATTGCCAAACCCGCTTTCGCGTCAATCACGCCCAATTGAGCGTGGCTCGCGGCGTGGTTCGCTGCGGCTCGTGCCTGCAAGTCTTCAACGCTGCCCGCCAGTTGCTGGAGCAGCGCGCCCAGGCGCCTGCGCCGGAGCAACCGGCCGCGATCGAGCCCGCGCGCGAAGCAGCGCCTGAGCCACAGCGGGCAATCAGCCAGAAGCAGTGGAGCGCCGAAGAGCTGGACCTGGACAACCTGGACCTGGACAAGGAACTGGCCAAGCTGGAACGCCGCGAGATTCAGCATACCCAGCCCGTAGGCGCGGAACGCCGCCAGCCCGGCGCCGACCGTCGGCAGAAAGAAGACGCCCTCAGCGCCAGCCGCGAAACCGTCAAGGCCGAAGAAGAAAAATGGGCCGCCAGCCTGTTCAGCGAGCCGGCTGAAGAACGCGCCAACGCTTCCGAAGAAGAACCTGAACCGAGCAAAGCCCCTGCGACCAGGCAACGCACCGAGCCATCCGTGTCGTTGCACATCGACGACAGCGACGATGAGCCAGCGCTGCGCTCAACCCCGGACGATGAACACACCGACCCGCCGTTCACGCCCCTGACAGCAGCAGCGGATGAAGCGCAGCCCGAAGAGCGCGCGCAATCCCGTCGCAAGCGCCCACGCCCCGAGGCCGGCGTCCATGACGACCTGCTCCAGGACCTGGAAGACGACCCTCTGCACTTGTACGCGCAAAAACGCCCGCAGGGCCTGGGACGCCGCCTGATCTGGATGCTGCTGGTACTCATCGCCGCCGCCGGCCTGGCCGCGCAGTACATTGCCTATCAATTCGACGATCTGGCCCGCCAGGACGCTTACCGCCCGTGGTTCCAGCAACTGTGCCCCACACTGGGCTGCACGGTGCCGTCGCGGGTCGATATCGCCCATATCAAGAGCAGCAACCTGGTGGTACGCAGCCACCCCGAGTTCGCCGGGGCGCTGGTGGTGGATGCGATCATCTATAACCGCGCGACGTTCTCCCAGCCCTTTCCGCTGCTGGAGCTGCGTTTCGCCGACATCAACGGCAACCTGATTGCCAGTCGTCGCTTCAAGCCCGCCGAATACCTGAGTGGCGAGTTGGCTGGGGTGAGCGAAATGCCATCACAGACCCCGATCCATATCTCCCTGGACATCCTCGATCCGGGCAATAAAGCCGTGAATTACAGCTTGAGCTTCCACTCGCCCGAGTGAATCGGCTCACGCACCGAAGCTTGACGGTGGATTATTGACTGGGCGCCGCCCATCCAAACCGGCGGCGATAAAGAAATAACTGTTCAGATTTTATCCAATTCAGCCTTTATCCAGTCATCGAGAGCGGGTATCATGCCAACCCTTTTTCGAACTCTAATGATCCGGCCCCACAACAGGGAAGTCCTATGTCGGCGGTACGCATCGGCCCATATACATTGCAGAACGGCTTGATTCTCGCCCCGATGGCGGGCGTCACCGACCAGCCCTTTCGTCAGCTGTGCAAGCGTTTGGGCGCGGGTCTAGTAGTCTCGGAAATGGTCACCAGCGACATGAGCTTGTGGAACACCCGCAAATCGCGGATGCGCATGATCCACGAAGGTGATCCCGAGCCCCGCTCGGTACAGATCGCCGGCGGTGATGCGCAAATGCTGGCGGATGCGGCCCGAGCCAACGTGGAGTTGGGCGCACAGATCATCGATATCAACATGGGCTGCCCGGCCAAGAAGGTCTGCAACAAGGCCGCCGGTTCCGCGCTGTTGAAGGATGAGCAGTTGGTTGCCGAGATCCTGCAGGCCGTTGTTGCCGCAGTGGATGTGCCGGTGACCCTGAAGATTCGTACCGGCTGGGACCGGGACAACAAGAACGGCCTGACGGTGGCGAAGATCGCCGAACAGGCAGGCATTACAGCGCTGGCAGTGCATGGCCGCACCCGCGCCGACCTTTACACCGGTGAAGCCGAGTACGACACCATCGCCGCGATCAAGCAGGCGGTGTCGATGCCGGTATTTGCCAATGGCGACATCGACTCAGCCGAAAAAGCCCGGCGCGTGCTGCAAGCCACCGGTGCCGATGGTGTGTTGATTGGCCGGGCCGCACAGGGGCGACCGTGGATTTTTCGTGAGATCGAGCATTTTCTGCGTACGGGTGAAGTCCTGCCGGCGCCGGAACTGGTCGAGGTGGAACGTATTCTGCTAGAGCATCTGGCTGCACTTCACACCTTCTATGGAGAGGTGATGGGCGTGCGTATTGCTCGCAAGCATGTGGGTTGGTATCTCGCAACCCTGCCGGGCGCCAGGGAGTTTCGCGCCGGCTTCAATCGTTTGGATGAAACGCAAGCACAGGTCACCGCCGTTCGTGAGTTTTTTGCCGAACGAGACAAGAGCCTGAGAGCAGGGGACGGAGAATGGGTGGCCGCATGACGATGATGACCGAGACTTTAGTGAGTGGAACAACACCCGTGAGCGACAACGTCAATTTAAAACAGCACCTCAACACGCCGAGCGAAGAAGGCCAGACCCTTCGCGGGAGTGTCGAGAAGGCGCTGCATAATTATTTCGCCCACCTTGAGGGCGCTTCCGTCACGGACGTGTACAACCTGGTGCTCTCCGAAGTCGAGGCGCCCCTGCTCGAAAGCGTGATGAACTACGTCAAGGGCAACCAGACCAAAGCCAGTGAGCTGCTGGGCCTCAACCGTGGCACCTTGCGCAAAAAGCTCAAGCAATACGATTTGCTGTAAGCATTCAATCAAACCAGAAAGGCGCCCGCGTAAAACCGGTCGCCTTTTTTGCTGACTCCTTTGCTTTTGATGGAAATTGAAATGACCGACCAGACTACCCGCCTGCCGATCCGCCGCGCCTTGATCAGTGTCTCCGACAAGACCGGGATCCTCGAATTTGCCCGGGAGCTGGAAGCCCTGGGTGTGGAAATCCTCTCCACGGGCGGGACCTTCAAACTGCTGCAGGACAACGGCGTGGCCGCAGTGGAAGTGGCGGACTACACCGGCTTCGCAGAAATGATGGACGGTCGCGTCAAGACCCTGCACCCGAAAATCCACGGCGGCATCCTCGGTCGTCGCGGCATCGACGACGCCATCATGACCGAGCACGGCATCAAGCCGATCGATCTGGTGGCCGTTAACCTCTACCCGTTCGAAGCCACCATCAACAAGCCAGGCTGCGACCTGCCGACCGCCATCGAAAACATCGATATCGGCGGCCCGACCATGGTTCGCTCGGCGGCCAAGAACCACAAAGACGTGGCCATCGTGGTCAACGCCGGCGACTACGCCCAAGTGCTGGAAAGCCTGAAAGCCGGCGGCCTGACCTACGCCCAGCGTTTCGACCTGATGCTCAAGGCGTTCGAACACACCGCCGCCTATGACGGCATGATCGCCAACTACATGGGCACCGTGAACCAGGCCGCCGAAACCCTGAGCACTGAAGGGCGTAGCCAATTCCCGCGCACCTTCAACAGCCAGTTCATCAAGGCCCAGGAAATGCGCTACGGCGAGAACCCGCACCAGAGCGCGGCGTTCTACGTGGAAGCCAAGCCTGCCGAAGTGGGCATCGCCACCGCGACCCAGTTGCAAGGCAAAGAACTGTCCTACAACAACGTGGCCGACACCGACGCCGCGCTGGAATGCGTGAAGAGCTTCGTCAAGCCGGCCTGCGTGATCGTCAAGCACGCCAACCCGTGCGGCGTGGCCGTGAGCCCGGATGCTGAAGGCGGCATCCGCCAGGCATACGAACTGGCCTACGCCACCGACACCGAATCGGCCTTCGGCGGCATCATCGCGTTCAACCGTGAATTGGATGCCGAGACCGCCAAGGCCATCGTCGAGCGTCAGTTCGTCGAAGTGATCATCGCCCCTTCCGTGAGCGAGGAAGCCCGCGCCATCGTGGCGGCTAAAGCCAACGTGCGCCTGCTGGCCTGCGGCGAGTGGTCGGCTGAACGTGCCGCTGCCTGGGACTACAAGCGCGTCAATGGCGGCTTGCTGGTACAGAGCCGCGACATCGGCATGATCGGCAGCGCAGACCTCAAAGTGGTGACCAAGCGCGCCCCGACCGAGCAAGAGATCAACGACCTGATCTTCGCCTGGAAAGTGGCCAAGTACGTTAAATCCAACGCCATCGTCTACGCCAAGAACCGCCAGACCATCGGTGTCGGCGCTGGCCAGATGAGCCGCGTGAACTCGGCGCGTATCGCCGCGATCAAGGCTGAGCACGCCGGTTTGCAGGTGGCCGGTTCGGTGATGGCGTCCGATGCATTCTTCCCGTTCCGTGATGGCCTGGACAACGCCGCCAAAGCGGGCGTGACTGCCGTGATCCAACCGGGCGGCTCGATGCGTGATGCCGAGGTGATTGCCGCTGCTGATGAAGCCGGCATCGCCATGGTCTTCACCGGTATGCGCCACTTCCGTCACTAAACACCCCTGCTTTCCTACTGTAGGAGCGAGCTTGCTCGCGAAAAGCCCGAGAACGCCACGGGGAGTCAGATACCCCCCGTTATCGTTGACGATCCTCGCGAGCAAGAACTAGGCGTCCCCCTCGCTCCTACAGAAAGCACAGCGTTTCACAGAGGTTTTTGAAATGAATGTTTTGATCATTGGCAGCGGTGGCCGTGAACACGCCCTGGCCTGGAAAGTTGCCCAGGACCCACGGGTCCAGAAAGTCTTCGTCGCCCCCGGCAACGCCGGTACCGCCATCGAAGCCAAGTGCGAAAACGTCGCCATCGACGTACTGGCCCTTGAGCAACTGGCCGACTTCGCCGAGAAAAACGTCTCCCTGACCATCGTCGGTCCGGAAGTGCCATTGGTGGCGGGTGTTGTGGACCTGTTCCGCAGCCGCGGCCTGGATTGCTTCGGCCCTACCGCCGGCGCTGCCCAGCTGGAAGGCTCGAAAGCCTTCACCAAGGATTTCCTGGCGCGCCACAAGATCCCGACGGCCGACTACCAGAACTTCACCGAGATCGAGCCGGCCCTGGCCTACCTGCGTGAAAAAGGTGCGCCGATCGTGATCAAGGCCGATGGCCTGGCCGCCGGTAAAGGCGTGATTGTCGCCATGACCTTGCAGGAAGCCGAAGACGCCGTGCGTGACATGCTCGCCGGCAATGCCTTTGGTGACGCCGGGTCGCGTGTGGTCATCGAAGAATTCCTCGACGGCGAGGAAGCCAGCTTTATCGTGATGGTCGACGGCAAGAACGTCCTGCCGATGGCCACCAGCCAGGACCACAAACGCGTCGGCGACGGCGACAGCGGCCCGAACACGGGCGGCATGGGTGCCTACTCCCCGGCCCCGGTGGTCACTGCCGACGTGCATCAGCGCGTGATGGACCTGGTGATCTGGCCGACCGTGCGCGGCATGGCCGACGAAGGCAATGTGTACACCGGCTTCCTGTACGCCGGCCTGATGATCGACAAAGCCGGCAACCCGAAAGTCATCGAGTTCAACTGCCGCTTCGGCGACCCGGAAACCCAACCGGTGATGCTGCGCCTGCAATCGAGCCTGGTGCTGCTGGTGGAAGCCGCCCTCGCCCAGGCCCTGGACAAGGTTGAAGCGCAGTGGGATCCACGTCCGAGCGTTGGCATCGTGCTGGCAGCCGGCGGTTACCCTGCCGACTACGCCAAGGGCGATGTGATTGAAGGCCTGGACGCGGCGGCCACCCTGGAAGGCAAGGTGTTCCATGCGGGCACCGCGCTCAAGGACGGCAAGGTCGTGACCGCCGGCGGCCGTGTGCTGTGCGCCACCGCAATGGGGGCCAGCGTCGACGCTGCACAGCAACAGGCGTACAAGCTGGCCGCGAAAATCGACTGGAAAGGCTGCTTCTACCGCACGGACATCGGCTACCGCGCCATTGCCCGTGAACGTGGCGAAAGCCAGTAACGCTAGCTATCCGTTCGGTTAGGCAAGGGCTTCTGGCCCTTGCCGTATACAGGCCTCCCCGCGCATAGTTAACCGTGCATCAACCTACGAAGGGATTTCGCCGTGCGCTGGCTCAGGATCGCCATAGGTTTCACTGTCAGTCTGCTGACGCTGCTCTGCCTGTTCCCGGCCCAGGCCGCCGCGCAAGGCAGTGGCTGGGCAGTATTGCTTGATGAACAGGCCGACCTGCAGCTGAGCGACATCCGCTCCTCACGCTACACCAATCAATTCAGCCCCATCGAGCTGGACCGCATTACCGCCGCGGAACCGGACGGCGCGTTGTGGGTACGTTTCAAGCTGCAACCCGGCAAGCACGAGCAAGTGCTGCGGGTATTCGCACCGGACCTGGCGCACCTGAGCCTCTATGTGCTGGACGGCGACACCCTGGTCGAACAACAAAGCAGCGGCACCCGCCAGCCCCAGGCGGAACGCCCGCTGCCCAGCAACGACTTCATGCTGCCGATGCCCCAGAGCCAAAAGACCCTCGACGTCTACCTGCGCCTGGTTTCGGAACACGAACTGCGCCCCTATATCACCTTGGAATCGGCCGTGCTGGCCGCCGCCGATCAGACCCAGACGTTGATCTACGGCCTGCTGTTCGGCTGCCTGCTGATGCTGATCCTGCACAACCTCACGCGCTTCGCTTACCACCGCTCGCGCAGCAGCCTGTGGCTGGCGGCCTGCGAACTGCTGCTGATGCTCAGCCTGGCGCTGCTGCTCAACCTGGTAGGCCCATGGCTGCCGAACTGGCACGCGGTCCAGACCCCAGGCGCCTACCTGGCCCTGCTGCTGACCGCCCCGTGCGGGCTGATGTTTGCCTATCGCTTCTTCATGCCCCTGGGTCCGCACCCGTTGAACAAACTATTGATGGCCGACATCCTGTTTATCGTGCTGTGCGGCCTGCTGTTGTTGTTCGTCAGTACCCTGCCGCTGAACATCATCACCTACGCGCTGGTGGCCTTGGCGGGCCTGAGCATGCTGTTTGTCTCGGCGTATCACTGGCAGAAAGGCTACCGCCCGGCGCGCTTGTTCGTGGCGGGCATGGTGGTGTTCAACATCGGCACGCTGATCATTCTCCCGGCCTTGCTGGGGCTGACGATGGTGTCGCCCCAAGATTTGATCGTCACATTGCTGGCCTTTATCTGTCTGAGCGGCCTGTTGATGAGCCTGGCCCTGGGCGAGCGCCAGCGCGCGATTGTCGAGGCCCGCTTCAGCCTCAGCCGCGACCTGGCCGCCAGCAATGCCGAGATCGCTGCCAAGGCCGAATTCCTGGCCAAGATCAGCCATGAAATCCGCACCCCCATGAACGGCGTGCTGGGGATGACCGAACTGCTGCTGGGTACGCCGCTGTCGGTGAAGCAGCGCGACTACGTACAAACCATCCACAGCGCCGGGAACGAACTGCTGACATTGATCAACGAGATCCTCGACATCTCCAAGCTCGAATCCGGGCAGATCGAGTTGGATGACGTGCAATTCGACCTCAATGCACTCATCGAGGATTGCCTGAGCATCTTCCGCGCCAAGGCCGAGCAGCAGAACGTCGAGTTGATCAGCTTCATCCAGCCCCAGGTACCCCGCGTCATCAGCGGCGACCCGACACGCCTGCGCCAGGCGCTGCTGAGCCTGCTGGAAAACGCCCTGCACAAAACCGACGAAGGCGAAGTGCTGATCGTCGTCGCCCTGGACGACCGCACCACCAATCCACGCCTGCGCATAGCCGTGCAGGACAGCGGCCTGCCAATGGAGGCCACCGAACGCGAGGCACTGCTGCACAGCGAACTGCACAGCAAGAACTTCCTCTCGGCCACCCGTTTGAGCGGCCACCTGGGCCTGGTGATCGCGCGCCAGTTGATCCTGTTGATGAACGGCGAGTTCGGCATCAAGAGCGGCAGCCATCAGGGCAGCACGTTATGGCTGACCCTGCCGCTGGACCCGGAACGCCTGGAACGCCCCACCTCGGACCTTGACGGCCCGCTCAAAGGCGCGCGCGTGCTGGTCGTGGACGACAACGATACGTGCCGCAAAGTGCTGGTGCAGCAGTGCTCGGCCTGGGGCCTGAATGTCAGCGCCGTACCGTCGGGTAAAGAGGCCTTGGCCTTGCTGCGCACCAAGGCGCACCTGCGCGATTACTTCGATGTGGTGCTGCTGGACCAGAACATGCCCGGCATGACCGGCATGCAACTGGCGGCGAAGATCAAGGAAGACCCGAGCCTGAACCACGACATCCTGCTGATCATGCTCACCGGCATCAGCAATGCGCCGAGCAAGATCATCGCGCGGAACTGCGGGATCAAACGCATCCTTGCCAAGCCGGTTGCCGGTTACACCCTCAAGACCACCCTGGCCGACGAGTTGACCCAGCGCAGCAAAGGTGGCGCGCAGCCCCGTCCGCCCCTCAGTGTTCCGGCGGCGGTGACCGTGCCCAGCGATTTCAGGATCCTGGTGGCCGAAGACAACAGCATCTCCACCAAAGTGATTCGCGGCATGCTCGGCAAGCTCAACCTCAACCCGGACACGGCCAGCAATGGTGAAGAAGCGCTGGAGGCGATGAAGGCCCAGCGTTATGACCTGGTGTTGATGGACTGTGAGATGCCGGTTCTCGATGGTTTCTCGGCCACCCAGCAACTGCGGGCGTGGGAAGTCAGCCACCAGCGCATTCGCACACCCGTGGTAGCGCTCACGGCGCATATTCTCTCGGAGCACAAAGAGCGCGCACGCCAGGCCGGCATGGACGGACATATGGCCAAGCCGGTGGAGTTGTCGCAGTTGCGTGAGCTGGTGGAATTCTGGGTGGCGCAGCGTCAACAGCGGCCTGAGCACGCCCCGTCCTGACTTGAAATGCTGTCCCCATGTGGGAGGGGGCTTGCCCCCGATGACGGTGGTTCGGCTACAGATAATCTGACTGTTACACCGCAATCGGGAGCAAGCCCCCTCCCACATTTGATCTCTGGCGCCTGATAGACTCTCCACACTTTCCCCGCCCGCGAGCCACTCCCATGCTCCACGTGTTATTCAGCGTTTACCTGAAGATGCTGGTGCTCTACAGCCCGTTCTTCGTGCTGTCCTGCTTTATCAGCCTGACACGTGGTTATTCGAGCAAAGAGCGGCGACGCCTGGCCTGGAAAGTGGCGCTGGCAACCCTGGTGTCGAGCGTGTTGCTCTACCTGTTCGGCCGGGTGATCTTCAGCGTGTTCGGCATCACCGTTGACGCCTTCCGCATCGGCGCCGGCAGTGTGCTGTTTATCTCCGCCCTGGGCATGGCCCAAGGCAAATCGGCGGTGCAGACCGACAACGTGCAGCAGGACGTGACCATCGTGCCGCTGACCATCCCTCTCACCGTCGGCCCCGGCACCATCGGTGCACTGCTGGTCATGGGCGTCAGCCAGCCGCACTGGGATGACAAGATCACCGCCATTCTCAGCATCGCCCTGGCCAGCCTCACGGTCGGCGTGGTGCTGTACCTGTCCAACCGTATCGAACGGATTCTCGGTGACCAGGGCTTGCAGATTGTCAGTCGTTTGATGGGATTGTTCGTGTGTGCCCTCGCCGCGCAGATCATCTTTACTGGGGTGCGCGGCTACCTGGTGCCTTAGATGCGGTATTTGGCAATCGCCGACTGCACCTTGTCGCCCGCACTCTCACGCATCAGTCGGATGGTTTTTTCGTTGACCACCGAGGTATTCAGCACCAGGCAGGTCTGCCCGCTGAAAGCCTCGAACTGGGTACTGTCCCATTCCAGAAAAGGCAGCCCAACCTGCTTGCTCACGCCATGGGTGCTGTAAGTCACCAGCACCATCGTCAATTCGCCGTCCGTTTCGGCGCATGACGCCAGGCCAAAATCACCGCCCTCGTGCACGCTGCTATTGCGCTTGAACAGCTCGAAGGATGCCGGCTGCTGCTTCAGGGCCTCCAGCGCATCAGCGGCCAGTTTGGGCAGTGCAGTGAGCAACGGCCCGGTCAGTGACGTCGACGCCAACAGGCTGGCGATGATGTTCAGCGCCGCAAGTTGCACCGTCAGGCCCTTGCCGGAGCTTGAAACCCGCTCGAAACGACTGCGCACCGGCAGCCAACCCAAACCGATCATCACTTTGATGAATTCGTCGTACCAGGCCTCGGTACCTCGGTGGATTTTCAATACATCGCTGACATAGCTGCTGGCCAGCAGATAGCTTTTACGGATGTATTCCCGGTTCAGCCCGGACAGCCCCTCGGCAAACGAAATCACACCGTTGTTGACCACCGCCGCGTTGCAGTCGTCCTCCGTGTCGAGGGGCAATGAGGGCTGCGCACCTGACGCCCTCGGTAATGTGTAGGCAGCAATCAACTTGCGCCGTTTTGTATTGTTGATCCTTCTGTGATGTCGCTCCATTTTCAGTTCTCCACAAACACCCCGACTCGGGGCTTGTGTCCACACTAGTCCAGCCACCGGCGGCTCTTCCATGCCACAAACATCGCTTGCCGGCACACGGCAAAAACCCCTGCCCAGCAATGACGGGGTGCTCCTCGAACCCTTCCGGTTTTCGTGGCCAAAAAAAGAAAAAGCCCCGAGCGACAATAGGCAACCACCCATTGTCATTCGGAGCTTTCGTGCAGCCGCCCAGGCGTTTTCAGGAGGCGGGTTTGGCACCGTACCAGCGCGGGGTGTACACCCATTCACCGCCACCGGCGCGAGGGAATGTGCAGGTGGTGGATGAGCCGATCAGCACCATGGTGCGCATGTCCACCTGGTCTGGCGTGAGGTGCCCCAGGGTGGTGACGCGCAGGGTCTGGCCGGGGCGACCGATATCGCGGCCCAGCACCACCGGGGTTTCAGGCGTGCGGTGTTGCGCGACGATTTCCAGGGCGCGCCCCAGCTGCCAAGGCCGCGAACGCGAGATCGGGTTGTAGAACGCCAGCGCCAGGTCGGCCTGGGACGCGAGGTCCAGGCGCTTTTCGATAATCGACCAGGGTTTGAGGTTGTCCGACAGCGACATCACGCAGAAGTCATGGCCCAGCGGCGCACCGGCCTGGGCGGCGGTGGCCAGGGAGGCCGAGACGCCCGGCAGGATTTCCAGCTCGACCTGATGCCACGCCGGATCGCCAGACTCGTGCAACGCCTCGATCACCGCCGCCGCCATGGCGAAGACGCCCGGGTCGCCGGACGACACCACCACCACCGAACGGCCCTGGGCGGCCAGCTCAAACGCATGGCGGGCGCGTTGCATCTCTTCGCGGTTATCGGTGCAGTGCTGCACCTGGTCGTTACGGAACGGCCCGGCCATGCGCACATACGTTTCGTAGCCCAGCACATCGGTGCAGCGCGCGAGTTCGGCCTTTACCGCCGGCACCATCAACTCGGCGGCGCCAGGGCCCAGGCCGATCACGGCAAGGCGACCACGGCGGCGACCGACCTGGGCCAGGTCCAAAGGCTGCTCGGCAACACTGATGACGATGTCTGCACTTGGCGCCACGTCGGCAAACCGCAGCGGCACCCCCAACTGCAACGCCGCTTCATGCAGCGACGCTTCGGCCATCTGCCTATCGCTGGCCAACAGGCACGCCAGGGATTGCACGGCGATGCCCGCCTCGTGCAACGCCGTGCGGACACGCTCCGCCAACTGCGCACCCGGCCTGCAGGTCACGCACACAGTCTTCGGATAGATCAGCAACTCGTTGGCGGCAGGCACACGCTCGGCACTGCCCACGTGAATGGCTAAATGCGCCTGCTGGTCCTGGGGCAAATTCGCCTGATCCAACCACGGCGCCGCACCTTCGATGCGCACGCTTTCGCCGGCCAGCAGGTCGGACACGAAGCGCTTGCCCAGCTCCAGGTCCGCCAGCTCATAACCCGCCGGCGGGTTGAGCAGGCAGGTACCGAAACGCAGCTCGCCACTGGTGGTGATCGCCGCAGCAACGCCCAGTACCGCTGCGATGTCCCGCGCCATGACGTTCACACCACCCAGGCCACCGAGCAACGGCACCACGGCGCTGCCGTCTTCCGCCACGGCCAGCACGGCGGGTTCTTCGCCTTTCTCCAGCAGCAGCGGCGCCAGTGTGCGGATCACGATGCCGGCCGCACACAGGGCAATCAGCGGCGTGCCTTGCTGGTACAGCTGACGCAGGGTCGCGCCAAATTCGCTGTAAGACTGGTCTGCACCCTCAACTCGACCCGCCAGGCCGTGGATCAGTGCGCCAGGGTAAGCCTGCTGAATCCTGCGCGCGGTGGCCAGGCTGCCCTGGCCCAGAATGACAATCGCCGGGTTCATCAACCTTGCCACCTTTCACCCGGCACGATGATCAGCGAGAAGTACGGCGAAGACATCGGCTGCACCTGGTCCAGCGGCACGATTTTCTGGTTGGCCATGGTCGCGCGCTCTACATACAGCGCGCGCTCGGCCAGGCCGAGCTCTTCGAGTACCTGGCGCACCTTGGGGAAATTGCGCCCCAGCTTCATGATCACCGCAGCGTCGGCATCTGCCAGGCGGCGCTTGAGGTCTTCGTGAGGCAACACGCCCGAGAGCACCGAGAGACTCTGGTTGCGATACACCAACGGCGCGCCGAGTACGGAGGCGCCGCCGAGCATCGAGCACACACCTGGGATGACCTGGGCTTCGTAGCGCTCGGCCAGACGGTCATGCAAATACATATAGGAGCCGTAGAAGAACGGGTCGCCTTCACAGATCACCGCCACATCGCGACCGGCGTCCAGGTGCGCGGCCACATCGACACTGGCGGTGTCGTAGAAGTCGCTGATCACTTGCTCATAGGACAACGGCGCCGGCAGCGCTTCGGTGGTCACCGGGTACACCAGCGGCATCAGGGTTTGCTGTGGTACCAGGTGGTCTTCGATGATGCCGAAGGCGTTGCCCTTCTTGCCCTTGGCCACGAAATACGCCACCACCGGTGATTCGCGCAGCAGGCGCAGGGCCTTGACCGTAATCAGTTCCGGATCACCGGGGCCGACGCCCAGGCCGATCAAACGTCCGCGTGCCGGCATTATTCGACCTCCGTGGCGAGCGCATTCACCGCAGCGGCGGCCATGGCACTGCCGCCCAGGCGGCCCTGCATGATCACGAACGGTACGCCACGGCTGTCCGCCGCCAGCATGGCCTTGGATTCGGCCGCGCCGACAAAGCCGACCGGGAAGCCGAGGATCAACGCCGGTTTCGGCGCACCGGCATCCAGCATCTCGAGCAGGTAGAACAACGCCGTCGGCGCGTTGCCGATCACTACCACGCTGCCTGCCAGGTGCGGACGCCACAACTCCAGGGCGGCAGCGGAACGGGTGTTGCCCAGCTCCCGCGCCAACTCCGGCACGCTGTCGTCGCGCAGGGTGCAGATCACTGGGTTATTGGCGGGCAGGCGCGCACGGGTCACGCCTTCGGAGACCATCCGCGCATCACACAGAATCGGCGCGCCAGCGGCCAGCGCATCGCGCCCGGCCTTACCCGCACCTTCGGAGAACTGCAGGCCGTCGATGGCCTCGACCATGCCGCACGCATGAATCACCCGCACCGCGAGTTTCTCCAAATCAGCCGGGATACGCTCCAAGTTGGCTTCCGCGCGAATAATGGCGAAGGAGTTGCGATAGATCTCCTGACCGTCGCGGATGTAATCAATCATCGGTGTTGCTCCGTGGGTGAGCGCGCAGCAAGGCGCCCGCCGCTTCAATGGAAAGAGTGCGCGCGTGCAGCCGGCCGAAACCGGGGTGGGCTGCCTCGCGAAAATAGAGGTCGTAGTGGCCGGGGCTCACCGCCAGCAAGGTGACCGGCGCAACGTGCGCGGCGGCGCAGGAGCGCGAGCAGCCGGACAGGTGCACGTCATGGCCGGGATGCAACGCGGCCAGTTGCACGGCGTCGGCCTTGGTGTCGGCGAGGGCCTTGGCGCAACCGCTGGAGCCGGTGCAGGCGATCATGTGCGCCAGGGGTTGGTCGACTGAGCAGAGAAAGCCCAATTGCGTCAGGCGTTGGGTCACGGCGTGAGGTTTTTCGACGTTGGGCAGTAGCACACCTTGCCAAGGGGTGAAGCGCAATGTGCCGTCGCCATGTTCGTTGGCGAGTTGCGCGACGCCCTTGAGCATCGTCGAATCCAGGCGCCCCAAGGGTGCGATGGCAGCGACGTAGAATTGATTTTTCTGAGCCTGTGGATAACTCCCGAGGTGCAGCAAAGCGCCGCTGGGCGGGCGTTTGAAGCCGTCGACCGGCAGCAGCGAGAGACTGAGGCGGCTCAGCAACTTATCCACAGCCAGATGGCGCATGCGGGTTTGCTCTGGGGTGGCGAGGTCAAGAAACGCCTCCAGCACCGCCACCACCAACCCATGACCCTGCTCCAGCGGCACGGCGGCCAACGGCGCATCCAGCCCTGGACACCCTGCCAGGCCGAACGCGAGGAGCGTCTCGCCATTGCGTACGAACGCCGACAGCCACAGATCATGATGATGTTCGAGCATCGCCAGGGCTTCGCCGCCATCCAGTTGCACGGCGAACTTGGCCGACAGCTCATGGAAACGCGGATGATTTTGCAAGGTGGCGAGGATCTGCTCGGCCAGCGGCCGGGTGTCGAACAGCATCTGCGGATCGATACCGGCGCTGGGGCTGAGCATCAGGTTGCGTACGTCGTCGCCAGCAGCGTTACTCGGGCCCAGGTCGGCGGCCAGCAGCATGGCAATCAAGGCGTCTTGCTCGGCACCGATCCCACGTATTTGCAGGTTGGCGCGGTTGGTCGCCTCGATCACCCCGCCCGCGTAGGCCTGGGCCGCATCCGCCACGGCATGGGCCTGGGCGGCGCTGATCGAGCCACCGGCCAATTTGATCCGGCAAATGCCGCCATCCAACGCCTGGACGATACGCAGCAACCCCGGACAAGCCGAGGGGCGCAAGGTATTCACAGCGGGCGTTGGGTTCACGGGGCTACCGGTTGACGGGTAAAGGCGCGGTATTATGCCTGCTTTGTCCGGCGGCATGAAAAGCCTGCCCGTCGGATGTCGCTCAAGGAATTGATATGTCGCCCTGGCTGACGGTTGTAGGCATCGGTGAAGACGGCTTCAAGGGGCTGGGCAGGAATGCCCGGCATGCCCTGTTGCGCGCTTCGCGGATTATAGGTGGCCAGCGCCAGTTGGACCTGTTGCCGGTGTGTATTCGCGGTGAGCGCCAGGTGTGGCCGAGCCCATTCTCCCTGGAGCCGGTACTGGCGCGGCGTGGCGAACCTGTGTGTGTGCTGGCCAGTGGCGATCCGATGTTCTATGGCGTGGGCGCCAGCCTGGCGCGGCAGGTGGCGGCTGAAGAACTGCTGATTTTGCCGGCGCCGTCGTCGGTGTCATTGGCGGCGGCGCGGTTGGGCTGGCCGTTGCAGGAGGTGGTGACGCTGTCCGTAGTGGCCCGGCCGGCGGCGGCGATCAATGCGCATCTGGCCACAGGTGTGCGTTTATTGGTACTGAGTAATGACGGCGGCAGTCCCGCGTTGATTGCTTCGTTGTTGGCTGAATCCGGGTTTGGGCCCAGCCGATTGACCGTGTTTGAACACCTGGGCGGCGCGGATGAGCGGCGCATCGACGGTTTGGCTGAGGATTGGCAACACGCCTCGGTCGCCGATTTGAACCTGGTCGCCATCGACTGCCTGGCTTCCAACGACACACCACGTCTGTCGCGCCTCGCTGGCTTGCCCGATTCCGCCTTCCAGCACGACGGCCAATTGACCAAGCGCGACGTCCGCGCCATGACCCTCGCCCGCCTCGCCCCGATGCCCGGCGAACTGCTGTGGGACGTGGGCGCGGGCAGTGGCTCCATCGGTATCGAATGGATGCGCGCCCATCCGAGCTGCCGCGCATTGGCGATTGAAGCAGACGAAGGCCGCCAGGGCCTTATTGAACACAACCGCGACGCCCTCGGCGTGCCCGGTTTGCAACTGATTCGCGGCAAGGCCCCGGACGCGTTGCACGGCCTTACAGCACCCGACGCCATCTTCATCGGCGGCGGCGTCACCCGCGACGGCGTACTCGACACCTGCTGGCAACACCTGCGCCCCGGCGGTCGATTGGTGGCCAATGCCGTCACCCTGCAAAGTGAAATGACCTTGATGAACTGGCGCGCGGAACACGGCGGCGAACTGACGCGCATCCATGTGGCCCAGGCGCAGCCGTTGGGGGAGTTCGATACATGGCGCCAGGCGCTGCCGATCACATTGCTGGAAGTGGTCAAGCCGCGATGAAACGCATCCTGCTGCTGGGCGGTGTGACCGAAGCACTGGCTATCGCGCGCACCTTGGGGCCGGCGCATATCTACAGCCTGGCGGGTGTGGGGCGTGTGCCGACCGATCTCACCTGCCAGGTGCGTGTCGGCGGTTATGGTGGTGCCGAAGGGTTGGCGCAGTTTGTTCGCGACGAACAGGTCAGCCTGATCCTCGACGCGACCCATCCATATGCGGCGCAGATCAGCCGCAATGCCGCCGAGGCTGCACGGTTGAGCGGTGTGCCCTGTTGGGCATTGCGTCGCCCCGCGTGGCAACCGCAGGCCGGCGATGACTGGCGAGAGGTCAGTGACTGGGCTGAATTGATCGAGGCTTTGAAACCCTTCAAGCGTCCATTGTTCACCTTGGGCCGCGAGCCGTTGCAGCACCTTGATGAAATCCCGCCCGAGCAGTTCTGGACGCTGCGCGCGCTGGATGTGTATCCGGGGAATGAGCGGTGCGAAGTGATTGGCGCGCGCGGGCCGTTTCTGCTTGAAGATGAACGCGCGTTGTTTGAACGGCGTGGGATTGATGTGCTGATCAGCAAGAACAGTGGCAGTACCGCCACCGAGCCGAAGCTGGAAGTGGCGCGGGAACGAGGGGTGCCGGTGTTGGTGTTGAAGCGGCCGGTATTGGCTGTGGTGGATCGGGAGTTCGCCACAGTGGTGGCGGTCTTACAGGCAATCCAATCTCCCTGAACAACACAGTTCAAATGTGGGAGGGGGCAAGCCCCCTCCCACACTTGAACTGCGTTGTTAGCTGCTCGCGGCGGACACCTGCCCAACGCCGCGGTGTACCCGATCAGCCAACAACTGCGCCAGTTCGATCAACTGCGCAACGCCAAGCAACTCCTCGCGTTTCGAACCTTCCAGGTCAAACGCCAGATCGCAGCTCAGCGCATTGGCCGAGGCGAGTGTTTCGCTGAGGTTGACCAGCAGGTCTTCGGTGCTGATGCCATCTGTCACGGTGAACAGCCGGACGGGGGGATTTGGGGTGGGTTTGATCATTGTGAAGCGCCTTAATCTAAGTGGAGCTGCCACTGATCGCCGCGATGCGATGGGGGTGGCAGCTGTGCGCAGGTTCGCGGACCGGAGATTAAGGAAGCCGGCATACCCGAAGGTATCCCGCGCACAGCCACCATAGCGCCACACAGTAGACGATAAAAAAGCGTCAACTGAAAGGAGGCAATGCTTAATCAATCCGGGCCGCGACGCCCGTCCGCTGAGTTTTCAGCGGTGTCCGGAGACTAGAGATTGAGTTTCCTACCGGCAACCTCAAAGAGTTGTCGGAAGTTTCTGTGGAACGAATTCATATTCGGGCTGCGCGGCGGATCAAGGAGAATTTACCTACATGCGTAACGGAACCCGCTGACTACCTAGAACCGCATACCCTTGGCGATGATCCTCGACGCTTTGTCCTACGGCGTAAACATGAGGTTCACATGACTAACAAACCCCGTACGCAGCACCTGACTCGACCTGCTGAAAGCACAATTATCGAGCACATAATCGCGAACCCAGAGTTCGCGCACGCGCTAAGCCTTGAGGCCGACGAACTAAAATTGGATGAACCCGAAGTCGCAGCTCGATTAAACCAATGGCTGGAAAAAGCCCAATACCTATCTGACAGAAAGACAACGTTCACAGTTTTCGACGCTGCTGACCATCTCCACACACAAGAAGATATGGATGCTTTCCTTGAGGCCTGTATCGAAGAAGACCCAGGCGATGGCTCATTGATCAAAGTGGCGCGAGCCGACATTGCCCGCGCGACTCTCAGGCTCAACGCCAAGCAATAGCCAAACACAATCCAAAATGTGGGAGGGGCGTTGACTTGAAGATCGGCATCCCCTCGATTCCCCGTCTATCCTCAAACCCAGCACTGCGACACCAAACCACACCACTACTTTTTACTTATCCCCCCCGATCAGGCTAAATACCCGCCTGATCGTTTAACCCTACGGATTGTCCGCCATGGCCCGTCAACGCTTTGCAATTGCCTGGATCGCCTGCCTTGCAGTGCTGTTCAATGCCTTTGCCATGCCGATGGCCAGTGCGATGCAACAATCCAAGAACCCCATGCAGCAATTGCTGTGGGGCAGTTTCTGTTCGTCCAATGGCGCCAGCCTGAAGACCATTGCCCTGGGCAAGCTGGAAATCCCGGCGCCGCAGCAGGACGATCATTCCACCATGCAGCATTGCTGGTGTTGCTCCGGCTCGGCGCCGTTGGTGGCGTTGCCGGGGCATGTGCCGCAGTTGTATCTCACGCGATTTGAGACGGTACAGCGTCAACCACACCCCCCATTGCAAACCCCCACCCCGCGCCAGCAGTGGCCGAGCCTTAACCCCCGCGCCTCTCCAACGGCTTGATCGTCTTCGCAAGTGAACTGCGTTTAGAACCGTTCTGGAGAACTGCCATGCTTAAATCTTCCCTGCTTCTGGCTGCGTTGCTGCTGCCGGTGTTCAGTGCTGCCAATGCCGAAGACTACAAGGCCGGCGACCTGCTGGTCAGCGATCCCTGGTCCCAGGAGTTGCCGCCGAATGCGCCGACCGTCGCCGCGTATTTCGTGATTCATAACACCGGCGCGAACCCGGATCGCCTGCTCAGTGCCGACACGCCGGTGGCGGACAAGGCCGAGCTGCATGAGCATGTGATGCAGGGCGACTTGATGAAGATGCAGCAAGTCCCCAGCGTTGCCGTACCGGCCAAGGGTGACCTGACCTTCGCGCCCATGGCGTATCACGTGATGTTGCTGGGCCTCAAGGACCGCAGCTTGCTGGCCGATGGCAAGCAATTCCCACTGACCCTGACCTTTGAAAAAGCCGGCAAGGTCGAGGTGGAAGTGTCGGTACAGAAAGTACCGCCGATGGCCGGCCACGAGCACAAACACCCTCAATAGACTGACTCCAGATGGGCGCCCCCCGCGCCAGGTTATCTCCACACCACCGCGTGATGCGCGGCAGTTGGATCAGCCTGTTCGCCATGCTGATGATCTTTATCGGTCCGCTGATTTCCCAAGCGATGCCGATGGACCATCACGCCGGTATGCCGATGGAAATGTCCATGGACATGCCCGGCGAGCATGGCGAAGGCCACCACCCTAAAGCACCCGACGAACATCACGCACTCTGGGCCAAGTGCGGTTATTGCGACCTGCTGTTCAGTTGCCCGGCCCTGCCTGGCAGCGTGTCATTCGTGGCCATCGGTACCCCGCCGCCGGCCAATGCCCTCACCCCCCACCCGCGCCTCGGCCATGCCCGGCAGAGCATTTTCCCCGGCGCGCGCAGCCGCGCCCCGCCCATCGCCTCGTAAGCACCTGACACCGTTACTTCACCCCGGCCGACTTTAGACAGACAGCCGCAGGCTGCTGGCCGTGTTGTTTACGATTGATTGATGGAATTTGTCATGTCCAGGTTTACTGCTGACTCCCGTTTGGGAAGTACTTCTGTGCTCGCTGCCCTATGCGGCGCCCTGCTCGCCCCCCACGCTCAGGCCGATGAGCACGCCGAACATGAGCTGACGCCCACGGTGATCACCGCGATCGCGCCCAGCTCGCCGCTGACCGTGATTACCAACCCCAAGGACCCGCGCCAACCGGTGCCCGCCAGCGATGGCGGCGACTACCTCAAGACCATCCCCGGCTTCGCCCTGGTACGCAACGGCGGCACCAATGGCGACCCGGTGCTGCGCGGCATGTTCGGCTCACGCCTGAACATCCTCACCAACGGCAGCATGATGCTCGGCGCCTGCCCCGGCAGGATGGATGCACCGACCTCGTACATTTCGCCGGAAACCTACGACAAGCTCACCGTGATCAAAGGCCCGCAGACCGTACTCTGGGGCCCGGGCGCGTCGGCCGGCACCGTCCTGTTCGAGCGCGAACCGGAGCACTTCGGTGAACTCGGCACGCGGCTCAATGCCAGTGTATTGGCCGGTTCCAACGGGCGCTTCGACAAGGTCATCGATGCCGCCGCTGGCGGGCCGCTGGGCTATGTGCGGGTAATCGGTAACCAGGCCCATGCCGATGACTACAAGGACGGCAACAACGACACCGTCGCCTCGCGTTACGACAAGTGGAATGGCGACGTTGCCGTCGGCCTCACCCCGGATGCCGACACCCTGCTGGAGCTCACCGCCGGCCGTGGCGACGGCGAAGCGCGTTACGCCGGGCGCGGCATGGACGGCTCGCAGTTCCTGCGCGAAAGCCTGGGCCTGCGCTTCGAGAAATCGAATATCGGCGAAGTGCTGGATAAGGTCGAAGCCCAGGTCTACTACAACTACGCCGACCACGTGATGGACAACTACAGCCTGCGCACGCCCTCGGGCACCGGGATGATGGCCGGGCCCATGGCCTCCAACGTCGACCGCCGCACCCTCGGCGCGCGCATCAAGGCCACCTGGCGTTGGGCCGACGTGCAACTGATCAGCGGCCTGGATGCACAGACCAACGAGCATCGCCAACGCAGCAGCATGGGCATCGACACCTACAAGGATTTGCCCAAGGTCAAGGACGCCAACTTCCACAACTACGGCGTGTTCGGCGAACTCACCTGGTACGCCGCCGACCGTGACCGCCTGATCACCGGCGCGCGCCTGGACCGCGCCTCGGCCAAGGACTTCCGCCAGACCACCGGTTCCGGCATGAGCGCACGCGCCAACCCGACCGCCGACGACACCCGCGCCGATACCCTGCCCTCGGGCTTTATGCGCTACGAGCACGACCTGGCCGACAGCCCGACCACGCTCTATGCCGGCCTGGGCCACTCGGAACGCTTTCCGGATTACTGGGAGCTGTTCTCGCCCAACACCGGTGCAGTCGGTTCAGTCAACGCCTTCGACGGCGTGAAGCCGGAGAAAACCACCCAGCTCGACTTCGGCGCGCAGTACAAAGCCGACAACCTCGAAGCCTGGGCCTCGGGCTACGTCGGCCAGGTGCGTGACTTCATCCTGTTCGACTACCGGCCGGGGATGATGGGCACCACCTCCCAGGCACGCAATGTGGACGCGCGCATCATGGGCGGCGAACTGGGCGCGGCCTACACGCTGACGCAACACTGGAAGGCCGACGCCACCCTCGCCTACGCCTGGGGCAAGAACAGCAGCGACGGCAAGGCCCTGCCGCAAATGCCGCCGCTGGATGCACGTTTCGGCCTGACCTACAGCGAGGACGACTGGAGCGTCGGCGCCCTGTGGCGGGTGGTGGCGGCGCAAAACCGCATCGACCAGAACAAGGGCAACGTGGTCGGCAAGGACTACGACAAGAGCGGCGGCTTTGGCGTGTTCTCGCTGAATGGCGCGTATCGCATCAACAAAAACTTCAAGGTCAGCACCGGCGTCGACAACCTGTTCGGCAAAGCCTACGCCGAGCACTTGAACCTGGCCGGCAACGCCGGGTTCGGCTACCCGGCCAACGACCCGCAGGCCATCAAGGAGCCAGGTCGCACTCTGTGGACCAAGGTGGATATGAGCTTCTAAAAGCATCGGGGGCAAGCCCCCTCCCACAGTTGGAATGCATTCCACATGTGGGAGGGGGCTTGCCCCCGATGGCGGCCTGACCAACGACAAAAAATTAAGCTTTGCGGAGCATCCCTGATGACCACTCAAAAAGTTTCCTTCTACAACCTGGCCTGGCGCTGGCACTTCTACGCCGGCCTCTTCGTCGCCCCTTTCATGGTACTGCTGGCCCTGACCGGCATCATTTACCTGTTCAAGCCCCAACTCGACCCGCTGATGTACGGCGACCTGCTCAAGGTGCAAAGCGCCGAGCACGCACTGAGTGCCGACGAACAGTTGCAACGTGCCCAGGCGGCCTTTCCCCAGGGCAAGATCAGCAAGTACCTGCCACCCGTCGACGCCACCAGCAGCGCGCAGTTCGTGATGCACGACGGTGGTCGCGAAGTGACGGTGTTCGTCGACCCCTATCGCGGCACCGTACTCGGTGAGCAGGATGCGAAAAAAAACCTGCAAGCCATTGCCCGCGCCCTGCACGGCGAGTTGATGATCGGCACCGTCGGCGATCGCCTGGTGGAACTCGCTGCCGGTTGGGGTGTGATGCTGGTGGTGTCCGGCCTGTACCTGTGGTGGCCGCGCGGCAAGACGTCGGCCGGCGTGCTGTGGCCACGTTTCAATACCCGTGGCCGCGTGTTCTGGCGTGATCTGCATGCCGTCGCAGGTTTCTGGGGCGCGGCGTTTTTGCTGGTGATGCTGCTCAGCGGCATGACCTGGACCGGCTTCTGGGGCAAGCAATACGCCGACCTGTGGAACACCTTCCCGGCGGCGATGTGGAACAACGTGCCGCAGTCCGACCAACAGGCGCGCGTGCTCAACACCGCGACGCAACAGACCGTGCCCTGGGCCATGGAAAATACGCCGATGCCGATGTCCGGCGATCATGCCGAACACATGAAGCACGGCGCCATGCACGCCGCTCCCGCAGCCCCCACCGTCAGCCTGCAACACGTGGTTGACCTGGCCAACGCACGCAAGGTCGAGCCCGGCTACAGCATCACCGTCCCCACCACCGCCGAGGGCGTGTTCACTATCGCCGTGTTCGCCGACGACCCGCGCAACGACGCCACGCTGCACGTGGACCAATACACCGGCAAAGTCCTCGCCGATGTGCGCTGGGCGCACTACAACACCGTGGCGCGGGCCACCGAGACCGGCGTAATGCTGCACGAGGGCAAGATGTTCGGCTGGGTGAACCAACTGATCGTGCTGCTGATCTGCCTGATGATCCTGCTCAGCGCCGTAAGCGGTGTGGTGATCTGGTGGAAGCGCCGTCCCCAGGGCGGCCTGGGTGTTCCGCCGTTGCGTCACGACCTGCCGAAGTGGAAAACCGCGATGGTGATCATGCTCGGGCTGGCGATCATTTTCCCGCTGGTGGGCGCCTCGTTGATCGTGATCTGGGCACTGGATCGCCTGGTGTTGTCGCGGCTGTTTACGCAACGTCAATCCACCACAGGTTCGACATAAACCGGGTGAGATGCCCTGGCACTGAACACCACGGGGCGACAGCACCCTCTCGCTGTCGCCCCGTGGTCTGTGCTTTATCGGCCTGACGCGCTAACGCTTACAGCTCATCGCGGTCACGAATGCTCAGCGGTTCATCCTCTTCCGGGCCCTCGATTTCCGGGCCATTGGAACGCTCCAGTTGTTGTTCAGACAACTGCCCTTCGTTCATCCAGAAATCATCCTTATCCAGGACAAACAGCTTCCCGACCTTGACCAAGCCCTTCAGAAAAACGCTGGGATACACGTTCGGACCCGCCACCAGCACCTGGCTTTCCTGAGGCGAAAAGCTCGGCAGATACTTCAATAACCCACCGCCCAGACACGACAGGTACAGCGCCGCGGGCTGACGAGTGCCGCCCCGTAATACGCGAATGAAATAGCTCACGGAGGACGGTGCCACAAAGTTGCGGATCAGGGCTTGGTCCCTGGCTTCACGGCTGTCCGTGGCCGGCATGCTGCTGAACAACAGGTGAACGCCTGCAACAGCGTAGCCTGACGGGAAGTCCGGCATGGGTGCAGGTGGCATCGCCGGTTGGACCGCACCCTGGGGCCCGCTGTAGAACAAGCGCAGAATCAGCGACTCGGCAAGCCCTGCGGCGACCGGCAACGTGGCCAGGAACGAGGCCCCCCCGCCATTGGCAAGCACCGCAGAGAGGTACTGCTGACTCTGATAGGGCGACAGTCGGCGCTTGAGGTCACGCACGGCATCATCGCCGTGGGAAAACACCGGCCCACAGGCCGCCGCCCACGGTGGGACAAATATCTCGGCAACGCCAGGCTGCCAGAACTGATCGATACGATTGCGCGTGGTCCAGATTCGCCCCGGCACAAGGGTGTCCAACTGGCCGATTGCGATAAGGTCATGCACGTAACTGAGCACCGTCCTCACGCCATCGCGCAACTGCTGCCGAAGCTCGACCAGTCGCCCCCAACTGTCCAGTTGAGCATCGGTGCCCTGGTACTGATACTGAAGCAAGGCTCCGTCCTGGCACGACAGGTAAAACGCCAGTTGCTTGTCCTTCACCCCCTGCAAGGCGAAGCGGATGCCGGTGTCGATATCCGTAGGAGAAAAGAACGCCTGGCGCAGCGGATCACCGACGGGGGCCAGGGTTTCGTTGCTGGCACACAGATAGAAACCCTCCAGTCCATAGTCCTGGGGGAGCAGGCCATGGGGAAAGACTTGCCCAAAGTCACGATAGCTCTGGCGTACCAAGGGCAGGCTGACCATGTAGCGCCCGTTTTTCTTCGACTTGAAGATGTAGCCGAATTGCAGGTGTTCGCCATGCCTGCGGTGCTCATGGGCATAACGCACCGCATCCTTCTGCTGGGTGAAGATCGGACTGAACGCCGGGTCTGCCAGCGCGTTTCTGATCATCAACGGCTCGACCTGAACCGCCACGAACGCCCCGGTTATCCTGCGTGGGATCCCCCAGGCCTGGCTGCCCTCCACCACGCGCAATACACCGGCATTGCCCAGGCGGGTGACGAACTCAGCGGGGGTCAATTCGCCTGTGCGAATCTGACGTTCGATGCGGTTTTCCAAGCGGTCCCCGCGGACCCGGTTCAGCGGCACCAGGTCCTTTTTCAGTTGTTCTTCCAGGGTGGTATGGCTGCGGGTGTAGCTCAGTACACAACCATCGGAGCCCAACAGGTACTCGCGGACCAGGCTGGCATCCTGGCCCGAGAGAGCCGCAGAAATCACCCGGGTGGACAGCATGTTGCGGTAGAGGCTCTCCTGCCGGGCTTCCAGCGCAAACGGCAGGTCGCGAGGCGAGCTTGAGCGGTAGCGCGCGACAATGGTATGGCCCCCCGGGAAGCCGCCGGTACTGACCACTTCGTCAGGGAAAATCCACTTGGGGTCAAAGTCTTCCCGAGGCACTTTCAGGGGTTCGGTGGTCACGAACAAACCATCCGGACGCTTGAGAATCAAGCCGCCCATCAACCCGTTACTCTGGAGCAGCGAGCGTGCATGGCGTGCCGCGTCGTCCTGATCGTGGAACGCCGGGCCCAGACGACGGCGGATGAAATTGGCATACGGTCGCCATTGTTCGGTGCCGGGGCTCACCGCGCCTCGTCGGTCCCAGCACTGGCTGCTGTACAGCACCCGCAGGTCACCGGCGCGGGCGACCAGTGAAATATACCGGCGCGTATCGAACGCGCCATTGCGCAGGCTCATGCCTTCAATCGTCACGCCCTCGTCAGCGCTTGGCGCCTTGAGCAGGGTGGAAGCTTGGGGCTGGTAACGCAACAGGGCACCATCCAGGGTCGACAGGTAGACCGGCAGCGCACCGTTGGTGGACGCGCGAGGCAGGTACCGGGCATCTTCTTCGGCACGCAACAGCACCTCGGGCGTGACAAAAAACTGCGTCAGCCAGGCCTCCAGGGTCGGTAATCCCGAGGGTTGCCATTGCTGTGAATAGAGCAGCCCCACCAGCACGAAATTTTGCACAAAACTTCCACCCCCCAGGTAGCCACTCCCCCTGGAAGCGTCGCTCAACCAACGTCCGTTGGTACTCATGGGTAAGAGTTCGCTAACCACGTACTCATCCGCCTGCGGGTGCTTGAGGATGTACGCGGTACACCCTTGAGCATCCAGGTTCCTGCCGTACCCGCGAACATGGGCATTGATCGCGGCCGCGTCCTGACTGCTGAAGATCGCACCCAACGCCGGGGTTTGCAGCGCAGCGGCGGCGTACTCGAAGTTCGGCGTCCAGTCGTTGTAGACCCTGCCGCGCGGGCCCCACAGGGGGCTCTGCACAAGCACCTGGAGACTGCCCGCATCGGCCAGCCGGGTAACGATGTCCACCGGTTTGAGCGCGCCCGACTCCAGCCGCTCGAAATAGCCGTTTTTGCCCGGCTCGCGGGTGGTATTGCTCTGTACCAGCAACTCCCTGTCCGAGCCACTGGGGGTGTAGCTGATCAGGTTATTGGGCGAACCGCTCAAATAGGCCGGCAACCGCGACTGAATCACCGAGCGGATCTCCACATCCGAGAACAACGTGGTGTTGACCTCCAGGTCGGTCAGCGTCCATTTCAATCGCTGCTGGCGTTCCCGATCACCCGCAGACAACGCCGCGTGGGAGGCATAGCGCGCATGAATCCGGTAGCCTGCGGGGGGCACCAGTGCCCCATTGCCCACGATGGGTGTCAGCAGGTCGGTGGCGAATCCATCGCCGTGAATGATCATGGGCTCGGTGAACACAAATCGCCCCGTTGTGCCCTTGAGGATATAACCGCCATAGGCGGTTCCCCGGCGAAAGCCGATCTTCTCGTGGGCATGACGTGCGGCATCATCGGCGGTGAGGAACGCGGCACTCAGTGACACTGCAGTCGAGCCCAGTGGTAATGCCTCGCTGTCATGCACCGGCCCCAGCGTGCTCCAGAGCCCGCCTCGCTGAACCACCACCAGGTCGCCGGCACGGGCCACCCGGCGAACAAAATCCCGGGGTGACAGCGAGCCGTCGAGCAACGCTGCTTCATTGCCTTTGTCGGTGACGGTTTGGCCGTCGAGGGTAAACAGCTCCTGGGCGGACTCAGCACTCGGGACCTGCCAGTGCAGCAAGGCATTGTCAGCGGTTCGCAGGTAGAGCTTGAGCCCGAGGGAGGCGATCTGGATACCTGTGGTGGCCAGCGACTGCGTCATCACATCCACCAGCAGCGCTGGGGACGCAAAGCGCTTATACAGCCACGCGTCCTCGGGCGGCAGTTTCTGCGGTGCCTGGGCCGAGTTCGCGTAATAGAGCCCCACCAGGCGGTAGTTCGATACCAGCTTCGGCTGGCCGTTTTCACGCACAGGAAACAAGCTGCCCAAGGTGGTGCCCGGAGCCGCCGGCAACGTGGCGATATAACTCGGGGCCGTTCGGTGCTTGAGTACAAACCCCACGGCGGCACGCCCCGATAGATCGCGACTGTTCAGGGCGACCAACACAGCGGTGTGCCCCATGCTGGTCTGAGGGCTAAAAAACGGCTGGTCCTGTACCGTGGCCTCACGGCTGACCGGGCTGCCCAGCGTCCAGCCCTTTACCACGCGACCACGAATCCCGCCCCACACTTTGTTGGCGACCACCACCCGCAAGTCTCCGGCTTGCGCCAGGTTCCACACGGCACCTTCAAATGCCGTGAACGGCACCACTGGCTCGGCCCCGGTCATCTGTCGCAATAACACTTGCTCTTCGTTCGAACCACTGCTGGTGTACTTGAGCAACGAGCCATCAGGCCCGGACAGATAATGCACCGGAGTGAAATCACGGTGGGTCAGGGCAAACACCTGATCGGCATTCGAGAAGAAGCTGGTGAACAGCGCCACCTGGTCCAGGTTGAAGCTGGGATTGTGCTGCTTCACCTCGCCGGTGTCGGCGGGGTGGGAATGATAGAGACCCTGGCACTCATAAGAAGCCGGGGCGATGAAGTGCCCCTGATCATCGGTGGCCAGGATACGCTGGAAGTCGAACCGCACCTCGTCACCCGCAACCGGCACCGTGGCGAAATAGTGGTTATCGCGCTTGAGGATCGCGCCGCCGTACTCCTTGTCCCGCCGCTCGCCAATACTGGTGTGAGCCCAGTAGGCGGCGTCATCGGGCAAGGCAAAGGCGGGGCCGACCACCGGTTCGGGAATGTTCGAAAAAGGCCGCCAGTTATCCACCACCTCCCCGGCCTGGTCCCAGATCCGGCTGGTACTGAGCACCTGCAGCGTCCCGGCCATTGCCACCTTGTGGACGTAAGCCTGCGGGGTCAGCACACCCGTCAACAGCGCGCTTTCAAATCCGTGATCGTCCACCGTGGTGCCTTGGACGCGATAAAGGCCAGCCTCCTTCTGCGAATAGGAAAACCGGTACGCAAGCACCGCGTCGTCCGGGGCTCGTAGATAAAGACTCACGCCCTGCTCCGCCACTTGCTCACGGGGGATCAGACGCGCCTGCTGCGCCGCCGTCGCCAACCCCAACGCCGGGAAAAAGCTGCGATACAGCCACGGCTGTGCCTCCGGTACCCGGGATCGCGCCGGGGGCGCGTCGCAGTAAAACCCTTCGATGACAAACCCGTCAGGCAGTACATAACGACCGTCCTGGTTCCACATCAGAAAGTCCGTCATGGAGAACCGCGGTTGCTGAGTGCCCAGCGCTGGGGTCGCCAGGTATTCCGGCTGGCCACTACGCTTGAGGATCAGGCCGATGCGCCAGGTGTCCTGACTGGCAGGCAAGCCCTCCACGGCAGCCTGGATGGCATCGGTGGGCGCGGTGCATACGGCAGACAGCAAAGGCCGCATCCCCGTCGGCGTGTGTGCGAATGCCTGGTAGGGTTGCCAGTTTGCCGGCACCACGCCTCGAGAACCGCCCCACAGGGCGCTGGCGGTGACAAAACTCAGTTCTCCCAGCATCTGCATTTTTTTTATGAAACCCTCCAGCGTCCCATCGCTGCCGAAAGGGCCATCGGCAATTTCTCCCAACAGCCACTTGGCGTACTGTTTTTCCGCAAATGTGCCACTGGGTCGATAGCGAATCAGTGAGTCATCCGGCCCGGACACGTACGAAAGCGCGAAGTTTTTTTGCCAGACGATGTCGGCGGCGGCGTCCCACGTGGAGAAAAAATTCAGGTGTGCTTTCACCTGCTGAGGGGAAAAATTCGGATTGCTGCTCGCTACCACCTCATGGTCCGCCGGGTGGGAATGGTAGAGCGCAGCCCGCTGATACCCAGGGATCGACAAGAAGCTGCCATCGGCATGGGTGCTCAACACCTCGCGCACATCGAACTCAAGCTCTTTGCCATGCACCGGTTCGGTGGCGAAAAAATAGCCGCCAGGGCTTTGCAGAATCACCCCGCCGTACTCTCGTTCGCGTCGCGCCCCGATACGTCGGTGGGCCCAGAGCGCCGCGTCATCCGGCGAAATAAACGCCGGACTCAAGGTCGGCAGGGTCACCACCCTGTCGACGCCGCCCGGCCGGGATTTGGGCGGCGGTACTGCCGCAAAGGGTTTCCAGTGTCGGTCGACAACGGCGGCCGCCCCCCATAACCCATTGCCCAGCACAACCCGCAATCGGCTGACCTCTGCCAGCTTGCGTACGACATCGGCGGGCTTATAGGTACCGTCCGCCAGCTGCCTGGAAATCAAGCTGCCTTGGGTCGCCGGCGCAAAAAAACGGGAGAACTCGGCCTGGTCCGGCGCCTGGGGTTCCAGCACGACCAGGCTGTCCACAGCGCCCGAGAGATAGCCCGGCACTTGCAACTGATGCACACGGTATGCCTCGACATCCGAGAAACTCTGGGCGTGGACGCTGATATCGTCCTGAGTCCACCTCATCTTGAACGCGCTATCGAGGTCCGCGGACGACACCGCCCTGTGTGAGCCGAACCAGCCCTGCAATTGGTAACCATCGGGCAGTGCCAGTTGTTTGCTGTAGGTATCCCAGGGAAAGAAACCCTCGAACCCAAAAGGGTTGGCACCCGTTTCCAGCAGTTCGGTCAACACGTAATGCTGGTCGGGATGCTTGAGTATCAGCGCCCCATATTCACGCTCACGCCGCGCGCCCACCTGCGCATGGGCGAACCGCGCCGCCTTGTCGGCCGACGAAAACGATTGGCCCAGCGTTGGTTTTTTGAACGGGAAGGTTGCATAGGGTACCCAGCCACTCTCGACCACACCTTCCACATCCCACAGCGGGCTGGTCTGCTCGACGCTCAACTCACCGGCTTCGGCCACCCGCGCCACAAACTGACGCGGGGTCAACGCCTGCTGAAGGTCTGCCTGCTCAGTACCGAGCAATCGGGTTTCCGCCGGCGAGCCACTGAACCGGTAGCGCAACAGCGCATTGTCCCGGGTGCGCAGGTACAACGAGATACCCAGCACAGACGGCGACGCATGCAGGTAGCGACGGGATGTGGCGATGTAGGCTGCCAGCTCCTCGGGGCTGAAGAACTGCTGGTACAGCCAGGGTTCTACCGTGGGGAACAGCGCCGGCACCGGCCGCGACAAATAGAAGAACCCATGCAGGTGAAAGCCCTCCGGCAACAACGGCCCGCCCGCGAGCAACGGCAGTTGGTTATCGACCGGCAATTGCGCTGCGCTGCTGAGGGAAAAAGCCTGGGTAGCGACGAACTCATCACGCAACTCATGTTTGAGCACCATTGCCATCTGGTGCACGTTGGGCGTGCGCCTCATGCGGGCCTGCGCAGCATTCAGTGCCCGCGTCACATCAGGGTAGAGCCCGCCACACGCAATCGTCTCACGCCCTGCCTTCAAGGGCAGGTAAGGCTGCCAGAGATGATCGATGACGCCACTGACGCCGCCCCAATCCGCGTTGGCGACCAACAATGACAGGCGCCCCAAAGACGCCACCTTCTTGATGAAACCTTCCAGCGAGCCGTCGTGCCCATCCTCAGGCACGGCGGTGCTGACGTTATCGATCCAATCGACAAACCTGCGCTCGGCTTCGGAGAAGCTGGGCAGGTACTTGAGCAGTACACCATTGGGGCCCGACAGGTAGGCAGCGCCAAACGCGCGCCCCTCATAGTGATTGAAGACAACGTCCCGCTCAGAAAAAAAACTGTTGAAAATACGCACCTGAAGATCGCGGAACCGTGGGTTCTTCGCCTTCAAATCGGCAAATTGCTCAGGGTGGGAGTGCACCCCTCCCACCAGTTTATAACCCGTCGGGGCGAGAAACTCGTTGCGCGCCCCACGCGCCAGCAGCAATGAAAAATCGAAGGTCACCGCCTTGCCGGGAATCGGCTCGGTGGCAAAGACCTTGTTATCCGCCAAGCGCTGGAGAATGACGCTGCCGTATTCCTTGTCACGCTTGTTGCCGATGCGCGCGTGCACATAACGCGCGGCATCGTCGGCACTGATAAATGCAGGACTGAGCTTGTACTGAATACCTCTCACCGCCGAGGCGGCCGCTCGTTTTTCTCTGGGTAAATACTCTTCCATGACACTTCCTTGATCACGCTCATTGTCGGTGCTCACCCGCACCGGGCTTGCAGAACGCCAGCCACCCAACAGCGTCCTCGCTTGGATCACAGCGAGGGCACTGCATAGTTATCCAGTTTTCTGGGGGCGCAGCACTCTTTAGGCGCACCGCCTGCACCGCCTATGCGTGCCTGCCCGCTATTGGTGCACACACAACCGCTGCCGGGCTTTTTCTCCAGTAAAACCGGGCATTTCTCCATCGGGCACAGCCTTTGCTAGTACCTGTTCAGCGTTCACATCGGCCTATCAAAAAAAACTAAACGTTTACGGAGACCGCACCATGAAGCGTCGCAGCTTGATCAAGGCTTTCACCCTGTCCGCCTCCATTGTCGCCATGGGCATGACGTGGACCGTGCAGGCCGCCGAGACCATCAAGGTCGGCATCCTGCACTCGCTGTCCGGCACCATGGCCATCTCCGAAACGTCCCTCAAAGACATGGCGCTGATGACCATCGACGAGATCAACGCCAAGGGCGGGGTGAATGGCAAGATGCTTGAGCCGGTCGTGGTGGACCCGGCTTCGAACTGGCCGTTGTTCGCGGAAAAAGGCCGGCAGTTGCTGACCCAGGACAAGGTCGCCGTGGTGTTTGGCTGCTGGACCTCGGTGTCGCGCAAATCGGTATTGCCGGTGTTCGAAGAACTCAACGGCCTGCTGTTCTACCCGGTGCAATACGAAGGCGAAGAGATGTCGCCGAACGTGTTCTACACCGGTGCGGCGCCGAACCAGCAGGCGATCCCGGCGGTGGAATACCTGATGAGCGAAGAAGGCGGCAGCGCCAAGCGTTTCTTCCTGCTCGGCACCGACTATGTGTACCCGCGCACCACCAACAAGATTCTGCGCTCGTTCCTGCACTCCAAAGGCGTAGCGGATAAAGATATCGAAGAGGTCTACACCCCATTCGGCCACGCCGATTACCAGACCATTGTTGCCAACATCAAGAAGTTCTCCGCTGGCGGCAAGACAGCGGTGATTTCCACCGTGAACGGCGACTCCAACGTGCCGTTCTACAAAGAGCTGGCCAACCAGGGTTTGAAGGCGACCGACGTACCGGTGGTGGCTTTCTCCGTGGGCGAAGAAGAACTGCGCGGCATCGACACCAAGCCGCTGGTGGGCAACCTGGCGGCCTGGAACTACTTCCAGTCGGTGGAGAACCCGGTGAACACCAAGTTCGTCGCCGACTGGAAAGCCTACGCCAAGAAACACAACCTGCCGGGCGCGGACAAAGCCGTGACCAACGACCCGATGGAAGCCACCTACGTGGGCATCCACATGTGGGCGCAGGCAGTGGAAAAAGCCAAATCCACCGACGTCGACAAAGTGCGTGAAGCACTGGCCGGCCAGACCTTCGCAGCGCCGTCGGGCTTCACCCTGACCATGGACAAGACCAACCACCACCTGCACAAGCCGGTGATGATCGGCGAGATCCAGTCCGATGGGCAGTTCTCGGTGGTGTGGCAGACCCAGGAACCGATCCGGGCGCAGCCGTGGAGCCCTTACATTCCGGGCAATGACAAGAAGCCGGACTATGCGGTGAAGAGCAACTAAAGCCCGACCACAGGTCAACTGTGGGAGCGGGCTTGCCCCCTCCCACACTGTCCGCGCATGACTAGGACATTTGTTTATGCCCGCTGCCCTCAATCGCTATCTCCTGGCATTGCTGCTATTGCTGCCCTTGGCAGTACATGCCGGCGACGCCGAAGACTTCCTGGCCGCCAACCCGATGCAACAAGCCAAGCTCCTCCAGGACTGGGCCGCCCAGCCCGACCCGGCGCGCATCGAGTTGGTGGACGCCCTGCAACAAGGCAAGCTCACGCTCAACGGTGAAACCAAGACCGTGCGCCTGAACAACCGCCTGCGTGGCCTGATCGATAACGTACAAGCCAGCCAGCAACTGCTCGCCGCCGACCCCAAGGTGCGCCTGGCCGCTGCGCAAACCCTGCAAAAAAGCGCGCAACCTGCGCAACTCAAATTCCTCGACCAGCAGGTCGCCGCCGAAACCAACGAGGACGTGCACACCGCCCTCAGCCTGGCCCTGGCCAACCTGCAACTGGTGGACACCGACCCGGTGGTGCGCCTCGCTGCGGTGCGCCTGCTCGGCAGTACCGGCGACCCGCTGGCCCGCACCCGCCTCGAAGCGCTGCTGGCGCCCGGTGTGGAAACCGACGCCGCCGTGCACACCGCCGCCGAGACCAGCCTGGCCCAGGTCAAACGCAAACTGATGATGGGTGAAATCCTCGGCCAGGCCTTCAGCGGCATGTCCCTGGGATCGATCCTGCTGCTGGCGGCCCTGGGCCTGGCGATCACCTTCGGCCTGCTCGGTGTGATCAACATGGCCCACGGCGAGATGCTGATGCTCGGCGCCTACTCCACCTATGTGGTGCAACTGCTGATGCAGCGCTACGTGCCTGCGGCCATCGAGTTCTACCCGCTGATCGCGCTGCCGGTGGCGTTTTTCGTCACCGCCGCAATCGGCATGGCCCTGGAGCGCACGGTGATTCGTCACCTGTACGGGAGGCCACTGGAAACCCTGCTCGCCACCTGGGGCATCAGCCTGATGCTGATCCAACTGGTGCGCCTGGTGTTTGGTGCGCAGAACGTCGAGGTGGCCAACCCGCAGTGGCTGTCGGGCGGCATTCAAGTGCTGCCCAACCTGGTGCTGCCGTACAACCGCATCGTGATCATCGCTTTCGCGCTGTTTGTGGTAGTGCTGACCTGGCTGCTGCTGAACAAGACGCGCCTGGGGCTCAATGTGCGCGCCGTCACCCAGAACCGCAACATGGCCGCCTGCTGCGGCGTGCCCACCGGGCGTGTGGACATGCTCGCGTTTGGCCTGGGCTCCGGCATTGCCGGGCTGGGCGGCGTGGCGCTGAGCCAGATCGGTAACGTCGGCCCGGACCTGGGCCAGAGCTACATCATCGACTCGTTCCTGGTGGTGGTACTCGGCGGTGTCGGCCAGTTGGCCGGCAGCGTGATGGCAGCGTTCGGCCTGGGTATCGCCAACAAGATCCTGGAACCACAGATCGGTGCCGTGCTCGGCAAGATCCTGATCCTCGCGCTGATCATTCTGTTTATCCAGAAACGCCCGCAGGGACTCTTCGCACTGAAAGGACGGGTGATTGACTGATGAACCAGCCATTGATGCTCACGGCCGCACAAAAGGCCGGCCCCAAGGTGACGATTGCAGTCGGCGCGGTGGTGCTGTTGCTGCTGCTGGCCCTGCCGTTGTGTTCGCTGCTGTCGCCGGACAACCCGCTGCATGTATCGGCCTACACCCTGACATTGGTGGGCAAGATCCTTTGCTACGCCATCGTCGCCCTGGCCTTGGACCTGGTGTGGGGTTATGCGGGGATGCTGTCCCTGGGCCACGGCCTGTTCTTTGCCCTCGGCGGTTATGCGATGGGCATGTACCTGATGCGCCAGGCCTCTGGCGATGAGCTGCCGGCGTTCATGACCTTTTTGTCGTGGACCGAATTGCCCTGGTATTGGGTCGGCACCGAGCACTTCCTCTGGGCCCTGTGCCTGGTGGTATTGGCGCCGGGCGTGCTGGCGCTGGTGTTCGGCTTCTTCGCGTTCCGCTCGCGGATCAAGGGCGTGTATTTCTCGATCATGACCCAGGCGCTGACCTTTGCCGGGATGCTGTTGTTTTTTCGCAACGAGACCGGGTTCGGTGGCAACAACGGCTTCACCAACTTCCGCAGCATCCTCGGCTTTGGCATTACCGAACCAGGCACGCGTGCCGTGCTGTTCGTGGCAACAGTGGGGTTGCTGGTGGCGAGCCTGTACATCGGCTGGCGCCTGGCCCAGAGCAAGTTCGGCCGGGTGCTGACCGCTCTGCGCGATGCCGAGAACCGCCTGATGTTCTGCGGCTACGACCCGCGCGGCTTCAAGCTGTTCGTATGGGTGTTGAGCGCGGTGTTATGCGGCTTGGCAGGTGCGTTGTACGTGCCGCAAGTGGGCATCATCAACCCGAGTGAAATGTCGCCGACCAACTCCATCGAAGCCGCCGTATGGGTGGCCTTGGGCGGGCGTGGCACGCTGATCGGGCCGTTGCTCGGCGCGGGCGTGGTCAATGGCATGAAGAGCTGGTTCACCGTGGCCTTTCCGGAGTACTGGCTGTTCTTCCTCGGGGCGCTGTTCATCATCGTCACCCTGTACCTGCCCAAGGGCGTTATCGGGCTGTTGAAGAAATGAGGAACGTCATGCTCGAACCTATTTTTGATGCGGGCAGCGGCCGCGATGCGATCGGCATCGGCCAGGCCGCAGGCACCGGCCTGAACACCCGCCATGGCACCATCCTGACCCTCGAAGACATCAGCGTCAGCTTTGACGGTTTCAAGGCGCTCAACAACTTGAACCTGTACATCGGGGTCGGCGAATTGCGCTGCATCATCGGCCCCAACGGCGCGGGCAAGACCACGCTGATGGACGTGATCACCGGCAAGACCCGGCCCAGCCACGGCAAGGCCTGGTTTGGCGAAACCCTCGACTTGACCAGCATGAGCGAAGTGCAGATCGCCCAGGCCGGCATCGGTCGCAAGTTCCAGAAACCCACGGTGTTCGAAGCACTGAGCGTGTTCGAAAACCTGGAGCTGGCGCAGAAGACCGACAAGTCGGTGTGGGCCAGCCTGCGTGCACGCCTGAGCGGTGAGCAAAAGGATCGTATCGATGAAGTGCTCGACACCATCCGCCTCACCGCTTCGGTGCATCGGCCCGCCGGGCTGCTCTCACACGGGCAAAAGCAGTTCCTGGAAATCGGCATGCTGCTGATGCAAGACCCGCAACTGTTGCTGCTGGACGAACCGGTGGCGGGCATGACCGACGCCGAAACCGAATTCACCGCCGAACTGTTCAAGCGCCTGGCGGGCAAGCATTCGTTGATGGTGGTGGAACACGACATGGGTTTTGTCGGCTCGATTGCCGACCACGTGACCGTGTTGCACCAGGGCAGTGTGCTGGCCGAAGGGTCGCTGGAACAGGTGCAGGAAAATGAGCGGGTGATCGAGGTGTACCTCGGTCGCTAAGGAGAACTGAACATGCTGCAAGTCGACAAGCTGCACCAGTACTACGGCGGTAGCCACATCCTGCGTGGGCTGTCCTTCGACGTGAAGATCGGCGAAGTCACCTGCCTGCTCGGCCGTAACGGCGTGGGCAAGACCACCCTGCTCAAATGCCTGATGGGCC
The DNA here is from genome assembly GCF_007828335.1 of Pseudomonas sp. SJZ103. NCBI lineage: Bacteria > Pseudomonadati > Pseudomonadota > Gammaproteobacteria > Pseudomonadales > Pseudomonadaceae > Pseudomonas > Pseudomonas sp. SJZ103. Next base: position 84,669 of record NZ_VIUN01000003.1, read on the forward strand.
TGCTGCCGGCCAAAGAAGGCGCGGTGAATTGGGAAGGCAAGGCCATCACCGGCTTCAAGCCGCACCAGCGGGTGCACGCAGGGATCGCCTATGTGCCCCAGGGCCGGGAGATTTTCGGGCGCCTGACGGTGGAAGAAAACCTGCTGATGGGGCTGTCGCGTTTTCCCGGCTCGGAAGCCAAGGAAGTGCCGGCGTTTATCTATGAACTGTTCCCGGTTTTGCTGCAAATGAAGCACCGGCGCGGCGGCGATTTGTCCGGCGGCCAGCAGCAACAGTTGGCCATCGGCCGGGCCCTGGCCAGCCGTCCGCGCCTGTTGATCCTCGATGAGCCCACCGAAGGCATCCAGCCGTCGGTAATCAAGGAGATCGGCGCAGTGATCAAGAAACTCGCGGCGCGCGGCGACATGGCGATCCTGTTGGTGGAGCAGTTCTACGACTTTGCTGCCGAGTTGGCCGACCACTACCTGGTGATGTCGCGCGGTGAAATCGTGCAGCAGGGCCGCGGTGAAAATATGGAAAGCGAGGGTGTGCGCGGCTTGGTTACCATCTAACCTGTAGCGTCCTGACGATAAGCACAAGAAACCATGAACCTGCCCGTTTCCCCTGCCCTGTTCACGCCCAGCTGGCACGCCGAGCTGGAACTCGGCTATGCGCGCTTCGGCGACACCACGCGCCCGGTGATGCGCCGCCATCTCGGCCCGCTGCGGGTGCAAAAGCACCTGTACGCCGAAGGTCCCGAGGTGTGCCAGCACATCATCGTGCACCCACCTGGCGGGATTGCCGGCGGTGATCGCCTGGACATCCGCGCCCATGTCGCCGAGGGCGCCTGGGCCCAGTTGACCAGCCCCGGCGCAGCCAAGTGGTATCGCGCCAGCGGCCCGGCGTTTCAGCAGTTGGACCTGACCGTGGAAACCGGCGCGACCCTGGAATGGCTGCCCCAGGAAACCATCGTGTTCAGCGCCGCCCAGGCCGAACTCAGCACCCGCATCGACCTGCACGGCGATGCCCGGTTGTTCTACTGGGACGTGATCGCCCTGGGACGCCCGGCCAGTGGCGAGCGTTTCGACCTGGGGCACTTTCAATCGCACCTGGATATCCGCCGCGACGGCCAGTTGCTCTGGCACGAGCGCCAGCGCATTGTGGGCGCCGACGGTCTGCTCGACTCGCCCATCGGCCTGGACGGCCAACCGGTGTTCGCCACACTGCTGGTGACCGGCGATATAGAACCTGAATTACTCGAACACTGCCGCGCCCTGCCCCACGCCGTGCGCGGCGACCTGACCCAACTGCCCGGCTTGCTGGTCGCCCGCTGCCTGGCCAGCGAAGCGCTGCTGGCGCGGGGATGGTTGATTGATTTATGGAAATTGTTACGCCCCGCCATGTTTGGGCGAGAGGCGGTCTCACCAAGAATCTGGAGCACCTGAAGATCAACATGTGGGAGGAGGCTTGCTCCCGATAGCGGTGGATCAGTGACAGATGCATTGCCTGACACGGCCCTATCGGGGTCAAGCCCCCTCCCACAGGGGATCTGCGGTGTTTTTATGAATGATGTTTGAAGGACCTTGAACCATGGACCTGACCCCACGGGAAAAAGACAAACTGCTGATCTTCACCGCCGGCTTAGTAGCCGAACGGCGCCTGGCGCGCGGTGTGAAGCTCAACTACCCGGAAACCATCGCCTATATCTCCGCCGCCTTGATGGAAGGCGCCCGCGATGGCCGCACCGTGGCCGACCTGATGCACTACGGCACCACCCTGCTCAGCCGTGAACAGGTGATGGAAGGCATCCCGGAAATGATCCCGGATATCCAGGTGGAAGCCACCTTCCCCGACGGCACCAAACTGGTGACTGTCCACCAACCCATCGCGTGAGGCACGGCCATGATTCGTGATGCAACCGAGCAAGACCTGCCGGCGATCCGCGACATCTACAACGACGCGGTACTCAACACCACGGCGATCTGGAACGAACAACTGGTGGATCTCGGCAACCGCCAGGCCTGGCTCAGTGCACGCCAGGCCCAGGGCTATCCGATTCTGGTGGCGACCGAAAATGAGCAAGTGATCGGCTATGCCTCGTTTGGCGATTGGCGCGCGTTCGAAGGCTACCGCTACAGCGTCGAGCACTCGGTGTATGTACGCAACGACCAGCGCGGCAAAGGCCTTGGCCCACTGCTGATGCAGGCCCTGATCGAACGCGCCAGAACCTGTGGCAAGCATGTGATGGTGGCGGCTATCGAAAGCGGCAACCTGGCGTCGATCCGCCTGCATGAACGCCTGGGGTTCGTCACCACCGGGCAAATGCCCCAAGTGGGCATCAAGTTCGGCCGCTGGCTGGACCTGACCTTTATGCAACTGACATTGAATCCGGGCGCGCAACCGCCCAAGGAGTGAGTTCGATGAATGCCGCGCAACTGCGTCGAGTCAATGCTGAAAGTTTTGCCCACTACCGCCGGGGCCTGATCGAGCTGTTACTGGATGCGGTCAAGCAGGGTGCGTCGGTTGGTTTTATGGCCGACTTCGATGAGGCCCAGGCCCGCGTCTATCTGGAAAGCGTGCAGGCGAGCATTGAAGACGCCGGCCTGTTGCTGTGGGTGGTGGTGCGCGATGAGCAGGTGATCGCCAGCGTGCAGTTGGCACTGTGTCAGAAAGCCAACGGCCTGAACCGCGCCGAAGTGCAAAAGCTGCTGGTGCACAGCAGCGCGCGGCGCCACGGCCTGGGCCAACAATTGATGAACACCCTGGAGCTCGCCGCGCGCCAGCACAAGCGCGGCCTGCTGTACCTGGACACCGAAGCCGGCTCGCCTGCCGAAGCCTTCTACCAGTCGCTGCGCTACACCAAGCTCGGTGAACTGCCCGACTACTGCCAAAGCCCGGACGGGCGCTACAGCCCGACCGCCATCTACTTCAAGACCCTGGGGCAACCTGCATGATTCCTGGCGAATATCAGATCCAGCCTGGCGAGATCGAACTCAACGTCGGCCGGCGCACCGTCACCCTCAGCGTGGCCAACAGCGGCGACCGGCCGATCCAGGTGGGTTCGCACTACCATTTTTTCGAGACCAATGACGCGCTGACGTTTGACCGTCCATTGAGCCGCGGCATGCGCCTGAATATTCCGGCGGGCACGGCGGTGCGGTTTGAGCCGGGGCAGAGCCGTGAGGTCGAGCTGGTTGATTTGAGCGGCGGACGGCGGGTATTCGGGTTTGCCGGACGGATCATGGGCGACCTTTAGGGCCTCATCGGGAGCAAGTCGAATCGTCGCACCGCCCCTCCCACATTTTGACCGTGTTCACACATCAAAGGTGGGAGGGGGCTTGCTCCCGATAGCGGTGTCACATTCAACACATTCTTCTCAGGGCACACACCTATGAAAATCAGCCGCCAAGCCTACGCCGACATGTACGGCCCCACCGTCGGTGACAAGGTCCGCCTGGCCGATACCGAGCTGTTCGTCGAAGTCGAGCAGGACTTCACCGTCTATGGCGAAGAAGTGAAATTCGGCGGCGGCAAAGTCATCCGCGACGGCCAGGGCCAGAGCCAATTGCTCGCCCATGAAGTCGTCGACACCCTGATCACCAACGCGCTGATCATCGACCACTGGGGCATCGTCAAAGCCGACGTCGGCTTGAAGAACGGCCGCATTCACGCGATCGGCAAGGCCGGCAACCCGGACATCCAGCCCGGCGTAACCATGGCCATCGGCGCCAGCACCGAAGTGATTGCCGGCGAAGGCATGATCCTCACCGCCGGCGGCATCGACTCCCACGTGCATTTCATCTGCCCGCAGCAGATCGAAGAGGCGCTGACCAGCGGCGTCACCACCATGATCGGCGGCGGCACCGGGCCGGCCACCGGCACCAACGCCACCACCTGCACCTCCGGGCCCTGGCACCTGGCGCGCATGCTGCAGGCCAGCGACTCGTTCCCGATGAACATCGGCTTTACCGGCAAAGGCAACGCGAGCTTGCCCGAGCCGTTGATCGAGCAGGTCAAGGCCGGCGCAATCGGCTTGAAGCTGCACGAAGACTGGGGCACCACGCCCGCCAGCATCGACAACTGCCTGAGCGTCGCCGACCAGTACGACGTGCAGGTGGCGATCCATAGCGACACCCTCAACGAATCCGGCTTTGTCGAAACCACCCTTGCCGCGCTCAAGGGCCGCACCATCCACACCTACCACACCGAAGGTGCCGGTGGCGGACACGCGCCGGACATCATCAAGGCCTGCGGCTTTCCCAACGTGCTGCCCAGCTCCACCAACCCGACGCGGCCGTTCACGCGCAACACCATCGACGAGCACCTGGACATGTTGATGGTCTGCCATCACCTGGACCCGAGCATTGCCGAAGACGTGGCCTTCGCCGAAAGCCGCATCCGCCGCGAGACCATCGCCGCCGAAGACATCCTGCACGACCTCGGCGCGTTCTCGATGATCAGCTCCGACAGCCAGGCCATGGGCCGCGTTGGTGAAGTGATCACCCGCACCTGGCAGACCGCCGACAAGATGAAGAAACAGCGTGGCGCCCTGCCCGGTGACGGCCCCGGCAACGACAACTTCCGCGCCAAGCGCTACATCGCCAAGTACACCATCAACCCGGCGATCACCCATGGCATCAGCCATATCGTCGGGTCCATCGAAGTGGGCAAGTGGGCTGACCTGGTGCTGTGGCGCCCGGCGTTCTTCGGCATCAAGCCGACCCTGATCCTCAAGGGCGGCGCGATTGCGTCCAGCCTGATGGGCGATGCCAATGCGTCGATCCCCACCCCGCAGCCGGTGCACTATCGCCCGATGTTCGCCAGTTTCGGCAGCTCACTGCATGCCACCAGCCTGACCTTTATCAGCCAGGCAGCCCTGGACGCAGGCTTGCCGCAAGCGCTGGGCTTGAAGAAACAGATTGAGGTGGTGAAAGGGTGTCGCGACGTGCAGAAAACCGACCTGATCCACAACGATTACCTGCCGGATATCGAGGTGGACCCACAGACCTATCAGGTCAAGGCCGATGGCGTGCTGCTGTGGTGTGAGCCGGCGGATGTGTTGCCGATGGCGCAGCGGTATTTCCTGTTCTGACTTGGAACCTGTGGTGAGGGAGCTTGTGCCCTCACCACAAATCCCCTTAGAACTGCTCGCGCGGATTGAACGCGGCTTTTTTTGCCAGCTCCTGCCACAAGGCTTTCACGTCGTCATCGCCTGCCGGTGGCATCACCGCCTTGAGCTGCACGTACAGGAAGCCACGCTGCCCGGCCTTGTTCAGCAAGCCATGGCCCTTGGCACGCATGCGCTGGCCGTTCTGGCTGCCGGCTGGCACCTTGAGGTTGATCTTGCCGGTCAGGGTCGGCACGGCCACTTCCGCGCCCAGCGCCAATTCCCACGGCGCCAGCGGCAGGTTGATGATCAGGTTTTCGCCATCCACTTCGAACTTGGGATGCGGCGCAAACTTGACGATCAGGTACAGGTCACCATTGGCCCCACCGCCAATGCCCGGTGCGCCCTGCCCTTTGAGGCGGATACGCTCACCGTCGGCCACGCCGGCGGGGATCTTCACGTTCAGGCTCTTGGTGGTATTGCTGACATGCCGGCCCGAGGCGTCGTATTGCGGCACCTGGAAGCTGATCTGCTTGGACTCGGTGGACAGCGTCTCTTCGAGGAACACCGACAGCTGCATCTCCACGTCCTGGCCCTTGCGCCCGGTCGGACGACGCTGGCCGCCACCAAAGGCATCGCCACGACCGCCAAAGATCGAGCTGAAGAAGTCAGAGAAGTCTTCGGTGCCCTGGCCACCGCCAAAACCGCCACGGCTCTGCCAGCCTGGCGGGCCCTGGAACGGTTGGCCATGCTGGCCGTATTTGCGCAGCTCGTCGTATTCGGCGCGCTTATCGGCGCTTTTAAGCGCTTCATAGGCTTCGGACGCGTCCTTGAACTTGGCTTCGGCGTCTTTTTCCTTGCTCACGTCCGGGTGATATTTGCGCGCGAGCTTGCGATAGGCGGCCTTGATTTCCTTGTCATCGGCCGTCGGCTCGACACCCAGAATCTTGTAGTAGTCTTTGAAATCCATCGGCGATTCACCATCCTTAATCGAGATCGCACAGCCCGGGGCACAACGTGCGTTGCTTTGCACCTGTAGAGTGTCGTGGCCTGGGGGTGCGTCAAAGTGTTATCGGCGCTTGCCGTATGCACCAGATGTGGGGGCAAATGCTGAACTTTCAAGCACGATTTAACGGATGGTCGGCCTACGCATCCGCCCTCGACTGGCATACACTGCGCGGCCGTTTTTCAACCGGAACCCGATAGACATGAAAAACCCATCCCCAGCCCGTGCCTGCGGTATCGACTTCGGCACGTCCAACTCCACCGTCGGCTGGATCCGCCCCGGCATGGAAACGCTTATCGCGCTGGAGGACGACAAGATCACCCTGCCGTCGGTGGTGTTCTTCAACTTCGAGGAGCGCCGCCCGGTCTACGGTCGCCTGGCCCTGCACGAATACCTGGAAAACTACGAAGGCCGGCTGATGCGCTCGCTCAAGAGCCTGCTGGGTTCCAAGTTGATCAAGCACGACACCAGCGTATTGGGCACGGCGATGCCGTTCACCGACCTGCTGGCGCTGTTTATCGGCCAACTCAAGAGCCGCGCCGAAGCCACCGCCGGCCGCGAGTTCGAAGAAGTGGTACTGGGCCGCCCGGTGTTCTTCGTCGATGACGACCCGATGGCCGACCAGGAAGCCGAAAACACCTTGGTCGACGTGGCGCGCAAGATCGGTTTCAAGGACATCTCGTTCCAATACGAACCGATTGCCGCCGCGTTCGACTACGAGTCCACCATCGAGAAAGAAGAGCTGGTACTGATCGTCGACATCGGCGGTGGTACGTCCGACTTCTCGCTGGTGCGTCTGTCCCCGGACCGCCGCCACAACGACAACCGCCAGGACGACATCCTCGCCACCGGCGGCGTGCACATCGGCGGGACCGACTTCGACAAGCAACTGTCCCTGGCCGGCATGATGCCGCTGTTCGGCTACGGCAGCCGCATGAAAAGCGGCGCCTACATGCCCACCAGCCACCACATGAACCTGGCGACCTGGCACACCATCAACTCGGTGTACTCGCAGAAATCCCAGCTGGCCCTGGGCAGCATGCGCTACGACATCGAAGACACCGGCGGCATCGACCGCCTGTTCAAGCTGATCGAACAGCGCGCCGGGCACTGGCTGGCCATGGAAGTGGAAGAGACCAAGATCCAACTCACCCATGACGACAGCCGCCACGTCCTGCTGGACCGGGTTGAGCCGGGGTTGAGCGTGGACCTGAGCCGCGCACTGTTCGAGTCGGCCATCGACGGCTTGCTGGAGCGCGTGCGCAACAGCGTGACGCAGTTGCTCACCGATGCCTCGGTGTCGGTGGCCCAGGTGGACACGGTGTTCTTTACCGGTGGTTCAAGCGGTATTCCAGCACTGCGCCACAGCATCTCGGCAATGCTGCCGAATGCCCGGCATGTGGAAGGGAATATCTTCGGCAGTATCGGCAGCGGTTTGGCGATTGAAGCCAGCAAGCGCTACGGCTGCTGAATCTCACCTGAAATACCGTGGTGACTTCATCGGGGGCTTGCCCCCGATGGGGCCCGCCCAGGCAACACACGCCTTAAACCATCCCGCCGAGCTTCAGCTCACTCTTCAGATACGCATAGTAAATCGGCCCCGCCACCACCCCCGGCAAACCAAACGCGGCTTCAAACACCAGCATCGCCAGAAGCAATTCCCACGACTTGGCACTGATCTGCCCGCCGACGATGCGCGCGTTGAGGAAGTACTCGACCTTGTGGATCACGATCAAATACCCCAGCGCCGCCACCGCCACCCAGATCGACAGCGACAGCGCGACGATGGTGATCAGGGTGTTGGACATCAGGTTGCCGATCACTGGCAACAGGCCGAGCAGGAAGGTCAGCACGATCAGGGTTTTGGTCAGCGGCAGGTGAATGCCGCACAACGGCAATACCACGGCGAGGAACACGGCGGTAAAGACGGTGTTGAGCGCGGCGATCTTGATCTGTGCAAAAACGATGTTGCGAAACGCCTGGACCAGCAGGTGCAGGCGGTCGAACAGCGCGGCGGCCAAAGGCTTGCGCTTGGTCAGGTCGGGCACGCGCTGCAGGGCGATGATCGCGCCAAGCACCATGCCGATCAGTAGGGTGACGAACATGTGGGCGGCGTCTTTGCCGACCAGTTGCAGTTCGCTCAGGTGCTTGCTCAGCCAGTCGCCGATGGCCACGCGGAATTCGGCGGCGCTGGCGGGCAGGTAGGCATCGAGGAACGGCGGCAACTGGCCGCGCGCCCGGTCGACCACACCCATGAACTTGTCGAGGGAGGCCCCGGGGTTTTCCGCTTCGTGGAGCAGGAAGCTGATGGCACCGGCGAAGATCAGGGTCAGCACGCTGACGATCAGGGTGCCGAGCAAGGCCACCGCCAACCAGCGCGCGCGGCGCCCTTCGATCAACCGTTGCAGTTGGGGGGTGAGCATGTTGACCAGTTCATAGACCAACAGGCCGGCCAACAGGCTGGGCAGCAATTTCAGCGGCAATACCAGCAGCAACCCGCCGAAAATGATGATGTAGCTGGCCAGCAACAACACATGACGCTGAGAAAACGTTGGCATACAGCCTCAAAACGAACGGCATTAAAGGATGTGTGGGAGCGAGCTTGCTCGCGAAGGTCGCCAACGATAACGCGTTTATTCTGAATAAACGCGGGGTAATTGTGTTCTTCGCGAGCAAGCTCGCTCCTACAGGTGGGCTGTGTGCGAGTGTCGCAGCCTTCTAGGGCCCGGGGCTATCAATTCTTCAGGCAGGTGCTCATGAACGTCTTGCGCGCATCGCCGGTCAGCGCCTTGGTTTTCGCCGACGCATTGCAATCCTTCATCTTCTGCTGCTGCGGCGTGAGCGTCTTCGCATCATTGGCCGCCGGAGCCGACAGGCAGGTTTTCATGAATGCCTTGCGCTCGTCGCCCTTGAGCGTCTTGGTGGTGGCTTCGGCATTGCAGGTGGTCATCTTGTTTTGCTGCGCGGTGGCGGCAAAGCCTTGGGAACAGAGCAGCAGGCCTAACATCATCAACGGAACACGCAACATCTTCATGAAGTTTTCTCCCTGTTACCGCGCCGAGGAGCGCAGCCTTCCGAGAGTGTAGCCAAATCCTGTTACACATTCCCGCGAAGAGAGGATAATCCCCGCTCATTCCTCTGTACGGCGATGTCATGCAATACGCGTATCCCTTGCTGGCCATTTTTATCTGGGCCGGCAACACCGTGGTCAACAAACTGGCCGTGGGTTCGATTTTCCCCGCTGAAATCGGCTTTTACCGCTGGTTGCTGGCAGCACTGCTGTTTACACCGTTCATGCTCAAACCGGTCATCGCCAACTGGCCGCTGATCCGCCCGAACCTGGGCAAGATCTGCATCCTCGGCGTGCTGGGCATGGCGGTGTACCAGAGCCTGGCGTACTACGCCGCTTCGCTGACCAGCGCCACCAACATGGGCATCATCCTGTCGTTGATGCCGTTGATGGCCCTGACGGCGGCCATCATCAGCCTGGGCCAGCGCCTGACGTTTGGTGCGCTGACGGGTGCGGTGCTGTCGTTCGCCGGGGTTGTGGTGGTGGTGTCGGCCGGCAGCCTCGGCGCGTTGCTGCAGCACGGCGTGAACCTGGGCGACGCAATGATGCTGGTCGCGACCCTGGCGTATGCGGTCTACAGCACCCTGCTGAAAAAATGGCAACTGCGCTTGCCGCCGCTGGTGCTTCTGTATTTACAGGTGCTGGTGGCAGTGGTGGTGCTGTTTCCGCTGTTTCTGTTTTCGGCAAAAGCCGGCCTGGGCTGGGCGAATATTCCACTGGTGCTTTATGCGTGCTTGCTGGCTTCGATGCTCGCGCCGCTGGCGTGGATGCATTCGGTGAAGACCCTGGGACCAAGCCGCACAACGCTGTTTTTCAACCTGCTGCCGTTGATCACCGCGTTGATTGCCGCCGTGGTGTTGAAGGAAGAGTTGGCGCTGTATCACCTGGTGGGGGGCTTGCTGACCTTGGGCGGGGTGATTTTGTCCGAGCGCTGGACCACACCGGTGCGCCGCCAGGCTTAAACCCCGGCGGCCTTCAGGCGCTGGGCATGCTCGACGAACAACCGGATCGGCTCGGCGCCCTTGCCTACCAGGCCCATGGACTGGTTGACGATATCGAAGTGGTCCAGGGCGTAGTCATCGCCGATCACCCGCCCCAGGTGCGAGCTGCAGCGCCCGACCATGCCGTCGCACTGGCCCTTCTCGCGCACGAAGCTGCGGGCGAACACTCGGCAACTGCGATTCGTCCCGTCCAGCAGGTTGCGCCCGCGATCGGTCTTGCCCGGTTGCAAGGTGCCGGACCATGAGTAGTAGCGCACGCCATTGACCACCTCCGCCCCGTGCCCGCCCCAGGTGTGCGGCAGCCCTTGGGGATACTCGCGGTTGAACAGCGCCACGCCTGCACTGGTCAGGGAGTGGTGGGACGCCTGCAAGTCCGCCTTGAAGCGCGGGCCGCGATAGCCGGTTTCCAGCAGGCTCATCACCGCTGCAACCAGATGAAACAGCGCGCTCATGAGCCGCCCCTTCACGCTGTCGGCCGGATAATGCGCGTGGATATGGTCCGCCAGTTCCGAGCCGTGATTGGGCCCGGCCACCGACGTCACCGATGCTACCCACTCCGGGCGCATGGCCGCCGCATAACGGGCGGTCAGCGCGCCCTGGCTATGGCCGATCAGGTTGACCTTGTCGGCGCCGGTCTCAAGGCGAATCCGCTCGATCTGCGCCAGCAACTGCTCGCCACGCACCTCGCTGGAATCCAGCGGCGCCACCTGGATGGGAAACACCTGCGCCCCACCCGCCCGCAGTGCCGGGACAATGCCGTACCAGTAAGGGAAGAACCCCAGGCGCACGAACCCCAGCATGCCAGGCACCAGCACCAAGGGGTAACGCGTGGCTAACAACTGCGACATGTAGCGAACGCCCTGGATCAAGAAAGGATGATGGCAGGCTAGCGCAACTCCAGCGACGCGCTGATGACACGCCGGGCAAATCCAATAAAACTTTTTGCTGCGCCCGTGACTCACAACTGGGAGCGATCACGCCGACAGAGCGTGGCGTAAAACCGGATTAGCCCCAGGAGATTGAGATGACTGAAGCAAACTTGACTGACGTTGCGACCCTGCGCAGCCGCGCCCGCCAAAACGTCGAAAACGGTGCCGTGACCGAGGGCTATGACGCCGACCGCGAAGAGATTATCCGCCTGCTCAACGGCTCCCTGGCCACTGAGCTGGTGTGTGTGCTGCGCTACAAGCGCCACTACTTCATGGCCAGCGGCGTTAAAGCTGCCGTCGCCGCGCAGGAGTTCCTCGAACACGCCACCCAGGAAGCCGAGCACGCCGACAAACTCGCCGAACGCATCGTGCAGTTAGGCGGCGAGCCGGAGTTCAACCCGGACCTGCTGTCGAAAAACTCCCACGCCCAATACGTGGCCGGTAACAGCTTGAAGGAAATGGTCTACGAAGACCTGGTGGCCGAGCGGATCGCGGTGGACAGCTACCGTGAAATCATCCAGTACATCGGCGATAAGGATCCAACCACGCGTCGTCTGTTTGAAGAGATCCTGGCTCAGGAAGAAGAGCATGCGGACGATATGGCGGATATTCTCGAAAGCCTGTAAGCCGCGCAATTCAAAAAAATGTGGGAGGGGGCTTGCTCCCGATGACGGAGTGTCAGCCACCGGATGCAGTGGCTGAAACGACGCATCGGGGGCAAGCCCCCTCCCACATTTGGGTTTGTGTTCTGTCCGCTAGCCTTTCACCGTCTTCGGTGCCTTGCCCTCCTTCATCTGCTGCAACAACGGTGCACACTGGTTCGGCGCATCGGCGCTTGGTGCCACCAGCGCCAACAGACCCGCTGCCGGGCCGGCGATCACACCCAGAGCCACCATACCCGCGCCACGCAGGGCCAGGGGGATGGCTTTTACACCCGCATTGGGCTTGATGAACGGGCCGTTGACGTACAACGGCGAACGCAGGGAAAACAGGCGGAAGCCCTTGGACTCGGGGGTGACGGTCAGGTCGAGCTGTTCGGTGGCCATGTTGGCGGTGCCATCGATATAGATGATCGCGTTCTCGGTATCGAACACAAACAACCGTGTGGTTGCCAGGCCGGTCTTGATCCCGAAGTCCGCCGCCGCGCAGTTGATCTTCACTTCCTTGTCGCCAAACAGGCGGCCCACCACATAGTTGCCCACGTTTAGCCCGGCAATTTCCATCAGGCCACGGCTGATGGCGCCGTCGTTGATCAGCATCTTCAGGTCACCGTTGGAGGTGCCCAACAGCGCCGCGACGGAGTTACCGCGCCCGGAAATATCGGCATCACCGTTGAGTTCACCAAAGCTGGTTTTCATCGGTTCGAAGGTCGGGAACAACTGCTTGAGCTTGAAGTTGCGCGCAGTGAATTTGGCGCGGCCTTCCATCGGCGTGGTGCGGCCGTTCAAGCGGATCTGCGCATCCAGCTTGCCGCCGGCGACGCCGAATCGCAGCGGCTCCAGGCTCAGTTCCCCATCGTTGAGTACCAGGTGAGTGTACAGGTCGTTGAAGGGCAATTCGGCACTGTGCACGATGCGTTTGCCGGTGAATTCCACATCGGCATCCATGTCGCGCCAGCGCTCGGTGCGGAACTCCTCCACCGGCAGCACTTTGGTCGCCGGTTGTTTGCTCATCCCGCCACGCGCTTTTTGCTTGGCGTTGGAGTCGGCACCGATCAGGGGGGCAAGGTCGGTCATCAGCAATTGGTTGGACACCAACGCACCGCTGAGCTTGGGACGTGGCTGGCTGGCGACATAGGCGAGGTTGCCGTGAATATCGCTGTTGCCGATCTTGCCGTTGAAGTTTTCGTAGCTGAATGACGCGCCGCTGGCCTCGTGCAACTTGGCGATCAAGTGGCCGTCAGTGGAGTAGGCCGGTGAATCCGGCAAGGTGACGCCGGTCAGCGGGTAGAGGTTACCCAGGCTGCTGCCGGACAGTTTCAGGCGCAGGTCCAGGGCGCCGAGGTTCAACGGGTCGGTCAAGGTGCCTGCCAGCGCGATGCTGGTATCGGCAATCTTGACCTGGGCTTGCAGCGGAAACGGCTTGGCCGCGTCCTGCAAGGCCAGCAGGCCACCGATCTTGCCGCTGCCGTCGAGCTTCTGCCCGTGGTACTGGCCTTTGACCTTGAGGGCGAACGCATAGTCCTGGGGCGCGGAGCCTTTTTCCAAGGCCTTCCTGGCATCGGCGTCACCGACGATTTCGCCGAACGGGATCGGCTTGCCCAGGGGGTCGATGATCACGTCCAACTGAGTCTTGAGGGTCTGGTCGTCGAGGGTCACGTGGCCCTTGTCGAAACCAATGGCGCCGATGTCCACCACCCAGTTGGAAGGTTCGGCGTCGGGGTCCTTGGGATCGAACTTGAACATCCAGTTGGCGCGCCCATCGGCCAGGCGCTGCAACTCGGCACTGGGCTCGGTGAGGTCGATACGCGGGATCACCACGCGCTGCACCAGCAACGCCAGCGGCGAAATACGCAACTCGACCTTTTTCAGCGTGACCATCTGCGGTTTTTTCGACCAGTCGGGGTTGCCCAGGGTCAGGTCCTCGGCAATCACATGGGGCCACGGCACCCAGGCGCGCCAGCCGCCTTCATCGGGCTCACGTGCCCACACCACCGCCAGGTTGCCGTTAATGGCAAACGAACGATGCAGCTCTTCGGAGACTTTGGCATTGAGCGGGGGCTTGATGCGGTTCCAGTCGAAGAACACCAGGACCAGCACCACCACAGCGATTAACACAACGAAGCTGGCGCAGCTCCAAGTGACGATTTTACGAGTGCGCGTCATTGCACAGGACTCCTGAATACGACTGGCCGGGTTACAGCCATTAAGACAGCTTATAAAACTACGACTGGCAAACCGACCGGGGGTTTAACCCGATCACCGATTTAACCGCAAAAAGCCATTTACCTGACCAACCAGACACATTCTGGCCATCAACGACGCACCATTGTTACCCAGGTTCGTGTCGAAAATACCCACCACGGTGCAAAACCGCGTGCTTGAGAGGCTTGTTCTAGAGCCTCCGCCGGGAACAATCAATTCTGTTGATTATTACCATTGCGTTTATGAACTTTTATATCGACTTATCGAGAGTAGCATTAGCCCCGTACCCACTTTATCGCCCTCCCAAGGAGCAACCCATCATGAAACGCCAAGTACTCGCTACCGTCCTGTTATCCATCCTGGCTTCCAGCGCATTTGCGCTGCCTGCCGCCGAACAGGTTACCCCACAAGTCAAAGCCGACGCCGTTCACTTCAACCAGACCCTGGCCCGCAGCGGTTCGCAAGAAGACGAGAACCGTGACTACGCCAAAGGCGCTGTTGCTGAAAACGGTTCGGAACAAGCCAACAAACGCGCCTACACCGAAGGCCTGACCGAAAACGGCCGTAACCGCCTGGAACAGAAAGGTTTGGTTGAAGGTGGCGCGGAACAAGCCAACGAACGTGGCTACACTGAAGGTGTCGCCGAAGGTGGTGCTGATCGCCTGCAAGAACTGCATCAAGCTCAGAGCTGACCCCGTGGTGGCCCACAAAAAAGCCCGATCTACCGACCGGGCTTTTGACTTTTTGTAGAGCCTGTCACGCAACCTCCTCATCTATCCCCCGCCAAGTTCGACGTCAACGAAGCTGTTTTGCTAGAGTGCGTCGCTGTACTCGCCGACAAAGCCCGCCTGCCCATGCTGCCCCGCGCCGAACAGAAGCAACAGACCCGCCTCGCCCTGATGGACGCTGCCCGCCATCTGATGGAGTGTGGTCGTGGGTTTGGCAGCCTGAGCCTGCGTGAAGTGGCCAAAACCGCAGGCATTGTCCCCACCGGTTTCTATCGCCACTTTGCCGATATGGACCAGCTTGGACTTGTATTGGTGAGTGAGGTGGGCCAGACCTTTCGCGCCACCATTCGCCTGGTGCGCCACAACGAATTCGTGATGGGCGGCATTATCGATGCCTCAGTGCGGATTTTTCTCGATGTGGTCTCGGCCAACCGCTCGCAATTCCTGTTCCTGGCCCGTGAGCAATACGGCGGTTGCCTGGCGGTGCGCCAAGCCATCGGAGCCCTGCGTGAAGACATCACCCGCGACCTGGCGGCAGACCTGACGCTGATGCCCAAACTGCAGCACCTGGATGCCGAAGGTTTGCACGTGATGGCGGACCTGATCGTCAAGAGCGTGTTTGCCACCCTCCCCGACATCATCGACCCGCCTGCCCAGGCGTTGCCTGCCCACCTCACGCCCCAGGCGAAAATCACCCAGCAACTGCGCTTTATCTTTATCGGCCTCAAGCACTGGCAAGGCCTGGGCAGCACCGAATAAGCCGTCAACCCGCCGTGTGAAAACGCTTGGCGGTGGTGTAGTGCTTGTTCCAATAGCTGTTGCTCAGTGAATCGATGCGGATGCTTTTGCCGGTGCGCGGTGAATGAATGAATTTACCCTCGCCGATATACAGGCCGACATGGCTGACCTGGCCGCGCCCATTGCCTTTGAAAAACACCGCATCCCCTGGCTTTAAAGCCGTGCGTTGGATGGTCGGGGCCGTTGATCGGTGCATCGCCACCGTGGTGCGCGGTATCTGGATATTGGCTTGGGTCTTGAACAGGTAAACCAGGAAGCTGCTGCAATCGAACCCCTGCTCTGCTGAAGAACCACCCCACTTGTAGGGGGTGCCCAGCAGTTGGTGGGCGCGGTCGATCACATCATTGATAGGGGCCTCCTTAACCGAAACGGTGAAGGTTGAACGTGGCTGCAAATTGGCCGAGGCCGATGAAATGGCCAAAGACAGGCTGACAATAACCAAGCAAAAAAATGACTTGAACATGATGAACGTCGCAGTGGATTAAACACGGCGCATAGCCTAAAGACACGGCACGTAATGTTTTGAACGCCGATTCCTGATCACGCGTAGGACAAATCCGAAAACGCCCGAGACCAGTGCGCACAACAGCAAATCGCACCATTTTGGCCCACTCAAAAACCCTTCCCACGCCCCGTTTAGTAGCACCGTCTTGCCTGCCTACAGGCAATTCCTACGCTTGACCGGGTTGGCAAGCCCCTTGCTCTAGCACTTCCATCGCTCATAGCTGGAAGCTTCCTGATGCTGGTGATCCACCGCCGAATCGCCCCCCAAGCCCTCTGGGCCGCTGAGCTGCTGCTGAATTTCGAAGCACGCAGCAAGAGCCGCCTGCGCTGTTTCAGTGCCGACGGCGAAGACGTCGGCCTGTTTCTGGAGCGCGGCCAGCCGCCGTTGCACGATGGCGAATTCCTACAAGCCGAAGACGGACGTGTCGTACGCGTGTGCGCCCGCCCTGAACACCTGCTGCACGTCACCTGCAGCAACGCCTTTGAACTGACCCGCGCCGCCTACCACCTCGGCAACCGCCATGTGGCCTTGCAAGTGGGGGATGGCTGGTTGCGTCTGCTCGATGACTACGTGCTCAAGGCCATGCTTGAGCAACTGGGCGCCCACACCGAAACCATCGAAGCGCCATTCCAACCGGAACACGGCGCCTACGGCGGTGGCCACCATCACTCCCGTCGTGGCGATGAAGATTTCAACTACCCGCCCAAGCTGCATCAGTTCGGCGTGCGTCTATGAACCCAGCCTGGGCGCTGTTGCGTCTGGCCAGTCCGCAATTGCCGATTGGCGGCTACAGCTATTCCCAAGGTTTGGAAATGGCCGTGGAGAACGGCCGCGTCAACGATGCCGCCAGTGCTCGCCGCTGGATCAGCGACCAATTGCTGCTCAACCTTGCGCGCTTCGAAGCCCCGTTGTTGCTCGCCCACTGTCGCGCCGCCGCAGAGCAGGACTGGCCAGCGTTGGCACAGCTGTGCGAAGCGCATCAAGCCAGCCGCGAAACCCGGGAGCTGTATCAGGAAAGTCGGCAGATGGGTTATTCCCTGCAGCAGTTGCTCAATGGCCTGCCGGAACTGGACAGCGACGCCCGCAGCTTCCTGGAGCAACGCAGCGAACCGCACTTGGCCTTGGGCTGGGCACTGGCCGCGCGCGCCTGGACGATCAGCGCCGACGACGCCCTCGCCGCCTGGCTCTGGAGCTGGCTGGAAAACCAATTGGCCGTGCTGATGAAAACCCTGCCCCTGGGCCAACAAGCCGCGCAACGCCTCACCAGCGAGCTGCTGCCCCTGCTGCAACAAGCCCAGCAGGACGCCGCCTGCATCGACCCCCACCATTTCGGCAGCGCCGCCTTCGGCCTGTCCCTGGCGAGCATGGCCCACGAGCGCCAGTACAGCCGCCTGTTCCGTTCCTAGGGCTTTAAATTTTGGGCCTTTTATTTTGGAGAATCAGATGAACACACAACCCCTGCGCGTTGGCATCGGCGGCCCGGTCGGCTCCGGCAAGACCGCCCTGACCCTGGCCCTGTGCCTCGCGCTGCGCGATCGCTACAACCTGGCGGTGGTCACCAACGACATCTACACCCGCGAAGACGCCGACTTCCTGGTGCGCAACCAGGCCCTGGCGCCGGAGCGCATCATCGGCGTGGAAACCGGCGGCTGCCCACACACGGCGATTCGCGAGGACGCCTCGATCAATCTGGAAGCGGTGGACCAACTCAACCGTCGCTTTCCCGGCCTGGACCTGATCCTGGTGGAATCCGGTGGCGACAATCTGTCGGCCACCTTCAGCCCGGAGCTGTCGGACCTGACCATCTATGTGATCGATGTGTCCGCCGGCGACAAGCTGCCGCGCAAAGGCGGGCCGGGTATCTGCAAATCCGACCTGCTGGTGATCAACAAGATCGACCTGGCGCCGCTGGTCGGCGCCTCGCTGGAGCTGATGAACAGCGACACCCAGCGCATGCGCAACGGCAAGCCTTTCGTGTTCAGCAACCAGAAAACCGGGGTAGGCCTGGAAGAAATCGTCGCCTTTATCGAACGCCAAGGCCTGCTGACCGCCGCCTGATCAACCCATAAGGAACCTGTTTATGAACCTCAACAAACTCCTCGCAGCCGCCGCCCTGCTGCTCACGCCCGCCCTGGCCTTCGCTCATCCTGGCCACGGCGACAACGGCCTGGTGGCCGGTATCAGCCACCCGCTGGGCGGCCTCGACCACCTGCTGGCCATGGTTGCGGTGGGTCTGTGGGCGGCTCAGCAAAAAGGTGCCGCGCGCTGGGCCCTGCCGTGCACCTTTGTCGGCACCATGCTGATCGGCGGCATCCTCGGTTTTGAAGGTCTGCAATTGCCCGCGCTGGAAAGCGGGATTGCCGCCTCGGTGCTGGCCCTGGGCCTGGCGGTGGCACTGGCGGTGCGTCCGCCGTTGTTCATGGCCATGGGTGCGACGGCGTTGTTTGCGCTGTTCCATGGTGTGGCCCATGGCTTGGAGTTGCCGGAGATGTCGAGCCCTTGGGCGTATGCCGCAGGGTTTGTCGGCGCCACCGCTGCACTGCACGCTGCCGGGTATGCGCTGGTGCGCTGGCTGCCGGCTGCGGCGGCACCGTTGGTGCGGATTGCCGGAGCGGCTTCGGCGGCGACTGGGGTGTGGTTGCTCGCCAGCTAACAGTCGCAAGCTACAAGCTGCAAGTAAACGCCGAACCGCTCTTACTTGCAGCTTGCCGCTCACAACTTAACGCTGCCCCTCTGCTACCATGCGCGCCTACACCCCTGCCGTGACGACGCCAGCCGATGCCCATCGCTCCAAGCTCCGCCCCTCAGCCTTCATTGAATGCCGTGCTCACGCACTTCCACACCCTGATCGTGCCGCTCTGGCAGGGCCCGGGCTGGAATGCCGAATTGGCGTTGCCCTATGAGGCGCTGGACGCCGATCACCGCCCACTGCCCCCGCAACGCTATCGCGCCATGGCCTGCGCGCGGCAGTTGTACCTGTTTGCCAGCCTGATCGGCGAGCCAGGCGCGGCCTTCGCTGAAGCGCGCGCGGCCGTGCTGTTCCGCTCCCTGCAACGGCATTTCCACGATGCGGAACACGGCGGCTGGTTCTACAGCATCGACCCCGCCGGCCAGCCGCTGGACAAGCGCAAAGACCTCTACACCCACGCCTTCATCATCTTTGCCTGCGCCCATTACTGGGCCAAGGTGCGTGAGCCGCTGGTGGAATCGGTGCTCAACGCCGCCCTGGAAGTAGTCGCCCAGCGCTTCGCCACCGAGGATGGCCTGTACGAGGCGGTGCTGGAACGCAACTGGTCGTCCCTCCAGTCCGGCCCGCTGCAAAACCCGTTGATGCACCTGGCCGAAGCGTTCCTCGCTACCCTCGCGGTGCGCGAGGATGCCCCTGTGCAAGCAGCCCTGCTGGCCTTGGCGACGGCCATGCAGCAGCGTTTCATCGACCGCCAGCACGGCGTGATGATGGAAAAACCGCTGGGCGCTGTGGATAACTGGTTTGAGCCGGGGCACCAGTTCGAGTGGTTCTTTTTGCTCGAATCCTCGCCCGTGCTGCGCGGCACGCCGCTGCATGCGTCACTGACGCGGGCGTTTGCCTACGCAGAGCACAAGGGTGTGGATAACGCGTCCGGAGCGGTCAGCGGCATGTTGGCACTCGACGGCAGCGTGCGCGACGGCACCCAGCGTATCTGGGCCCAGGCGGAATACCTGCGGGCATTGACCTTGCGGCCTGGCAGTGAGGCGGTGCTGCAGCGCCAATTGCTCGCGCTGCAACAGCATTTCCTGCATGAAAAAGGCTGGCATGAATGCCTGGATGCCAAGGGTGCGGTGAGCCGGCGGGATATGCCTTCTACCACCCCCTATCATTTGGCAACCTGCTACCAGGGGCTGATCCAGCATCTTGGGTGACCTGCAGGGCCTCATCGGGAGCAAGCCCCCTCCCACATTTGACCGTATTCACAAATTTGAATGTGTGAACACGACCCAATGTGGGAGGGGCGGTGCGACGATTCGACTTGCTCCCGATGGCAGCAACTCGGTCTAAGGCCTTACTTGGCCCCACGCTCAATCGCAAACCCAGCCCAGGTCTGGCTCACCGGCATCAGTTCCAGGCGGTTGATGTTGACGTGTGCCGGGGTGTTCAGCACCCAGAAGATGGTGTCGGCGATGTCCTGCGGCTGGATCGGCTCGGCACCGGCGTAGGTGGCGTCGTAGCGCGCCTGGTCACCGCCGAAGCGCACCAGGGAGAACTCGCTTTCGCACAGGCCCGGCTCGATGTTGGTCACACGTACGCCGGTGCCTTGCAGGTCGCAGCGCAGGTTCAGGGAGAACTGCTTCACGAACGCTTTGGAACCGCCATACACATGGCTGCCCGGGTACGGGTAGCTGCCGGCAATGGAGCCCAGGTTGATGATCCCGGCGCCACGGCCGTGAGCGATCAGGCGCGGCAGCAGCAGGCTGGTGGTGGTCAGCAGGCCTTTGATGTTGGTGTCGACCATGGTTTCCCAATCGTCGAGGTCGCACTTGGGCGCAGGGTCGGTGCCCACGGCCAGGCCGGCGTTGTTGATCAGCCCGCGCAAGGTGGCGAACGATGGCGGCAGGTTGGCGATCGCGTCTTCCATGCCTTTGCGATCCCGTACGTCCACTACCAGGCCATGCACTTCGGTTTGCTTGGAAAGCTCTTCGACCAGGGCATTCAAACGCTCGGCACGACGACCGGTGAGCACCAGTTTCCAGCCGGCTTCGGCAAACCGACGGGCGCAGGCTTCGCCGAAACCTGAAGTAGCGCCAGTAATAAACAGCGTGTTGGACATGGTGTTCTCCTTGCGGGCATCGGAAAAAAATCAGCCAGCAGAATGCCCTTACGCTGCGGTTGCGGCAACCGCTATGCGCATAACTTCACGCACGCCTGGTCATTTTTTAACCACTACGAGCAACGCCATATAAACCGTGGCTTGCAGCCATATGCGCGCAGGTTATCCACAGCTGCGCCCACAGTCTTTGGGGGCAAGTGCAAAACGCTTCAGGCCGCTGTGTACAAGGCTTTCAGGCAGTTTTAGAAAGTTTTTTGCTTGACCTGGACACAGGCGTATGTAGGCCTATGGGCAGCGGGGGAAAACGAACGATGGCTCCAGGCCAGTCATTCCGGCCTCTGCGGCCGTCTTTCCAGAGTTTAATCACAGACTTATCCACAGGCTGACGGGACATATTTCAGTCATATACCTGTGTCTTTAAACAGGTTGACAAACCCCTCGATCGGCCGCGAAAAAGCCACTGATCAAAAAACAACCACACAGCTGAAAGCCACGGTTTTAAAGGCGTTCAGCCAGCTACTCCCACGTTACCCACAGCCGGTTCCACAGTGGATGGGGACAAGTCAAAACTGTGACAAAACAGGGATTTGCGGCGGCTATATGTCGCGCTTTGGAGGGGGGCTGGATTTGTTTTCCACAATTTGGGATCGGCCTTGTGGATCACACAAAACAAATGTGGGAGGGGGCTTGCCCCGATAGCGATTTGTCAGTCAGTACTTCTGAAACTGACACTTCGCCATCGGGGGCAAGTCGAATCGTCGCACCGCCCCTCCCACAGGGGTACTGCGTCGTTACTTAGATCAGTGGCCGCCGAGGTAGGCGTTGCGCACTTCCTCGTTCACCAGCAATTCCTTGCCGGTACCCGTCAGGCGAATCTCACCGTTGACCATCACATACGCCCGGTCCGACAACCGCAGCGCGTGGTTGGCGTTCTGCTCCACCAGGAAGATGGTCATCCCGGTGGAGGCCAGCTCGCGCAGGGTGGAAAAGATCTGCTTCACCACAATCGGCGCCAGGCCCAGGCTCGGTTCGTCCAGCAGCAACAGCTTGGGTCGGCTCATCAGCGCGCGGGCGATAGCGAGCATTTGCTGCTCGCCGCCGGACATGGTCATGGCCCGCTGGTTACGCCGTTCCTTGAGCCGTGGGAACAGCTCAAACATGCGTTGCATGTCTTCCTGGGCGAACTTGTCGCCAATCGGGATGGTACCCATCAGCAGGTTTTCCTCGACGGTCATGTCGGGGAACACCCGCCGCCCTTCCGGCGACTGCGCAATGCCGTTGGAAGCAATGTAGTGGGACGACTTGTGGGTAATGTCGACGCCGTTGTAGATGATCTGCCCCGACTCGGCCCGTGGCTGGCCGAAGATCGACATCAGCAGCGTGGATTTACCCGCGCCGTTGGAGCCGATCAAGCTGACGGTTTCGCCTTCGTTGATGTGCAGCGAGACTTTTTTCAGGGCCTGGATCGGGCCGTAGAACACGTCCAGGTCCTTCATTTCGAGGATAGGTGCACTCATACCAGCTCCTCTTCGTCTGCGCCCAGGTAGGCGGCAATCACTTTGGGGTCGTTGCGGATCGCTTCCGGCCCGCCTTCGGCGATTACGTTGCCGTGGTCCAGCACCACAATGTGGTCGGAAATACTCATCACCATGCCCATGTCGTGTTCGATCAGCACCACCGTAAGGTCATGTTCGTCGCGCAACAGGCGAATCATCGCGCTGAGGGCTTCGGTTTCCTGGGGGTTGAGGCCCGCTGCGGGCTCGTCCAGGCAGATGATCTGCGGCCGGGTGCACATGGCGCGGGCGATTTCCAGGCGGCGCTGCTGGCCGTAGGAAAGCTCACCGGCCAGGCGGTTGGCGCAGTCCACCAGGTCCACCACTTCGAGCCAGTAGAACGCGTGGTCGAGGGCATCGCTTTCGGCCTTGCGGTAGCCCTTGGTGTTGAGGATGCCCGCGAGCATGTTGCGGTTGACCCACATGTGCTGGGCCACCAGCAGGTTTTCCAGCACCGACATTTCCTTGAACAGGCGAATGTTCTGGAAGGTCCGCGCCAGGCCGGCGCGGTTAACCAGGTGGGTGCCACCGAACATCTTGTAGTACACCCGGCTGAAGAAGCTTTTCGGCGATACGAAGTCGACCGCCTTGAAGCGCTCGCCGAGCAGCTGGATCACATTGGTCTGCTTGCCACGGATGTTCAGTTCGATCTTGCCGCCGCTGGCTTTGTAGAAGCCGGTGAGGCAGTTGAACACGGTGGTCTTGCCCGCGCCGTTGGGGCCGATCAGGGCGAAGATCGAGTTGCGTTCAACCTTGAGGCTCACATCGCTCAAGGCCTTGATGCCACCGAAGTGCATCATCAGGTGTTCCACGCAGAGGACGACTTCCTTACTCATGGCGCCACTCCTTTACGTGGGGTCACACCGGTACGGCTGATCCGGATCAGGCCGCGCGGTCGCCAGATCATCATCACCACCATCAACACGCCAAACAGCAGCACGCGGTATTCGCTGAAGCTGCGCAGCAGTTCAGGGGCGACGGTCAATACGAACGCCGCGATCACCACGCCGACCGTCGAGCCCATGCCGCCCAACACCACGATGGCCAGGATCAGCGCCGATTCGAAGAAGGTGAACGACGACGGGTTGACGAAGCCCTGGTAACTGGCAAAGAACACCCCGGCCAAACCGGCCGTGGACGCGCCAATGGTGAAGGCCGAGAGCTTGACCAGCACGTGGTTCAGGCCCATGGAGCGGCAGGCGATCTCATCTTCGCGCAAGGCTTCCCAGGCGCGGCCGACCGGCATGCGGGTCAGGCGGTGCTTGATGTACAGCACGGCCAGCACCACCAGGAACAGCACGATGTAGATGAACACGAACTTGATGGTGGGGTTGTAATCGATGCCGAAGAACTCGTGGAACGGAATCCCGCCCTCCTTTGCCCTGCGCCCGAACTCCAGGCCCAGGAAGGTCGGCGAAGGCACCGGCATACCGTTCGGGCCGCCGGTGAACGACAGCCAGTTGTTGAGGACCAGGCGAATGATTTCACCGAAGCCCAGGGTCACGATGGCCAGGTAGTCACCATGCATTCGCAACACCGGGAAGCCGAGTATGCACCCCGCCAGCGCCGCCGCGATGGCTGCCAGCGGCAACACGCTCCAGAAGCCCAGGCCGAGGTATTGATAACCCAGCGCCAGGCCGTAGGCACCGATGGCGTAGAACGCCACGTAACCCAGGTCGAGCAGCCCGGCCAGGCCGACCACGATGTTCAGGCCCAGGCCCAGCAACACGTAGATCAGCCCGAGGATCACCACGGTCAGCAGGTACTTGTTGGCGAAGATCGGGAACACGATGGCGATCACGATCAGCGCCGGGATGATCCAGCGCAGCCGCGACTTGTAGTCCGGTGGCAGTACATGAACGCCGGAGCCGCTCCTTTCGAAGCCTTGCAGAACCTTCAGGCCCTTGGGGGTTTGCAGGAACAGGCTGAGGGCAAAGCGCCCGGCCATCACGATGGCGACCAACGTGGCCACGCGCGCAGGTTCCAGGTTGAAGCTGTAGCCGTCGAGGACCACGCCGACGATCGGACCGAACACGATCAGCGAAATAAGGCCGGCGAGGACCGTATCGACCACACTTTTCTTGATATCGATGGGTTTGGCAGCAGACATGTTTACACCTTCGCCACAAGTGGGCGACCAAGCAGGCCCTGAGGACGGAAAATCAGAATCACCACCAGCAGGGAGAAACTGAACACGTCTTTGTAGTCAGAGTTGATCAACCCTGAGAACAACGACTCGGAAATACCCAGGATGATCCCGCCCAGCATCGCCCCTGGCAGGGAGCCGATGCCGCCGAGTACCGCTGCGGTAAACGCCTTGATGCCGATGATGAAGCCGGCATAGAAGTCGAACGTGCCGTAATTGAGGGTGATCAGCACGCCGGCCAGGGCCGCCATGGCAGCACCGATGACAAATACGTAGGAAATGACGCGGTCGGTGTTGATCCCCAGGATCGAAGCCATCTTGCGGTCTTGCTGGGTAGCGCGGCACATGCGGCCGAGCTTGGTGTACTTGATGATGTAGGTGAGCAAGGCCATGCCGGCGAATGCCGCGACCAGGATGAACACTTTGGTGTACGTAAGCTGCACGAAGCCTGTGCCGATATCGACACGCCAGGCCCCGGCCAGCAGGGTTGGAATACCTTGTTGCTTGGCGCCCTGGGCGATCTGCGCGTAGTTCTGCAGGATCAGGGAAATCCCGATGGCGCTGATCAGCGGAGCCAGTCGGGTGGAGTTGCGCAGCGGTTTGTAGGCGACCCGTTCGATTACCCAACCGTACACGCCGGTGACGACTACGGTGAAGATCAGGGTGCCGAGAATGAGCAGCGGGAAGGATTCGATGCCGAAGTAAGCCAGCAGTGCCAGACTGATCGCCGCGAGGTAAGCGGAAATCATATAAACCTCGCCGTGGGCGAAGTTGATCATGCCAATGATGCCATAGACCATTGTGTAGCCGATGGCGATCAGGCCATAGACCGACCCGAGGGTCAGGCCGTTGACCAGTTGCTGCAGGAAAATACCATCCATAACGCAATCTCACGCGGTGAGCACCTGCACACCAGTCGGTGTGCGGCGCTTCTGGAGGAAAAGACAGATCTCAATAACAACACTGTCCCAATGCGGGAGGGGGCTCGCCCCCGATAGCGGCGTGTCAGTCAACAATTGTTCATCTGACCCACCGCATCGGGAGCAAGCCCCCTCCCACATGGATTACTTCTGCTTTTCCAGCTGGTGGTATTTGCCGTCTTTATCCCACTGGTAAACCACGTAGTCGGAGACTTTCAGGTCGCCCTTCGCGTCCCAGGTCTTCTCGCCCATCACGGTTTTGACCGGGTGCGCTTTCAGCCATTTGGCCGCGTCTTCGCCCTTGTTGGACTTGGCGCCATTGAAGCCGGCGGCCAGGGCCTGCAGCGAAGCGTAGGCGTACAGGGTGTAGCCCTCAGGCTCGTAGCCAGCCTTGCGGAACTCTTCCACGACGGCCTTGCTGTCAGGCAGCAGGCGCGGGTCGGCACCAAAGGTCATGTAGACGCCATCGACGTATTGCGCGCCGCCAGCGGTGGCCACCAGTTCATCGGTCACCACGCCGTCATCGGACATGAACTTGACGTCTTTCAGGCCCGCTTCACGAATCTGGCGAACCAATGGACCGGCTTCCGGGTGCAGGCCACCGAAGTACACGACGTCGGCGCCCAGGGAGCGGATTTTGGTGACCAGGGCACTGAAGTCTTTCTCGCCACGGGTCAGGCCTTCTTCCAGCACTGGCTTGACGCCGCGCTTGGTCAACTGGGCAGCGGTGGCGTCGGCCAGGCCTTTGCCGTAGGTGTCCTTGTCGTTGATGACGGCGACTTTCTTGCCCTTGAGCACATCGACGATGTAGTCGCCGGCGACGATGCCTTGCTGGTCGTCACGGCCGCACATACGGAACATGGCGCCCAGGCCGCGCTCGGTGACCTGTGGGTTGGTAGAGCCTGGGGTGATCGCAATGATGCCCGCTTCGTCGTAGACCTCGGAGGCCGGGATGGTGTTCGACGAGCAGAAGTGCCCGACCACGCCAATCACTTTGTCCTGGTCCGCCAGGCGGTTGGCCACGGCCACGGCCTGTTTCGGCTCACAGGCATCGTCGCCTGCCACCAGCACAACTTTCTCGCCGTTGATGCCGCCGGCCTTGTTGATCACCTCGGCTGCCGCCTGGGCACCCTTCATGTACTGCTCACCGAACGACGCGTTGGCGCCGGTCATCGGCCCCGCAACGCCAATCTTCACATCAGCTTGAACAAACGTAGAAACACCCAGCGCCGCTGCAACGGCGAGGGCCAGAAAACCTTTCTTGTAAAACGTCTGGGACATGAGTGGTGCTCCGATATTTTTGATTTTTGGCACTACAACTTGCGTTCAAACTTTTCACTGAAAGCCCAGAGCAAGCCTCGTGCCATTACGTTTTTATTCTTCAAAAAGACACGGTGTCATTGTTATTACAGGCCTTTCGGCTCCGCTCGCCAGGACGTGCAACCCTCTGGCATCAATAGGTGCAACCCATTGACCGAAAAAGTACAACCGTGACGGGTCGCACCTGCAACCAAAGCAATAAACGACAGTTCCTACAGCTGTAACAGGCTGCGTAACGGAACTGCACATTTACAGTGCGCGATTGCTACGACCTGCACCAATACAGATTAGTAGCCGGCTAAGAAAATGCAGGCTTCTGAGCGGTATTTCGGTGATCAGATCACGATCCTCAGGCATTGCCCTGCGTGATACAGCGAAAATCCGGCTTCATACAGGCAGCTGCGCAGGCCCACCCCGGCCAGCGGTTGCATGGGTGCAAACGGAATCGGCAACGCCTGGGGATTCTGGTGACACAAATAGTCGGCAAACGCCTTGCCGACCACGCTGCCGGTGGTCACGCCGCGCCCGTTATAGCCCGTTACTGCCACCAGGCCGGGGGCTGGCTCGAAGAGGCGCATCAGGTGATCGGGGGTGAAGGCGATGCAGCCGGTCCAGGTGAACTCCCATTGCACCGATTTGAGGTACGGGAAGTAATGCTGTTGCACCCGATCGGCCCAGGCCTTGAGAAACCACGCCGGTTTCTGGTTGCCGTTGCCCAGGCTGCCGAGCAACAGGCGGCCATCGGCATCGCGGCGGATGCTGCTCAATACCTGGCGCGTATCCCATGAGCCTTGGCCGCCGGGCAGAATCTGCTCGGCGGCGGCGTCGGTCAGCGGCGCGGAGGCGACCTGGTAATAGTAGCCAGGGAAAAAATTGCGTCGCAGCTCGGTCCATTCACCTTCGGTGTAGGCGTTGGAGGCGATGACCACTTGTGCAGCCTGCACCGAACCGCTGGTGGTCTGAACTGACCAGCTCGCACCTTGGCGCTCCAACCGGGTGACCGGCGAATGGTCGAACAACTGCCCGCCAAGCCCCACAGCAGCATTCGCCAGGCCACTGGTGTAGGCCATCGGGTTCAAGGTGCCGGCACGCCGGTCCAGCAAGGCCGCGGCGATTTTTTTTGTGCCGGTGGCTTGCTCGCAGGCCTGGCCGGTGAGCAATTCCACCGGCGCGCCACGGCGCTTCCATTGTTCTTCACGACTGCGCAAATCCGCCTCGCCACGGGCGTTATGCGCCATGTGCAAGGTGCCCTCGCGGCGCAATTGGCAATCGATGGTGTATTTGTCGATCAGGCTGAACACCAGCGACGGTGCCGCGCCGAGCATGCGGTTGAGCTGGCTGCCCACCGCTTCGCCGAAACCGGCTTCGATCTCGTCCGGGGGGATCCACAGGCCGGCATTCACCAACCCGACGTTGCGCCCCGAACCACCGTGACCGGTGCGATGAGCCTCCAGCACGGCGACGCTTTTACCCTGTTCCAGCAAGTGAATGGCGGCCGACAATCCGGTGATGCCGGCGCCGATCACACACACATCCACTTTGACCTCGCCCGCCAGCGCCGCACGCTCCGGTCGGCCGGGGGTTAGGTGTTCCCACAAACATGTTTCGCGCAATGCCATTGCCAGACTCCGATGAGACCTAACAAACATCTAAATTCAGTTTTGACTTGGTAATCCAATCAACTGTGGGAGCGGGCTTGCTCGCGAAAGCGGTGGGTCAGTCAACAGATATACAGCTGATCCATCGCATTCGCGAGCAAGCCCGCTCCCACATTTTTTCCGCGTTCCGGCAGGTATTTAGTCGAAGGTAATACCCTGGGCCAGCGGCAATTCCAGCGAGTAGTTCACGGTATTGGTCTGGCGGCGCATATACCCGCGCCATGCATCCGAACCTGACTCACGACCGCCACCGGTCTCTTTCTCACCGCCAAACGCGCCGCCAATCTCCGCGCCGCTCGGGCCGATGTTGACGTTGGCGATCCCGCAGTCACTGCCCACTGCCGACATGAATTGCTCGGCCTCGCGCACGTCAGTGGTGAAGATGCACGACGACAGGCCTTGGGGCACGGCGTTGTTCAGGCGCAGGGCTTCGGCAAAGTCCTTGTAGCCGACCACGTACAGAATCGGCGCAAAGGTTTCAGTGCATACCACATCGCTCTGTTCAGGCATTTCCACTATGGCCGGCGATACGTAGTAGGCGTTGGGGAACTTGTCTTCCAGCTGGCGCTTGCCGCCGAACACCTTGCCGCCTTCGCTCAAGGCCTGCTCCAGGGCGTCCTGCATGTTGTCGAAGCCATGCTTGTCGATCAGCGGGCCGATCAGGTTGCCTTCCAGCGGGTGGCCGATGCGCACTTTGGAATAGGCGGCCTTGAGTCGGGTGACGATTTCTTCCTTGACCGACTCGTGGGCGATCAGCCGACGCAGGGTGGTGCAACGCTGGCCGGCGGTGCCGACGGCGCTGAACAGGATGGCGCGTACGGCCATGTCCAGGTCGGCGCTCGGGCCGAGGATCATGGCGTTGTTGCCGCCCAGTTCGAGGATGCTGCGGGCAAACCGCGCGGCAACTTTCGGCGCCACTTCGCGGCCCATGCGGGTGCTGCCGGTGGCGCTGATCAGCGCCACGCGGGGGTCATCCACCAGCGCAGCACCGGCGTCGCGGCCGCCGATGATCACCTGGCTCAAGTACTCGGGGGCGTCCTTGAAGTTCTTCAACACGCGCTCGAACAACGCCTGGCAGGCCAGGGCGGTGAGCGGGGTCTTTTCCGAAGGTTTCCAGATCACCGCGTTGCCGCATACCAGCGCCAGCGTGGTGTTCCACGCCCACACGGCCACCGGGAAGTTGAAGGCGCTGATCACCCCGACCACGCCCAGCGGGTGCCAGGTTTCACGCATGTGGTGGCCTGGGCGCTCGGAGGCGATGGTCAAGCCGTACAACTGGCGGGACAAACCCACGGCGAAATCGCAGATGTCGATCATTTCCTGCACTTCACCCAGGCCTTCCTGGGTGATCTTGCCGGCTTCCCAGGACACCAGCTCGCCCAGATCGGCCTTGTATTCGCGCAGTACATCGCCGAACTGGCGCACCAACTCGCCGCGACGCGGTGCCGGCACGTTGCGCCAGGCCTCGAATGCATGCTCGGCGCGACTGACCTGTTGCTCCACCTCGGCGGCACCTTCCCAGTGCACACTGCCGATACGGCTGCCATCAATCGGCGAATGCACGGGTTGTTTACCCGCCTGGTATAGCGCAGGGTTTACCCCGAGACGATCAAGCAATGCGGCAACCATGGGTCACTCCTTTAATCTTCGAACAAAAAATCGCACCGCGGCACGCACGGCGATCCAGGCCTTATTTGTAGCTGGCCCAAGACTTGCCAACAAACGACGATTAGGCGAGATATCATTCCGTTTATTCATGCAAAGAATAAAAAGAGGCGTGCCGTGCTGAACAGAAGACATTTGCCCTCGATCACCGCCCTGCAGTGTTTCGAGGCCGCCACCCGCCACTTGAGCTTCACTCGCGCCGCCGAGGAGCTGAACCTCACGCAAAGCGCAGTGAGCAAACAGGTCGCGCAGCTGGAAGAACTGCTCCAGCACCTGCTGTTCCGCCGCGTACGCCGCCGCTTGCAGATGACCCCGGCGGGCGACCTGTACCTGGTGGAAGTGCGCAAGATCCTCACGCAGGTGGAGATGTCGACCCACTACCTGCGCTCCTACGGCGGCGAGACCGAAGTGTTGCGCGTGTCCACGCCCTACACATTTGGCGCGCGCTGGCTGGTGCCGCGCCTCAAGGGCTGGCGCCTGCGCCACCCGCAGATCCACCTGGACCTGTGCAACGAACAGGAGCCGGACGAACTGCTGCAAGGCAAGGCCGACATGGCCTTCTACTTCGGCCAGGGCTCGCGCCCCGGCACCGAGAGCCTGAAACTGTTCAGCGAAGAGCTGGTGCCGGTGTGCGCCCCGGAAAGCCTGCCGGCGCAGCCGTTCACCGACCCCACGCAACTGAGCGACCTGGTGCTGCTGCAAAACGCCTCGCGGCCCCAGGGCTGGCATGACTGGTTTGCCGATCAGGGGTATCACACCGAGCACAGCTACCACGGCCCGCGTTTCGACACCTTTTATATGTGCATTCGTGCGGCGCAGGTGGGCTGTGGCGTGGCGCTGCTGCCGCGCTTCCTGGTGGAAGAGGAACTGGCCGACGGCAAGCTGGTGATCCCCTGGCAGCATGCGATGCCGAGCCAGGACGCGTATTACCTGGCCTATCCCGAGCATTCGGCGGAAGTGCCCAAGGTGCGGGAGTTTGTGAAGTGGATGATGGAGCAGGTTCTTTAGTGCCTGGAATACCGCTATCGGGAGCAAGCCCCCTCCCACATTTGAAATGCATTCCAAGTGTGGGAGGGGGCTTGCTCCCGATGAGGCCAGTGGTCTAACCGAAAAAAATCACTGGCAAAACCCTACAGGTCTATGCGCCACTAGCCCCCTTCCTTAATTGTGCGTAAAGGCCGGCGCCCATCGCCGACCCGTCTGGAGATTCCCGTTATGAGCGAGAGTGTGTTTGCCGATCGCATCGTGCAGAACCTGCTCGACACCGACTTCTACAAGCTGACCATGATGCAGGCGGTGCTGCACAACTACCCCAACGTGGAAGTTGAATGGGAGTTTCGTTGCCGTAACAGCGAAGACCTGCGCCCGTACCTGGCGGAGATCCGCTACCAGATCGAGCGCCTTGCCGAGTTGAGCCTGAGCCCGGACCAACTGGGCTTCCTGGAACGCATCAGCTTTATGAAGCCGGATTTTTTGCGCTTCCTTGGACTGTTTCGTTTCAACCTGCGCTATGTGCAGACCGGCATCGAGAACGGCGAGCTGTTTATCCGCCTGCGCGGGCCGTGGCTGCATGTAATCCTCTTCGAAGTGCCGATGCTCGCGATCGTCAGCGAGGTGCGCAACCGCTACCGCTACCAGACCGTGATCCTCGAACAGGCCCGCGAGCAGCTGTACCGCAAGTTCGACTGGCTGACGGCCAACGCCAGCAGCGAAGAGCTGTCCGAGCTGCAAGTGGCCGACTTCGGCACGCGCCGGCGCTTCTCGTACCGCGTGCAGGAAGAAGTGGTCAGCGTGCTCAAGCATGACTTCCCCGGGCGCTTCGTCGGCACCAGCAACGTGCACCTGGCCCGCGAATTCGATATGAAGCCGCTTGGCACCATGGCCCACGAATGGATCATGGCCCACCAGCAACTCGGCCCGCGCCTGATCGACAGCCAGATCGCCGCTCTCGACTGCTGGGTCCGCGAATACCGTGGCCTGCTCGGTATCGCCCTGACCGATTGCATCACCACCGACGCTTTCCTCGGCGACTTCGACTTGTACTTCGCCAAGCTGTTCGATGGCCTGCGCCACGACTCCGGCGACCCGGTACAGTGGGCGGAAAAAGCCATCGCCCACTACCATAAGTTGGGCATCGAGCCGATGAGCAAGACCCTGGTGTTCTCCGACAGCCTGTCGCTGCCCAAGGCCCTGGAAATATTCCGGGCGCTGCGTGGTCGCATTAATGTGAGCTTCGGCATCGGCACCAACCTGACCTGCGATATTCCAGGGGTGGAACCGATGAGCATCGTGCTTAAAATGACCGCCTGCAATGGCCAGCCCGTCGCGAAGATCTCCGATGAAGCGGGCAAGACCCACTGCACCGACCCGAATTTTGTCGCCTATTTGCGTCACGTTTTCAAAGTACCTGCCCTTTCCAGCAAGGAGTGAATCATGCAAGCCGTACAGCGTGAGATTGCGCAGCAGCTCAAGGTCCAAGCACCGTTCAAGGACCAGGCCGCCCTCGAGGCCGAAGTTGCCCGGCGCGTGGCGTTTATCCAGGACTGCCTGCGCAATTCCGGGCTCAAGACATTGGTACTGGGCATCAGCGGCGGCGTCGACTCCCTGACCGCAGGCCTCCTGGCCCAACGTGCGATACAGGAACTACGCGCCAGCACCGGCGACGAGGCCTACCGGTTTATCGCCGTACGCCTGCCCTACGAAACCCAGTTCGATGAAATCGATGCCCAGGCGTCGGTGGATTTTATCGACCCGGACGAGCGCCACACCGTGAACATCGGCCCGGCGGTGAAATCCCTGGCCAATGAAGTGGCGGCGTTTGAAGGCAAGGCAGCGGTGTCCCGCGACTTCGTGCTCGGCAACACCAAGGCGCGCATGCGCATGGTGGCGCAGTACACCATCGCCGGCGCGGCCAGCGGCCTGGTGATCGGCACCGATCATGCGGCGGAAGCGGTGATGGGCTTTTTCACCAAGTTCGGTGATGGCGCGTGCGACTTGGCACCGTTGAGCGGGCTGGTGAAAAATCAGGTACGCGCCATCGCGCGGTTCTTTGGAGCACCGGAGTCGTTGGTGGAGAAGGTGCCGACGGCCGACTTGGAAGACCTGTCGCCGGGCAAGCCGGATGAGGCGTCACATGGCGTGACCTATGCCGAGATCGATGCATTCCTGCACGGTGAGCCGGTGCGTGAGGAAGCGTTCCGGATTATTTGCGAGACGTACAGCAAGACCGAGCACAAGCGGGTGATGCCGTTTGCGCCGTGAGGTGGGCCAGATAGTGGTGTGTTGATTGGCAGGCAGTCATCGGGGGCAAGCCCCCGATGAACGATAACGCGGTCTTACTTGACGACCACAGTGCCTTTCATCATCGAGATGTGGCCCGGGAACGAGCAGAAGAATGCGTAATCCGTACCGGCGGCCAGTTTCGATACATCGAAGGTCACCGAATCCTTCTCGCCGGCGCCAATGATCTTGGTGTGGGCGATGATGCGGTCGTCACCCTCTTTCAGGTAGTTCTTGTCGATGCCAGCGGCCATGCCGTCAGTGGCAACCGGCTGCATGTTGGCGGCGCTGGTCAGCACCCAGTTATGGCCCATGACGTTTTTCGGCAAGCTGCCGGAGTGAGTCAACTCGACGGTGAACGTCTTGCAGCTCTTGTCGATCGTGATTTCCTTGGTGTTGAAGGACATCTGATCGGTGGAGTCGACGGTGACCTTGCACTCTGCAGCAAGCAACTGGCCGCTAGCCAGCGTCAGCAGGGAAACAGCAACGAGTTTGGCAAACATGTGAATCTCCAAGGCAGGGTTTAAAAACGCGTATTGCGACAAGGGTGCCTCAAGCAGGCTGAAATTCTTATGATCTGAATCAACAGATTGTATACAACTTTAGGCTATCAGACTTATCGACACAATCTACCAGCTAAAGTCGCAGCACCTGCCTATGATCGGCCCATCACCCACTGGAGTCCGAGCCATGCACCTCAACCAACTGTTCAATGGCCTTCTGGCCGCGTACGCCTGCGGTAAGTGAAGGCCAAGCGCCCCTTGAAGCTGCTACCATGTCGTCCCAAGGCAGCTGCGCGCCGCCACCCTCACCTTCGACCCTAGAGGATCGCCCATGGCCAAACCTAATTACTCCTTCGCCAAACGTCAGAGAGACTTGGCCAAGGAACAGAAGAAAGAGGAAAAGCTGCAACGCAAGAAAGCCGCGGTAGATGAAGAAGCCGGCGCACTCAACCCGGATGCTGATGGTGAAGTAACGAGCGACGAGACTGAAACACCAAAAGATCCAGCTGAATAATTATTTACTGTAGGAGCGAGCTTGCTCGCTCCTACACCAGCGGCATCACCGTCACCCGTACCTCAGGGTCATGGCTCCCTCCCCCCAGAATTACCCCACGCAACGGCGACACATCGGAGAAATCCCGGCCCCAGGCCAAGGTGATGTGCTCCAGTGCCGGCTGCACATTGTTCGTCGGATCGAAATCCACCCAGCCCGATACCGGGCAATACACCGAGACCCAGGCGTGGGACGCGTCGGCGCCGATCAGCCGTGGCTGGCCGGGCGGTGGCTGGGTGAGCAGGTAGCCGCTGATGTAACGCGCCGCCAGGCCGCGCGAGCGCAGGCAGGCGAGCATCAGGTGGGCGAAGTCCTGGCACACGCCGCGGCGGCGCTCCAGCACTTCCACCAGTGGCGTGGCAACCTGGGTGGCTTCGGCATCGAAGGTGAATTCGCTGAAGATTTTTTCCATCAAGGCCTGCACCCCCAATAACAAGGGCGCGCCAGGGGGAAAACAGCTTTCCGAGAACTCGACAAAGGTTTTCTTCAGGTGCACGTAGGGCGATTCGAAGCGATAACGGCAGGCTTCAATCAACTCGGGCGACAGCGGCTGGCTGCTGTAGGTCAGGCTGTCGCGGGTCTGGTCCCAGGCGGGCGAGTGCTGGAAATCCAGCACCGGCCGCGCCAGTACTTCCACAGTCAAACCGGCATTGACCAGCAATTCATCGTGGGGCCGTTCGAACGCCAGGCGGGTAATCGGGTTGCCGAACACGTCCAGCTCATCCCGGCGTGAAGACGGCTGCGGGCTGATATCCAGTTGCTGGTCGCTGCAACGCTGCCAGGCGCACGGCCTCGGCCATAAATGCGCCAGCTGCTGGGCCAGGGACACCGGGCTGTCGTAGTGGTAATGGGTATCGTGGAAAATCTGGTAGCGCGCACTCATCACACCGACACCGTTTGCTGGCTGACATCATCCACATGGGCAAAGTGGCGCAAGGCCAGACGATCCGACACTTGCCCACTCTCATCGGCGACCGCTTGCAGCAGGTCGGCCAGGCCTTCCAGCGCGGCATGCACGCTGGATTCGCCAAACAACGGGTTCTCCAGGCAACTCAGGTCGAAACGCGCCAGGCGCTCCACCAACGGCGCCAAGCCGGCCTCCCGTGGCACACCGAAATCATCGTTAAGACGGCGCAGGGTACGGCTCACCAGTTTCAGCTGGAACAGCACCGCGTGGGGGTTCTGTTCATCCAGCAACAACAAATCCAGGACCGGAATCAGCTGCGGCACCGCCAGGTAGCGCGAGCGGTAGGTGATGCTGCTGTTGCCCAGCTCCAGCAACCACTCCAGCCCCGCCTGGTCGAACACCGCCACGCCGCGCAGGAATGCCGCCAGGCTGCTGCTGAGAAATTGCAGACGCTCGATGCGCCGGCCCATCATCAGGAAACGCCAGCCTTCGTCGCGGGTCATGTCGTCGAGGGCAAACCCGGACAGCGCCGCCAGGGACATCACCAGGCGGTTGAGGAAATCCAGCAACTCACCAAAATCCGGGCTTTCGCTTTCCAGCTCCAGGGCTTCACGCTGCAGCTCCACCAGGGCCTGCCAGTTCTCACGGGACAACTTGCCGCGCACCTGGGACGCCGCCCACTGCAAGCGTTGCAGGTTGGCGCGCAGGCTCGACGGCCAATCATCACCGAGCAAGGCCGCCTGCAAACGCTCGGGCAACTCGCCCTCCTCCGGCAGCAGGCGCAGGTTTTCACCCAACTCGACCGCCGCCTGCAAGGCCAGGGGGTCGTCGCCGTCGACATAACGCGCCAGCACGATCCGCAGCCAGCGGGCGCTGTTGTCGCAGCGTTCGCAGTAACGGCCGAACCAGAACAGGTTTTCCACCACGCGGGACGGTAGATAAGGGTCGCGGCGCACCAGGTCATGCGCACTAATCGCGCGCTGGGCGCGCCAATGCTCGCCACCGGTGGCACGTTCGCCCAGCACCCAGGTGTCCTTGCTGGCGCCGCCGCGTTGCATCGACACCACTTCGGCATCGGCATCGGCCGCCACGCGGGTCAGGCCGCCGGGCAGTACACGGTAGCCCTCCGCGCTGGCCACGGCATACACGCGCATGCCGATGGCGCGGTGTTGCAAGTGATCATCCACGGTGTGCCACACCGGTGCCTGGGACAGTTGCGCCAGCTCCTGGGCGACGTAGGCGTACGGCCGAGCACGCATGCGTTCGGCCAAGGCCTGGCGTTGTTCGTCGCTCAAGTCGCGACCGAATACCGGCGTGAAACTTTGCGACGGGAACGCGGGTTTGATCAGCAGTTCGGGCAGCTTCTCCAGGGCCTCGGCGAGCACCGGCGCCTCACCGCACCACCAGGTGGCGATGGACGGCAGGATCAACTCTTCGCCAAACAGGAACTGGTTGATCTTGGGCAGAAAGCCGAGCAATCCGGGGGACTCCAGCACGCCGCTGCCCAGGGCATTGGCCACCAGCACATTGCCCTGGCGCGCGGCGTCGAGCAGCCCGGGTACGCCGAGAGCGGAGTCGGTGCGCAGCTCCAGCGGGTCGCAGAAGTCGTCATCGAGGCGACGCATGATCGCGTGCACCCGACGCAGGCCACTCAGGGTTTTCAGGAACACCGTGCTGTCGCGTACCGTGAGGTCGCCGCCTTCCACCAACGGGTAGCCGAGCTGGCGCGCGAGGTACAGGTGTTCGAAATAGCTCTCGTTGAAACGCCCAGGGGTGAGCAGCACGATCAGCGGTGGCTGGTCATCGCTCGGTGCCTGGCGGGCCAGGGTTTCCTGAAGCGTGCGGAAGAAACCGGTGAGGTGCTGCACCTGCAGATCACGGTACAGGTCCGGGAAAGCGCGGGACACGATGGTACGGTTTTCCAACGCATAACCGGCGCCCGAAGGCGCCTGCGTCCGGTCGGCGGTGACCCACCAGCGGCCATCCGGGGTACGCGCCAGGTCCACCGCATACAGGTGCAGAAACGCACCGTCAGGCGGTTGGATGCCCTGGCACGGCCACAGGAAATTGTTATGCCCGAACACCAGCTCGGCCGGTAGCAGGCCTTCCTTGATCAAACGTTGCGGCCCGTAGAGGTCCGCCAGTACGGCGTTGAGCAAGCGCGCACGCTGGGCGATACCGGCTGACAGCTGCTGCCATTCATCGGCCGCCAGCACATGGGGCAGCAGGTCCAGTTCCCACGGGCGATCGGCGCCCTTGGGGTCGGCGTAGACGTTATAGGTCACGCCGTTTTCCTGGATCTGCCGGGTCAGCAGCGCCTGGCGCTGGGCCAGTTGCGCGGGCGTGCTGCGTTGCAGGTGATCAAGCAAGCGCTGCCAATGGGCGCGCACCGCGCCACTGTCGTCCAGCAGTTCGTGATAAGTACCCGCGGTCAGCGGGTATTGGTCGAGCAAGTCGGGCATGGAACGCTCGGCAGAGGCAAAGGGGCTCAGATTAACCTAACAAACACTGCAAATCCTCGTGGGAGGGAGCTTGTTCCCGATCGCGGTGGGTCAGTCAACCTATGTATCGGCTGATTCACCGTAATCGGGAGCAAGCGCCCTCCCACATTTGGATCGCATTTAGTCATTATTATTGGGGTGACGCCGTAGATCCAAGGTCATCGGGAATTCGTCATTGATCACAACACTCGGCACGGTGAGCTTCCCAGGCGTGTGGCCGAGACGGAAAAACCGTGCCATGCGCCGACTCTCAGCCTCATTGGCGTTCACCGGCAAGCTGTCGTAGTTACGCCCGCCCGGATGTGCAACATGGTACTGGCAGCCGCCCAACGAGCGCTGCATCCAGGTGTCCAGCAGGTCGAACACCAGCGGCGCATGGACCGGGATGGTCGGTTGCAGGCAATTGGCCGGTTGCCAGGCGCGGTAACGCACGCCGGCGACGAACTCACCGATGCGCCCGGTCGGTTGCAGCGGCACCGGGATGCCATTGCAGGTCAACAGGTAGCGTTGCGGCGGCAGCCCGCTCAACTTCACCTGCAAGCGCTCCAGGGACGAATCCACATAACGCACCGTGCCGCCCACCGCGCCCTCTTCGCCCAGTACATGCCAAGGCTCCAGGGCCTGGCGCAGTTCCAGTTCGATCCCGCTGACGGCGTAATCGCCCACCTTGGGGAAGCGGAACTCCAGGTGCGCGGCGAACCATTCGGCGCGCAACGGGTAACCGGCGGCGTTCAACTCGACGATCACATCGGCAAAATCCTGCTCGATAAAGTGCGGCAACAGGAAGCGGTCATGCAACTCGGTGCCCCAGCGCGCCAATTTCGGTGGTGCATAGGGTTCACGCCAGAAGCGCGCGACCAGCGCCCGCAGCAGCAGTTGCTGGGTCAGGCTCATGCGCGCATGGGGCGGCATTTCGAAGGCGCGCAACTCGAGCAAGCCCAGGCGGCCAGTGGCACCGTCGGGCGAGTAGAGTTTGTCGATACAGAATTCGGCGCGGTGGGTGTTGCCCGTCACGTCGATCAACAGGTTGCGCAGCAGGCGATCCACCAACCACGGCGGGCATTCTTCACCCGGCTGCGGCATCTGGGCAAAGGCGATTTCCAGCTCATACAGCGCGTCGTTACGGGCTTCGTCCACCCGCGGAGCCTGGGAGGTCGGGCCGATAAACAGGCCGGAAAACAGGTACGACAGCGAGGGGTGGTTGTGCCAATAGCTGATCAGGCTGCGCAGTAGGTCGGGCCGGCGCAGGAACGGCGAATCCTTGGGCGTCGCGCCCCCCAGCACAAAGTGGTTACCGCCGCCGGTGCCGGTGTGGCGGCCGTCGATCATGAATTTCTCGGTGGTCAGCCGGGTTTGCCGCGCCTCCTCGTAGAGGAATTCGGTGCGCTCCACCAACTCGTCCCAGGTCGCAGACGGCTGCACGTTGACCTCGATCACACCCGGATCCGGCGTAACACGGAAGTTGCTCAGGCGCATATCGAACGGTGGTTCGTAGCCTTCCAGCAGCACCGGGCAGTGCAGTTCCTCGGCGGTGGCTTCGATGGCGGCCACCAACTCCAGGTAATCCTCGACGCGCTCCAGCGGCGGCATAAACAGGTACAGGCGCCCTTCCCGCGCTTCGGCGCAGAGGGCGGTGCGGGTCAGCCAGTCGGCGGACTCGTCTACCTTGGGCACACGCTCGTCGCTCGGCGCAGGTTCGCCATGGCTTTGCAGTTGCGTGCTGGTCGGCAGTTCCGGCTGATCCTGGTTAGGGTCGGTGGGGTGCACGAACGGATACTCAGCCGCCGTCACCCACGGCTGCGAGGCCAACGGCAGGCGATAGCCCAGCGGCGAATCCCCCGGCACCAGGCGGCAATGGTTATCGCGCAGGTACCAACGCCCACTCTGCCAGCGATCATTGGCGGCGGTGCGTGCCAGCGGCAACACCTGGCCGATGACTTTATCCAGGCCCTGGCTGAACACTTTGCGCAAGCGCTCGCGCTCCAGGTCGTCGCTCAAGCGCGGGTCCTGGGCCGTGACGTTTTGTGGCAACGCACCTTCGCGCCACAGGTAGTAGAAATTGTCTTCGAAGGCCGGGAATACAAAGCGCGCCGGCAGCTTGAGGCGCTCGGCGACGCTGGCCAGGAAGCGCCCGGCCATTACGCCATCGGCGCCGTAGTCCTGCTGTTCATCGGCAATAAGCGCGCTGTTGTGCCAGATGGGCACGCCGTCACGGCGCCAGTAGCAGTTAAGCGACCAGCGCGGCAATTGTTCGCCGGGGTACCACTTGCCCTGGCCGAAGTGCACCAGGCCCTTGGGTGCGTAGTGCTTGCGCATGCGCTGGAACAGTTCGGCGGACAAGCGTCGTTTATCCGGGCCGAGGGCAGCGGTGTTCCACTCGGCGCCGTCAGGGTCGTCAATGGAGACGAAGGTCGGCTCGCCGCCCATGGTCAGGCGCACATCATCCTTGAGCAGGTCGCCATCGATCTGCCGGCCCAGGGCCTGGATCGCCAGCCATTGCTCTTCGGTGTAGGGCTTGGTGACCCGTGGCGCTTCCCAGATGCGCTCAACCGACATCTCGTGAGTAAATTCGCACTCGCACGGCTCCACCAGCCCACTGATCGGTGCGGCAGACGATGGATCAGGACTACAGGCCAACGGGATATGCCCTTCACCGGCGAACAGCCCGGAAGTGGCATCCAGGCCGATCCAGCCGGCGCCGGGCAAATACACTTCGCACCAGGCATGCAGGTCGGTGAAGTCGACGTCGGTGCCGGAGGGGCCGTCAAGGGCTTTGACGTCGGCGGTCAACTGAATCAGATAACCGGACACAAACCGCGCCGCCAACCCGAGGTTGCGCAGCAACTGCACCAACAACCAGGCCGAATCACGGCAGGAGCCGGACGCGTTTTCCAGGGTGAATTCCGGGGTTTGCACCCCCGGTTCCATGCGGATCAGGTAGCCGATGTCGGCGGCCAGGCGCTGGTTGAGGCCCACCAGGAAATCCACGGCCGGCAGCGGCGTGCGGTCGATGCCGGCCAGGTAGGCGGCAAACTTCGGCGTCAGCGGTAGGGTTTCCAGGTACGGCGCCAGCTCGCGCTGCTCATCGGCGGCGTAGCTGAAGGGGATTTTTTCGGCGTAGGGCTCAAGGAAAAAG
This sequence comes from Pseudomonas sp. SJZ103, assembly GCF_007828335.1. Lineage (NCBI taxonomy): Bacteria > Pseudomonadati > Pseudomonadota > Gammaproteobacteria > Pseudomonadales > Pseudomonadaceae > Pseudomonas > Pseudomonas sp. SJZ103. Next base: position 125,602 of record NZ_VIUN01000003.1, read on the forward strand.
TCGAACGGGTTGAACACCGCCATCTCGGCGACCAGGTCGACTTCGATGCGCAACTCGTCAGTCTTTTCCGGGAACACCAGACGCGCCAGGTAATTGCCCTGGGGGTCCTGCTGCCAATTGATGAAATGCTGCTCGGGCAGCACTTTGAGTGCATAGGACAAAATCCGCGTGCGGCTGTGGGCCGCCGGGCGCAGACGTACGATCTGCGGGCCGAGTTCGACCGCGCGGTCGTAGCGGTAATGCGTAACGTGGTGCAACGCGACATGAATCGACACGGCGGCCTCCTGCGAGCCAGGGCATGGACACAAAGCGCGCAAGACTTATGCCAGAGCGGCGGTCATTGCGCTTTATCGTAAGACCCGGTGCAGTACAGCACCAAAACGGCGCCAACGGTGGTGTCGTGGTGCAGGCGCCGCACATATTTGTGGCGTTAATGTGAGGATGGGTGGCGAATCTACCCAATCAACGGGTTTTGCGCTTTGCGATTACGGCTTGGCGCAGGTGGCGTATCTCGGACAGTTTTTTGCGCATTTCGCGGTGGCGTTTGCTATTGAGCAGCAGTAACCCCAACAGCGGAAACAGCAGCCCTATTACATACGCTGCCATATGTGGCCGATAGCTATAGGTTGGCAACACGACCAGCAAACATACAACGTAGAAGGCTGCGATAGCCCAAGCCCCCCATTCTCGCCCTCTGATCATGACGAAATGGCTGAACGCCAAGAGCAAGCCCAATAAAACTGCCGCCAGAAAAGAGTAACGCGCCCGCTCTGGGTCACTGCGAAAAAATGTACTTGATGCCAATGAAATAGCGGCGGAGAGAGAGAAGCAGGCAAGGAAGAACGCGCATATAAACGCTGGAAAATATTGCGCCAAAAAAGCTCTCAATGAACCCGGACGATCCATCACTCAACCTCCTCATAGAGGCCAACTGCAATCGTTCGAATGTTGCCTGATATAGCGCTCCCGGTAAGACCAACGGCAGCCCCGAGGGAGTCTCTGATCTGCGTCACAGTAGCGTGATTGATCTCGCTAGCTGAATAGCGCTTGGCCAGCTCACCGGAGCGCTGGCGCAGTTTCAAGAGTTTATTGCTCAGTCTTGGATCTTTCAGGCTCAGCAACTCTTTGGTGAGCGCCTTGCGTTGCTGGCGGGTCAACCCCTTGGATAACTCGTACCAACTTCTGCCAGTGGTCACCTTTCGAGCCTGCAGCAGCCGAAGAGTGGTCAGAGTAGAGGCGCCGGCACCCAGCAGTGAAGCGGCGTCCAATACCGGCATTGCATAGCGATACCAGTCCTCGCTATCCATATCGTCGTTGGCTGCCGGGTCATTGAGTTCGTTGATAGTTCTCACCCCCCCGACGACACATTGCGCAGTGCTGGCCGCTGCAGCCGTTGCACCGATGCCCGCCACCACCAGGCTCGCGCCACCCGTGAAAGGCACGGCGACTGTACCGCTGAACACAACAATCCAACCGAGGATTGCGCCCGCACAAGACAGGGTCGTATTGACTGCTTCGCCCACCAACCGGGACTCACGCGGGTTGTTAGCCACCTGATTGGCAAACTGCGCCGGCGAAATGTACCTCTGCGCCTCACGCAAAATGATGCGCTTGGGCTTGATGCTGCAGATCGGCTTGAATTCGCGCAGGGTAATGACATTGAAGTCAGCGTCGATATACACCACCCCCGCGCCGACGATGCCGGGGTCGGCGTCGATGGCGGCGAACAGGCTCGGCAGGTTGATCTGGCTTTCAATGCGCTGGCGGGCCATGAACTGGGAACGGTTGGAGTCCATGCCGATGTTGAGCAGGGGGTTGCTCATGGGGGTGTTCATCCTTGAAGGGGTGGTGACTGGACTGATGCTATCGGGGGCAAGCCCCCTCCCACACTTGATGTGTGAATACATTCAAAATGTGGGAGGGGGCTTGCCCCCGATAGCGATTTAATGGGCGCCACCTTAACAAACAGACTCCCCACCGCCTAGAAAGCAAAACGCCAGCACGAGGCTGGCGTCTTGCATATTCACGCTGCGATCAACGCGGCACGACCGGCTTGCGGGCTGGCTTGCCGCCCTTGCCCTTGGCTGCATCGCTACGTTCTTTAGCTGCCTGCTTGTTACGTGCCTGCGCCGCAGCCTTGGCTTGTTCGCGCTTGTCCCACGGGTTGCTGCCGTCGCTGCCACGGGGCGGCAGGCCGGTGTGCTGGGTAAGGATCCTGGTGGTGGTTTCCTTGGCGACCTTGTGGCTGCCGGCCGGCGTCGAGTTCTTGCGACGGGCGCTCTGGTAGCTGTCGGTGGACGGCTGATGCAGCGGAATCAACTGATCCTTGCCCGGCCCGATCAGGTCGGCGCGGCCCATGCGGGTCAGCGCTTCACGCAGCATCGGCCAGCCTTTGGGGTCGTGATAGCGCAGGAACGCCTTGTGCAGACGGCGCTGCTCCTCGCTCTTGACGATGGTCACCGCGTCGCTCTTGTAGGTGACCTTGCGCAGCGGGTTCTTGCCCGAGTGGTACATCGCGGTGGCGGTGGCCATTGGCGACGGGTAGAACGCCTGCACCTGGTCGGCGCGGAAGCCGTTGCCCTTGAGCCACAGGGCCAGGTTCATCATGTCTTCATCGGTGGTGCCGGGGTGGGCCGCGATGAAGTACGGGATCAGGTACTGCTCCTTGCCCGCCTCCTTGGTGTACTTCTCGAACATGCGCTTGAACTTGTCATAGCTGCCAATGCCCGGCTTCATCATCTGGTTGAGCGGACCTTCCTCGGTGTGTTCCGGGGCGATCTTCAGGTAGCCACCGACGTGGTGGGTCACCAGCTCCTTGACGTATTCCGGCGACTCGACCGCGAGGTCGTAACGCAGGCCGGAAGCGATCAGGATCTTCTTCACACCCGGCAACGCACGGGCGCTGCGGTACAGCTGGATCAACGACGAGTGATCGGTGTTCAGGTTCGGGCAGATGCCGGGGAACACGCACGACGGCTTGCGGCACGCGGATTCGATTTCCGGGCTCTTGCAGGCGATGCGGTACATGTTCGCGGTCGGGCCGCCGAGGTCGGAGATCACACCGGTGAAGCCAGGCACCTTGTCGCGGATCTCTTCGATTTCGCGAATGATCGACTCTTCGGAACGGTTCTGGATGATCCGGCCTTCGTGCTCGGTGATCGAGCAGAAGGTGCAGCCGCCGAAGCAGCCACGCATGATGTTCACCGAGAAACGGATCATGTCGTAGGCCGGGATCTTCTCCTTGCCGTACGCCGGGTGCGGAACACGGGCGTAAGGCATGCCAAACACGTAGTCCATTTCTTCAGTGGTCATCGGAATGGGCGGCGGGTTGAACCACACGTCCACGTCACCGTGCTTCTGCACCAGGGCGCGGGCGTTGCCTGGGTTGGTTTCCAGGTGGAGTACGCGGTTGGCGTGGGCATACAGCACCGAGTCGCCACGGACTTTTTCCACGGACGGCAGACGAATGACCGTCTTGTCGCGGGTCATGCGCGGGCTGGCCAGGATCTGTACGACCTTGGCTTCTTCCGGGTCTTCAACCGGGCCCTTTTCCTGCTCGATGGCGCAGGCCTGGGTATCCTGGGTATTCACGTACGGGTTGATGATCTTGTCGATCTTGCCCGGACGGTCGATACGGGTGGAGTCCACCTCGTACCAGCCTTCGGGCGTGTCACGGCGAATGAACGCGGTACCGCGCACATCGGTGATGTCTTCGATCTTGTGGCCCCACGACAGGCGCTGGGCGACTTCAACGATGGCCCGCTCGGCGTTGCCGTACAGCAGGATATCGGCGGTGGCGTCGATCAGGATCGAGTTGCGCACGCGGTCCTGCCAGTAGTCGTAGTGGGCGATGCGGCGCAGGGACGCTTCGATGCCGCCGAGTACGATCGGCACGTTCTTATAGGCTTCCTTGCAACGCTGGCTGTACACCAGGCTGGCGCGGTCCGGACGCTTGCCGGCCATGCCGCCAGGGGTGTAGGCGTCGTCGGAACGGATTTTCTTGTCGGCGGTGTAGCGGTTGATCATCGAGTCCATGTTGCCGGCCGCGACGCCGAAGAACAGGTTCGGCTCGCCGAGCTTCATGAAGTCGTCTTTGGACTGCCAGTTCGGCTGCGCAATGATCCCGACGCGGAAGCCCTGGGACTCCAGCAGCCGGCCGATGATGGCCATGCCGAACGACGGATGGTCCACGTAGGCATCACCGGTGACGATGATGATGTCGCAGGAATCCCAGCCAAGCTGATCCATCTCCTCCCTGCTCATCGGCAGGAATGGCGCAGGACCGAAACATTCGGCCCAGTACTTGGGATAGTCAAATAACGGCTTGGCTGTTTGCATGACGGTGACCGGTGTTGAGATGAAAAATCGCGGGCGCGGAATATAGCACAAATTTTGACCAATTCCGACGGTAATGGTCGGAATTGAACAGAAGGGTTATTCGTCGTCGTCGAAGTTGTAGCTGCCCGGCGCCAGGTTCTCGAAACGCGTGTATTTGCCGATGAATGCCAGGCGGATAAAGCCGATCGGACCGTTACGCTGTTTGCCGATGATGATTTCAGCAATGCCTTTGTGTTCGGTCTCGGGGTGATACACCTCGTCGCGGTACACGAACATGATCACGTCAGCATCCTGCTCGATCGCTCCGGATTCCCGCAAGTCGGAGTTCACCGGACGCTTGTTAGGGCGTTGCTCCAGAGAACGGTTGAGCTGGGACAGGGCAACTACCGGGCAGTTGAATTCCTTGGCCAGGGCCTTGAGGGACCGGGATATCTCGGAAATCTCGTTGGTGCGGTTATCGCCGCTGGAACCTGGGATCTGCATCAACTGCAGGTAGTCGATCATGATCAGGGCGATGTCGCCGTGCTCACGTACCAGGCGACGGGTACGTGCGCGCATCTCGGACGGGCTGATACCGGCGGTGTCATCGATAAACAGCTTGCGGTCGTTGAGCAGGTTGACCGCCGAAGTGAGGCGCGGCCAGTCGTCGTCTTCCAGGCGGCCGGCACGGACCTTGGTCTGGTCGATACGGCCCAGGGACGACAGCATACGCATGATCAGCGATTCGCCTGGCATCTCGAGGGAGTACACCAGTACGGTCTTGTCGCTGCGCAACACGGCGTTTTCCACCAGGTTCATCGCAAAGGTGGTCTTACCCATGGATGGACGGCCGGCGACGATGATCAGGTCGGAAGGCTGCAGGCCGCTGGTCTTCTCGTCGAGGTCGGTGTAGCCGGTGGAAATACCGGTGATGGCGTTGTCGGTGTTGAACAAGGTGTCGATGCGGTCGATGGCCTTGGTCAGCAGGTCGTTGACGCTGACCGGGCCACCGGTTTTCGGGCGCGCCTCGGCGATCTGGAAAATCTGGCGCTCGGCTTCGTCGAGGATTTCGGCGGCGGTGCGGCCTTCGGGGTTGAAGGCGCTGTCGGCGATTTCGGTGCTGATGCCGATCAGTTGGCGCAGGGTGGCGCGCTCGCGAACGATCTGGGCATAGGCCTTGATGTTGGCGACGGACGGCGTGTTTTTTGCCAATTCACCAAGGTAGCCCAGGCCACCGACCTGGGATGTCTGGCCTTCCTTGTCCAATTGCTCGGCCAGGGTCACCACGTCGATTGGCGAGTTCTGGTCGGCCAGTTTGGCGATGGCACGGAAGATCAGGCGGTGGTCATGACGATAGAAATCACCGTCCGAGACTTGATCCAGCACGCGTTCCCAGGCGTTGTTGTCCAGCATCAGGCCACCGAGCACGGCCTGTTCGGCCTCGATGGAATGCGGCGGCACCTTCAGGGCAGCGGTTTGCAGATCGTATTGCTCAGGAGCTGAAATATCGTTCATGGCCACTTGGAATTAGGGGATTGTAGAAAAACAAAAGGCACGACCTGTAAACAGGATCGTGCCCGATGTTAACTGCCTGACACGCGAGGTGCCAGTCAGTTAGGTGTTGCTTAAGCTGCTACCACGACAACGCGTACGGTGGCTTCAACTTCGGCGTGCAGGTGCACGGCTACGTCGAATTCGCCTACGTTGCGGATGGTGCCGTTCGGCAGACGAACTTCGCTCTTCTGCACTTCAACGCCGGAGGCGGTCAGTGCATCAGCGATGTCGTGGGTGCCGATCGAACCGAACAGCTTGCCTTCGTCACCGGCGGTGGCAGTGATAGTCACTTCCAGCTCAGCCAGTTGGGCAGCGCGAGTTTCGGCCGAAGCTTTTTTGTCTGCTGCTGCTTTTTCCAGCTCAGCACGACGCTCTTCAAACGCAGCCAGGTTGGCAGCGGTTGCAGCGGTGGCTTTGCCGTAAGGCAGCAGGTAGTTACGACCGTAGCCGGCCTTAACGTTCACTTTGTCGCCCAGGTTGCCCAGGTTGGCGACTTTTTCCAGAAGGATCAGTTGCATGTGAAAATCCTCTAACTTTTAACCTTCACCGTTCGCGTTATCGGCGTCTTTCGGCGCCAGACGACCGCGAAAATCAATCAGGCCGTCGACAATGGCCAGAACCACGAGTAACGGATAGATCAGCTGCATGAACAGCAACATCGTTACGTACAACCCCACCAGCCAGAACCTGGCCAGGCGCTTCTGCGCGACCAGCCCGTGAATCAGGGCCAGCCCGGCAAACACCAGCGGTACGCTGCAAAACAGCACGGTCAAGGCCATCTGCGAACCGAGGTTCGGTCCGACAACCATGAGTGCCAGCAGCAACATCGCCGGGCCCACAGGGATTCTGATACTGCGAAATTCGCGACCAAAACCACCCGGGTTGTACAACAACGCCTGCCAATAACGCCCAAGCATCAGGCTCAGCACGCTGACGATCTGCATCATTACCGCCATCAGGCCGATCAGGGCCGGTGCAACCAGTGTCGCAAGACGCGCTCGCTCATCTACCGAAAGCTGCTGGTAGAGTTCCCCGAGGGCCAGCGGCAGGATCTTGACGATCTCCTGCGCCAGCGCCTCGATTTGCGGGCGGAAAGCCGCGTCAATCAACACCGAAAACACCAACCCCAATGCCACGCTGACCAGCAGCGTGCGGACCCAGGACTCACTTGCGCGCAAAACCAACGCAAGGCTCGTCGACCCCAGCAGCACCAAAAGTACCTTGGGTTCGCCCAATTGCAGCCACCAGATCAAGGCGGCTACCAGTCCCAGGGCCAGGATGCCAAAGGCATCCTGCAAACCGCGCCGCAGCAGCACAAGGCAACCTGCGGCAGCACCCAACCAATAAAGCAACGGCAATGCCGCACATCCAGCCACTACCAGAGTGGCCTGCACACGACCGCGCATGATGAACTCAGCTAAGGCGCGCATGCATTCAATCCCTTACTACTTGTCGACTGCCCGGTCTCAGCGGCCGTGGCTGTCGGTGTAGGCCAGCAGGGCCAGGAAGCGGGCGCGCTTGATAGCGGTGGCCAGCTGACGCTGATAACGTGCTTTGGTACCGGTGATACGGCTTGGAACAATTTTGCCGGTCTCGGATACGTAGGCTTTCAGAGTGTTGAGATCTTTGTAATCGATCTCCTTCACTTCTTCAGCGGTGAAGCGGCAAAACTTACGACGACGGAAGAAACGTGCCATTTGATAGGCTCCTTAATAAGGTCCGTGGATTACTCGTCAGCGTTATCGCTGCTGTCGCTGTCATCACTATCAGCGCTATCAGCGCCTTCGTGCTCAGGACGGTCGCGACGCTCACGGCGCTCACTGCGGTTTTCTTCAGCCTTGAGCATCTCGGATTGGCCGGTAACGGCTTCTTCGCGACGGATGACCAGGTTACGGATCACTGCATCGTTGTAGCGGAAGTTGTCTTCCAGCTCGGCCAGGGCCTTGCCAGTGCACTCAACGTTCAGCATCACGTAGTGAGCCTTGTGAACATTGTTGATTGCGTAGGCCAGTTGACGACGACCCCAATCTTCCAGACGGTGGATTTTGCCGCCGTCTTCTTCGATCAGCTTGGTGTAACGCTCAACCATGCCGCCGACTTGCTCGCTTTGATCCGGGTGGACCAAAAAGATGATTTCGTAATGACGCATGAATGCTCCTTACGGGTTGTAGCCTGCCGCTCAAAAACGGTCAGACAAGGAGTGAATGACACTTATGGATCTTGCCGCAGGGAGGCACATCGGTGCCTGCCAGGAAGGCAAGGGGCGCAATTGTAGAGAAGGGGAAGAACGGGCGCAAGGTGATTGGTGATTATTTGAACAATCTCCCCAAACACCTCAAAAGCAAATGTGGGAGGGTGCTTGCTCCCGATAGCGGTGGGTCAGTCACAGCATCTGTAGCTGAAACACCGCTATCGGGGGCAAGCCACCTCCCACATGTTGGTTCTATTCCAGGCTTAGAACTACTTCTTCGCCTTGGCCTTGGCCTTGGCCCCACGCTGACGCTGGGCCTCAAACAGGCACACGCCGGTCGCGACCGACACGTTCAGGCTGCTGACACTACCGGCCATCGGCAGGTGCACCAGGTAATCGCAATGTTCACGGGTCAGGCGACGCATGCCCTTGCCTTCGGCCCCCATGATCAGGATGGTCGGGCCGGTGAGGTCCTGGTCATAAATGCTGACCTCAGCCTCTCCCGCCGTGCCCACGACCCACAGGCCGCGCTGCTGGAGTTTCTCCAGGGTGCGCGCCAGGTTGGTCACGGCCACCAGCGGAATCACTTCCGCCGCGCCACAGGCGACCTTGCGCACAACCGGCGTCAAGGTAGCCGACTTGTCTTTAGGCACAATCACCGCCAGCGCCCCCGCAGCATCGGCCGAACGCAGGCACGCGCCGAGGTTGTGCGGGTCGGTCACGCCGTCCAGCACCAGTAATAGCGGCGCACCTTCGGTACGGTCGAGCAGCTCATCGAGCATCGCTTCGCCCCAGACCTGGCTCGGACTGACGTCCGCCACCACACCCTGGTGAACGCCTTCGACCCACACGTCCATTTCACGACGCTCGGCCTGACCGATGGCGACTTTGTTTTGGTTGGCCAGCTCGACCAACGCCTGCACGCGCGGCTCGCTGCGGCCTTCGGCCAGCCACACTTGCTTGACGCGCTTAGGGTGGTGACGCAGCAGTGCTTCTACGGCGTGGACGCCGTAGATTTTTTCCAGACTCATGACTTGGCCTTAGGTTTGCGCGAGCCGCCGCTTTTCGCGGGGGGCCGAACCCGCTTTTGGCGGGCCTTTACGGTGTTTACTTGGCTTGCTCGACGGCTTTTCCGCCCCTTGGGACTTTCCCCCAGACGCCGCTTTACCACCGCTTTTGGCTTCGTTGAGCAACTGCTGCTTCAACTCACGACTCTTGCGCAGTTCGGCGTTTTTCGCCGCCGCGTCGCTTGGGCGGTAGGCTTCGGGAGCCTTGTCCTTGGAAGACGAACGACGACCTGCCTTGGCTGGCGCAGGCTCGGCGGCAGCAGCTTTCGCAGGAACGCCCTTGCCTTTGCTTGCTGGCGCAGCAGGTTCGCTGCCTCGTTTTTTACGGCCCGCCGGCTCGGCAGGTTTGTCAGGCATACCGAAGTCGATCTTGCGCTCGTCGAGATCGACGCGCATGACCTGCACTTCGACGGTATCGCCCAGACGGAAGCTGCGACCGGTACGCTCACCCGCCAAGCGGTGGTGCACAGGATCGAAGTGGTAGTAGTCGCCCGGCAAGGCAGTGACGTGCACCAGGCCTTCGACGTAGATGTCGGTCAGCTCGACAAACAGGCCAAAGCCGGTCACGGCAGTGATCACGCCCGGGAACGACTCGCCCACGCGGTCCTTCATAAACTCGCACTTGAGCCAGTTCACCACGTCGCGGGTGGCTTCGTCGGCGCGGCGCTCGCTCATGGAGCACTGCTCGCCCAACTGTTCCAGGGCCGCTTCGTCGTACGGATAGATCCGCGCCTTTGGAATGGTCATGGCACCGGCACGCTTGACGTGCGGGGTGTTCTGCTTGGAATGGATCACGCTGCGGATTGCGCGGTGCGTGAGCAAATCCGGATAACGGCGAATCGGTGAGGTGAAGTGGGTGTACGCCTCGTAATTCAGGCCGAAGTGGCCCTGATTGTCGGCGCTGTACACCGCCTGGCTCAGGGAACGCAGCATCACGGTCTGGATCACGTGGTAATCCGGACGGTCCTTGATGCTGGCCAGGAGTGCCTGGTAGTCCTTCGGCGTCGGGCCGTCCTTGCCTTTGTGCAGGGACAGGCCCAGCTCTCCGAGGAACGCGCGCAGTTTTTCCAGGCGCTCCGGTGGCGGACCATCGTGTACACGGTAGAGCGCAGGGATTTCGTGCTTTTTCAGGAATTCAGCGGTGGCCACGTTGGCCGCCAGCATGCATTCCTCGATCAGCTTGTGCGCATCGTTACGGGTGGTCGGAGTGATCGCGGCGATCTTGCGCTCGGAACCGAAGACAATCCGGGTTTCCTGGGTTTCAAAATCGATCGCGCCACGCACATGACGGGCACCCAGCAACACCTTGTACAACGCGTAAAGCTGCTTGAGGTGCGGCACGACATGCCCGTACTCACCACGCAACGCCTTGGCTTCGCCGGTTTTCGGCTGCTCCAGGATGGTACTGACCTTGTTGTAGGTCAGGCGCGCCTGGGAGTGGATCACCGCTTCGTAGAACTGGTAATCGGTCATTTCGCCGGTTTTCGAGATAGTCATCTCGCACACCATGGCCAAACGGTCGACTTTCGGGTTCAGGGAGCACAGGCCGTTGGACAGCTGCTCAGGCAGCATCGGGATCACGCGCTCAGGGAAATACACGGAGTTGCCGCGTACCTGGGCTTCGTTATCCAGGGCCGAACCGATCTTCACATAGCTGGAGACGTCGGCAATCGCGACGAACAACTTCCAGCCGCCGGAAAACAGGCGCAGCTTGCCGGGCTTGGCTTCGCAGTAGACCGCATCGTCAAAGTCGCGGGCATCTTCACCGTCAATGGTGACGAACGGCAGATGACGCAGGTCGATGCGCTTTTCTTTGTCCTTCTCTTCGACTTCCGGCTTGAGCTTGGCGGCTTCCTTGAGCACAGCGTCAGGCCAGACGTGAGGAATGTCGTAGGTGCGCAGCGCGACGTCGATTTCCATGCCCGGCGCCATGTAGTTGCCGACCACTTCAACAATATCGCCCTGGGGCTGGAAGCGCGCAGTTGGCCAGTGGGTGATTTTCACCTCGACGAACTGGCCGACCTTGGCTGCGCCATTGCGGCCCGGGGTAATCAGCACTTCCTGCTGGACCTTCGGGTTATCCGGCACAACAAAGCCGATACCGCCTTCTTCGAAGTAACGGCCGACGATGGACTCGTGGGCGCGGGACACCACTTCAACGATCACGCCTTCACGGCGACCGCGACGGTCCAGACCGGAAACGCGCGCCAGGGCACGGTCGCCATCGAACACCAGGCGCATTTGCGCTGGGCTCATGAACAGGTCATCACTGCCGTCATCCGGGATCAGGAAGCCGAAACCATCACGGTGGCCGGCAATGCGGCCGAGGATCAGGTCGAGCTTATCCACGGGTGCATAGGTACCACGGCGGGTGTAGATCAGTTGAGCATCGCGCTCCATGGCACGCAGGCGGCGGCGCAGGGCTTCGAGCTGGTCTTCGGTGGTCAGACCGAACTCTTCGACCAGCTGCTCGCGGCTAGCAGGCGAACCCCGATCGGCGAGGTGCGCCAGGATCAGTTCGCGGCTAGGAATAGGGTTTTCATATTTTTCCGCTTCACGAGCGGCCTCGGGATCGAGGGACTGCCAATCGGCCATTAGAGATTTTTCACCTTGTCTATATGCGGGTTAGTTTGGCATACGCGTATTGAAACGGGAAATTTCAGGCATCAACAAGCGTTTAAAAGCCTTTTACAGCCCTCGCCGCGCACCTTGCACGACCATTGGCGAAATTTTCCAGGTTTTTTTCATAGCAGGGGTTTACAGCTAAAAAACGGCTCCGTATAGTGCGCGCCATCGACGACGGCAACGTTGTTGATGCTGCCCAGGTGGTGAAATTGGTAGACACGCCAGCTTCAGGTGCTGGTGATCGCAAGGTCGTGGAAGTTCGAGTCTTCTCCTGGGCACCAAATTCAGATCAAACCCGCGAAAGCGGGTTTTTTCGTTTCAGGCTTTTGATTTTTAACGAGAAAATCGATTTATATTTTTTGAATCAGGGGTTTACAGATTAAAAAGCCCGCCGTATAGTTCGCCCCATCAACAGCGGCAACGTTGTTTGATAATGCCCAGGTGGTGAAATTGGTAGACACGCCAGCTTCAGGTGCTGGTGATCGCAAGGTCGTGGAAGTTCGAGTCTTCTCCTGGGCACCAAATTCAGATCAAACCCGCGAAAGCGGGTTTTTTCGTTTCCGGGGTTTGAAAACGCCACCGGCAATTCCCCCCTTCGGCGCACTTGAGAAGTTTTATCGTTTATCCTTGCAATGATTTGTTGCACTCAAGTGAGGAAAACCCCGGATGATGATCCGCGATACCCATCTCAAGACGTCCCTTCTGCGTGGCCTGACCATCACCCTGCTCGGCCTGACCCTACTCTCCCCCGCCGCCTATTCCGCCGACAAGGTCTCCCTGACCCTGTACAACGGCCAACACAAAGAAGTCGGCGACGAACTCGCCAAGGCCTTCGAAGCCAAGACAGGCATTCACGTCAACGTACGCAAAGGCAGCAGCAACCAACTGGCCAGCCAGGTCGTGGAAGAAGGCGACCGCTCCCCTGCCGACGTGATCTACACCGAAGAATCGCCGCCACTGAACAAACTTGGCGAGCAAGGCCTGCTGGCCAAGATCGACGCTGGCACGCTCGACGTGCTCCCCAAGGATTACGTCGGCCGCAAAGGCGACTGGATGGGCGTAACCGCACGCACGCGCGTCGTGGCCTTCAACCCGAAATTGATTGCCGAGAAAGACCTGCCCAAGTCGGTACTGGATTTCGCCGGCCCCGAGTGGCAAGGCAAGGTCGGCTTCGTACCCACCAGCGGCGCGTTCCAGGAACAGGCCGTGGCAATTATCAAGTTGCACGGTCGCGAAGCCGCTGAAGAATGGCTGACCGGTCTGCGCGCCTTCGGCAAGGTGTACAGCAACAACATGGTTGCCCTTAAAGCCGTGGAAAATGGCGAAGTCGCCACCGTACTGGTGAACAACTACTACTGGTTTGCCCTGAAGAAAGAAAAAACCAACCTGGACTCACAACTGCACTACTTCACCGACGGCGATGCCGGCGGCCTGATCACCGTGTCTTCGGCGGCCGCGCTGAAATCCAGCAAGCATCCAAAAGAAGCCCAGCAACTGCTGGCGTTCATGGCCAGCGAAGAAGGCCAGCGCGTGATCACCAACACCTCGGCCGAGTACCCGCTGCGCAAGGGCATGGAATCCAACCGCGGCCTCAAGCCTTTCAGCGAACTGCAACCGCCGAAAGTCACCCCCGCCGACCTGGGCAACGCGGAAGAAGCCCTGGAGCTGGAACGTGAGGTTGGCTTGAACTGATGAACCCATCGCTACCCACCCCCGCCTTGCGCGGGGGGTTCAGCCCACGCCGCAAGCGCCCTTCGATCTGGCTACTGCTCCCCGTCCTGCTACTGGTTGGCCTGAGCCTGCTGCCACTGGTGTACGTCGGGCTGAAGGCCTGGCAGGCGGGCTGGGCGCAGGCGGTGCATCTGCTATGGCGACCCTACGTATTCGGACTGCTGCGCAACACCCTGGCGCTGATGATCGGTGTGACGGTGGCGTGCGGCGTAATCGGCCTATCCCTGGCCTGGCTGCTGGAACGCAGCAATCTGCCGGGGCGCCGCATCTGGGGCGTAATCCTGTGCCTGCCGTTCGCGGTGCCGGCGTTTGTCAGCAGCTTCACCTGGGTATCGCTGAGCGCCAACTTCGAAGGGCTCGGCGGAGCGATCCTGGTGATGACCCTGTCCAAATACCCGCTGGTGTTTTTGCCGGTGGCAGCGACCTTGCGCAACCTGGACCCCTCCCTTGAAGAATCGGCCCGCACTCTGGGCCTGAATCGCTGGGGCGTATTCTTTCGCATCACCCTGCCCTTGCTGTGGCCGTCGCTGCTGGCCGGGGCACTTTTGATCGCGCTGCATATGCTGGTGGAGTTCGGCGCGCTGTCGATCATTGGCCTGCAAACCTTTACCACTGCGATCTACCAGCAATTCGAACTGGAATTCAGTAACGCCAATGCCGCGATGCTTTCGGCGGTATTGCTGCTGATGTGCCTGACCCTGCTATGGCTGGAACTGCGCGTGCGCGGCAAGGGCCGGCACGTGCGCATCGGGCAGGGCGCGGCGCGACATGCGGCGCAGGTGCGACTGGGCAAGTGGGCGCCACTGGGCCAGGTGTATTGCCTGACGCTGGCGATCATTGGCAGCGGCATTCCCTTGGGCATGCTCGGCTATTGGTTGGCGGTAGGTTCCTCGGCGGCGTTTCCGGTGGCCGAGATTGGTGAGGCTTTGCTGTCCTCCCTGACGCTGTCGCTGGGGGGCGCGGCACTATGCCTGGTGCTGGCGGTGCCGGTGGGACTGCTGGTGGTGCGCTACAAAGGCCAACTGGCGATCTGGGCCGAACGCCTGCCGTACCTGCTGCACGCCCTGCCCGGCCTGGTGATTGCGTTGACGCTGGTGTATTTCGCCCTGCATTACGTGCCGGCGCTGTACCAGACGTCGGCGTTGTTGCTGATCGCCTATGCGTTGTTGTTTCTTCCATTGGCCCAGGCGCCGATCCGCACAGCCTTGAACAAAGCCGCACCGCAGCTGGAAGAGGCTGCACGCACGCTGGGGGCATCGTCGTTCAGTGCATTTTGCCGAGTGACGCTGCCAATTATTTTTCCGGCATTGGGGGCGGCATTTGCGCTGGTGTTCCTGGACGCCATGAAGGAATTGACGGCGACGTTGCTGCTCAGTCCGACCGGACTGAATACCTTGGCGACTGCCGTGTGGGCACATACCTCGAATGTGGAGTTTGCGGCGGCGGCGCCTTATGCGGCGTTGTTGATAGTGGTGTCGGGGCTGCCGGTCTATCTGTTAACAACTCGGATGTACTTGAGCCGCTGAGATCGGTATCGGGGACAAGCCCCCTCCCACATTTTGAATGCACTTCAACCCGTGGGAGGGGGCTTGTTCCCGATGAGGCCAGAACAGACGACGCTAAGCCCGAAACTGCCCCAGACTCGCCTTCAACTGCGCCGCCAACCCGTCCAGCACCTTGCCACTGGCGGTAGTCTCCACCACCGCCTGCGCCGCACGCTCGGCCTGGGCATGGATCACCTCGACCCGGCCTCGCACCGCATGGGCACCCTGGGCTTGATGCTCGGCTGCGCGGGTAGCCAGGCCAATCGCCGCATGCACCTGCTCCACCGAGGCCTGCACCGTCTGCTGCAAGCGCACGCTGTCGCGCAGCACCAGCAAGCCTTCATTGGCCTGACGCCCGGCCTTGCCGATGGTTTCGACCGCTTCGCGTGCGCCCTGCTGCAACGCGACGATATGCGCCTGGATATCGCCAGTAGAACTTTGGGTCTTGCTGGCCAACGCACGCACTTCGTCCGCCACCACCGCAAAGCCACGCCCCGTTTCGCCGGCACGCGCTGCTTCGATGGCCGCGTTGAGCGCCAGCAGGTTGGTCTGCTCGGCGATGCCATGGATGACCGTCAGCACCACTTCGATCTGCTCGCTTTGCTGGGCCAGACGCTCGATGACCTGCGAACCGGCCTGCACTTGCCCCGCCAGTGCCTCGATCAAACTGCCGACTTCGGCCGAAGTGCGCGAGTTCTCGTCCGTCGCCTGACGAATATCCACCACCTGTTGCAACGCCGCCTGCATGGCGTGGCTTTCGGCCTGGGCCTCGTCGGCCATTTGCGACAGCGCGCGCAAACTCTCCGCCACCTCATCACGCTGCAAGCCAGCTGCCGCATCGGCGCCGGCATTGCGCAAGGTCATGGCGCCGATTTCCACGCCGGTACGCTGCGCCACATCGCCCGCCTCGCGCACGATGGGTTGCAGCTTATCCACAAAGCGATTGACCGCCGAGGCCATGTCGCCGATTTCGTCTTTGCTGTTGATTTGAACGCGCTTGGTGAGGTCGCCCTCGCCCGCGGCCAGGTCATCCATGGCCGCGATAAGCAGTTTCAGGCGATTGACCACGCGGCGGCCGAGAACCACGGCGATCAGCAGCAATACGCCGAAACCAACCCCCGCCAGCCCCATGCCGATGCGCCAACGCAAGGTGCCGGCAGCCTCCTGCACGGCGCCGGTGGTGTTGACGGTCATCTGGGTCGCAGTGGCTTGCGCCGACTGCAGGCGAGCGCCCATGGCCGCCGCGCTATCCGCCGCGGCACCTTTGAGGCTGTCACCGACCAACTTATCACCGCTGGCAATCAATGCGGCAAAACGCTTGTCCAGCGCTTGCAGATCGGCCTCGACCGACGCGGTCGACACCCCCATGAGCACCTTGCCAATCTCCACGCCGTTAGGGCTGATGGAAGCCTCGACGTAGAACACCGAAGGATCGTTCTTCGCGGCGTTCAGGACTTTGTCCAAGGCGCGATCGCCCTGGCCTTTTTCCAGCAACGCCTTGTTGATCGGATTTTCGCGATTCAGATAACGAGTCAGGTGCTCACCCGCCGCGTCGTCATAAACCACGAACAATACGTTGGGATTGCGCTGTGCACGCCGGGCAAACTCCGACAGCGTCGGCACGTCACTGTCCCACATGGCACGGGGCGCCACCGAGGCGAGTAACTGCGCCATATCATTGGCGGAGTCCTGCAGATCTTTTTCCAGCGTGGCACGCAATTGCTTCTGCTCAGCCTGCAGGCGCTCGGAAAGCCCGGCGGTCAGACGCTGACGGGTACTGTTGGACAAGCTGTCCAGGCTCGACGTGACTTCCTTGCCGGCCTGGGCCAATTCACCGGACAGCTTCTGGCTGTCGATGCCCAGGCGACTGCCTAAATCGGCTTCCAGCGCCGTGACTGTGCTCCGGGTGAGGGCAACCGCCACCAGCACTTGCACCAAAAGAGCGATACCTAGGGTAACGAACACCGGCCGCAACAGACGGCTTTGTAACAATGAGAGAACGGCAGACATCGGGAATCCCTCCACCACGGGTGCCATTAATTTGATAGCACCGCGAAAGAGAGAAGCGAAGCAAGGGTCGTGCCGCTCAGGCAGTAGAAACGACAAAGGGCTCCCGAAGGAGCCCTTTGCTTTTTACATCAACAGCTTATTAAGCGAACGGGTGACGCAGAACGATGGTTTCGTTGCGGTCCGGGCCCGTCGAAATAATGTCAATCGGCGCGCCGATCAGCTCTTCGACACGCTTGATGTAGGCGCGGGCATTAGCTGGCAGCTCTTCCAGGGTCTTGGCGCCCACGGTCGACTCGCTCCAGCCCGGCACTTCTTCGTACACTGGCTGCAGGCCCACGTAGCTGTCGGCATCAACCGGGGCAACGTCCTTGCCTTCGGCATCTTTGTAGCCGACGCAGATGTTGATGGTTTCCAGGCCATCGAGTACATCCAGCTTGGTGAAGCAGATGCCCGAGATGCTGTTCACATCGATAGCGCGACGCAGGATAACGGCGTCGAACCAGCCACAACGACGAGCACGGCCGGTGGTCGCGCCGAACTCGTGACCTTGCTTGGCCAGGTGCGCACCGACTTCGTCGAACAGTTCAGTCGGGAACGGGCCCGAACCTACACGGGTGGTGTAGGCCTTGGTGATGCCGAGGATGTAGTCCAGGAACATAGGACCAACGCCCGAACCGGTAGCAACGCCGCCAGCAGTGGTGTTGGAGCTGGTCACGTACGGGTAGGTACCGTGGTCGATGTCCAGCAACGAACCCTGGGCGCCTTCGAACATGATGTCCTTGCCAGCGCGACGCAGGTCGTGCAGCTCTGCGGTCACATCCAGCATCAGCGGCTTGAGCAGCTCAGCGTATTCCTTGCACTCGGCCAGGGTCTTGTCGAATTCAATGGCTGGCTCTTTGTAGTAACCCACCAGCATGAAGTTGTGGTAATCCACCAGTTCACGCAGCTTGTCTTCAAAGCGCGGCATGTTGAGCAGGTCGCCCACACGCAGGCCGCGACGTGCGACCTTGTCTTCGTAGGCCGGGCCGATGCCCCGACCGGTGGTACCGATCTTCAGCTCGCCACGGGCCTTTTCACGGGCCTGGTCCAGCGCAACATGGAAGGACAGGATCAGCGGGCAGGACGGGCTTATACGCAGGCGCTCGCGCACCGGTACGCCTTTCTCTTCCAGCTTGGTGATCTCACGCAGCAGGGCATCCGGTGCAACCACGACGCCATTGCCGATCAGGCACTGCACGCCTTCGCGCAGGACGCCCGACGGGATCAGGTGCAAGACGGTTTTTTCGCCATCGATGACCAGGGTGTGGCCAGCGTTGTGGCCGCCTTGGTAGCGCACTACGGCGGCAGCATGTTCGGTCAGCAGATCAACGATCTTGCCTTTGCCCTCATCACCCCATTGGGTGCCCAGGACTACGACATTCTTACCCATAACACTTGTCCTCATTCGCGCAAACTTGGTGCCGGCGATGGCCGGCAGGAAAACTCAAGAAGCCAGTGGCGATACTTGCCAAAGCCCGTTCTGCAGAATCAATTGCCGGTCGCAGTCCGCTTCACGGGCGGCGGCCAATGGCTGCCCGGGCAATGCCTGGACAACTCGCTGACCCTCACTGCGCAACTGGCAAACCTGCTGCCAGAGTGCTGCGTCCGTACTGTCGGGCATCCAGATGCCACCAGACGGCAGCTCGACCTCAGCACGCCCCAGGGTCACCAGGGTTTTCAAATCGGTGGAAAAGCCGGTGGCCGGACGCGCACGACCGAAGTCGGCGCCGATGTCGTCGTAACGGCCACCTTGAGCGATGGCCTGGCCAACACCCGGTACAAACACCGCGAACACCACACCGGTGTGGTAGTGGTAGCCGCGCAGCTCGCCCAGATCAAAATAGAGCGGCAACTGCGGGAACCGCGCCGATAACCGCTCAGCAATCGCCAGCACGTCATCGAGTGCAGCCAATACCGGCGCCGGCGCCTTGGCCAGGCGCTCACGTGCAGCCACCAGCACTTCACGGCCGCCACACAGGTTGACCAGTGCACGCAGCATGTCGGCCAGATCCGCAGGCACGCCAGCGGTCAGGGCAATGACTTCATCGATCGCCTTACGCTGCAGAGCATCGAATAGCTGTTGCTCGACTTCACCGGACAAACCGGCCGCACGGGCCAGGCCACGGTAGATCCCCACGTGACCGAGGTCCATGTGGACATCTGGGACATCAGCCAGTTGCAGCATGGCCAGCATCAGGCTGATCACTTCAACGTCGCTGCTCGGGCTGGCATCACCGTACAACTCCGCACCCAATTGGATCGGGCTGCGGGAAGACGACAAGGCACGCGGTTGAGCGTGCAGCACGCTGCCGGCGTAGCACAGGCGGCTCGGGCCTTCGCGGCGCAAGGTGTGCGCATCGATGCGCGCCACTTGCGGCGTGATGTCGGCACGGAACCCCATTTGCCGGCCCGATTGCGGGTCGATGACCTTGAAGGTGCGCAGATCCAGGTCCTGGCCCGCGCCGGTCAGCAGGGATTCCAGGTACTCGATATGGGGGGTCACGACAAACTCGTAACCCCAGCTCTGGAACAGATCCAACACCTGGCGACGCGCTACTTCAATGCGCGCAGCTTCTGGTGGCAGTACTTCTTCGATGCCATCTGGCAGCAGCCAGCGGTCTACCGTTGCCATTACGCCATTCCCCTATGATCCGGGCGGCCAGCCCTCGGCCGAGCCTTGAGTGAAGCAGAAAATACCCGCCCCCTGCATAAACCACGCGCAAGAGCGACGTGACGAACGACCTGTTAACGGCCTCGTCGGGCACTTTCCTCGAAAAACCTGTCACGCCTGCCGAATCAAACATGCAGACGCAAAAAAGCCGGGAATTTCCCGGCTGCCGCATCATACACCCGTTTTCTGAAAGGATCACCCCGCCAGGCGTTTTAGCCGCCCGACGGAGTGCGCCCTACAAAATCACGGGCTGGTTACTTGGACTTTTCCAGGTAGCGGAAGAAGTCGCTGCTTGGGTCCAGCACCATGACGTCGGTTTTGTTCGCGAAACTTTCACGGTAGGCACGCAGGCTACGGTAGAACGCGTAGAACTCCTGGTCCTGGCCGTAAGCCTTGGCGTAGATCGACGCGGCTTGAGCATCACCATCACCACGGGCCTCTTCAGACTCGCGATAGGCTTCTGCCAGCAGTACACGGCGCTGACGGTCGGCATCCGCACGGATACCCTCAGCCAGCTCGTTACCCTTGGCACGGTGCTCACGGGCCTCACGCTCACGCTCGGTGCTCATACGCTCGAACACGCTGCGG
Source organism: Pseudomonas sp. SJZ103 (assembly GCF_007828335.1). Taxonomy (NCBI): domain Bacteria; kingdom Pseudomonadati; phylum Pseudomonadota; class Gammaproteobacteria; order Pseudomonadales; family Pseudomonadaceae; genus Pseudomonas; species Pseudomonas sp. SJZ103. The sequence continues at coordinate 145,939 of NZ_VIUN01000003.1, forward strand.
TTCACTTCCTTCGGCAAATCGATGGCCTTGACCCGAACATCGACAACTTCGATGCCCAGTTCTTTTTCCGCCATCGTATTCAACGAACGCGTGATATCCGCCATCAGCGCATCACGCTCACCGGACACCACCTCGTGCAGGGTGCGCTTACCAAACTGGTCACGCAGGCCCGATTCCAGACGGCGCGACAAACGCTCGTCGGCAATCTGCTTGAGGCCGGAGGTGGCGGTGTAGAAGCGCTCGGCATCCTTGACGCGCCACTTGGCGTAGGCGTCAACCATCACGGCTTTCTTTTCCAGGGTCAGGAAGCGCTGTGTCGGTGCATCCAGCGTCATCAGGCGGCCGTCGAACTTACGCACCTGGTTGACGTAGGGGACTTTCACATGCAGGCCCGGCTGGACGTCCGCCTGGACCACACGGCCGAATTGCAGCAGCACCGCACGCTCGGTCTGAGCCACGATGTAGAAGCAGTTCCAGGCAGCGATGACCACGACGACGCCCACAATCAGGGCGGTCAGCGATTTATTGCTCATCAACGACTCTCCCTGGTACGTGTTTGCTGTTGCAGCAAGTCAGCGGCCGCACGGGCGCTCGCTTCGTTGGCAGCGGCATTGGAGCCGGTGGACGGTGCATTGGAGCTGCTACGACCACCTTCGATCATCTTGTCCAGCGGCAGGTACAGCAGGTTGTTCTGCCCACCCTTGCTGCCGGTCACGAGGACCTTGCTGGTATTGCTGAAGACTTCCTGCATGGTGTCCAGGTACAGACGCTCACGAGTCACCTCAGGTGCCTTGCGGTACTCAGCGACCAGCTTGGTAAAGCGATCCGCTTCACCCTTGGCACGGGAGACCACTTCGTCACGGTAACCGTTGGCATCCTCAAGGATACGCTGGGCCTGGCCACGGGCTTCCGGCACGACGCCGTTGGCGTAGGTTTCAGCCTGGTTGCGCGAACGCTGTTCGTCTTCACGGGCGCGGATCACGTCGTCGAAGGCTTCCTGCACTTCACGCGGTGCCGCTGCGCTCTGTACGTTCACCTGGGTGACGGTGATACCGGTGCGATAGGTATCGAGGAACCGTTGCAGGCGCTCCTTGATTTCGCTGGCCATCAACTCACGACCTTCGGTCAGCACCTGGTCCATGGCGGTGGAACCCACCACGTGGCGCAGGGCGCTTTCGGTTGCGTGTTGCAGGCTGATTTCCGGCTGATCTACATTCAGCACGAAGTCCTGCAGGTTGCTGATCTTGTACTGCACGGTCAGCGGCACTTCGACGATGTTCTCGTCTTCGGTCAGCATCTGGCCCTGCTTGGTGTAGGCACGCTCACGCGTGACGTTCTCCATGTACTTCTTGTCGATCGGCGGGAAATAGATGTTCAGGCCAGGACCGACAGTCTCGTAGTACTTACCGAAGCGCAGCACCACGGCTTGCTCCTGCTCGTCCACGACGTATACGGCGCTGTACAGCCATACGGCCGCCAGCACGACAAGACCCAGGCCCAGCAGGCCATAGCCGCCGCCCTTGCTCGTACGACCGCCCTCGTCACCACCACGTTTTTTTCCACCACCGAACAACCCATTCAGGCTTTCCTGCAGCTTTCGGAAGGCCTCGTCGAGATCTGGTGGCCCCTTGCGGTCGCCATTATTGCGGCGTTTACCACCCCAAGGATCCTGATTATTCGAGTTGCCACCCGGCTCATTCCAAGCCATAGCGCTCTCCATCTGATAAAGCAAAGACGCACCCACGGCGCGCCGACCAATGCTACAGAATGCCTGCTACTGCGGCACAACCGCTTTCTCAGGCTTTTATTGCAAAGTGTGTTGTTCGATGAACTCTGTCGGTACTACGCCTTCACGGCTGACCAGCCGATTGAGCTCCGAGCGCGGCAACCGAACGGCCAGCAAGCTGACACCTTCTTCGTCGTGTTCTTCTTTCTGTACCGCGCCCAGCTCGAAAAACTGTGCACGCAGTCGAGCAAAACGCTGAGGCAAGCGCAAGGTGCCGACGAACAAATCGCTGCCGAGCAACTCGGCAATGGCTTGTTCAAGCAGCTCCAAACCACTGCCATCGCGCGCCGACAGCCAGACCCGCTGGGGCTTGCCGTTCTCGTCGCGCTGGATTTGTGGCTCAACGCCTTCAAGCAAATCGAGTTTGTTATAGACCTCAAGGATCGGCAAGTCCTGGGCGCCAATCTCGCCCAGCACGACCATGACCTGTTCAATCTGCAACATGCGATCCGGTTCGGCCGCATCGATCACGTGCAACAGCAGGTCGGAGTTGCTCGACTCTTCGAGCGTAGACCGAAACGCCTCGACCAGCTTATGGGGCAGATGACGAATGAAACCCACGGTGTCGGCCAGGACAATCGGCCCCAGGTCGTCAATATCCAGACGGCGCAAGGTCGGGTCGAGGGTAGCGAACAGTTGGTCAGCCGCATACACGTCCGATTTCGTCACGTTGTTGAACAGCGTGGACTTGCCGGCGTTGGTATAGCCCACCAGGGACACGGTAGGAATATCGGCACGTGAACGGCCACGTCGCGATTGCTCGCGCTGGCTACGCACCTTCTCCAGCCGGCCCTTGATCTGACGCAGGCGAACCCGCAGCAGGCGCCGGTCGGTTTCCAACTGGGTTTCACCCGGGCCCCGCATACCAATACCGCCACCCTGACGCTCAAGGTGAGTCCAACCGCGAACCAGCCGGGTGCTCATGTGGTCAAGCTGGGCCAGTTCGACCTGGAGCTTGCCCTCATGGGTACGGGCGCGCTGGGCGAAAATATCGAGAATCAGACCGGTGCGGTCGATCACGCGACACTCGAATACACGTTCGAGGTTACGTTCCTGACTGGGCGTGAGGGTATGGTTGAAGATCACCAGATCGGCTTCTTCGGCATGGACCAGGTCGCGCAGTTCCTCGACCTTGCCACTGCCAATCAGGAATTTGGCGGTTGGCCGATGACGCGGCACGTTAAAAAACGCAACGGTCTCGGCGCCGGCCGAATTTGCCAACTCCTGAAACTCCTGCGGATCTTCGCGCGCCTCAGGGTCCTGTCCATCCAAGTGAACGAGGATTACTCGCTCACCACCACCGTGGCGCTCAAAGAACAAAGGAGACTCCTATCAGGCGTTACCTGGCTCAGCGTCAGCTGCATCATCACCGGCTGCGCTCGGCAGACGGATTGGACGAACTGGAACCACTGTCGAGATAGCGTGCTTGTAGACCATCTGGCTGACGGTGTTTTTCAGCAGGATCACGAACTGGTCGAACGACTCGATCGTACCTTGCAGCTTGATACCGTTGACCAGGTAGATGGAAACCCCCACTTTCTCTTTACGTAAAGTATTCAAGTAAGGGTCTTGTAGCGAATGCCCTTTTGACATGTGCCGCACTCCTTTAAGGATCAATAATAAAAAATCGGAAAATAGATAGCTTATGGCCGCCACACCCCCAAGGATAGACGGCAATTGCAAGGACTCAGCTCAATATGGAGACCGTTCCCAAGTATTTCAAGGCGCGTGACAGATTGTCGCTGTCCAGGCTGTCCAACCAGTGCAAATCGCTCCAGCTGCGCAGCCAGGTGAACTGGCGCTTCGCCAATTGGCGCGTGGCAATGATGCCGCGCTCCTGCATTTCAGCTGACGTCAGCTTGCCATCCAGATGATCCCAGACTTGGCGGTAGCCTACAGCACGTATCGAAGGTAACCCTGGATGCAGGTCACCTCTTGAACGCAGTGCTACGACCTCGTCCACAAACCCCTGTTCCAACATAATTGTGAATCTTTGTGCAATTCGTTCATGCAGCACCTGGCGATTTGCCGGAGCGATGGCCAGATTCGCCACAGTATAGGGCAATTGTGACTGTCCAGATGCGCCTGCGTCAGCACTTTGCGCAGTTTGTTTCAGCCTCAGTTCAGTCATGGTCTGTCCGCTGACCCGCCAGACTTCCAGGGCGCGACTGAGGCGTTGGGGATCATTGGGGTGAATGCGCGCGGCAGATACCGGGTCAACCACTGCCAATTGGTCGTGCAGGGCTTGCCAGCCAAGGCGCGCAGCCTCTTCTTCAAGCTCGGCGCGCACCTGGGCATCGGCGGGCGGCATGTCGGCCAGCCCTTCCTGCAAGGCCTTGTAGTAGAGCATCGTGCCGCCCACCAGCAACGGGATGTTGCCCCGCGCAGTGATCTCTGCCATGGCGGCCAGGGCGTCAGTGCGGAAATCCGCTGCGGAATAGCTCTCGGCCGGGTCGATAATGTCGATCAACCGGTGCGGATACTGCGCCAGCAGCTCTTTTGAGGGCTTGGCGGTACCGATGTCCATGTCCCGGTAAACCAGGGCAGAATCGACACTGATCAGTTCGCACGGCAGCACCTTGGTGAGCTCGATGGCCAGGTCGGTCTTGCCGGCGGCCGTGGGGCCCATCAGGAAGATCGCGGGGGGCAAGGCGCTCATCAACGGCCGCGCAAAAACAGTTTGTCCAGATCGTCCAGGCCCATCTGGGTCCAGGTCGGACGGCCATGGTTGCACTGACCGCTGCGTTCGGTGTTTTCCATGTCGCGCAGCAGGCCGTTCATTTCCGGCAAGGCCAGGCGGCGATTGGCGCGGATGGCGCCGTGGCAGGCCATGGTACCGAGCAGTTCATTGATGTGTGCCTGGATACGGTCGCTGGTGCCGTACTCCATCAGGTCAGCCAACACATCGGCGACCAGCCGGTTGGCCTCGGCCTGCTTGAGCAGTGCGGGAATCTGGCGAATGGCCAGGGTTTCCGGACCCAGGCGCTGCAACTCGAAGCCCAGTTTTTGAAACACAGCGTGATGCTCTTCGGCGCAATCGGCCTCACGCTGGCTGACGGCCAGGGATTCGGGCACCAGCAACGGCTGGCCACTCAGGCCTTCGCTGGCCATAGCGATCTTCAGGCGCTCGTACATGATCCGCTCGTGAGCGGCGTGCATGTCCACCAGCACCAGGCCATGGGCATTTTCCGCGAGGATGTAGATGCCCTTGAGCTGCGCCAACGCGTAGCCCAGCGGTGGAATATCACCGCCACCTTCCGGCAAGGCCACTGCGCCCGGCTCGGCCCCTGGCAACGGCGCAAAAAACTCACGATAGGCAGCCTGCGCTTCGGCGACCGGCACAGCCGATTGCGGACGCGGTGTGTATTGGTACTGATAACCCGCTCCCGAGCCAGAGCCCGGCGCTGTGTAGCTCGGCTGGGGTTGCGGCGATTGCAGCAGGTTTGCCGCCAGGCTCATTTCGCCTTGAGGGCCAAACTCGCCCGCTTCGGGGCCGCTCGGACGCACCACCGCCGTCACGATGGGCGCAGACAACTGGTCATCCGGGCGCACATCGCCCAGGGCACGGTGCAAGGTGCCATAGAGGAAGTCATGCACCATGCGCCCGTCACGGAAGCGCACTTCGTGTTTGGTCGGGTGCACGTTGACGTCGACCACCGAAGGGTCGACCTCGAAAAACAGCACAAAGGTCGGATGCCGCCCGTTGAACAGCACATCGCGATAAGCCTGGCGCACTGCGTGGGCCACCAGTTTGTCGCGTACCGCCCGGCCATTCACAAAGAAATACTGCAAGTCCGCCTGGCTGCGGGAGAAGGTCGGCAAGCCCACCCAACCCCACAGGCGCAGGCCATTGCGTTCGATCTCAATCGGCAGCGCCTGTTCCAGGAAACCCGCTCCGCAGATGGCCGACACTCGGCGAGCGCGCGCGGCGTCGTCGTGGGCTTCGTGCAGGCTGAGGATGGTCTTGCCGTTGTGGCGCAGGTGAAACGCCACATCGAAACGCGCCAGGGCCAGACGTTTGATGACTTCCTGCAGGTGATCGAATTCGGTTTTTTCGGCCTTGAGGAATTTGCGCCGCGCCGGGGTGTTGAAGAACAGGTCGCGCACTTCCACCGAGGTGCCCACAGGGTGCGCAGCCGGCTGGACCCGAGGCGCCATGTCGCGGCCTTCGGTTTCCACCTGCCAGGCCTGCTCGGCATCACGGGTGCGCGACGTCAGGGTCAGGCGCGCCACGGAGCTGATGGAGGCCAATGCCTCACCGCGAAAGCCCAGGCTCATCACGCGCTCAAGGTCTTCCAGGTCGCGAATCTTGCTGGTGGCGTGGCGGGCCAGGGCCAGCGGCAGGTCATCGGAGGAGATACCGCTGCCGTCGTCGCGCACGCGCAACAGCTTGACGCCGCCCTGCTCCACGTCGACATCAATGCGCTTGGCGCCGGAGTCGATGCTGTTCTCCAGCAACTCCTTGATCACCGATGCCGGGCGCTCGACGACCTCGCCCGCCGCAATCTGGTTGGCGAGGCGCGGGCTGAGCAATTCAATGCGCGACCCGCTGTTCAAGGTTGATTCGCTCATTACTGTGCCGCCAATTCAGTGCCAGGGATGGTCAACACCTGGCCGACCTTCAACTCATCGGTCTTCAGGTTGTTGGCGCTGCGCAAGGACGCGGCCGAAACCTGGAACCGCACCGCCAGCATGGCAAGCGTATCGCCCGGTTGCACGCGATGATCACGCGGGCCCTGGGCGATTTTGCCGGAGTCGCGCAACCAGGCAATGTAGGTGCCCGGCGGCGGGTTCTGCTGGAAGAACTGGCGCACACCGGCGCTGATGGAACGCGCCAAGGCCTGCTGGTGCCTGGCACTGGCCAGCTTCGAGGCTTCGTTGACGTTGGAGATAAACCCGGTTTCCACCAGGATCGATGGGATGTCCGGCGACTTCAACACCATGAACCCGGCTTGTTCCACGCGCTGCTTGTGCAACGAGGTCACGCGGCCGATGTTGCTCAACACCTTCTGGCCGACGTTCAAGCTGGAGGTCAGCGAAGCCGTCATCGACAGATCAAGCAGTACACCGGCGAGCATCTTGTCCTTGTCATCGAGGGACACGTTGCCAGCCCCGCCGATCAAGTCGGAACGGTTTTCGCTGTCGGCCAGCCAGCGGGCGGTCTCGGACGTGGCGCCGCGATCCGACAGGGCAAACACCGAAGCACCGAAGGCGGCGGCCGAAGGTGCGGCGTCGGCATGGATCGAGACAAACAGGTCGGCGCCCTTCTTACGGGCGATTTCGGTACGACCGCGCAACGGAATGAAGTAGTCGCCGGTACGGGTCAGTTCGGCGCGGTAGCCTTTCATGCCGTTGACCTGGCGCTGCAGTTCACGGGCGATGGCCAGCACCACGTCTTTCTCATGCTGGCCGCGCGAACCAGAGGCGCCCGGGTCTTCGCCGCCGTGGCCGGCATCGATCACCACGATGATGTCACGCTTGCCGGCCGGGGCTGGCGGCGGCGGTGGCAGCTTGACCTGGGGTTGGGACGGGTTGACCGGTACTGCCGGCACTGTTGCCACGGCTGGAGTTGGCGCAGGCGGCGGCGCGGCATCGGCGGCGTTGTCGAACAGATCGACTACCAGCCGGTTGCCGTATTGGGCGTTTGGCGCCAGGGAGAAGCTTTTCGGGGTCACGACCTTTTTCAGGTCGATGACTACCCGCAGGTCAGTCGGCGTGCGCTGCGCCGAGCGCATGGCGGTAATCGGCGTATTGGCGGTGGACACGTTCAACGGCGCGGCCAGGGTCGCACCGTTGATGTCGATCACCAGCCGATCAGGCGCCGTTAGGGTAAAGACACTGTGCTGGACCGGGCCAGACAGGTCGAACACCAGTCGCGTGTTATCCGGCGCTCGCCACAGGCGAACACTCTTCACCTGTGAAGCAGCCAGAGCATTGACAGTCATTGCCGCAAGCAACACCCCTACGACAGCAACCAACGCGCGAAAGCGCATACCTAACCCCACCAATTATTTGAATTCCAAAGCCAGAGCAGCGCACCACGACTCACCGCGCGCACTCTGGGGCAACAACTTCAGCTGACGTCCGTGATCATGCGGCGTAATGGTAATGGTCAGGTCCGGCTTTGGCAAAAAGCCTGTGCCTTTATCTGGCCACTCAATCAGGCACAGCGCGTCCTCATCGAAGTAATCACGGATGCCCATGAACTCGAGTTCTTCGGGATCCACCAGGCGATAGAGGTCGAAGTGGAAAGCCCGCACTGCGCCGATCTCGTAGGGTTCAACCAGAGTGAACGTGGGACTTTTTACCGCCCCCGTGTGGCCCAACCCGCGAATGATGCCCCTGGACAGTGTGGTCTTGCCTGCCCCCAAGTCGCCTTCAAGAAAAATCAGCCCTGACCCGGCCGTGACCTGCGCAATACGCTGACCTAACGCCACCATGGCCTCTTCATCGGCCAGGAAAAGGATTACTTCAGACACGGCGACTGTTCCTCCAGCAATTGACGAATGGCGGGTATCAGGTCGCTGGCGGCCAGCCCGCGACCAAAGCTGCCCTGGCGATCCCCTGCCGTGGCGTGCAACCAGACGGCCAGGCAGCTTGCTTCATAGGCCGGCATGCCCTGGGCCAGCAGCGCACCCACCAGGCCGGCCAAAACATCACCGAGGCCCGCCGTCGCCATCGCCGGATGGCCTTGATCGCAGCGCGAAACGCGCCCGTCCGGACTGGCAATCAAACTGCCAGCACCCTTGAGGATGGCCACTGCCTTGAATTTCTGGCTCAACGCGCGCGCCACCTTAAGACGGTCGGCCTGAACCTCGGCTGTCGAAATCCCCAGCAATCGCGCCGCCTCCCCCGGATGCGGGGTGATCACGCAATGGGCTGGCAAGCTCACGCTGCCAGTCGCCAGTTGATTGAGTGCATCGGCGTCCCAGACCTGCGGCTGCCGTGCATTGGCTGCGACAGACAACAGGCTTTTACCCCAGGCGGCTTCGCCCAGGCCGGGGCCAATGACGATCACCGAGATTTTTTCCAGCAAGCCCATCAACTGGTTGGCCGAACTCACGCCGACGGTCATGACTTCCGGCAAACGGGCCAGCGCGGCCGGCACATGCTCAAGGCGAGTGGCCAGGGACACCCTGCCCGCACCACTGCGCAAGGCGCTTTCGGCGCCGAGCAGCGCGGCGCCGCCAAAGCCCCGGTCGCCGCCAATCATCAGCAGGTGACCGAACTGGCCTTTATGGGCGTCCGGTGAACGCGCAGCCAGTTGCGGCAAATGGCCATGCAACAAAGGCTGAACGTCGGTTATTTCGTGTTTTGTCTGCGGCATGCGTCTTCAAGCTCCGATGTCTGGCAGAATTATACGCATCTAACCTGTGGTTTCCCGTGTCTCATGCCCGCTATTACCTCCGATCTGCCCGCCCTCGCCCAATCGATCAAAGACTGGGGGCGCGAGCTGGGCTTTCAACAAGTCGGCATCAGCGGCCTTGACCTGGCTGAGCATGAACACCATCTGCAACGCTGGCTCGACGCGGGCTACCACGGCGAGATGGACTACATGGGCGCCCATGGCAGCAAACGCTCGCACCCGGACGAACTGGTGCCGGGCACCCTGCGCGTGGTGTCGCTGCGCATGGACTACCTGCCCGGCGATACCCAGATGGCGCAACTGCTGGCAAAACCGGAAAAGGCTTACATCTCGCGCTACGCCCTGGGCCGCGACTACCACAAGCTGATCCGCAAACGCGTGCAACAGTTGGCCGACCGTATCCAGGCGCAGATCGGGCCTTTCGGCTTTCGTGCCTTTGTCGACAGCGCGCCCGTGCTGGAAAAAGCCATTGCCGAACAAGCCGGTCTTGGCTGGATCGGTAAAAACACCCTGGTGCTCAATCGCAAGGCCGGCAGTTATTTCTTCCTGAGCGAGCTATTTGTGGATTTGCCGCTACCGGTCGATCCACCGCACAGTACCGAACACTGCGGCCGCTGCACCGCCTGCCTGGATATCTGCCCCACCAATGCGTTTGTCGGCCCCTATGTGCTGGACGCCCGGCGCTGCATTTCCTACCTGACCATCGAACTCAAGAGCGCAATCCCTGAAGACCTGCGCCCGCTGATCGGCAACCGGGTATTCGGCTGCGATGACTGTCAGATCGTTTGTCCGTGGAATCGTTTCGCGCGACCTACCGCCGAAAGCGATTTCAAGCCACGGCACAACCTGGATAACGCAGAACTGGCGGAGCTGTTCCTGTGGGATGAGGATAAATTCCTCAGCAGTACCGAAGGTTCACCTTTGCGCCGTGCCGGTTATGAACGCTGGCTGCGCAACCTGGCGGTGGGCCTGGGCAACGCGCCGTCGAGCATCCCGGTACTGGAAGCCTTGAAGGCGCGTCGGGATTATCCGTCGGAGCTGGTGCGCGAGCATGTGGAATGGGCGCTGAACCAGCACGCGGCGCGCTAGTGCACGTCGTCGTTGTAGACGAACTTGGGCATTTCCCAGTGAAATCGAATCGCCAGCAGGCGCAATAGAAAGCCGCTGAACAGCGTCAGTAGAATTGCCTGCTCGCTGGGCAGTTCCAGGTAGAGGCACAGCAGGTAGAACCAGGCGGCGAGGAATGACACGCTGGCGTACAGTTCACGGCGGAAGATCAGCGGAATGTCGTTGCAGAAAATATCCCGCAGAATGCCGCCGAAGACGCCGGTGATCACCCCGCTGACCGAGGCCACCAGCATGCCGTGGCCCATTTCCAGGGCGGTCATGCAGCCGATCAGCGTGAACGCGACCAGGCCCACGGCATCCAGCGCGAGGAACAGCGAGCGCAGGTGACGCATCAACGGTGCGATAAAGATCGTCACCAGCGCCGCGACGGAGGTCAGCACCAGGTATTCCGGATGCTTGACCCACGTCAACGGGTAATGCCCCAACAGCACATCGCGCACCGAGCCGCCGCCCAGCGCCGTCACGCAGGCGATCAGCACCACACCAAACCAGTCCATGCCGCGCCGGCCGGCGGACAAGGCGCCGGTCATGGCTTCGGCGGTGATGGCGATGAGGTAGAGCATCAGCAGCATGATGGCGATCCTTGCAAAGAGGCCGGCAGTCTAATCATTTGCTGATGGCACCAAAAGGGGGCGCCTGGCGATAAATCGAGTTGCCTGCCATCGGGAGCAAGCCCCCTCCCACACTTGGACCTGGGAATACATTCAAGTGTGAGAGCTGGCTTGCCTGCGAAGGCGCCCGGTCAGCAGCCTGCGTTTCAAGCCTTGATGAAATGCTTGCGGTAGTGCTGCAGCTCGGCGATCGACTCGCGAATATCATCCAGCGCCAGATGGGTGCTGCCTTTATGGAAGCTGTCTTTGACTTCCGGCGCCCAGCGCGCGGCCAGCTCCTTGAGGGTGGACACGTCCAGGTTGCGGTAGTGGAAGTAGCTTTCCAGCGCCTTCATGTGGGTATAAAGGAAGCGGCGGTCCTGGCAGATGCTGTTGCCACAGATCGGCGACTTGCCCTTCGGCACCCACTTTTCCAGAAAGGCAATGGTTTCGGCTTCGGCTTCGGCCATGCTGATGCGGCTGTCACGCACACGCTGGGTCAGGCCGGAGTTGCCGTGGGTGCGGGTGTTCCACTCGTCCATGGTGGCGAGCACGGCATCGCTGTGGTGGATGGCGATCACCGGACCTTCGGCCAAGGTATTGAGATTACTGTCGGTGACAATGGTCGCCATCTCGATGATGACGTCGGTGTCAGGGTTCAGACCGGTCATTTCCAGATCGATCCAAATCAGGTTCTGTGGGTTTTGCATGGCTTGATTCTCTTGGCACCTTGGCGTAGCTGCGCAGTTTAGCAGGCGGGGCCGTGCTAGACTCGCGACCGTTTTACCTAACCTTTGCATTATCGACACGGAACACCAATGGCCAAACGCCAGCTCAATCGTCGCCAAAACTGGCGCATCGAAAAGATTCAAGGTGAACGCGCTGCACGCGCCGCCAAACGTGAATCCTCCGCCGTGGACGCGCTCGAGGGCGGCGACCTGGGCCCCGAACAGACGGGCCTGGTGATCGCGCACTTTGGTGTACAGGTCGAAGTCGAGGCGCTGGAAGGCGAACTCGCGGGCCAGGTGTTCCGCTGCCACTTGCGTGCCAACCTGCCTGCGCTGGTCACCGGCGACAAGGTGGTCTGGCGTGCCGGCAACCAAGGCATCGGCGTGATCGTCGCCCAGCTGCCGCGCACCACCGAACTGCGCCGCCCCGACAGCCGCGGCCAGCTCAAGCCGGTAGCGGCCAACGTCGACATGATCGTGATCGTGTTCGCACCGCTGCCCGAGCCCCATGCCAACCTGATCGACCGCTACCTGGTGGCGGCCGAGCATGCCGGCATTCGCCCGCTGTTGCTGCTGAACAAATTCGACCTGATCGACGAGCAGAATGCCCCCGCGCTCAACGCGCTGCTGGCGGTCTACCGCACCTTGGGCTACCCGGTGCTGGAAGTCTCGGCCCACCACGGCAACGGCATGGAACAGCTGCAACAGCAGTTGGACGGGCGTATCAGCGTATTTGTCGGCCAGTCGGGCGTGGGCAAATCCTCGCTGGTCAACAGCCTGCTGCCGGAAGTCGATACCCGCGTGGGGCCGCTGTCGGAGCTGTCCGGCCAGGGCACCCACACCACCACCACGGCGCGGCTGTTCCACTTCCCGGGCGGCGGTGAGTTGATCGACTCCCCGGGTATCCGTGAATTCGGCCTCGGCCACGTCAGCCGCAGCGACGTGGAAGCGGGCTTTATCGAATTCAACGACCTGATCGGCACCTGCCGCTTCCGCGATTGCAAACACGATCGCGAGCCGGGCTGCGCCCTGCTCAAGGCGCTGGAAGATGGCCGCGTGCAGCAGCAGCGCATGAACAGCTATCGGTCGATTATTGCGAGCTTGCCGGAAAGTAGTTACTAAACTTGCGAAACAATAAGGCCGCGATCATCGCGGCCTTATTGTAGGTGACTTAGGAACCCGTCCCAGGCACCGTAGGGTCTTTCACCCCACCCTCATCAAACAGGTTCAGCTTCTGCCGCAGCTCATGGGCCGGCAATGGCTCCTGGCCGGGCGGAATGGTGTTTGGGTCGGCCGGCACCTCACCTGGCGCACCCGCTCCCGGAGTTGGGACCGGTGGTGGCGCGGGCTGATCACCTTCAATCGCACGCTGAGCCTTCTTGGTCAGCACAACGATATCGATGCGACGGTTGATCGGGTTGAACGGATCCTTCGCATCAAACAGTTGCGAGGACGCAAAACCCACCACCCGCGCCACTTGCGGGTCCGGATAGCTGCCGGCCACCAGCGCACGACGCGCCGCGTTGGCGCGGTTGGCGGAAAGCTCCCAGTTGCCAAAGTCACCCTGGCCCGAGTAAGGCTTGGCATCGGTGTGGCCGCTGATGCTGATCTTGTTCGGCACCGCCTTGATGGTGTCGGCCATGGCCAACAAGATGTCCTCAAAGTACGGTTTCAAGCGTGCGCTGCCAGAGTCGAACATCGGCCGGTTGGCGGCGTCGGTGATCTGGATGCGCAAGCCATCCGGAGTGATCTCGAACGAAATCTGATCCTTGAACTTCAGCAGTTGCGGGTTTTCCTCGACCTTGTTCTGCAACTCTTGCAGCAACAGTTCAAGGCGTTCGTGCTCGACCTGCTCGGCCATGGCTTCGACGGTATCGCGCTCGATCGGGATTTTTTCCTGCGGCGCTTCGGTTTTGACTTCCGGGTTGATGGTGCGCTCAGGCGCCAGTTGCGGCGAGCCGCCCAGGTCGATCACGAACGGCGTACCGCTTTCCGAGAAGCCAATCGGGTCTTTGAAGTAGCCGGCGATGGCGATCTTCTGTTCGGGCGTGGCCGTGGACATCAGCCACAGCACCAGGAAGAACGCCATCATCGCCGTGGCAAAGTCGGCGAAGGCGATTTTCCAGGCACCGCCATGGTGCCCCGCAGCGAAGCGCTTGACGCGCTTGATGATTATCGGCTGGTTGTTTTCCATGGCTTAGCGACCGCGAACCGCTTGTTCCAGCTCGGCGAAGCTTGGGCGATGCTTCGGGTACAGGACCTTGCGACCGAACTCCACCGCCAACGATGGCGGCATGCCGGAAGCGGATGCCACCAGGCTGGCCTTGATCGATTCGTACAGGTTGATTTCTTCCTTGGCGTCATGGGCCAGGGAGGTCGCCAGCGGGCCGAAGAAGCCGTAAGCCGCGAGAATACCGAAGAAGGTCCCCACCAGCGCCGCACCTACGTGCATGCCGATAGCCGCCTGATCACCTTCGCCCAGGGAGGCCATGGTCACCACGATACCCAGTACCGCCGCGACGATACCGAAGCCGGGCATGCCGTCGGCGATACCGGTGACTGCATGGGAGGGATGCTCCAGCTCTTCCTTGAGGCTGAACAATTCCATGTCGAACAGGCCTTCCAGCTCATGGGGGGCCATGTTGCCGGAAGACATGATGCGCAGGTAATCGCAGATGTAGGCGGTCATGCGTTCATCCTTGAGCACGGCCGGGTACTTGGCGAAAATCGGGCTGGCCGCAGCGTCTTCGATATCGGCCTCGATGGCCATCATGCCTTCGCGGCGGCTCTTGTTGAGGATCTCGTAAACCAGGCCCAACACTTCCAGGTAGAAGGTGTGGGTGAAACGCGAACCGAACATTGCCAGCGACTTCTTGACCACGTGCATGGTCATGTAGCCGGGGTTCGCCTGCAGAAAGGCACCCAGTGCCGCACCACCAATAATCAGCACCTCGAAAGGCTGGATCAGTGCCGCAATTTTACCGTGGGACAGGACGTAGCCGCCGAGCACGCTCGCGAAGACGACGATAATGCCGATAATTTTAGCCATAGGAGATGAGTACTTGCGCCGTCGGGTTCATGGACATATTTGGGGGAACTGAAAAACTCTTGTTCCTCTTATCGGCAAAACTGCGCCAGACTATAGCCCGTTAAGGCGAAAAGCCAGTTCGGCCCGCTCCGGGTGTGTTGACCGCAAGTGATGATCGCGCCCCAATCATGGCTAATGAAACGACAGTCCCAACTGCAAAACCTACTTCTCTAGCCGCTTGGATCAAGCGCCTGGACGAGGTGCTGCTGCCTGTTCCACAGGCCAGCCATGACCGCGTATGCAAAGCCATCCGCGATAGCCGCAGTTCGTTGCGAGATATTGCCGAGCTGATGCAAAACAGCCCGGCCCTCGTACTCAGCGTCATGCGCGAGGCCAACAGCCACACCCATGGCAGCCTGACAGCGCCGGCGGAAAACCTCGAAGTGGCGCTTAACCGTCTGGGCCTCAAACGCGCCGAGGAACTGCTGGCACGCCTGCCGTCGGTGCCGGCCCATGAAATTCCCGTAGCGCTGCGCCAGTTGTTGCTGGTCAGCCAGCACGCCTCGCAACAAGCCAATGGATTGTTCGGCAGCCGCCTGGCGCGGCTGTGGCAGGACATTCATTGGGGCAGCCTGCTGTTTCTTTCACCGCTGTGGCCGATGGCCGTTGCCTACCCCAAGCTTTTGGAGGAGTGGGAACTGCGGGTCATCCACAAGGGCGAGTCGGCACGCAAGGTCGAACAGGCATTGTTCGGCGTGCGCCTGCTGGACCTGTGCCTCGGCCTGACCGAGACCTGGCACCTGCCGATTTGGGTGTCCCAGGGGTATACCCTGCTGCGGACCGAGCAGCGCTTGCTGGTCAAGGCCCTGCATATCGCCCGCGAAGACGCCCCCCTGCGCCACCAGCAATTGCTCGACGCCGAACCCAACCTGCGCCGCTGGCTGAATCAGCCGGCCAATACGGTGCTGCTGGCCAACGGCCTGGCGATGTCGGCCCAGGAATCCTGGACCTGCCCGCACACCGAGCGCTGGCAATACCTCACCGCGCTGTACCTGCAACAGCCCCTGAGCGACGTGCAGCAACAGGTCCACCAGCAAGCGGTCACCAGTGCCCGCGACACCTTGATGCCCGATCTCTGGCACCCGGCGCTGTCGCTGATCTGGCCCTGGCATGTACACAAGATTCATCGCGGCCTGCTGCCCGCACCACCGCCCACCGCCGAAGCCCTGGCCGTCTGGCGCAAGCGTTGTACCGAACTGCTGGTGGAGCCGAGCCGCTTTGCCAACGCCATGCATTTGACTACGTGCGCCAAGGAAGCCCTGGTGGCCAGCGGCATGCAGCGCGTCCTGTTGTTCATGGCCGATCGTGCCCTGAGCACCTTGCGTGTGCATCAGGCCGACGGCCTGCCGAAGGACGCCGCCAACCTGAGCCTGGATGTGGTCAACAGCACGCTGCTGCAGCGCCTGCTGGAAAAGTCCGCCCAGGTGCGCCTCACACCGGAAAACCACGCCCAGTTCTCGGCACTGCTGCCGCCGATCCTGCGCCGCCTGTTCACCGGCGAGCACCTGTTGTTGCGCTCCATGAGCTGCAACGGGCGCGTGGTGATGGTGATGGTCGCCGACCAAGGCGGCGGGCCGTTCTCGGAAACCACCGTGCAGGCCTTCGGTAAAACCGCCCAATGCATCGAGAAAGCCCTGCACAGCTTTACCAACCGCAGCGCTTGATGCTTGCGCTACAATCGCCGTCCTTTATCGCCAACATTTGTGCCCAGGAGACCTCACATGCCTGACTTCTCTGGCTTGCCGCTGGTGATCGAATCCAGTGACCTGCTCGGTCAACTGGATGCCGAACACCTGATTCTGGTGGACCTCACCAGTGCCGCCCGCTACGCCGAAGGGCACATCCCCGGCGCGCATTTCGTTGACCCCAAGCGCACCCAACTGGGCCAGGCGCCGGCACCCGGTCTGCTGCCCGGCAAGGCCGATCTTGAGAAACTGTTCGGCGAACTGGGCCACACGCCTGACGCTACCTACGTGGTCTATGACGACGAAGGCGGTGGCTGGGCCGGGCGTTTTATCTGGATGCTCGACGTGATCGGCCACCAGAAGTACCACTACCTGGACGGCGGCCTGCTGGCGTGGCTGGAGGGCAAGCACCCGCTCTCCACCGACGTGCCCGCCCCGGCCGGCGGCCCGGTCAGTCTCACGCTGCACGACGGCCCCACCGCTACCCGCGAATACCTGCAAAGCCGCCTCGGCGCTGCCGACCTGGGGATCTGGGATGCGCGCGGCCCGCTGGAATATTCCGGCGAGAAGGTGCTTGCGGCCAAAGGTGGTCATATCCCCGGCGCGGTGAACTTCGAATGGACGGCCGGCATGGACAAAGAGCGCAACCTGCGCATCCGCCGTGACATGCCGCAGATTCTCGAAGGCCTCGGGCTGACCAAAGACAAAGAAATCATCACCCACTGCCAGACTCATCACCGCTCTGGCTTCACCTACCTGGTGGCCAAGGCGCTCGGTTATCCGCGAGTCAAAGGTTATGCCGGTTCCTGGGGCGAATGGGGCAACCACCCCGACACCCCCGTCGAGATTTAAGGTTTAAGGACAGTCAATGAAAAAGCAGTTGTTTATCCTCAGCCAGTACCTGCTGCCGCACCACCTGCTGTCGCGGTTGGCCGGCTGCATCGCCGAGTGCCGCGTGCGCTGGTTCAAGAATGCCTTCACCACCTGGTTTGCCAAGCGCTACGAAGTGGACATGTCCCAGGCGCTGGTGGAGGACGTGACCGCTTACGAGCACTTCAACGCCTTCTTCACCCGTGCCCTGAAAGACGGCGCCCGCCCACTGGACCAGACCCCTGGCGCAGTATTGAGCCCAGCCGATGGCGCAGTCAGCCAGCTTGGCCCCATCGAGCACGGTCGTGTGTTCCAGGCCAAAGGCCACAGCTTCAGCGTGCTGGAACTGTTGGGCGGTGATGCCGCGGTCGCTGCGCCGTTCATGGGCGGCGATTTCGCCACCATTTACCTGTCGCCGAAGGACTACCACCGGGTGCATATGCCACTGGCCGGTACCCTGCGTGAGATGGTCTACGTGCCTGGGCGGATTTTCTCGGTAAACCAGACCACCGCCGAAAACGTGCCGGAATTGTTTGCGCGTAACGAGCGTGTTGTCTGCC
The DNA here is from genome assembly GCF_007828335.1 of Pseudomonas sp. SJZ103. NCBI lineage: Bacteria > Pseudomonadati > Pseudomonadota > Gammaproteobacteria > Pseudomonadales > Pseudomonadaceae > Pseudomonas > Pseudomonas sp. SJZ103. The sequence goes on from NZ_VIUN01000003.1 coordinate 163,740, forward strand.
TGTTCGACACCGAACGCGGCCCGATGGCGGTGGTATTGGTGGGGGCGATGATTGTCGCGTCGATTGAAACCGTATGGGCCGGCCTGGTTACCCCGCCGAAGCGCGAACTGAAAACCTTCCACTATGACGAAGCCGCCCGCGCGCCGATTCACCTGGAGAAGGGTGCGGAGCTGGGTCGCTTCAAGCTGGGCTCCACTGCGATCGTGCTGTTCGGGCCGGATCAGGTGAAGTGGGCTGAGGAACTGGTGGCGGGTTCGCCGGTGCAGATGGGCCAAGGCATCGCTTTACCTAAAGCCTGACGCCGAACCCAATGTGGGAGGGGGCTTGCTCCCGATAGCGGGGTATCAGTCAACACATCAGTGACTGAACCACTGCCATCGGGGGCAAACCCCCTCCCACATTTAGTCAGTTACAGCTGACCGTCGCGGTCGCGAAAGCCCAGCAGATACAGCACGCCATCCAACCCCAAGGTCGAAATCGCCTGCTTGGCCGATTGCTTGACCAATGGCTTGGCGCGGAACGCCACGCCCAAACCGGCGATTGCCAGCATCGGCAAGTCGTTGGCGCCGTCACCGACCGCAATGGTCTGTTCCAGACGCAAACCTTCCTTGTGGGCCAATTCCTTCAGCAGATCCGCCTTGCGCTGCGCGTCGACAATCGGCTCGACCGCGACGCCGGTCACCTTGCCATCGACCACTTCCAGTTCGTTGGCGAACACATAGTCAATGCCCAGCTTGGCCTGCAACTGCTTGGCGAAGTAGGTGAAGCCGCCCGACAAGATCGCCGTCTTGTAGCCCAGGCGCTTGAGTTCGGCGAACAGGGTTTCGGCGCCTTCGGTCAGGCGCAGCGACGCACCGATGGAGTCCAGCACGCTCACATCCAGGCCCTTGAGCAAGGCCAGGCGTTCCTTGAAGCTGGCGCGGAAATCCAATTCCCCGGCCATGGCGCGCTCGGTGATCGCGGAAACCTGCTCGCCCACGCCGGCCGCCTTGGCCAGTTCGTCGATGACTTCGGCTTCGATCAGCGTGGAGTCCATGTCAAACACCGCCAGGCGACGGTTACGACGGAACAGCGAATCTTCCTGGAAGGCGATATCGACATTCAGTTCCTGGGCCACGCTGAGGAATTCGGCGCGCAGGGCCTGCGGGTCGGCCGGCTCACCACGCACGGAGAACTCGATGCAGCCCTTGCCCTTGTCGGCCGGGGTGTCCAATGGCATGCGACCCGACAAACGGTCGATATGGTCGATATTCAAACCATATTGCGCGGTAATGGAGCTGACGCGCTGCAGTTGTTCGGCGGTGACCTTGCGGGTCAGCAGCGTCACGATATGGCGCTTCTTGCCTTGGCCGGCCACCCACTGCTGGTAATCCTCTTCGGATACCGGGGTGAAACGCACCTGCTGATCGAGCTTGTACGCCGTAAACAGGATGTCCTTGAGCACCGACGAGGCCTGCTCGGTGCTGGGAATTTCCACCAGGATGCCGAACGACAGCGTGTCGTGGATCACCGCCTGGCCGATGTCGAGAATGTTCACACCACCCTGGGCCAGAACGCCGGTAATGGCTGCGGTAAGACCCGGGCGGTCTTCCCCAGTGATGTTAATCAGGACAATTTCGCGCAAGGCGCACCCCCAGGCTGGAAAAAAACCGCATTCTACCCACTTTCAGTGACCATCGGGCACAGCCAGCGCTTTGCCGGTCTTGGGCCTGTCGCTATACTGCGCGTCAACTTCACGGACCAAGAGCCGAGCTCAAGTGAACCGGCCCACGCCAGTAAAAACCGACAACTTCTTCCTGCTGATCTTCCGGGCACTGCGCCACCGCCGTGTACCGATCGCATTACGCATCGCCAGCCATAACGTGATCCTGGTCGCCCTGGCCCTGGTGATCTACGCCTGCGTGATGGGTTTGCAATTCAAGCAGGCCATGCACGAGCAAGCCGACGCCCTGGGCGAGAGCCTGACCACGCAAACCGCCACCTCGGCGACCGAGCTGCTGGTGTCCAACGACATCCTCAGCCTCAACGTGCTGCTCAACAACCTGACCAAGAACCCGCTCGTGGCCCATGCCGCCATCTACAGCGTGGACAACCGCATCATGGCCGAAGCCGGGCAGCGCCCGAAAAACGGCCTGCTGGGCGAAGCCGAAGGCCTGTACCAGAGCAATATCACGTTTCAGGACGTGAAGGCCGGCCAACTGCGTATCAGCCTCGACATGCAGCAGTTCCAGCAGCCGATGACCATCAGCCTGCAAAGCATGGGTATCCTCAGCGCCATCCTGCTGGCGTTGGCCCTGGCCCTGAGCTTGCGCCTGGGCCGGCATATCTCCACGCCGCTCATGCAACTGCGCATCTGGCTGCGGGACATCGACGAACACACCCCGGCTACCGACCGCCAGGATGAAATCGGCGACCTTGCCCGCCAGCTGCACGCCAGCTTCGCCCCGGAACCGGTGGTGCCTGAAGTCGAGCCAGAGCCTGAATACGACGACACCGATTACGACGACGAGCCAGAGTTCGAAGTGCGCAACCTGCGTGACCCTGGCTTCGACGAGCGTCCGCCGGTGGCGGGCCTCAAGCCTGCACCGCGTCATGCCTTCAAGGCCGAAGAAGACGACCTGGACGATGAAGACCCCTTTGCCGACCTGCGTGATACGTCAGCCGACAGCACCGCAATCGCCCCCAAGGCGCCGCCGGTACGCAGCAGCGAGCCGCAGTACAGCGCTGTGCTCGCCGTACAACTGGGTGCCCAGGACCAATTGCGCCGCCTGCCCCGTGCACGCCTGACCGAACTGCTGGAGCGCTACCGTGACTGCCTCGACCAGGCCGCCTCGCTGTACCAGAGCGAACTGCACACCCTGAACGACGGCAGCACGCTGATGCTGTTCCACAGCGAAGACAGCGGCGAAGATTACCTGACCAATGCGATTTGCTGCGGTGAGTTGCTGCGCGCCCTGGGCCATGAATTGCAGATCGAAGTCGCCGACAGCGGCATCACCCTGCAACTGCAACTGGGCCTCACCGTGGGCGATGATCTGTTCGGCATGAGCCAGATCGACCTGCTGTTGACTGAAAACGCCCAGGACGCACTGGCCTTGTCTCAACACAGCCGTAACCTGCTGCTGGTGGAGCGCAAGATCAGTGAAGACACGCTGATCCGCCAGCGCGCGCGTATCCGCCCAATTGCCAGCCCTGAGGGGGCAAGCTGCGTGGAAAGGTTGATGGAGCCGTACCCCTCGATGCTGGAGCGGCAGTTGGCGCGGATGCATGAGACCCGCGCAAAGCCCTGAAGAACATGTGGGAGGGGGGCTTGCCCCCGATTGCGGAGTATCAGTTAGCACATCATTGACTGAACCACCGTTATCGGGGGCAAGCCCCCTCCCACACTTGATCTGCGCCGTGACTTATATCTCCACACACAAGAAGGCCCGCTGAGTCAGCGGGCCTTTTTTGTTGGAGCTTTTTCAGATCAGAACCTGAACACTTCCATATCCGTACGGATCGGCGTAGCCATCGGCATCTTCGGCTTTTGCGGTTCTGCCGGCTTGGCCTGGGCCGGAGCCTGCTTGCGTGGCGCCTCGGCAATCGGCGGCTGGTTGGCCAATGGCTTGAGGGCCACCGACAACTGCTGCGCCAATTGCTGCAGCAGCACGCCCTGGGCCTGAACCTGGGACGCGGTGGTGCCGGCGTGCTCTTCCTGCAGGTGCACGATGCGGTTATCACGCACCTGGCCGCGACGGTCGATCAAGCGCCATTGCGCATCGAGGATCGCCGGTTGCGATTTACCGGAATCAAGCCGGGTAATGGTCAGCAAGACCTGCACATCCGGGCTGAAGCCGGTGGGCGCGGGCGCCAGGACCACACGCTGGCTGTCCAACTGACCGGCCACCTGACGCAACATCAACTGGCTGATGTCAGACGACAAACTGCCTGCCCAACGACCATCGGTGGAACCTTGCAGGCTTCCATCGTTCTGACGTTGCAGCAGGGTTTCGCGTTGCAGGTAGTCGGCCACGACCACCGGCCCGAGCAAAACGGCCATGCCAGCGGTTTGGGCTGGCTGAGCTGGACTTCCGCTGTCCAGCTGGTACAGCGACACAGGCTTGTGTGTGCTGCAACCCGCCAACCCCAAAAGGCCAGCGAGCATCAAAAATAGAGGAACGCGTGGAGCAGTCATCATCCCATCCAGGTGGCTGCCACAAGGCGAACCACAATGTAATACTAAAAATAACCTAAACACGCTCGGCCACGCCGGCGCTGGAAAGGCCATATCATCCGTGAATATGCGCCATGACTCCAGCGCCAAAGCGTCGATCTACGCTTTAAATCGTAGATCGAGGGCTCTAATACGCCTTAAACCGGCGTTTCCACCAGCAAAGCATCCACACGCTGGAAGCCGCGAGGCAATTTATTACCGCGACGACCACGCTCGCCCTTGTAGTGTTCGAGGTCGTCAGGGCGCAATGACAACGTGCGCTTGCCGGCCTGGAGCACCAGGGTGGAACCTTCCGGGATCACGGCGATGTCGGTCACGTACTCTTCGCGACTGGCCACCCGCTCGCCGGGAATACCAATAATCTTGTTGCCCTTGCCCTTGCCCAACTGCGGCAGATCGCTGATCTTGAACACCAGCAAGCGCCCTTCGGTGGTCACCGACGCCAGCCAGTTGCCTTCGCGGTCTTCCACCGGACGCGGCAGGATGACCTTGGCGTTGTTCGGCAGGCTCAACAATGCCTTGCCCGCCTTGTTCTTGGCCTGCAGGTCTTCACCCTTGACCACGAACCCGTAGCCCGCGTCGGAAGCGATCACATACAGCGAATCATCATCCGGCAGCAGCACACATTCAAAATTCGCCCCAGGTGGCGGCGTCAGGCGACCGGTCAACGGCTCGCCCTGCCCCCGCGCTGAGGGCAAGGTATGGGCCGGCACCGAATAACTGCGCCCGGTGGAGTCAATAAACACCGCAAACTGGTTGGAACGCCCGGCTGCGGCAGTCTTGAAGCCATCACCCGCCTTGTACGACAGGCCAGTGGCGTCAATATCATGCCCTTTGGCTGAACGAACCCAACCCTTTTCCGACAGAACGACGGTAATTTTCTCGTTCGGCAGCAGTTCGGTCTCTGTCAGCGCCTTGGCTTCGGCACGCTGCACGATTGGCGAACGGCGGTCGTCACCATAGGTTTCGGCGTCTTTGATCAACTCGGTGCGCACCAGCTTCTTCAGCTTGGCTTCGCTGCCCAGCAGGGCCTGCAGCTTGGCTTGCTCCTTGAGCAGCGCGTCTTGCTCGTCGCGCAGCTTCATTTCTTCCAGGCGTGCCAACTGACGCAAGCGGGTGTCGAGGATGTAGTCGGCCTGGATCTCGCTCAGCTCGAAGCGCGCGATCAGTTCGGCTTTCGGATGCTCGGCGGTACGGATGATGTGGATCACTTCATCCAGGTTGAGGTAGGCAATCAGCAAGCCGTCCAACAGGTGCAGGCGGCGCTCGACCTTGTCGAGGCGGAACTGCAGGCGGCGACGCACGGTTTGTATCCGGAACTCCAGCCACTCGACCAGCAGGTTGCGCAGGTTTTTCAGCTGCGGCTTACCGTCCAGGCCAATGATGTTGACGTTGACCCGGTAGCTGGACTCCAGCTCCGTGCTGGCAAACAGATGCTGCATCAGTACTTCATGGTCGACCCGGCTGTTGGTCGGGATGATCACGATGCGGCATGGGTTTTCGTGGTCGGATTCGTCACGCAAGTCAGCGACCTGGGGCAATTTCGATGGCTTGGCCTGCATCAGCGCAGCAATCTGCTCCAGCACCTTGGCACCGGACACCTGGTGCGGCAGCGCGGTGACGATAATGTCGCCGTCTTCGATGTGATACACGGCACGCATGCGCACCGAGCCCTTGCCGGTCTCGTACATCTTCAGCAGGTCGGCGCGCGGCGTGATGATTTCCGCTTCGGTCGGGTAATCCGGGCCCTGGATATGCTCGCAAAGCTGCTCGACCGTGGCCTTGGGCTCATCCAGCAAGCGCACGCAGGCGGTGGCGACTTCGCGCAGGTTGTGCGGCGGTACGTCGGTGGCCATGCCGACCGCGATACCGGTGGTGCCATTGAGCAGGATATTCGGCAAACGTGCGGGCAACACCAGCGGCTCGTCGAGAGTGCCGTCGAAGTTCGGCCCCCAGTTCGCGGTACCCTGGCCCAGTTCGCTGAGCAACACTTCCGAATAGCGCGACAGGCGCGCCTCGGTGTAACGCATGGCCGCGAAGGACTTGGGATCATCCGGCGCACCCCAGTTGCCCTGGCCATCGACGAGGGTGTAGCGATAGCTGAACGGCTGAGCCATCAGCACCATGGCTTCGTAGCAGGCCGAATCGCCGTGGGGGTGGAATTTACCGAGCACGTCACCGACGGTACGCGCCGACTTCTTGTGCTTGGAGTCGGCGTCCAGGCCCAACTCACTCATGGCGTAGATGATGCGCCGCTGTACGGGCTTGAGGCCGTCGCCGATATGCGGCAAGGCACGGTCCATGATCACGTACATGGAGTAGTTGAGGTAGGCATTTTCGGTGAAGTCAGCCAGCGACCGGCGTTCTACGCCATCTAAGCTGTCTGCGAGGATGTCACTCATGCGGGCCTCATCATTGTTTGGTAAGGCGCAGCGGAAATGCCGCCGCACCGGATCGATTCAAAAAAGTAGCGGCTCATGGCTGGGCGCTCCAGCCGCCGGCGGGGGCGGCGAAACGATAGACCATGGGGCGTTTTTCACCATCGGCGCGGGGGCCGAAATTATTGTCGATGCCCAGCCAGGCACCGTCTGCGTCCACCACCAGGGCTTCGGCCAGGCCATAGGGCTGGGCGTAACGCCGCTCGGGCGTCAGGGTTTCGTCAGCGAACGACCAGCACAGCTCGACCTTGGCCGTGACCGCATCGCGCCGGCAGATCTGGAACGCATTGCGTTCCAGGGTAAACAGCTTGCCGTTGAACAGTGACAGATCGGCGAAATCCTTGGACACCGCCTTGGCACCGATGAACTTGGCCGGCTGCATCTCCTGGCCGGCCTCGCTCAGCAATACGCAAGGGCCATCGCAATCCCACAGGCTTTGCGGACGCTTGATGGAGATGAGGCCGCGCCGCTCACGCTCCGCAGCCAGCCAGATCTGATTACCCCCGGGGTTGATTGCCAGGCCTTCGAACAACGCATTGAAGTGCAGCAACATGCCACTGGCCCGTGCTTCACGCACCATGCCCGGGGCGATCTTCAACCATTCAGGCGCACCGTTCACCGGCACTTGCAGCACCGCCGCATGGGCTTCGCTGACAATATAGCGATTGCCGGCGGCATCGCAGGTGATGCCTTCAAAATCCAGGTCGCCGCCGCGAATGAACGACGCAGCCTTGGTGCGCGAACGCAGCCCCCAGGGCAGCCCGGACTCCGGCACCGGCGGTACATCGATGCTTACCGCTTCGGCTTGCCAGGTCGGCGCACGGGTATCGAGACGATAGATCTGGTCGTCATCGCGGTCGGAAACCGTCCACAATTCCTTGCCACACTGCGCCAGGCCCGACAGGTTACCGCCGCGCATGCCGTCCACCGGGTGTTCGGACACCAGCTTGAGCTCAGCCACGGGCGCGGCGGCGACCTGAGTCGCTGCCAGCCCGCTCAACATCAGGATCGCCAGGGCGAAACCTGTGCGCATCAGCCCAGAACCTCGGCGAGGTTGCCTTTGGATTCCAGCCAGGACTTGCGGTCCGGTGCGCGTTTCTTCGCCAGCAGCATGTCCATCATTTCCGAGGTAGCGGCGAAGTCTTCCAGGGTCAACTGCACCAGGCGCCGGGTGTTGGGGTCCATGGTGGTTTCACGCAGTTGCGGCGGGTTCATTTCACCCAAGCCTTTGAATCGGGTGACCTGCGGCTTGCCCCGCTTCTTCTCGGCGACCAGGCGGTCGAGGATGCCATCGCGTTCGGCTTCGTCCAAGGCGTAGAAAATCTCCTTGCCCAGGTCGATACGGTACAGCGGCGGCATGGCGACGTAGACGTGACCGGCATCCACCAACGGGCGGAAGTGCTGCACGAACAACGCGCACAGCAGGGTCGCGATGTGCAGGCCGTCGGAGTCGGCGTCGGCGAGGATGCAGATCTTGCCGTAGCGCAACTGGCTCATGTCCGCCGCGCCCGGGTCGACGCCGATGGCCACCGCGATGTTGTGCACTTCCTGACTGGCAAGGACTTCGCTGCCATCGACTTCCCAGGTATTGAGGATCTTGCCGCGCAACGGCAGGATCGCCTGGAATTCCTTGTCCCGCGCCTGCTTGGCGGAACCACCGGCGGAGTCACCTTCGACCAGGAACAGTTCGGAGCGCATCGGGTCCTGCCCGGCGCAATCGGCCAGCTTGCCGGGCAATGCCGGACCCTGGGTGATGCGCTTGCGCTCGACTTTCTTGCTGGCCTTGAGGCGACGGCCGGCGTTGTTGATTGCCAGTTCCGCCAGGGCCAGGCCCAGTTCCGGGTGCTCGTTGAGCCACAGGCTGAAGGCATCCTTGACCACACCGGAAACAAATGCCGCCGCTTCGCGGGACGACAGGCGCTCCTTGGTCTGGCCGGAGAACTGCGGCTCCTGCATTTTCATCGACAGTACGAACGCAATGCGCTCCCACACGTCTTCCGGCGCCAGCTTCACGCCACGCGGCAGCAGGCTGCGGTATTCACAGAATTCGCGCATGGCATCCAGCAAGCCCTGGCGCAAACCGTTGACGTGGGTGCCGCCCTGGGCGGTGGGGATCAGGTTGACGTAGCTTTCCTGCACGCTGTCGCCGCCTTCGGGCAACCACAGCAGCGCCCAGTCGACGGCTTCCTTGTTGCCGGCCAGGCTGCCGCAGAACGGCTCGTTGGGCAGGCGTTCGAAATCACTGACGGAGTCTTCAAGGTAGGAACGCAGACCGTCTTCGTAGTGCCACTCGACCTTTTCGCCAGTGCCTTTGTCTTCAAAGGTCACCAACAGGCCCGGGCACAACACGGCCTTGGCCTTGAGCACGTGCTTGAGGCGGCTGATGGAAAATTTCGGTGAGTCGAAGTATTTGGGGTCCGGCGCGAAGTACACGCTGGTGCCGGTGTTGCGTTTGCCAACGGTGCCGATCACCTGCAGGTCGGTGGCTTTGTAGCCATCGGCGAAGGTCATCTCGTACTCGTTGCCGTCGCGCTTGACCTTGACCCGTACCAGCGTGGACAGGGCGTTGACCACGGAAATACCCACACCGTGCAAGCCACCGGAGAACTGGTAGTTCTTGTTGGAGAACTTGCCGCCGGCGTGCAGCTTGGTGAGGATCAGCTCAACGCCCGACACGCCCTCTTCCGGGTGAATGTCCACCGGCATGCCGCGACCATCGTCGGACACTTCCAGCGAGTGGTCAGCGTGGAGAATGACGTGCACCGACTTGGCGTGCCCCGCCAAGGCTTCGTCGACGCTGTTGTCGATGACTTCCTGGGCAAGGTGGTTCGGCCGACTGGTGTCGGTGTACATGCCGGGGCGTTTGCGCACCGGGTCGAGGCCCGAGAGGACTTCGATGGCGTCGGCGTTATAAGAGCTAGCGCTGGGAGTGGCCATGGGGTCTCGTCGTGAGTCGTTCGATTAAAAAGTGACCTGCGATTTCCAAGGCAATTACAGTGCCGAGAAATCGAAGGATTGATACTGATCTGCGCCAATACCGGCAAAACTCAACAACGCCGGCAATTGCTGGGCGAACCCCTGGTAACCATGGTCGCCACCGGCCTGGATGCGCAAGGCACAGGCCCGGTAATACTGCTGGGCGAGGCGATAATCCAGGGTTTCATCCCCCGTCTGCAACCACACCTGGTAACGCGCGGCGTCCTGGGGAGCCGGTACTTCCAGCTCGGCCAGCGCCGTGACGTGGTCGTGGGTCAGTTCCCAGGTTTCATCGGTGTAGAGGTTCTTCTGGGTGCCCAGGTAACCGTCGAACATCCGATGGGGGCTGACCGCCGGGTTGACCAGCAACGCCTTGAGGCCATGGTGCTCAGCAAGATGGGTTGCATAGTAGCCGCCGAGCGAGCTGCCGACTAGCAGCGGCCGTCCCAACTGGGCAATGGCTTCCTCCAATTGAGGAATTGCCTGACGCGGATGGTGATGCAGGGCCGGCACGCGCAATTGATCGGCCAGGCCGAGGGCATCCATCACGGTGATCAGTTGGCTGGCCTTGTTGGACGCAGGCGCGCTGTTGAAACCGTGGATATACAGGATCGAAGCGGACATGCCGGGGCCTCGCTGGGGCTGCCAAAGAGGCGCAGTTTACAGGGAACAGGGGCTTGTGGGTGCAGCCGATCGCCGCTGACGGTACTATCTGCGGCCCGGGAACCCGGATATATGGCCGGAGGCCAGTGGCCCGAATTCAAGCGGGGAAACACCATGCAACTTGAATGGCTTGAGGATTTTGTCGAACTGGCGCGCACTCGCAGCCTGTCGCGTGCCGCCGAAAATCGCTGTGTCACGCATCCAGCGTTCGGTCGACGTATCCGGGCGCTGGAAGAATGGGTCGGCACGCCATTGATCGAGCGCAAGCAACCCCTGTCACTGACACCCTGCGGCCTGCTGTTCCTTGATGCCGCCACTCAATCGCTGGAATTGCTGGGCACTGTTAGAGCGCAGTTCAAAAATGACACCCTCAGCCGCGACGAACCGGTGCGCATCGCCACCGGCCGGACCCTGGCCTGTGACTTTTTCCCCGATTGGTACGAGTCATTGCACCCGAAACTGGGCAGCTTTGCGGTGTCATTGCTCACTAGCGGTGCGCAAGAAGCGATCAGCCGGTTGTCCGCCGGCGAGGTTGATCTGCTGCTGAGTTTTTCCAGCCCGTTGACCCAGACGCTGTTGGACCCGGAGCATTTCGACTCCCGAGTACTGGCCAAGGAGGAACTGCTACCGGTCAGCGCACCGAGCGCCCCTGGGCAGCCGCAACTGCAGATACTCGCCGACAGCAACGCCCTGCCTATTCCTTGGCTGGCCTTCTCACCCACTCTGACACTGCGCAGCGTACTGGCCCGGCATTTGGATCGACTGCCGCAGCGCCTGCCGCTGCGAATGGTTTACCAAGCGGACTCCTATGACGCCATTCTGGAAATGGCCAAGCGTGGCCGAGGGCTGGCGTGGTTGCCGCGCATGGTCGTCAACGACGCGCTGGCATCGGGCGAGCTGCTGATGGCGGGTGGCGCCGAATTTTGCGTCAGTTTCGACGTTTCGCTGCATCGCCTGCGCGCCAACCGGAGCGAGATGGTGATGAGGATATGGACAGCCTTGACCCCCTCCGCCACCCAGTAGCCGGATTTACGCGCTCTATCACCGCTGCCGGCAACAACCTGCCGGGTCGTGCCGAAACAGCTCAAATCTGTGCCGAAAGAGCAATTGCCGTTCTGCCGCCTTTGGTTCACTTTCATCCGGGCTTTCACCCATAACAATTAACGCCTTCGATGTCGCCAGGCCGCGCTGCGGTTCGGAGAGTCCGTAGGCCAACAGTGAAACAAACCCGGTGCACACTCATGACAACTCAATCATCCGCCTTATCATCGGCCCAAGCTCCCACCCGGCGCGGCCCATGGAAAGAGATCATCGCTGCCAGCGTCGGCAACGCGCTGGAGTTCTATGACTTACTGATCTATGGCTATTTTGCAGTCGTCATCGGCAAACAGTTTTTTCCGTCCGATAACGAAACCACCTCATTGCTGCTGGCCGTAGGCTCGTTCGGCATTTCCTTTCTGATGCGACCGCTGGGCGCCATTGTGCTCGGTTCATACACCGACAGAGCCGGACGAAAGGCGTCATTGACGCTGTCGATCATGATCATGCTGGTCGGCACCGCAATGATTACGTTCGCCCCGACCTACGAGCAGATCGGCCTGGCGGCGCCACTGCTGATCATCGTTGCCCGCATGCTCCAGGGGTTTTCCACGGGCGGCGAATTTGGCGCGGCGACCGCGTTCATGGTCGAACACGCCGACGCCGGGCGACGGGGTTTCTTTGCCAGCTGGCAATTGTCTACCCAGGGGCTGGCAACTGTGCTGGCGGCGGGTGTCAGTGCGATCCTCAGCTATGCGCTATCGGATGTGCAGTTGAACGATTGGGGCTGGCGTGTAGCCTTCGGCTTCGGCCTGCTGATCGGGCCGGTAGGCTTTTACATTCGCACACAAATCGATGAAACGCCGGACTTCAAGAAAAACGTAGCCAACGTAGCGGTCAAGACCCCACTGCGGGATGTCTTGATCAAAGGGCACGTCATCCTGTTGCTGGCTATCGGCGTGGTGGCTGGCGCGACCGCATTCAATTACGTGCATAAACTGTACATGCCGATCTACGCCTTTAAACAACTGAGCATCACTGCCACGTCGTCCTACCTGGGGGCCCTGATGACCGGCGTTACGTTGATGCTCATGGCCCCGATTTTCGGTGGGCTTTCCGATCGCCACGGGCGATTCCGAGTGTTGACCATCGCCTTGTCGATTACCGGACTGTCGTCTTATCCGATGTTCCTGCTGCTCAATATCTTTCCCAGTTTCTCCACGCTGCTCGTCGTGCAAGCGCTTGTCGGCGTATTGATTGCGGCCTGCCTGGGGCCAATCCCGGCAATGCTTGCCGACATCTTCCCAACCAGCATTCGCGGTACTGGGCTGGCGCTGAGCTACAACTTTTCCGTGACCCTGTTTGGTGGTTTCGCCCCGTTGATCGTGACCTGGATGATCGAGGCAAGCGGCAGCAAACTGGCGCCGAGCTTTTATGTGATGGCAACCATTTTGATCAGCGTACTGGCGATCGCCTGCCTGGGCCGGCGCATGCGCAGCGCCCATCCCTGCGCCAGTTAAGGGCCGCGAGTTCCCCCTGCTTGTCGCGGCTCGCTCCCGCGACAAGGTACCCACCTTGAGCCCTCGGAGGCAGACATGAAAACCCTTGAGCAGGTTCGTGCATCACTGACACCGTACCCTGTGGAAGTCGAGTTCCCCGATCTCAGCCAATGGAAAGCCGGCAACTGCGGGATCGACTATGTCCACAGTTTTGACAGCGGCACGCCTGGACCACATGTGCTGGTCATGGCACTGACCCATGGCAATGAAGTCAGCGGAGCAATCGCAGTAGACGCCTTGCTGCGCAGCGGCGTGCGCCCTCGCAAAGGCCGTTTGTCACTGGCGTTCGGCAATATCGAGGCCTATCACCGCTTCGACCCGCACGACATTGACGCCACCCGTTTTGTCGACGAGGACATGAACCGTGTCTGGCTACCATCAACACTGGACGGCGACCGCGACTCCGTGGAACTGCGTCGCGCACGTGAGCTGCGACCGCTGATCGACAGTGTCGACTTGCTGCTCGATATCCATTCGATGCACGAAGAATCCCCACCACTGATGATGTGTGGGGCCTGCGCCAAAGGCCTGAAATTCGCAAAATCGTTAGGCGTACCCGCAACCGTGGTGGTCGACGCCGGCCACGCCAATGGCCGGCGCATGCGTGACTATGGTGGGTTTGGCGATCCCGCCAGCCAAAAAAACGCGCTGCTGATCGAGACCGGTCAACATTTTTCTAAAAAAAGCCAACACGTCGCCCTCGATATTGCCGCACGCTTCCTGATGGCGACTGATGCAGTCGCCGAGGCCGACGTCTTGAAGCTCCTGAGCCAGGAAAAGCCGGGGCCCCAGCAATGCCTGCAAGTCACTGAACCGGTGATCGCCCACAGCATGGACTTCCGTTTTACCGATGACTTCCGCGGCCTTGAGCGCATAGCCCAGGCTGGAACAGTGATCGCTCGGGACGACCGGCGCGAGATCGTCACACCCCATGACGACTGCGTGTTGATCCAGCCCTCGCTGCGGCAGTTGGGTCCAGGGGTTACGGTAGTGAGGCTGGCGAAGGTTCTGGATATTTAGCCGCCGAGACGTCAATAGCCGTCACTGCCGTAGTCCACCTGGAAGGCGAAGCCTTCGACCCGCTCCACCCCGGTCTCCAACCGTCCGTCGGCATGCAAACGCAACCAACGATAGCCCGGTGCTTGCTCGCTGACCTTGAAATCTTCGCTGCCCGGCGCGAACTGGATGCAGGTGGACGGCGAAGCCAGCAGACGCACACCGTTGCGCTCGCGGTCGATCTCCTGGTGCACGTGGCCCCAGAGCACTGCCCTCACCTGCGGGAAACGGTCCAGCACGGCAAACAACGCATCGGGGTTGCGCAAGCCGATAGGTTCCATCCACGCACAGCCGATGGGCACCGGGTGATGGTGGAAACACACCAGATGATGGCGGTTCGGAGCTTCGCTCAAGGCTTGAGCCAGCAATTGCAGCTGCGAATCCTGCAGGTAGCCCGGCACCGAGCCGGGCACGGCGGAGTCGAGCAGGGTGATACGCCAGTTGCCGACGTCCACTACGGGCTCCAGCAGGTCACTGTGCGCGGCAGCGTGCGCCATGATCTGCGGTTCGTCGTGGTTGCCGGGAATCCAGCGTGCCGGAGCATCGATTTGCCGGGTCATATCGCGAAACTGTTGATAAGACTCAAGCGTGCCGTCCTGGGACAAATCTCCTGTGGCCAGCAGCAAATCGATCCGAGGCTGCTGCGCGCGCACCAATTCGATCACCCGCTGCAGGCTCTCGCAGGTGTTCATACCCAACAGCGTGCCGTCGGCCTCGGCAAACAGGTGGCTGTCGGACAGCTGCACCAGCAACGCCGGCGCATCGGGGTTCAAGGTGGATACGCTCGGCAAGGCGCTCTCCCAAGGCAATCACAGGAATATAGAGTTGGAGCGATTATGCTGGGGCAGAACGCAAAGAGGAAACCCAGGAAGCCGACGCAGTTCACATCTATCGCACGACTTCGAACTCATGGCCCAGGGCCAGGCAATGACTCAACCATTCACCGAGGAACACATTGAGCTGTGCTTTCTCATCGGGCTGGTGCATGAACACATTCGGGTAAGGATAGATGCTGCGAAAGCGCCGCGCATGTTCGGCGCTGATCACTTCGGCCATTCGCGCATCGTGGTACACCTGCACTTCCAGTTGCGGCACCGGCAGCCACGGCAGGCTGTGTTCCTGGCGTACGCGCAGGGTGGTGGTGTACGGGCAATTGACGATGACTTCCAGGGCCAGCACGCCCAGCATCTGGTCGCCATGGGTCACGCCGATGCGCCGCGCCTCCGGGGCGTGGCGCATGTCGGGCAGCAGGCGCATCAGCCGCGCATAGTTGGCCTCGCAGGCGGCTTGCAGCCCGATCAGGTCGACTCGATATCGTTCCCGTGCCTTTACTGCCATAACCCCCTCACTTCCGCGCGATTAAGCGCAAGCCATTGCAGGGCGATAATGCTGGCTGCGTTGGAAATTTTGCCATCGCGAACGGCTTGCAGGGCGTCTTCAAATGCCCAGACCGTAACGCGGATGTCCTCTGCTTCTTCTTCCAGTCCATGGACACCACCCGCCCCCGTGCTGTCACAGCGGCCCAGGTACAAGTGGACAAATTCGGTACTGCCACCGGGCGACGGGAAATACTTGGTGATCGGCCACAGTGCGGAGAACGTCAGCCCAGCTTCCTCCTCGGCCTCGCGGTGTGCAACCTCCTCCGGTTCTTCGTCCTTGTCGATCAGCCCCGCGACCATTTCCACCAGCCAAGGGTTATTGCTGCGGCCCATGGCGCCCACGCGAAACTGCTCGATCAGCACCACTTCATCGCGCTGCGGGTCGTAGGGCAACACGCAGACCGCGTCATGGCGCACGAACACTTCGCGGTTGATCACTCGGCTCATACCGCCATCGAACTTTTCATGACGCAGTTGCACGCGATCGAGCTGGTAGAAGCCCTTGTAGGCATTGTCGCGCTGAACAATCTCGATCGTACTCGGCGTCGATTTCGCAATGTCCGTCATACCCTTCCTCATCATGTCCGGTGCAATTCGCGCCATCCTAACGCGCTCCTGCCCATTGATGCAGCCCCTTTGCGGTTGCCGGGCCAGACGGAGGAGGTCAAACTCACGCTCAATCAGCTTAGTGGCGAACTGACTGCCCTGCCGGTAGTCGAAGCTCCACAAATTTCGCTCTTATCGATAGACGAAGGACATCCATGTCGCTTTTAAAAATCGCATCCGTGGCCTGCATCGCCTTGACCCTCGGCGCCTGCCAAAGCCTGTTCCAACCCAGCTATCGCACTCCACTGGAAGCCACCCGCGACGCCACCGAGCAGAGCAAGCCAGGCTGCGCCAGCAGCGATTGCCCGCTGGTGAATATCGACACCGTGCACTTTGCCAAGGAACCCAAGCTGGATGCCTTGATCGAGCAACGCCTGCTGGAAATGACCCGTACCAACGCGGGCGACCCGCTGCCGTCGAGCCTTGAGTCTTACCGCGAGCAATTCCTCAGCACCGCAGCCCCACGCAACAGCATGTACTTGCAGGCCAAGGTACGGGAGCAGCATGACGGTTTGGTAATCATCGAGTTGTCCAGCTACCTGGACCAGGGCGCCACCCACGGCGAGCCAGGCCGCGCGTTCATCAACTATTCGCGCCAGCAGCAAAAGGCCCTGTGGCTGAGCGACATGCTGCTGCCCGGCAAGGAAGACGCGTTCTGGAAAGCCGCCCAGGTGGCGCACAACAGCTGGCTGATCAGCACCCGCCTGAGCCTGGAACCGGAGTTCGTGAAAACCTACCCGTTCCAGAAAACCCCGAATGTGGCGCTGACGAATGGTGGCGTGATCCTCAAGTACCCCACCAGCACCATCGCGCCGTACGCCCTGGGCCATGTCGAGTTGCAGATTCCCTACTCGCGCCTGGAAGGCATCCTCAAGCCTGAGCTGGTGCCCGCGCGCCGCTGAAGGCCCGTCCCAGGATGAATTGCAACAACCCTGCCAGCGCCAGCGCCGGCAGGGTTGCGCCGATATCCGGGTACAGGTTGGCCAACAGGTGGTAAGTGCCGATACCGCCCAGCCAGGCCAACAGTGCCGGCCAACGCAGGCTGGCAATCACACCCTGACCACGACGGCGCAGGATGAAATGATCCACCAGCACCACGCCGAACAACGGCGCAAACACTGAGCCGATCAGCAGCAGGAAGTTCTGGTATTGCGCCAACGGGGCAAAACAGGCGATCAGGGTGCAGATCACACCGATGGCCATGGCCAGGTGCTCGACCTTCAAGCGCAATAGAATCCCGCTGGACACCGCCGCCGAGTGAATATCGGCAAAGGCGTTTTCCGACTCGTCCAACAGGATCAGCAGCAGCGGAATCCCCAGGCCGGCCCCGGCCAGTGCCAGCAGCAGCGCATTCACTTCACCGCTGGGCGCAAACGCCAGGGTGTAGGCCACGCCCAGGCTCATCAGCCAGAAATTACCGATAAAGAAGCCAAGGGCGGTGCCGCCGAATACGTTTTTGGCGCGCTTGCCGAAGCGGGAGTAATCGGCAATCAGCGGCAGCCACGACAGCGGCATGGCGATGGCGATATCAAAGCCGACTGCAAAGGGCATCGAACCGTCACCGGCCCGAGCCCAGAGTGCGCCGAGGTCAGCCTTGGCGAACAGGTTCCAGGTCAGCCACAGGCAGGCCGCCAGCAGCAGCCAGATCCCCCATTTGCGCAGGATCTGCCGTACGAACGTCAATGGCCCGCTGACCGCCAGCAAGGTCGCCAGGCCACCGAAGAACAGTGTCCACAACAACGGGCTGGCCAATAGGCTGCCGTCGCTCAACGCCCGCGCGCCCAACAGGCTGGCGGCATCGCGCATCACGATGATTTCAAACGAGCCCCAGCCGATCAGTTGCAGCAGGTTCAGCAACGCCGGCAGGCTCGCGCCCTTGGCTCCGAGGCTGAGCTTGAGGGCGGCCATGGCGGACAGGCCGGTGTCGCTGCCGATCACGCCGACGGCAGCCAGCAACAGCACGCCGACCAGGGTGCCGAGGAAAATCGCCAGCAATGAACCGGACAAGCCCAGGCCCGGCGCGAGCAAGGCGCCGGTTTGCAGGACCATCAGGCCGATGCCAAGGGAGAACCACAGGGAGAACAGGTCGCGGGCGCCGAAGACGCGTTTGTCAGCAGGCACCGCGATGTCGGGGGAGTAGGTGCTGGGTTGAATGCTCAAGGGTGTTATCTCTGAGGGGCATTTTTTGTTTGAAAGATTGCTATCGGGGGCAAGCCCCTCCCACATTGGATCTGCTGTGAACACAAAAACTGTGCATACCTCAGTCAAAATGTGGGAGGGGGCTTGTCGAGTCGTCGCACCGCCCCGATGACGGCGGTACAGGCACCGCCGTCTCTGGATCAGACCTTCTTGTACAGCTGACTGCCTTCCTGCTTGAACCGCTCCGCCTGCTCCGCCAAGCCCTTGGCCACATCCACATCCACCGCTTCAATGCGCTGGTTGGCCGCGTACTCGCGCACTTCCTGGGTGATTTTCATCGAGCAGAACTTCGGCCCGCACATCGAGCAGAAGTGCGCGACCTTGGCCGAGTCTTTCGGCAGGGTTTCGTCGTGGTAGGAACGCGCGGTGTCCGGGTCCAGGCCAAGGTTGAACTGGTCTTCCCAACGGAACTCGAAGCGCGCCTTGCTCAAGGCGTTATCGCGGATCTGCGCGCCCGGATGCCCCTTGGCCAAGTCCGCCGCGTGGGCGGCGATCTTGTAGGTGATGATCCCGGTCTTCACGTCATCCTTGTTCGGCAGGCCCAGGTGCTCCTTGGGTGTGACGTAGCAGAGCATGGCGCAACCGAACCAGCCGATCATCGCCGCACCGATGCCGGAGGTGATGTGGTCATAGCCCGGCGCGATGTCGGTGGTCAATGGGCCGAGGGTGTAGAACGGCGCTTCGTCGCAGCATTCGAGCTGCTTGTCCATGTTCTCCTTGATCAACTGCATCGGCACGTGGCCAGGGCCTTCGATCATGGTTTGCACGTCGTGCTTCCAGGCGGTCTTGGTCAGTTCGCCGAGGGTTTCCAGCTCGCCGAACTGCGCGGCGTCGTTGGCGTCGGCAATCGAGCCCGGGCGCAGGCCGTCGCCGAGGGAGAAGCTGACGTCATAGGCCTTCATGATTTCGCAGATTTCGTCGAAATGCGTGTAGGTGAAGTTCTCTTTGTGGTGCGCCAGGCACCACTTGGCCATGATCGAGCCGCCACGGGACACGATGCCGGTCACGCGCTTGGCGGTCAGCGGCACGTAGCGCAGCAGCACACCGGCGTGGATGGTGAAATAGTCGACGCCCTGCTCGGCCTGTTCGATCAGGGTGTCGCGGAACAGCTCCCAGGTCAGGTCTTCGGCCGCGCCGCCGACTTTTTCCAGGGCCTGGTAGATCGGCACGGTACCGATCGGCACCGGCGAGTTGCGGATGATCCACTCACGGGTTTCGTGGATGTGCTTACCGGTGGACAGATCCATCACCGTGTCCGAGCCCCAGCGAATGCCCCAGGTGAGTTTCGCCACTTCTTCTTCGATGGACGAACCCAGGGCGCTGTTGCCGATGTTGCCGTTGATCTTCACCAGGAAGTTACGGCCGATGATCATCGGTTCAAGTTCGGTGTGGTTGATGTTGGCCGGGATGATCGCGCGGCCACGGGCGATTTCTTCACGGACGAATTCAGGGGTGATGATTTTCGGCACGCTGGCGCCGAAGCTGTGGCCGGCGTGTTGCTGGTCGAGCAGGCCACTGGCGCGGGCTTCTTCCAGCTTCATGTTTTCGCGGATGGCGACGTACTCCATCTCGGCGGTGATGATGCCTTTGCGCGCGTAGTGCATCTGCGTGACATTGGCGCCGGCCTTGGCGCGGCGCGGGTTTTTCACGTGGGCGAAGCGCAGCGCGGTCAGTTCGGCATCGCTCAGGCGTTGCTGGCCGAAATGCGAGCTGAGGCCACTCAGGCGTTCGGTGTCGCCACGGACTTCGATCCACGGCGAGCGTACATCGCCCAGACCTTTGCGTACGTCGATGATGACGTTGGGGTCGGTGTAGGGGCCGGAGGTGTCGTAGACCACCACGGGCGCGTTGATTTCACCGCCGAAGTCGGTTGGGGTCACGTCGAGGCTGATTTCACGCATCGGCACGCGAATGTCCGGGCGGGTGCCTTGCACGTAGATTTTTTGCGAGCGGGTAAACGGCTGTACGGAACCGGAGTCGACCTTGGCCGATTCACTCAAGTGCACGGTGTTTTTTAATTTTGTACTCATCACGGGCTCTCCAACTATCCAGGCGGTGGATTTTTGTCGGAGCGAACCTGTGACGGATGGACGCACTGGAAGCAGTGCTGTGCTTGGTGCACGAGGGTTGTTCGAAGGTCGAACAACATCCCGGACGAAGCACAAGAGGACTCGCCGGGTGACGAGAAATCTTGTTCCCTACGCAGGCGTTAACCTGATCAGGTTCAACGGGATCC
The DNA here is from genome assembly GCF_007828335.1 of Pseudomonas sp. SJZ103. Classification (NCBI taxonomy): domain Bacteria; kingdom Pseudomonadati; phylum Pseudomonadota; class Gammaproteobacteria; order Pseudomonadales; family Pseudomonadaceae; genus Pseudomonas; species Pseudomonas sp. SJZ103. Next base: position 184,106 of record NZ_VIUN01000003.1, read on the forward strand.
GGTATTTACCGATCTCAGCCTTCCAACAAGGCACCCCGACAAGAACGCGGCCAGTCTAGACCATGCCGCGGGCAAATTGCCAATAGCGGTGTATTCAGCGTGATGAATGGCGTGATTGCGGGATTGTTGCCCGGGGATCTCGCCACTACACTCGAGAGCCGCCTCACTGCTTGACGCCAGGATTGGCCAGCCGTAGCCTTGAGCGCTAAATTATCACCATAATATTCACACTAGGGATCGCCTCATGCTGCGCAAACTTTCACTGGCTCTCGCCGTGTCTTGTGCGACCAACGGAATGGTCTGGGCAGCTGAAGCGCCCTTGTCCGCCAAAACTGACCTGGTCAGCGTCTATCAGGAAGCAGTGGATAACAACGCCGACCTGGCCGCCGCCCGCGCCCAATACGGCGCGCAGAAAGAAGTCGTGCCCCAGGCTCGAGCGGGGTTGCTGCCGAACCTGTCGGGCGGTGCAGACATCAATAACGTGCGCACCCAGATCGACACACCGGCGGCGACGGCCAACCGCGACGCCCACTCCTGGCGCGCGACCTTGAGCCAGCCGCTGTTCCGCGCCGATCGCTGGTTCCAACTGCAAGCCGCCGAGGCCACCAATGAACAGGCGGCGCTGCAACTCTCGGCCACTGAACAGAACCTGATCCTGCAAAGCGCCGAGAGCTACTTTGCCGTGCTGCGCGCCCAGGACAACCTGGCCTCCACCAAGGCCGAGGAAAATGCCTTCAAGCGCCAGCTGGATCAATCCAACGAGCGCTTCGACGTCGGCCTGTCGGACAAGACCGATGTGCTGCAATCCCAGGCCAGCTATGACACTGCACGGGCGAACCGGATCCTGGCCCAGCGTCAGGTGGACGATGCCTTTGAAGCACTGGTTACCCTGACCAACCGCCAGTACAACTCGATCCAGGGCATTGTCCACACGCTGCCGGTGTTGCCGCCGCTGCCCAACGACGCCAAGGCCTGGGTCGAGACGGCCGGCCGTCAGAACCTGAACCTGCTGGCCAGCAACTACGCCGTCACGGCCGCCGAAGAGACCCTCAAGCAGCGCAAGGCCGGCCACGCGCCGACCCTGGACGCCGTCGCGCAGTACGAAAAAGGTGACAACGACGCCCTTGGCTTCAGCAACCCGAATGCCTTTGGCACGCCGTATCGTGGCGATGTCGAGCAGCGCACCATCGGCCTGCGCCTGAACATCCCCCTCTACAGCGGCGGCCTCACCAGCTCGCAAGTGCGTGAGTCGTACTCGCGCCTGGGCCAGACCGAGCAGCAACGCGAAGGCCTGCGCCGTCAGGTGGTGGAAAATACACGAAACCTGCACCGTGCGGTGAACACTGATGTGGAGCAGGTACAGGCGCGCCGCCAGTCGATCATCTCCAACCAGAGCGCGGTAGAAGCCACGGAAATCGGTTATCAGGTGGGGACGCGCAATATCGTCGATGTGCTGGATTCACAACGCCAGCTGTACTCGTCGGTGCGCAACTACAACAACAGCCGCTACGACTACATCCTCGATAACCTGCGCTTGAAGCAGGCAGCGGGCACCTTGAACCCAGGGGACCTGCAAGACCTGACGCGTTACCTCAAGGCGGACTACAACCCGGATCGTGACTTTCTGCCACCGGACCTGGCCAAGGCGGCCGCCGAGCAACTCAAGGCCCGCCCGGGCTATTGAACACTCCACATTTGGATCGGTGTTGGGTCAGTGAGAGATCAATCGGCCCAAGCCATCCAGCAAGCGCTTAAGCGCCCCCTGATTAGCCTGCATCACCTTGAGCCCCGCCTGCGCCATCCGGCGTGCATCCTGCGGCAGCTCGAACAGCTGTCGTACGGCCTCGGCCAACCCTTCTGCGTCCTCCACCTCTCGCAACGCACCCGCTTCGCGCATCATCGCGGTGATGTCGAGGAAGTTGAACACGTGGGGGCCCATCATTACCGGCTTGGCCAGCGCCGCCGGTTCCAACGGGTTATGCCCACCGGTCGCCACCAGGCTGCCGCCGACAAAGGCGCTGTCGGCCAAGGCATAGAGAAACAGCAGTTCGCCCATGGTATCGCCGAGCAACACCGACGTTTGTGCGGTAACGGCCTCGCCACTTGAGCGACGCACCGTGGTAAACCCTTGTTGCGTACACAGCTCGAACATCGGGCCGAAGCGCTCTTGATGACGCGGCACCAGGATCAGCAACGCGCTGGGGTAGCTTTCGAGCAGTTGGCGGTGGGCCGCGAGCACCACTTCATCTTCGCCTTCGTGGGTACTGGCAGCGATCCACACCGGACGCTCAGCGGCGCCCCATTGTTCGCGCAGGGCGGCAGCCCGCACCGGCAGCTCGGGATCGATGGTCAGGTCGAACTTGATCGAGCCGGTAACCTCGACGGTTTCCGGGCGCGCACCCAGGCTCAGGAAACGCTGGGCCTCGGTCTCGGTCTGTACCGCGAACAGGCTCATTTGCGCCAGCATCGGCGCCGTGAGTTTGGCAAAACGTGCGTAGCCCTTGGCCGAACGCGCTGAAAGCCGCGCATTGGCCAAGGCCACCGGAATACCGCGCTGGGCGCAGGCGTGGATATGGTTGGGCCACAACTCGGTCTCCATGATCACCGCCAGCCTGGGCTGTACACGATCAAGGAAACGCTTGGCCGCACAGGGCAAATCGTACGGCAGGTAGCAATGCTGGATGCGCGGCTCGTTGGCGAACAACGCCTGGATGCGCTCGGAACCGGTGGGCGTCATACAGGTGACCGTGATCGGCAGGTCTGGATAACGCGCCAACAAGCCGCGGATCATCGGCGCCGCGGCAATGCTTTCGCCCACCGACACCGCGTGCACCCAGATCCCGCCCGGTTGCATCACCGGCAAGCCATAGGAAAACCGCTCGCCGACGCGCCGGGCATAGGCCGGCGCCTTGCGTGCGCGCAACCATAGACGTAAGGCCACCAACGGCAGCGCCAGGTAAAACAGACAGCTGTAGAGAGTTCTATTCATGGCGGCGGAGTTTATCGGCTTTTTCAGTCGATCGCCTGCAAGCACTCGGCAAAACGTTTGGCGAGAAAGCGCGCGGCGGGGCCCAGGTGCTCGTCGCGCCGCCATACCAGCTCCACCACCAGGGCCGGCGGCGTCCATTCGCTGTCCAATTCCACCATCTGTTGTTGATAGGTCGGGTACTGCACGATATGCCGTGGCAACCACGCCCAGCCCAGGCCACTCATCAGCCATTCGGCCAGCACGTAGAAACTGTCGGCGCGCCACACCAGTGGGCTGGCCGCTTCGCTGCCGGGGTAGACGCTGGTCTGGGTCGACATCAACAACTGGCGAAACTGGGCCAGGTGCTGGCACGTCACGTACTTCTCCTTGGCCAACGGGTGGTTCACGCCGCACACGGTGACCATCTCCACGCTGCCCACCACCCGCCGCTCCAGAGCCTCGGGGATCTGGTCGTGATAGAACAGCAGACCCAGGTCGGCCTGGCGCTCCACCAACTTGCGCGCCACATCGCCCTGGGCGGCGCTGGACAGCTGTACTTCCAGCAGCGGGTACTGCCCCGCCAATGCCTCAAGACTGTCGAGCACCGGCTGGAACAGCATGGCTTCATCCTGGGCCAGGCGCAGGCAGGCTTCTTCACCGCGGGTCAGTGACAGTGCCCGGCCATTGAGCCGCTCACACTGGCGCAGCACTTCGCGCGCCTCCTCCAGCAACGCGCTGCCGGCTTCGGTCAGGCTGGGCTGGCGGCCGCTGCTACGGTCGAACAGGCTCACGCCGAGGTCCGCCTCCAGCATCGCAATCGCGTTGCTGACTGCCGATTGCGCCTTGCGCTGCCCACGCGCTACCGCTGAAAACGAACGCTGCTCGGCGACGCTGACAAACAAACGCATCTGCTCCAGGTTCCATTGCATGCTCATCCCACAACCCATCTTAATTTCGGATAGGTAATGACTTTACCCCATCTGATAAAACTCTAGAATGCCGGCCTTATCAGATTGCTTTACACCGAGGACTCACCCATGAACGCCGCTTACTGCTACCTGGCCATCGCCATCTGCTCGGAAGTGATCGCCACCGTTTCCATGAAAGCCATCAAGGGCTGGAGCACTCCTATCCCTCTGTTGCTGGTAATCGTCGGCTATGGCGTGGCGTTCTGGATGCTGACCCTGGTGGTGCGTACCGTGCCGGTCGGCGTGGCCTATGCGGTATGGGCGGGGATGGGCATCGTGATGGTGAGCATTGCCGCGCTGTTCATCTACGGGCAGAAGCTGGACCTCCCGGCAATGCTGGGCATGGGTCTTATTGTGCTGGGCGTGGTGGTCATCCAGCTGTTCTCGAAAACCGCCGGGCATTGAGTGTTCACTTGAGACTCAAGTGAACCCAACATTCGCAGTCGCGCCAAAGCTCGACAGCGCCTACGGTGTGCATGGCGTGAGAATGTATACTTGCGGCCTTGTTTAAAAATGAGGTCGCCCATGCCATCCGTTATTTCCACCGACGTATTGATTGTCGGCGCCGGGGTTGCTGGCCTCTGGCTGAATGCGCGCCTGCGCCGCCAGGGCTTTTCCACGGTAGTGGTGGAAAGCGCCACCCTGGGTGGCGGGCAAAGCGTGAAATCCCAGGGGATTATCCACGGCGGTGCCAAATACGCCCTGCACGGCGCTCTCACCGGCGCGTCCGAAGCGATTGCCGATATGCCGCGCCGCTGGCGTGAAGCCCTGGCCGGTGACGGTGAACTGGACCTGTCCGGCGTGCGCGTACTCTCGCAGGCCCATTACCTGTGGTCCCCTGGCACGATCGCCGGCAACCTCACCAGTTTTTTTGCCAGCAAGGCCGTGCGCGGCCGTGTCGATCAGGTCAAGGGCGACGATCTGCCCCCGGCGCTGCAAGACCGTGGCTTCAAGGGCAAGGTCTATCGACTGGCCGAACTGGTGGTGGACGTACCCAGCGTGATCGAGCGCCTGGCGCAACTGGCCGGTGACGGCTTGCTCGCCGGGCAGCGCATAGAACCCCTGCGCGAAGGCGACACCCTGGTGGGCTTGAAGGTCGATGGCCGCGAGATCCGCGCCCAGCGCATCGTCTTGAGCGCAGGCGGCGGTACCGCCGAGCTGCTCGCCGCCCTGGGCCTGAGCCAGCCCGCCATGCAAAAGCGCCCGCTGCATATGGTCATCGCCAAGGGCCCGGGTTTGAAGCCGCTGTACGCACACTGCCTGGGCGGCGGTACCAAGCCGCGCCTCACCGTCACCACGCACCCTGCTGCCGATGGCAACTGGGTGTGGTACATGGGCGGCGACATTGCCGAGGCCGACGGCGTGGCACGCACGTCCGAAGAACAGATCGCCACCGCCCGGAAAGAGCTGGCGCAACTGCTGCCCTGGATCGATATGAGCCAGACCCGGTGGGCTACGCTGCGCGTCGACCGTGCCGAGCCTCTGCAATCGGGCCTGAGCCGTCCCGACAATGCCTTTGTCGCCGAAGAGGGCCGCCTGCTGGTGGGCTGGCCGACCAAGCTGGCGCTGGCGCCGGATTTCGCCGATCGAGTGATCAACAGTCTCGAACGCGACGGTATCCACCCAAGCGCAATGGAGCCTTTGCCCGCCCTGCCAAAACCCGCCATCGGCGTACCAGCCTGGGAGCAACTGTTGCCATGAGCCTGCCGACCTTGCACGACCTGCACCGCCCGCTGGGCAGCACCGGCCTGGTGGTATCGCCACTCGGCCTGGGCACCGTCAAGCTGGGCCGCGACCAGGGTGTGAAATACCCCAGCGGTTTCACCATCCCCGATGATGACGAAGCTCGGATGTTGCTGCGCCAGGCGCGCCAGCTGGGTATCAACCTGATCGATACCGCACCGGCCTATGGCCGCAGTGAAGAACGCCTGGGGCCGCTGTTGCGCGGCCAGCGCAAGGACTGGGTGATTGTCAGCAAGGTCGGTGAAGAGTTCGAAGAGGGCCTGTCGCGCCACGATTTCAGCGCAACCCATACCCGCCTGTCCATTGAGCGCAGCTTGAAACGACTTGAAACGGATTTTATCGATCTGGTGCTGGTGCACTCCGACGGCAACGACCTGCACATCCTCAACGACTGTGAGGTTTACCAGACCCTGGCGCAGTTGAAGCAAGAGGGTAAGATTCGCGGTTTCGGCTTCTCCGGCAAAACCGTCGAAGGCGGCGTGAAGGCTCTGGAACAAGGTGATTGCGCGATGGTCACCTACAATCTGAACGAACAGGCGGGAAAAGCCGTCATTGATTATGCGGCGACCCATGGCAAGGGCATTCTGGTCAAAAAGGCCCTGGCCAGCGGCCACGTGTGCCTGGAGCCGGGAGTGGATCCAATACATGCCAGTTTCATGCTGTTGTTTGCGCAAACGGGCGTCGCCAGTGCTATTGTCGGGACCATTAATCCGCTGCACCTGGCCCATAACGTGGCGACCGCTGCCAAGGTCATTCGTCAACTCTGATGCCGCCGACGCGGCCGACCCCGTCGCAAGAAGGAGCCGACATGCCGCGAACGCTCATAAGAAAAAACCCCAACAACTTCAAAACACTGCCGCTGCACGTCGAAGCCACCCCCGAAGGCCTGAGCTACCAGAGCGTGGGCATGCCGCTCAACTTCGCCCAGACCCTGCAGCGGCGCAAGCCGGTAGACGTGCCGGATGCCGAGCGTTTCGCGCTGGAGCTGGCAAACCTGGGAGTGTCGGTGCGACTGACCCTGCACTGGCAAAACAAGGATTACTGGGTGCTGGTGCGCCAACGTCGCCAGGACCGTGGCGATGTGGTGCTCAAGCTGATCTCCGGCTATGTCCCCGCCCACGAACTGAACCTGCCGCTGCACACCGCCATCCAGGAGATTGCCGAGGAATGCCTGCTGGAGACGCCGGAAGGCTGGCTCAGCGGGCGCTTCAACGACACTTGGCTGCCGGCCCCCTACTCCGCTGCGCTGCATTACCGTGAAGCCTTGCCGTTTCGCTTGAGCCCTTTGTCTGGCGCCGCACGCCCGGTACGTTGCGCGACCACCCAACTGATCGAGCGCCCACGGGCCTATGTGCATGTGCCGACAGCGTCGCTGCAACTGATTTATGACTTGCGCCTGGAAGTGCCGAAGGAAGCCAAATCCCTGAGCCTGTTCCATGTGGATGAGCGCCTGGAAGGCGACCAACTGGTGGCACGCCTGGACCGCCAGCGTCCGGACCTGTACCTGATGCCGCTGAAAGATGGCCAGCCGCTCGCCGAGTTGTACACCGTCAAGAAGGACCAACTTTACCCGGCCAGTACACGGGGCTTGTACCTGGCGGAAAGCTTTGCCCAGCAGGAAGGCTGGCTGGTCCGAGATGAGCGCATTCGCTGGAAGGATTGGGTCCGGCAGCAAGGCCTGGCGGAGCCTGAGAAAGACTCGAAATTGAAGCGCCTGACCGGCAAGGCGCGCCAGATGCTGCGCAAGATCGTGCCGAAGAAAAAAGCCAGCCGCTAAGGGCTGGCTCCTACAGGTGAACAGTCAGCCCTTGAGCAACCGCGCCAGGCCAACCGCCAACGGGGTTGGCTCAGGCAACTTGAAGCTGGTCAGCAAACGCTGGTTATTCGCCCGCGAATGCCGAATGTCTCCCGAGCGTGCCGGCCCGTAAGTCACGGCGGGCAACGTACCAATTGCCTCTTCCAGTGCCTGCAGCACCTGCTTGAGGGTAGTAGTGCGGTTCCAGCCGACGTTGATCGCACCCAAAGGCGGCTCCGGGGCTTCGATGGCCTGCACCAGCACGTCCACCAGGTCTTCCACATACATGAAGTCGCGGGTCTGCTCGCCATCGCCGAATACGGCGATCGGCCTACCCTGTTGTGCACGCTCGCAGAAGATACTGATCACGCCGGAATACGGCGATGACGGGTCCTGGCGTGGCCCGAAGATATTGAAGAAGCGGAAGATCACCGGTTCCAGGCCGTGCTGGCGGCGGTAGAAGTCGAAGTAATGCTCGCCGGCCAACTTGTCGGACGCATAGGGCGTCAACGGCGCCTTGGTGGTCTCTTCGTCAATCGAAGCGCCTTCGCCGTTGTTGCCATATACCGCGGCGCTGGAAGCGAACACCACACGCTTGACGCCCGCCTGGCGCATCGCTTCACAGACATTCAAGGTGCCGACGAAATTGCTCTGGTGCGTGCTGACCGGATCATCTACCGAAGCCTGCACGGAGGCCACCGCCGCCAGATGCACCACCGCTGTGGCACCGACAGCGGCACGCGCCACCAGCCCGGCATCGGCGACATCTCCCTCAAGCAGCTCGACGCGCGGGTTGTCCAGCGGCAGGTTGCTGCGCTTGCCTGTGGACAGGTTATCCAGTACACGCACCGCGTAGCCCTTGGCAAGCAGCGCATCGACCAGGTGCGAGCCAATAAAGCCCGCGCCACCGGTGATCAGGACCAACGGATCAGCCTTACTCATTGTTGCGGATCTTCTCGACAATGGCGGTGGTCGAGCTGTTCTCGACCAGGCCCAGCACTTTGACCTTACCGCCGTAGGCGCTGACGATGTCGGCGCCGACCACCTGGTCGACGGAGTAGTCGCCACCCTTGACCAGCACGTCCGGCTTGACCTGGGCCAGCAGGTTTTCCGGGGTTGCTTCAGGGAAGCTGATCACCCAGTCCACCGCGCCCAACCCCGCCAATACCGCCATGCGTCGGTCGACGCTGTTGATCGGACGGCCAGGGCCTTTCAGGCGACTGACCGACGCGTCATCGTTGACCGCGACGATCAGTCGATCACCTTGGGCGCGAGCCTGTTCCAGGTAGGTCACATGGCCGGCGTGCAGGATGTCAAAGCAGCCGTTGGTGAACACAATGCTTTCGTTATGGGCACGAGCATCGTCAATTGCCAGCAGCAATTGCTCGATGCTCAGAACACCACGTTCCGACCCTTCGGAGCGCTGGATGGCGCGGCGCAGCTCAGGCGCGCTGATCGCGGCCGTACCCAGCTTGCCGACCACGATGCCCGCCGCCAGGTTGGCCAGGGCCACCGCGTGGGGCAGCTCTTCGCCGGCCGCAATGGACGCGGCCAGGGTGGAAATCACGGTGTCACCGGCGCCGGTGACGTCGAACACTTCACGGGCACGCGCCGGCAGGTGCATCGCCGGGTGGCCCGGGCGCAGCAGGGTCATGCCGTGCTCGCCACGGGTCACCAGCAAGGCGCCCAGGTCGAGATCGGCCATGAGCGCCGCGCCTTTGGTCACCAGTTCGTGCTCATCGGCGCAGCCGCCGACGATGGCTTCGAACTCGCTGAGATTGGGCGTGATCAGGCTGGCTCCACGATAAATCGAGAAGTCCTTGCCCTTGGGATCGGCCAGTACCGGAATGTTCCGCGCCTTGGCGGCCTGGATCAGTTCCTGGTGGTTCTTCAGGGCGCCTTTGCCGTAGTCGGACAACACCAGCACCTTGATACCTTCGAGCAGTTCGTCGACCTGGCCGCTGAGGGCCAGGGCGTCGGTGGCGAAGGGTTCTTCAAAATCGATACGCAGCAATTGCTGGTGACGGCTCATGACCCGCAGCTTGACGATGGTCGGCTGGTGGGCAATGCGCTGGAACACCGCGCGCACGCCGGCACCGCGCAGGCTGTTGGCCAGGCTGTCGGCGGCTTCGTCGTCGCCGGTCACACCGACCAGGGAGGCCGGGGCGCCGAGTGCGGCAATATTGAGGGCAACGTTGGCAGCGCCACCTGGACGGTCTTCGATTTGCTCGACCTTGACTACCGGTACCGGCGCCTCAGGGGAAATCCGTGAGGTACCGCCATGCCAGTAACGGTCGAGCATGACATCGCCGACCACCAAGACAGGGGCTTGATCGAATCGCGGCATGGACAACTTCATGGAGCAACCCACATACAAAATGAACAGGGGCGCGATATTAGCACAGGGTGAGCGCCGCCTAGTTCGAGAGCTTTATCCGCGATGCATCAGGCACAAAAACTGATCATTTTTTAAACAAAACCGCCAGGATCTGCGCCACGGCTTCGGCCAGCTCGACCTCATCGGTATTGATTTCGCAGTCGGCCGCAAGCGGCACCTCATAGGGGCTGTCCAAGCCGGTGAACGCCTTGATGCGCCCGTCCAGTGCCGCGCGGTACAAGCCCTTGGGATCGCGCTGGGCACACACGTCAAAGGGTGTGCTGATGTAAATCTCAAAGAATTGCTCCGGCCCGAACAGAGCCCTGGCGGTCGCCCGATCGACACTGAATGGCGAGATCGCCGAAACAATGACAATCAAACCTGCGTCCACCATCAGCCGCGCCACTTCGCCGATACGCCGGATGTTTTCTTTGCGCGCCGCATCGCTCATGCCCAGGTCATTGCACAGCCCCGCGCGCAAGTTATCGCCATCAAGCACGAAGGTGTGCCGCCCCTGCTCGTTGAGTTGCACTTCCAGGGCATTGGCCAGGGTCGATTTGCCGGACCCGGACAGCCCAGTCAGCCATACGCAGCAAGGCTGCTGGTGCTTAAGCGCCGCCCGTGCGGTCGCCGACAAGGACAGGGCAAAGGGGCGGATGGCGCCGCAACCGCCGGTCAGCAACTGGCTATTCATAACCCAACACCTCGTAATCACGTTGATAGGCACGCCTGACCAGACGGCGCGTACGCGAGGAGCAAAAGTCCCTGACCGGTTCGTGGCGACGCCCCAGTGAAACATTCAGATGTGGCAGGGATGAGTCCACGCCGAGGCGTTCGCACAGGTGCTGGAAGTCTTGCTGCAAAGACTCCTGGCGCCCGAGAAATTCCATGGCCATCTGGCCCATGTGATCGACCAGGAAGTCCGTCTGGGGAGCGAAGTGCAATTGGCGTCGCAGGTTGTCCGGGTGCAGCCAGCCGGCAACGAAATGGTCGAAGTCACGGTAGCTGGAAACCAGCGCCTGGGCTTGCAGGTCGCGAGGGCCCATGGCGTTGCCGCGCAAATAGGTATAGGCCGAGTAGGCACGCTCCAGCGGGTCACGTACGAAAGCAAATTTGAAGCTGCGCTCGCAGTGCTGGGGAAATTGCTGCTCATACCAGTAATACGGCAAATGCCCCGGCCAGCGCCCATCGAGAAGTGCCGAACACACGCTGCTGCCGGCGCATTTGGGCACATGGATAAACACGCACTGGTGTCGTTCGAAAGCCGGGTTAAGCGTTGCCACCCCAGACAGGGATTTGTTCACCGCCTGGCGATCCACCACCGACAGACGCCCCAGCAGAAACACCCTCTGGTGTTTGGGAAGCAGTTTCCACAGTAGACGTTGCAACATCCCAATACTCACGTAAGAAGGTTAGCCCTCTCGTTCGTCATTCGAATCGAGAAGGCCAACATAACAAACGATGGGCGCTGGATTATTTGGCTTTGGTCAAGCCCTGTAACGGGCCCGATACAAACACCGGGGCGCATTGCGCGCCCCGGCTGGTCAGGTGATGTTCGCCGTGACCGGCTCGTCCAGCCCCATGGCGTGCAGGCGCGAGTAGTAGCCGCCCATGGCCAGCAGTTCGAGATGTGTCCCGCGTTCGACAATTTCACCGTGGTCCATCACCAGAATCAGGTCGGCTTTCTCGATGGTGGACAAGCGGTGCGCAATCACCAGGGTGGTGCGACCTTTCATGACCTTGTCCAGCGCGGCCTGGATATGCCGCTCGGACTCGGTATCCAGGGCCGAAGTCGCCTCATCGAGGATCAGCAGCGGGGCATTTTTCAGCAGGGCCCGGGCGATCGCCAGGCGCTGACGTTGACCACCGGAAAGCAGCACGCCGTTTTCACCGACTTCGGTGTCCAGGCCTTTTGGCAGCTCGGAGATGAAGTCCATGGCGTACGCGTCGGCGGCGGCTTTCTCGATGTCGGCACGCGGTGCATCCGCGAGGTCGCCGTAAGCGATGTTGTTGGCCACGGTGTCGTTGAACAAGGTCACATGCTGGGTCACCTGGGCGACGTGACGACGCAGGTTACGCAGGCGGTAGTCTTCGATCTCGACCTCGTCCAACAGGATTTCCCCGGTTTCGTGATGGTAGAAACGCGGGATCAAGCTGGCCAGGGTCGACTTGCCGCTGCCCGAACGCCCGACCAGGGCGATCATCTGCCCGGGGGCTGCGCTGAAACTGATGTTCTTGAGCACCTCACGCTCCGTACCCGGGTAGGTGAAGCTCAGGTTGCGCACGTCCAGGCGACCGCTGACGCGATCGCGCTCCACAGTGCCGCTGTCGACTTCGGGCTCTTCATCCAGCTGTTCGAAGATACTCTCGGCACCGGCCACGCCCTTCTGGATGGTCGAGCTGACTTCCGACAGCTGGCGAATCGGCTTGGGCAGCAGGCCCGCAGCCGTAATGTAGGCCACCAGGTCACCTGCGGTGGCTTCACCGCGCAACAGCAGCACCAGGAACATCAACGCGGCCATGGCCGTGTAGATCACCAGTTGCAGCATCGGCGTATAGACCGCACCGGTCTTGTTCATGCGCAGTTGCTTGTCGGTATTGCCCTGGCTGGCAGCGGCAAATCGACGCTCCTCGTAGCCTTCGCCACCGAAGCTGCGTACCACGCGGTAGCCCTGGATGGTCTCGGAGGCGACATGGGTAACGTCGCCCATTGCCACCTGGATTTTCTTGCTCTGCTTGCGGAATTTCTTGCTGGTGCTGCCGACCATGATCGCGATCAGCGGCAGGATTGCCAGCATTACCAAGGTCAGCTTCCAGTTCATCCACAGCAGGTAGCCGAACAGGAACACCACCGTCAGGCCTTCGCGGATCACCACCTTGATTGCATCGGTGGCCGCACCGGTGACCATGGTCACGTTGAAGGTGATACGGGAAATCAGGTGCCCGGAGTTGTGGGTATCGAAATAGCGGTTAGGCAATACCAGCAGCTTGTTGAACAGCTGGACCCGCAGGTCATGCACCAGCCCCAGGGAAACCTTGGCCAGGTAGTAGTTGCCCAGGAAAGACCCCAGCCCCTGCCACGCGGCGATCAGGATGATCAGCAGCGGCACGGCCATCAGCAACTTCAGGTCCTTGAACAACGGGATGTTGGGCAGGAACACCACATCGGGGTTGCTCAAGCCATCGACGAAGTACTTGAGAATCCCGGCAAGCATTGGCTGGGTCGAAGCGAAGATCACGAAGCCCACGATACTCAGCAGGAACATGCCGAGGTACGGTTTCACATAGCCCAGCAACCGGAAATAGATTTTCAGGCTGGATTCCTGGTCCGCTTTGGGCGGTGCGTCACTCATGTGTCGAGCTCACTGGTTGGGTAGGACGCGAACTTTATCACACGCGTCGGGTTTGGCCCGAGCCCAGACCAAAACACTGGACATGGCAATCGGCAGCCAGGAGATAAACCACTCGGCCCGCGGCGTGCCGGTCAGGCTGGCGGCATCGAACTGCATGGCCAGGAACGAAAACACCCACATGCCGATGACGCCCTTGCCATAGAGCGTGTCGCGGGCCTTCCAGGCCTGCCACAGCACACCGAACCACAGGCAGCTCCACAGCAGCAGGCCCGGCAGGCCCAACTCGATGCTCACGTGAGTGAACAGGTTGTGGGAGTGATCAAAAAAGAGGTTATCGGCAAATACCTTGTAGTCCCCGCCCAGCCCCAGGCCGGTCCACGGGCGCTCGCTGATCATCTGCACGGCGGCCATGAAGATCTGCGGGCGGTAAGACACACCACGGGCCAGCATCAGGGACTGCATGGCGAAGAACACCGCTAGCGCCGCGATGACCGCGCCAATGGCAATCACCGTGCTACGGCGGTCACGGCACCAGGCGGGCATTGCCACCACAGTCAGCAACAAGGCCAGTGCGGCACCACGGCTTTGGCTCAACACCACGAAAAGCCCGAGAAAACCGATAGACAGCACCCACGCCACTTGCATCCAACGACCACGGGGCAACCAGTGCAACAGCCAAACTGCAGCCAGGCCAATCACGTAGGCGCCCAGTATCGGGTGGGACAACTGCCCTAAACCTTCGAGGCGGGCATTCCAGGCATTCTGCTCAAAGCCATAGAACTTGATGATCGCCACCAGCGACGACACGGCAAGCCCGAAGCCGCCCCACTGCATCACACGAATGACGCCTTCAGTTCGACCACACGCAAACACCGGGAAGAACAGCAGGAACACGCCGATGTACAGCAGACGCTTGGCCTCGCGCGACGGGTCTTGGGCGTTGGTCCACAACAGACTGATCGCCCCCCAGACGGCAAGCGCGGCGACCATCAGGCACAGCCAGCGCTGTTCGCGCCAGACTTCCTTGAGACGCTCACGGGCCGACCAGGCAAACACCATCGCCGGCAACCACAGAAACAGTGTCAAACCCTGTTGATAAATCTTATTGGTCGGGGCAAAAGCAATCGCCAACAAAAACCAAAGTAACCCGAAAATCATCCATACCTGCGCCCAACGACTTGCTTGCATCACCCGCTCCTGAATACGTTCAACCCGCCAACCCGGCATGGTTAAAACCCAAAACTTTCGGCATTATTACCGACCACTGTGCCCGCGACTCCCACAAGGCTTTCCGACGATGCAATGTTCAAGGCTTTCCCAAGCCGATTTAACCGCGATGATTGAAGGTGCCAAAATCCTGGAACAGGACAGCTATGGCCCCAAAGTCTACCTGCTGACCGACGGGAATATCCTCAAACTGTTTCGTCGCAAGCGCCTGCTTTCGTCCGCGCTGTTTCGCCCGTACTCCAAGCGTTTCATCGACAATGTGGCGCAGTTGCAACAGCGCGGCATCCCGACCATGACCGTGCTCGCGTTCTTTCAACTGACGAGGCCCGGCATGACCGCCGTACTCTACCGTCCTTTGCCGGGCGAAACGCTGCGCCAGATTTCCAATCGTGAAGGCTTTGACTGGCACACGAACCTCGACCCGCTCGTGGCCCTTATTCGCCGTCTGCATGGCGCGGGCATCTACTTCCGCTCGTTGCACCTGGGCAATATTGTCGTGACACCGGACAATGAAATGGGCCTGATCGACGTGGCCGACATGCGTTTCCTGCGCGCGCCCTTGAACCCGGAATTGGCAAGGCGCAACCTGCAACACTTCGCTCGCTATATTGCGCGCGAGAAGCTGAACGAGCGCTTTCCAATGCAAGCACTGGAGCAAGCGCTGCTAGCAGCATGAGAACAGCCGCCGGGTGGTTTCAGTGAAATCATTCCAGGCCTGCTCCGGCGCCAACGCCCGCGACTGAGCTTCGACTACCTGCTCGCCGGAACTCACGAACGCACGGGTCAGGAGGTCAGCCCAGGACGCGGTGCTGTCTACGGGCGCGTACCAGCCGGCATCACCCAGTTGTTCACGGAACACCGCCAGCTCACTGGTCAGTACCGGCACGCCAGCCATCACCGCCTCTTGCAGGATCAACCCCAGGCCCTCTTCCGTCGACGGAATGGCGACCCAGTCAAACGCCCGATAAAGGGTCGCCGCCTCAGGAAGATGCCCCGGCAAGGACACCTTGTCGCGCAAGCCAAGCGCCTCGATACGCGCCTCAAGCCTGGGTCTTGCCGGCCCCTCGCCGACGATCACCAGGCGCGCCCCCGGCTGATCGGCCGTTGCACTGGCAAAGGCTTCCAGCAAACAGCCAAACCCCTTGCCGTCTACCAACCGACCTACCGCACCCACCACCGGTGAGCTCTCCAACGGCAAGTCCAGACAGGAGCGAGCCTGCTCACGGGAAAGCGCTGCGGCACGAAACACAGCAGGATCGAAGGCACTGCGCAACACCGCCACGGGCCGTTGCAGGTAACGTTCAAGGGAGCTGGCGAGGGTTTGCGACACGGCCGCCAGCGTCAGTTGCGACGCTGGGAACTGCTCGAAGAGCTTGTGATCAGCTTTGCGCAAGCGCGTGACACCATGAAAAATCACCACTGCCCGCACCTGCGGCAGGTGCTTGAGCACCGGTAGAAGCACCCGCGCGACACCGATGCCATCAAGCAGCACAACCTGCACATCTTCAGGCAGGGCCTTCTGGAAGCGCGCGCGCATCCAGGGCATCAGCCACTTCCACAGGTGCCGCCCTTTGAGCCTGGCAGACGAGAGGTTCCACTCGACGGCCTGTTCGACCAGGCCATCGCTACCAACCGCACTACCCTGAAGCAACCAGGTGTGAATCGGCACGTCGCCGTCGGCATGGGACAATATTTGCTGATGAACCTTCTGCACCGAAGCAAATGCAGAGCCACCAGCCCACATGATGTTGAGAATACTCATCGAAAAAACCTTATGCGGCGTTGGTAGAGCTCGTCGTATTTACTGGTGGATCAACCAGCCGATACCAACCCCCAGGATCAGCATGAGCACCAGCTTGATCCGCTCTCGCCGCTTGCGCCGCGCCTTGGTCAAGCGCTCTGCTGCCGTCGCCACATGCAAACCAAAACCGGTGTGCAAAACGGCATCACCTTCCAGGGTAACCGCGGGCAGGTTCAACTGCGCGTAACGCCTGGAAAGCCCCTTCTCACCTTCAAAACCGGCATAGGGCGCACATAACCAATATTCCTTGATACGCCGCAGGCCCGGGTTCAGCGAAAACCCCTGCCAGTCAGGCTTATCGGACAGCAAGGGATAACAAGGCACCCCACCAATCACCTCACGCGCCCCCAGATGGATATAGGGACTGTGCACCTGTAAATCGTAAACGTAATTACGCAACCAGACCTGCAGAATATCGGGGCGTTGCTCCAGGACCGTCTTGGAATCCTCGACAAAACCGGGTCGATAAAACGCCCAATCATCTTCGCAATGGAATATGTACGGGGTCTTGACCAACCCATAGGCCAAGTCGATGGATGCCAATTGCCCCAGCTTCGGACGGTTGATCAAGAACGTACAATGGCCGAGCCAATGCTCAGGAATCGCCAGGCGTACCGCGTCATCGCCAGAGTCTTCGGTAATGAAGACTTCGCGGATGGTCGCTGTGTTGAACAGATCGAAGCTCGCGAGCGTGCGCTTCAGCAAATCGAAGCGACCACAACTGGTCACGACGAGCGTTATATCGCTTTGAGGGGAGAACTGCATTCAAGCCTCGAAATATCATAAGGCCACCAGACGCGGCCACTGGCAGATATCAAACGCCTAGTTTCAAGCGCAATGTTTCCAGCAAACTCAACGGTGCTCGGGGACGCAGCGGCGGCTCCAGGGCCTCGACAATGCGCTGGCCGATGCGCGCAAAGCTGAACTGGCTGACCGCGAGGTCTTGCCCGCTGCGCGCAATCTCAGCCGCCAGTTGAGGATTTGATCGCAATGCGGCGAGTTTTTCCTGCAACTGGGGAATGTCTTTGTAGAACACCACATTGACCATGTCCTTGAAGCCAAGGGCTTGGTTTTCCCCGGCCCCCTGGTCAAACGCCAACAGCACACAACCACAGGCCATGGCCTCGAAGTTCTTGATCATATACTCGCCCATGCCCACGTCGGCACTGACGAAAAACCGAATCCGGTTGAGGGTCGTGCAATATTCCTCACCCGATTTGGTGCGCGTGACCACCAAAGGTTCAACGCGGGCCAACTCATCGAGCAACGCCTTGCGACCGCTATAGGCCACGCTGTTGGTGCTGCCGACAAATGCCAGCTCAATGTCGCGCTCCAACCCCTGGGCCTGCAACAGCGCCTGATCGTAGCCCTTGGGCACGAACACCGCATCAAAGCCCTCGGCGCGCAGGCGCTCGGTCACCATATACCCCGAGCTGATGATCCGGGCCCACGGCAAGCGACGGTAATGGGCACTGAACTTGCCCGTGTACTTGCAGGGAATGTAGTTCTGGTAGGCGTCGTGTTCGAGGATCACCAGGTTCGGGATCGTACGGATAAAGCCGGCCTGGCGAATTTCCTGCTTGAACCGCAGGAAAAACACGATGCGGTCATAACGGGTCACGTCGACTTCGCGCCTGAAGTAAGCGCGCAGGTTGCGCTGATCAGCGCTGCTCAGCCAACGCGTATCACACTCGCAGTGCTCGGCGATGCCTTCGTACAGGCGATCCAGAATCGCGCGCTGTTCTTTCTGTACCAGAAACAAAACTTTCATGACCTTTCCTTTCACAAACGCCAGAACAACTCATGCCGTCGTACGGCCTTGCGGAAAAACTCGTTCTCACCATAAGGCGACCGCGCCCGCCCCGCCAAGACCCGCTGCAGCCAGCGCCGCACACGGCGCTTGAACGGCGGGGCGGGTTGCAGGTCATGCATCATGCCCAGCGCCATGGCCTTGTCGCGCTGCTGTGCCGGCGACAGCGACAGGCTGCACGGCCACAGTTCCTGCGCGTCATCGAACAGCGGCGGCAAGGCAATACCGGCACCCGCGTCCCCCATGGGCCAGCGGTCGTTGTCATGCAGGTGGTTGGCGTAACCGAGCACGGTGGTCGGCTGCCACTCCAAACCTTGCAAGGCTTCGATCACCGCTTGCTGCGCGCAGATGTGATCAGGATGGGGATCCAGGATCGGATGGGGCAAGACGATTACTTCAGGGCGCGCGGTCAGCAGTAACTGACGCAGATCAGCGAGCAGGTTCTGCCAGGTCGGCAGGCCATCGGCATCCGCCGGCAACGGGAAAGGATTGAATTGCCGGAACAGTCGGGTATCCGACAGGTCGGCCTCGCGCGAAGCGATCGGCTGATCAGGCGCAGCGCGCATCGCCGGCAGTTGCAGGCAGAAGTAACCCAGCTGTACGCAGTGCGCCTGTGGCACCCCGGCCCAAAGCGGCACGGCAATGCTGTCCCAGGCACGCAGGCGCCCTTTGATTCGCGCGGCCTCGACCGGATCCAGGCCCATGTGCTGATAGTGCTCGGCTTCGATTTCACCGGCGGTGAGGGTCACGATCCACGGCTTGTCGGCCTGGCTGTAAAGGCCAAAGGCAGCCAGTTCGGCATCGTCGGCGTGAGGCGCGATAACCATGACCCGTTGCGCCGAATAATCCGGCGTACCCCAGGCCCACAGCCGAGGAGCGCCCTGCAGGCTGCAAAAGCGCCCGCGTAAACGCAGCTCACCGGACATCAGGGCCGGTGCCCAGCCACTGAGGTTCAGATAACGGACACCGTTTACCCCACGCTCGAAAGCTTGCCGGTCCGTGTTGTCACCCGCCGAAATTTCAACCACAGGGTCGAGAAAACGTCCCAGCCAGCTGCCCTTGACCTTGATAGCCAACACCAGCGTCGCCTCGGCTTGCAGCGGCGAATCCACCCGCAGCCGGTTACCTTCGAAGCGAACCCCAGCCACCTCGGCATCCGCCGAAAACCGGTATTGGTAGTCTTCGTTGGGCGCATAAAACAGATGGTCGGCAAACCATGCCTCATGGGCGACCCAGGCCAGCACACCGAGCACCAACGGCAGCCACCAGGCCACCCAGAGGCCAATCACCACCAGCAACAGCAGGCCGATCAGCAAGCCGACCCGTTTATTGCGCCGATGGCGCTTGAGCAATTGCTGTTTGCGGCTCATACGGTCAGCACCGGCACAGGGTTGCACCAACGGTCCTTGTACTCGCGGTCGGCACGCCCAAAGGAAAAACGCAGCGGCTTGCCGACTTCACGCGCCTGTTCCCAGGCGCTCTGGGTATTGAGGAAGCTCAGGACACTGCCCGGACTGAACGCACGGGTTTGCGGGTCGACGCCGCCATTGACGTACTCCACGCTGATCCACTCCGGTGACTCGACCCGGTACACCAACTGGATAGCGATGGGCGCGTCATTGAGGAATATCACCGAGCCGATCAGCCATTCGCGCAACAGCTCGATCACCTCGGACATACGTTCGGCGCCCGTGGCGACAAAGCCCCAGCGACGCAGGAACAGGTCGCAGTAGATCGCAGCCAGTTCCCCACTGGAAAACTCGCTCACCGGCCGCACCACACCCCCGGCCTCTTCGAGCAAGCGCAGCTCGCGACGCTGGTTGTAGCGAAACTTCTTCGACAGTTCTTCCGGGGTGCGGGCCATGGCCAATTGTTCGGCCTGGGGCTTGAGACCGCTGAAACGGCCTTCGTTCAGCGCCGACAAGTAGCGTGCGCGGTGCCGCAAGGGCGCCTGGGCTGCAGGCGCGGCCGGCAGGATCAACTCGGCGTTACCCAGGTCGAACAGGCCTTTTTTGCCGCGCTGCTTGAGCACATCCTTGGACAAGGCCAGGTCGCGCCCCCAGGTCGCGATGCACGCCTGAAGCTCGCCACCCTGCTCCCAGGCCAGGTAACGCACCGGGATGTCGGCCAGCCCGGCCAAACGTTCGATCACTTGCGGATGGGTCGCGACACTGCCGCCAAAACGCTGCCAGGCATCGCTGTAGACCGGCGCGTCGACGACGGACCAGCCACGCTCACGCCAGCCTTGGAATCGATTGAGCATCAAGCCCCCGCAGTCAGTTCAATAACGTGCGGCAATTGCCAGAAGGTATCGCGTACCGCCTGGTCCGAGAAACGCTCGCGCAGGCGCTCCAGCATCATCTCGGCGCACTGCCGTTGCTGGTGTTGATCCATCGCTGCCAGGTGCCGCAGCCCCTGGGCGAGGTGTTCGGCATCGCCGAAGGGAAACAGGATACCCACGCCTTCGACCACTTCCTTCGCGCCGCCACAGGCCGTGGCCAGCAGCGGGACGCCGGCCGCCATGGCTTCCAGCAGCACCATGCCAAAGGGTTCGTGGTCGGAGCTCAGGGCAAACACATCGAATGCACGGAAATACCGGCGCGCCTCCGGCACCTGGCCGAGGAACAACACCTTGTCGGCAATACCCAGCTCGTGTGCGAGAGCCTTGAGGTCCTGCTCCAGGCGCCCGCTGCCGAGGATCGCCAGGCGGCTTTCAGCCGGCAGGTGCGGCAGCGCCAGGGCAAAGCCCTTGAGCAGCGTGGCCTGGTCCTTGTCCGGGTGCAGGCGGCCGACATTGCCGACCACCCACTCGTCCGGCGACAACCCCAGCGCATCGCGCGCCTCATGCGCAGGCACCTGGGTGGCCTGCAAAGCGTCAACGTCGATGCGGTTATACAAGGTCTGGATACGTGCCGCAGGCCAGGTCGGCAAGCAGTGGCGCATGTCATCACGCACCGCGTCGGAAACACCCAGCAGGCTCAAGCGTTTGCGGAAAATCCCGGCAAACAGCTTGCGGCTGCGGCGCTGGTAATCACCAAAGGCGTGATGTACGCCAATCACCGGCAGCCGCGTGCCGAGCAAGGCAATGTAGATCGGCTTGAAACGGTGCGCGATACAAAAACTGAAGTTGCGCGACGCGGCGATCTTGCGCAGTTCACGGATGGCACCCAGCTTCAGGCCACGAATGGCCTTGGAGCTGAATTCCATGAACAACACCTCATCGGACGCACAACCGGCGGCCACTTGCGGGTCGGCGACCCCGGTGAGAAACACCGTGGTCACCTTGTAGCCGGAGCCTGCGAACAAGCTGGCGTACTGCCGGGCGCAATCCAGGAACGGCCCGTCATAGCCATGGCAGAACTGCAGGACGTGGCGTTCAGCCGAGCGCGTCATAAGGGTCCACGCCGTCTTTGACGACCAGGATGTCTTCCATGATCAGGTATTGCAGGTCGGAGCCGAAGAACATGTTCAGCGCGTCGGTCGGCGAGCAGATCATCGCTTCGCCACGACGGTTGAGCGAGGTGTTCAGGGACACGCCATTGCCGGTCAGTACTTCCAGCTCTTTCATCATGTCGTAGTAGCGCGGGTTGTATTCGCGCTTGAGCACCTGGGCGCGGGAGGTGCCATCTTCATGGACCACTTCCGGCACGCGGGTCTTCCACTCTTCCGACACTTCAAAGGTGAAGGTCATGAACGGCGCCGGGTGATCGACCTTGATCATCTGCGGCGCCACGGTGTCGAGCATCGACGGGCAGAAAGGCCTCCAGCGCTCGCGGAACTTGATCTGGTGGTTGATGCGGTCTGCCACGCCGGTTGCACTTGGGCAACCGATGATGGAACGACCGCCCAGGGCGCGCGGGCCAAACTCCATACGGCCCTGGAACCAGGCCACCGGGTTGCCGTCGACCATGATCTTGGCGATGCGCGCAGGCATGTTCTCGATCTTGCGCCAGTTCGGCTTGCTCTCGTGCCTGGCGCACGCGGCGATTACGTCTTCGTTGCTGTAGGACGGGCCGAGGTAGACGTGTTCCATCTTCTCCACCGGTACACCACGGGCGTGGGACACGTAGGCGGCGGCACCGACAGCGGTGCCGGCATCGCCGGACGCCGGCTGCACGAACAGCTCTTTCACGTCGTCACGGGCAATGATCTTCTGGTTCAGCTTGACGTTCAGCGCACAGCCGCCGGCGAAGGCCAGCTTGCCGGTGTCCTTGAGGATGTCGCCCAGGTAGTGGTCGATCATCTGCAGGGCCAGTTTTTCGAACAGCGCCTGCATGCTGGCGGCGTAGTGGATGTACGGCTCGTCGGCGATGTCGCCTTCGCGCTTGGGGCCCAGCCATTCGATCAGTTTCGGCGAGAAGTAGAAGCCCTTGCCCTTCTCTTTATAACGGCGCAGGCCGATGACGTTGGCGTAGTCGGTGTTGATCACCAGCTCGCCGTTTTCAAACGAAGCCAGGCGCGAGAAATCGTATTTGCTGGCATCGCCGTAAGGCGCCATGCCCATGACCTTGAACTCGCCGTCGAGCATCTCGAAACCGAGGAACTCGGTGATCGCGCCGTACAGGCCGCCGAGGGAGTCCGGATCGTAGAATTCCTTGATCTTGTGGATCTTGCCGTTCTCGCCGTAGCCGAAGAACGTGGTGGCGTACTCACCCTTACCGTCGATCCCGAGGATCGCGGTCTTCTCCTGGAAGCCGGAGCAGTGATAGGCGCTGGAAGCGTGGGCCAGGTGGTGCTCAACCGGTTCGATCTTGATTTTCTTCGGATCGAAGCCCAGCTGTTCCAGGCACCAGACGATCTTGTTGCGGTAGCGCTTGTAGCGACGGTTGCCCATCAGGATCGCATCGAGTGCGCGGTCCGGGGCGTACCAGTAACGCTTGGCGTAGTGCCAGCGCGCCTCGCCGAACAGGCTGATCGGGGCGAACGGGATCGCCACCACATCAACGTCGGAAGGCTTGATGCCGGCCTGTTCCAGGCAGAACTTCGCCGACTCGTAGGGCATGCGGTTCTTTGCATGTTTGTCGCGTACGAAGCGCTCTTCTTCGGCGGCCGCGATCAGCTTGCCGTCGATATACAAGGCTGCGGAAGGATCATGGCTAAGGGCGCCGGACAGGCCAAGAATCGTCAATGCCACAGGGGTCTAGCCTCTTTTAGTCTGCATGCAGGCGGGTTGCGCCTGAAAAAAGTGTGCTTCCCGCCTGGGCAGGAAACAGCTAAAGGGCGGGATTATAGCTCAAAAGCAGTGGGAAGCTGTTAGCGGCGAGCGGCAAGAGTCGCCTGCCATCGCCGTTCGCAAGGGCCGATCACGCTGACACGCCCCGCGTGCGCCCAGTGCGACCGTGCTGATCGGTCGCACAGCCGGATTCCTGAATGATAAAAATCCTCCAAGTCACTAAACTCGCGCCCTTTTGCGCGTTTACACCCTAAGCGCCACGGATTCCGGCTGACTCATGACCCCCCTCGCCCGTTGCAACCTGCTGCTGCCCAGCCTGCTCGCCCTGTGCGGCGTCGTCCAGGCTGATGACACCGCCCTGATCCTCGACCCCAGCGTCGTTACCGGCTCGCGCAGCGCCAGCCCGACCTTCGACCTGCCGTACTCGGTGGACGGCATCAGCCGCGAGCAGATCAGCGACGGCCAATTGGGCATCAACGCCTCCGAAGCCCTGTCCCGCGTGCCAGGCCTGGTGGTGCAGAACCGCCAGAACTATGCCCAGGACCTGCAGATTTCCTCCCGCGGCTTCGGCGCCCGTTCGGCCTTCGGTGTGCGCGGCATCAAGCTGATCGCCGACGGCATTCCCGCCAGCACCCCGGACGGCCAGGGCCAGGCCGCCACGTTCAACCTCGACACCGCCGAGCGCATCGAAGTGCTACGCGGCCCGGCCGCCACCCTGTATGGCAGCAATGCCGGCGGCGTGATCCAGATGTTTTCCCGCGATGGCGAAGGCCCGCCGCGCATCGGCGCCGAAACCCTGGTGGGCAGCGACGGCCTGAACAAAAACCACCTGAACGCCGAAGGCGCGGCGAATGGCGCAGGCTTTGTACTCGACGCCTCGCGCATGGACACCAACGGCTACCGCGACCACAGCAGCGCCCGTCGCGACCAGACCTTCGCCAAGCTCAATGTCCAACCGGATGACGACAGCAAGCTCGCGCTGATCTACAGCAGCCTGGAGCAGAATGGCACCCAGGATCCATTGGGACAGACCTGGGACGCCTACAAGGCCGACCCGCGCTCGGTAAGCACCAATGCGCTGACGTACAACACGCGCAAAAGTATCGATCATCAGCAATTGGGCATGAATTATGAGCGGTACTTCGGTGATGCGACGCTGCAGGTGAACGGGTATACCGGGCGCCGGAGTGTGATTCAGTATCTGTCGATCCCGGACAAGTTCGGCAGTGGAGCCGCCAATCCGGCTAACGCTCGCGGCGGTGTGGTGGCTTTCGACCGCAAGTTTTATGGCGGCTCCCTCCATTGGCTGCAACCCATCACCAGCGCACCCGGCGAGCTGACCCTGATCACCGGCCTCGACTACGACCGCAGCCAGGATGATCGCCAAGGTTATTCCAACACCGTCAATGGGGTGCATGGTGTCAAAGGGGCCTTGGGCCGCGATGAAATCGATACCGCCACCAGCCTCGACCCGTTCGTGCAAGCCAACTGGCTGCTGGGTGACTGGACCCTGCAAGCGGGCCTGCGCCACAGCACCATGGAAATGGACGTAGACGATCACTTCCTCAGCGACGGCAACGACGGCGGCAGCAAGACCTACCAGAAGAACACGCCGTCGGTCAGCGTCATGTACGCCTTCACGCCTGACTTGCACGGTTATGTAAGCGCGGGCAGGGGCTTCGAAACCCCAACTCAGGCCGAGTCCGCATATTCCAGCACGGCGAACGGCTTCAACTTTGCGCTCAAGCCATCGGTCAGCAAACAGTATGAAGTTGGCCTGAAAGCTCGCATTGGCCAGGACACCCGCGTGAATGCGGCCCTCTTTCAGATCACCACCGAGGACGAACTGGTAGTGCAGCAATCCAGCGGAGGGCGCACCACCTACCAAAACGCCGGCCGCACCCTGCGCCGGGGTTTCGAACTGGGTATCGAAAGCCAACTCGCCGAACACTGGAGCACCAACCTCGCCTACACCCGCCTGCAAGCTACCTACGACAGCGACTTCACAAGTGGCACAACTCCCGTGGACAAAGGCAACTACCTTCCCGGCGTACCCCAAACCACGCTGTTCGCCGAGCTGAACTGGAAACCCCGGGACTGGGTCAGCACCGCTGTCGAGGGCATGTACCGCAGTAAGGTCTACGTCGAAGACACCAACAGCCAACACGCCGCGCCGGGCTACAGCGTGTTCAACTGGCGCGCACGGTTCGAGCAGAAGGTCGAACACTGGACCTTCCACCAGACCCTGCGCCTGGATAACCTGCTGGACCGCCAGTACGTCGGCTCGGTGATCGTCGGCGACGGCAACGGCCGCTACTACGAGGCGGCGCCTGGACGCTCGTGGTATGCCGGGGCGGGTGCCGAGTATCAATTCTGAACGCCCCACACATTAAATGTGGAAGGCCCCCGCTACCTCTTCGACATAGCGCTGTCGCGCAGCAAACCGGAACCCCTGTGGCAAGCCCGCTCGCCACAGGAATTCGGTCGCCTGATTGTTTATGCAATAAGGGGAGCTTGCTCATGCCCCCCCAAGCGTCGGATGGAGTCCAGCTTTCGGGGTGCAACACTAGACGCGCTCCAGCATCCGCCGGCTGGCAAAACTGAAGCTCAGCACGATAAAGATCAGCACCCCGGTCGCCACCTGCTGCCAGTAGAAATTCCAGCCGATCAGCAGCAGGCCGTTGGCGATCACGTTGATAAACAACACGCCCAGCAGGGTCCCGGGAATATTCGCCCGGCCCTGTCTGCTCAAGGTGGTACCGATAAACACCGCACCAATCGCATTGAGCAAAAACGCGTTACCGGACAGCGGCACATAGGCGCTGACTGTCGAACCGAGCAACACGCCCGCCACCCCACAGGCCAGGGCGGTAGCCAGGGCCACGACGGTGACGATGCGCCGCACCGACAACCCCGAGTAATACGCCAGCAGCGGCTGGGTGCCCTGGGCCAGCAATTCGCGACCCAGGCGTCCGCGCGCCAGTGCCAGGCCATAGAACAGCGCCAGCCCCAATACGATCAGCAGCGGTGTCAGCCCCGTCAGCTCAGGCTTCAAGCCTTGGACGATATAGATCGGCTGGCCGCCGTCCGAGAGCAATTGCTGGGCGCTGGTGCCGATAAACAAAGTCCCAAGCGTGGCCAGAAACGGACTGATCCGCAGCCCGGCAATCAAGCCCGCATTGACCAGCCCCACCAGCAGCGCCGCCGCCAGCGCGCCCGTTACGGCCACCGCCCAGCCATGCCCGGCGTTGAGCAGCACGACAAAACTGAAACTGGCAAAGTCCAGCGCCGTGCCCACCGACAGGTCGATGCCACCGGCCGCCACCGCGTAGGTCATGCCGATGGCAACAATCGCCAGCAGCACGAAGTTGTTCAGCACCAGGCTTTGCAGGTTGCCTGCACTGAGGAAGCCCGGCGCTTGCAGCGCAAACACCACGACAATCAGCGTGAATACCAGTGGCAATGTCAGCGGCAATAAGGCCCGTGCGTTCATGCCGTCGCCCCTCGGTTCAATGCACTGGACGCCGCGACGACCAGCAAGATCAACACGCCCTGCACACCATTGACCCAAAAGCTGGAGACGTTAAGCAATTGAAAGCCATTGATCAGAAAACCGATCAACAACGCCGCCAGTAAAGTCCCCGGAATACTCGCCACCAGCCGGCGGGAAAACACCACGCCGAGAAAGGCGATCGCCACCACCGACAGCAGCATGTCGCCGGAACCGGTAGTGCTGCCGCTGAAAAACGCCGCCGAACACAGCGCAGCCACGGCGGCGCACAGGCCGGACAGTAAATAGCTCGACAGCACGTAGGCGGACACGCCAATACCCGCCGCTTCGGCCGCCTGGGGATATTCGCCCACCGCATGCAGGCGCAGCCCGTAGGCCGAATGCTGGATCAGCAATGTCAGCGCCCCCGCTGTCAGCAACAACACCCAGGCCAGGGCCGGTACGCCCAACCAGGCGCCGCCACTGAGCAGGTCCAGTAACGGCGAATCCGTGGAGACCACCGTGTTCTCCGTCAACACCAACTCCAGCCCGGCCAACACATTCATGCTGGCCAGGGTCGCCAGCAACGGCGGCAAACGCAGCACCACCACGGCCATTCCATTGAGCAAGCCGACCGCCAGGCCGCAGCCCAGGGTCAGCAGCAACGTCAACCCGAGATCCAGGCCGGCATTATTGAGGCGGCTGAACACCGCCGCGCACAACCCCAGGTTGGCCGCCAGCGACAGGTCCAGTCCTCCGGACACCACGTTAGAACCGCCGCCGATAATCACGCAGGTGAGCCCGAAGGCCAGCACACCGAGGATCGCCGACTGGCTGAACACATTGGCCAGATTACCCACCGACAGAAAGTTCGGCGCAGCCACGGCAAACCCCAGCAGGATCGCCACAAACACGCCCACCGAACCACGGCGCAGCACCAGCACCCACAAGCGCTGCGATAACCCAGGAGCCGCCGCGTCAAGCATGTTCCACCTCGCGAACGTTTGAAGCCGCCGCAGCCACGGCTCCCGTCGCACAGGCCAGCAACTGATCGCTGTCCGCTTCCCCCGCACGGAATTCACCGGCGATCTCCCCCCGATGCAACACCAGGATGCGATCACTGATCCCCAACAACTCCGGCAAATCCGAAGACAACACCAGCACCGCCGCCCCCTCTTCCACCAAGCGCCCGATCAAGCGATAGATCTCCACCTTGGCGCCCACATCCACCCCCACGCAGGGTTCATCCAGCAGGTACACCGCCGAGCGGCGGCTCAGCCATTTTCCCAGAGCGACCTTCTGCTGGTTGCCGCCACTGAGCTGGCTGACGGCCGCTTGGGGCCCAGGCGCCTTGATTGCCAATTCGTCGATCAGCCGCAGGCATTCCGCCTGCTCCTTGCGACGGCTTAACAACCCCCAGCGGCTGAACCGCCCGAGCCCCGCCAGCGTGAGGTTTTCCAGCACCGAAAGCACTGGCGAAATTCCCTGGCTGCGCCGCTCTTCGGGCACCAGCGCAATACCCGCGGCAATCGCCTGGCCCGGCGAACGCAGGCGCAGTAGACGCCCGTCCAGATGCACACTGCCGCTGTCGGCGCGCTCGACACCGAAGAGTGTCTTGAACAACTCCTTGGCTCCCGAGCCGACCAGCCCGGTCAGGCCGACGATTTCTCCGCGCCGCACGTCCAGATCGATCTGCCGATAGCGCCGCGCCAATCTCAACCCGCGCACCTGCAACAACGGCGCCCCCAGCGCAACCTTGGCCTTGGGGTACATCTCCTGCACTTCGCGATTGACCATCAGCCGCGCAATCTCGGCGCTGGACGTATGCCGTGGTTGCACCACCGCTACGTCCCGGCCATTGCGCAGCACCGTGACTTCATCGCACAGGCTGTCGATTTCCTGCAGGTAATGGGAGATGTACAGGATGGATAAACCCTGGTCGCGCAGGCGTTTGACGATGCGCAGCAACTGGTCGACTTCGCGCTTGACCAGCGCCACGCTGGGTTCGTCGAACACCAGAATCTTGGGCTGGCGAATCAACGCACGGGTGATTTGCAGCACCTGGCGCTCGGCACTGCTCAGCTCACTCACCAGCGCGCCGGCGGGCAATTGCAGATCAAAATATTCCGCCAGCAAGCGCTCGGCTTCACGCTGCTGCCGGCGTCGATCCACAAACGGCCCGCGCCGCAACTCATGCCCGAAAAACAGCGCTTCGCCCACGGTAAAACTCGCCGGCAACAGGCGCTCCTGATGGATGAACTGCACGCCCAGCGCATCCACCTGACGCGGTGAAAGCGCGGCGTACGACTGGCCACCGATACTCACCTGCCCCGCGTCCGCCTTGTGGATGCCGGCCAGGATCTTGATCAAGGTCGACTTGCCCGCACCGTTCTCCCCGACCAGACCGTGGATGCTGCCGCGTTCGACTTTAAGGCTCGCATCATCCAGCGCCAGGGTGGCGCC
Source organism: Pseudomonas sp. SJZ103 (assembly GCF_007828335.1). Taxonomy (NCBI): domain Bacteria; kingdom Pseudomonadati; phylum Pseudomonadota; class Gammaproteobacteria; order Pseudomonadales; family Pseudomonadaceae; genus Pseudomonas; species Pseudomonas sp. SJZ103. The sequence goes on from NZ_VIUN01000003.1 coordinate 213,274, forward strand.
AAAGCGTTTATGCAGGTGTTGCAGGTGCAATGCCGGCATCAGTCACCCCGCAGTTGCTGAACCTGCGCCAGGTTGGCGGCGGTGGTCAGCAGCGTGGCGACATGGGTTTCCTTGGGCAGGTCACGTTGCCCGGCCAGGTAACGCGCCACGTTCTGCACAGCGGTCTTGCCGATCAACGCCGGTTGCTGCGCCACCACCGCCCCCACCGGCGAATTCGCCTGGCCGAGCAGCGCCAGCACTTCCGGCGTACCGTCGACGCCGTAAGTCTTGATCTCGGTGCGCTTTGCATCGATCAGCGCCTTGCTCGCGCCCAGTTGCGGAATATCCCACGCCGACCAGATCGCCGAGACGCTGCCCGCCGGGTATTTGTTGAGCAGCGCCGACACTTGGGAATAGGCGTCCTGCACGGTGTTGGGGATCACGTCGCGAAGCTCCGGCTGGATGATTTCCAGCTGGGGGTAATCCTTGAGCGCCAGCTTCAACTGGTCATAACGGATCGCACACACCGGCACGCCGCAGAAGCCGTTGAACACCAGGATCTTGCCTTTGCCGCCAGCGTCCTTGATCAATTGATCGGCCAAGGCCTTGCCGGTGGCGACGTTGTCGGAGGTGGTGTTGTTGAGGCTGTATTGGGACGGTGCATCGATGGTGAACAACGGGATGCCGGCCTTGCTGATGCGCTTGAGCCAGGGGTCGATCACGCTGAGGGTGCCGAGGGTCTGGATCACGGCGTCGGGTTTCTGGGTGACCACCGTTTGCAGTTGGGTCACCAGGTTCTTGTCATTACGCCCGGCATCGAGGGTGATCGGCGTGCCGCCCAGGCGCTTGATCTCATCGACCTGGGCCTGGAACGCCTTGATATCGAAATAGTGACTGGTGCCGGTCATGCTCACTGCAATGCGCTTGCCGGCCAGGGACGGCACCGCATCATCGCCCTCGGCGGCCTGGACACTGACGACATGGCCCAGCAACAGCACGGCGCCAAGGCAGATCAAACGGGAAAACGAGGAAAGGCTGGAAGGCATACAGGGCTCCGCTGCGACCGGTGAAAGGGTTCACCAGGAGGCATTGCAGAGCCCGTGCCAGGATTTTTATTGCATCAAATCAAGGGCATAACGTTTGCGGGTTAAGGCGGGCTGTCGTTCTGGGCCAATAACTGTCCGATAACTGTTGCTCAGGCAACAGTTCTTGATCGTTCACCCTGCGTGGGAACGATCAGGTCGGTTGCTTCGGCAAACGCTGATCAATCATCTGATACAACGCACTACTCTCAGGCCAATTTCGCATAAACCGCGCACGGTCCCTGGCATACGCCGGGGCGAAGCTGGCGGCAGAGCTGTGTTGGCACATCGCGTCGAGGTCGATCAGCGACCAGCGATCCTTATCCCAGAACAGGTTATGGCCCTTGAAGTCGCCATGGCTGATGCGCTCGCGAATCAGCTCGGCGAACAAATGGTCCAGCGCCAGCAGTTCATCTTCCGGCGCGTCACCGTGTTCGATATAGGGCGCGAAACGCTCGATGATGTCCGGGCCCGGCAGGTATTCGGTGACCAGGTAAGCGCGGCTGCGCAGCCAGAAAAAACGCTTTTCCAGTACGGCCAGCGGCTTGGGCGTGGCGATGCCGAGGAAGGCCAGGCGATTGCCTTCGCGCCAGGAATGCCAGGCGCGGCTCGGGCGCCAGAAGCGCTTGAGCCAATGGGCGAAGCCCTTGATGTTATAGCGCTTGATCACCAGCGGCCGGCCGGCCACTTCGACCTTGGCCACACTGGCCGCACCACCGGTCTTGTACAGGTGGCCCTGATCCAGCAGCGCATCCGCCTGCGCCAGCACCGGCAGCATCGCGGACTCTTCTTCGCGACGAATCGCGCGCAAGGCAAAGGCGCCACGCACCACGCTGAACAGCGTGCAGTCGCGGCCCACCTTGTTCAAGAAGTCCTTCAGGCGCCAGGCGCTGACCTTGCGCACCTGCTTTTCCAGGGCTTCGAGGGGCAAGGCGTGCTCGCCGTTGCCCAGCAGGTAGTACACCAGTAATTCTTCGGTAAACGGCTCGAGGTTTTTCGGCAATTGGGCGAAAAATACCCCGAGGTTTTCCAGCACGCGGTTACGCGACAGTGACTTGCCGGCCTCTTCGACGCGAATACCGGCGCCATCGATCAGGTACAGCTTGCCGTCCTGACGCAGCAGGTTGTCCAGGTGCAGGTCTTCCTGCCACAGGCCCTTGGCATGCATCTGCCCGATCGCACCCAGCGCCTCGGCCAGCACGGCGGTTTGCTCGTCGGCCAGGGGCGGCAGCGCTTCGACTGCCTGCCAGGCATCAGCCAGGCTCTCGGCACCTTCGATAAACTCGAACAGCAGCCAGCCGCCCTCGCCTTCCTGCAAGCCATCGGCGAGCAATAGCGGGGTGGTCAGGCCTTGCTCGGCCAGCAGGCGAACGCCGCTGAGTTCACGCTGGAAATGCCGCGCGGCCTTGCTGCCCACCAATAATTTGGCCAGCACCGGACGCCCGCGCCATACCGCCGCGCCCACGTAGCGCTCGCCCGGCAACACCCGCAACAGGCTCAGCAGCTGCAGTTGGCCAGGGCCGGCGGCATCCGCCAGGTCGATAGTGAGGGGCAGGCGCGGCGTGCGGCCGGCGTGTTTCAACTCGGACAGACGCATCAGCGGTTCTCCTTGTGGCTACGCCGCTTCGTCAGGCGTTGCAGCCAGGCGGTGACGAGTGCGCTGCCCTCGGGCTGATCGAGGTAAGCCGCCAGCAGCTGACGCACCTGTGCGTCCGACCACTGCGGCGCACGGCGCAACAACGGTTCCAGGTCCTTGACCCGGTCCCGCCAGCCGAACAGCAGCGGGCGGGTTTTCTCCAGGTCGATCAACTGCGCAGCGTAGCCGTCACCAGTGGCCTGCAGGAAAATATGCTTGGGGTAAAAACAGCCATGCACCTGGCCGACGCTGTGCAACCGGCGCGCCAACAGGCCGCAGGCCAGAAGGATTGCGCGGTGCTGGGCGTCGCTCAGTTGCGCCCATTGTTCCAGCAACGAATCCAGGTCATTCCAGCCGTCCAGGGCACGGGTCAGCAGCATCGCGCGGTGTTCACCGGCGACTTTGCGCTCGCCGTAGAACGCCGCCTGCAGCGCCGGGATCCCGAGCTTGCGGTAACGGCTGATGTTGCGGAACTCGCGGGAAAAACTCGGCTCGCCCAAGGGCCGGTGCAAGCTGCGCGTGAGGTAGTTGCTCTGGCGCTTGAGGTAATAACCGTGGCCGTCGAGCTCCAGGCGAAACACGCTGCTCCAGCCGCCACGGCTGGTGTTCGGCTCGTCCACCGCGTCCAGTTGCTTGGCCCACAGGGCGTCGAAGGTCGCAAGGCCGTGGCGCTCCAGCAGGGCGCGATCTTCAGCCGCCAGGAAATCACTCATTCACGTCCCTCGAAAAACTTCACTACGTGGCGAATCCGCCGTTTGTCCGACTCACTCAGGTGCCGACACTGACGGTACTGCATGTAGAAGCGCAGGCGCTGGGTGGCCGACAAGTGATACTTGGCCACCTTGTCCAGGCAGGCCAGGTCCTTGGTAATGCGGTACTTGAGCCAGAAACCGCGCCAGAAATCGCCGTTGGGGCAATCGATCAGGTACAGGGTGGCCTGGTCGTCGATCAGCAGGTTGCGCCACTTCAAGTCGTTATGGGTAAAGCGATGATCGTGCATGGTGCGCGTGTATTCGGCGAGCTGGCGGCTGACCGCGCTGACCCACCTGGGATCGCGCAGGCGCGCATCCTTACGTTCGGCCAGGACCGAGAGGTCTTCTGTCCTCGGCAACTCGCGGGTGATCATCGCGCCACGATCATAGGCCAGGCCGCTGCGCTCCAGGCCCCAGGCGACCACGTCGGCAGTGGGAATGCCCCACTTGGCGAAGCGCTTGAGGTTCTGCCATTCGGACTTGACCCGCGGCTTGCCCAGGTAACGCCGCAGGCCCTTGCCGGCGCCCGTGTAGCGCTTGACGTAGTAATTGACCCCGTCACGCTCCACCCGGATTACTTCCGACAGTGGGTCGCGGGTCAGCCGCTCGCCTTGCAGGGCAAACACCGCTTCGAGACTTCCAAAATCATCCGCCAGGGCGGCGTAGGCAGGTTTCAGGTTCCAACCCGCCATCAGATCGCATCCCCGTAACGTTGCTTGCGGGCGTACAACTTGTCGGCCTTGCGTTGCATCAGGCTCAGGGACGCCGATTGCTCGGCCAGGATCTGACGCAGCGGTTGGCGGAAATAGCCCTTGAGGAAGCGCAGTTTATCGCGCCGGGTCAGGCCGATTTCCAGCGCCGAGTAGTACAGCGCGGCGAGGTCCTTGTCGCGCCAACGCATTGGCAGATGGGCGCGCATCTGCGCCCGGTGCAGGTCGATCACCGAGAGCTTGATGTTGCGTGCGTCGATCGGCTTGGACGTGTCCAGCAGGAAGTGGCACAGGTAGCAATCGCGGTGATTCACGCCGCCCCGGTGCATGTCGCCGACCATGCGCGCCAGTTCGGCCGTGAGCGCATGGCGCAGTGCAGGTGTGGGCGGTTCGGCGACCCAGTTGACGGTGAGGTCTTCAAGGCTGATGGTCGGCGCCAATTCTTCAGTGATGATGAACGAGTGCTGGTCCGCCGGGTTGCTGCCTTTTTCGCCGAAGGCCACGCCGGTCATGGTCGGTACGCCGATCTCCTGCAAGCGGTGAATGGCATCCCATTCCAGGCCGGCGCCGAGCACCGGCAGCTTGGCGGTGATCAGGTTCTTGAAGATTTCCGCCCACCCGATGCCACGGTGGATTTTCACGAAATACGGGCGGCCATCCACCTCGGTGCGCAGCGTGCGACGCGCCGCCAGTTCACGGAATACCTGGCCTTGCAGTTTCTCGACTTCGGCGAAGGCGTCACGCCCGGCCCATAGCGTCTTGAACGGTTCGGCAAGAATCAACTTCATCGTTTTGGCTCCGCCAGAATCACATCCGCAGCGTGCTGCGGCATGCTGTAGAGGTCGGCCGTCTCGGCGAAGGCCAACCCATTGCGGCCCCAGGCCGCGCGCTGTGCAGAATCGGTCAACATCTGCGCCAGGTACTGGTTCAACTGAGCCTGTTCAAACGGCTCGTCCAGCACCAGGCCGCTGTCGGCTTCGGCGATGTAATGGGCATAACCACACACGGCCGAGACCAGCACCGGCAACCCGGCCACCAGGGCTTCGAGCAATACGGTGCCGGTGTTTTCGTTGTACGCCGGGTGGATCAACAGGTCGGCGCCCAGCAGGAAACGCGGGATATCGCTGCGCCCCTTGAGGAACTGCACGTTATCGCCCAGCCCAAGGGTGGCGCTTTGCAGTTGGAATACCTTGGGGTCGTCCTGGCCGATTACAAACAGGCGCGTGCGTTTTTTCAGCTCGGCCGGCAACGCGGCGACGGCCTTGAGACTGCGGTCGACGCCCTTGGTCTTGAAGCCGGAACCGATTTGCACCAGCAGCAGGTCGTCATCGCCGAGGTTGAATTCCTTGCGGAAGCCTTCACGAATCTCGGCCGCATTCGGCGGCGCGCGGCGGTCCTGGGCAATGCCCGGTGGCAGCAGGTGAAAGCGCTCCAGCGGCGTGTCGTAATGCTTGATGAACAGCGGTTGCTGCACTTCGGAAATCATCAAGACTTCGGTCTTGGCGTCCTTGGCAAACACCGCACGCTCGTATTCGGCAAAGTGCTTGTAGCGGCCAAAGCTGCGGTACAGCGAATGGCGCAGGTTTTGCGCCTTGTCTTCAAAGCAGCCATCGGCGGCGTAGTACACGTCCAGGCCTGGCATCTTGTTGAAGCCGATCAGACGGTCCACCGGGCGCTTGGCCAGGTCGGCCTCCATCCACGCACTGAGCTTTTCGTTGCGCTTATGGTTGAAGAACGCCTTGACCGGCGCCACCAGCACTTCGAAACCGGGCGGAATGTCACCTTCCCAGATCAGCGTGTAGACACGAATCTGATGGCCGCGCTGCTGGCATTCCAGGGCGATGCGCATGAAGTCGCGCTGCAGGCCGCCGAAGGGGAAATATTTGTACAGAACAAAAGCCAGTTGCATCAGTGCAGCTCCTCAGCCAGTAACAACGTGCTCAGCCGGGTTGCCACACGCTCAGGGTTCAGGCGCGTGAAACACAGGGGCGACTCGCGCTTGATGTCGAACCGACGCAGGTCGTCGGCTGTCGGTTGATAGGTACATTGTTTTTGCAGGCACGGCGCACACGGAAAGTCGCTGGCCAGGTGAATCTGGCCCTTGCCGTAGGCGCCGGTCAGGCCGGGGTTGGTGGGGCCGAACAGGGAAATGGTCGGCACATCCAGTGCCGCCGCCAGATGCCCCAATCCGGTGTCCACCGCCACACAGGCGCGGGCGCCAGCCAATACACGGGCCACACCGGCCAGGTTCAGCTTGGGCAGCACTTCGGCGTTGTTCAGGCCTTGGGCCAAGCGCTCAGCCCGGGCCTTTTCAGCGGCGTTGCCCCAGGGCAACTTCACGTCCACGCCCAGGCGGCCCATGCGTTCAGCCAACTCGCGCCAATAGGCTTCGGGCCAATGCTTGGTGTCCCAGGTGGTGCCGTGCAGCAGCAGGACGAAGGGCTTTTTCGGCGGCAGGCCGAGGAGTTTTTCGGTGCTGAGGCCGTAGTCACCCAAGCCTTTGGGCAAGTCATAGCCGAGGGCCACGGCGAACAGTTGACGCAAACGCTCCACCGCATGCTGCCCACGGGCCACGGCCAGGCGCCGCGAATAGAAGCGCGCCGCAATCGGCTCACGGGCCGAGTGCTGGTCGAATCCGGCCACCGGAGCACGCACGTAGCGGGTCAGCCAGGCACTTTTGAACAGGCCCTGGGCATCGATCACCAGGTCGTATTTGGTCGACTGGACTTGCTGCTTGAAGCGCCGCCACTCGCCGCTCTTGAAGGTTTGCCAGAGGTTCTTGCGCCAGCGGCGGATCGCCACCGGGATCACCTTGTCGACGGCCGGGTGCCAGGTGGGGATTTCGGCGAAGCCTTCTTCCACCACCCAGTCGAAGCGAATGCCAGGGATCGCCCGCGCCGCATCGGTCAGTGCCGGCAAGGCATGGATCACGTCGCCCAGGGATGAGGTCTTGATTACCAGTACCCGCAACTCAGTGAACCTCGACCACGTCGCCCTGCAACCGTTGCAAGGCATCGGTTACCGGCTGCGGCAGCAATTGGCGCATGCAGTTGTAATGGCCGAAACGGCAGGTGCGATCAAAACACGGGCTGCAATCCAGCCCCAGGCGCACCACTTCGACCTGGTCGGCCAACGGCGGGGTGAAGCCCGGCGAGGTGGAACCGTACACCGCCACCAACGGGCGATTCAGCGCAGCGGCGACGTGCATCAGGCCGGAGTCGTTGGACACCACCGAATCGGCGCAGGACAGCAGGTCGATGGCCTCGGCCAGGGACGTGTCGCCACTGAGGTTCACCGCTTCTTCGCGCAGGCCGGGGATCAGGCGCTGGCGAATGTCCTCACCTACCGGGTGATCCTTCTTCGAACCAAACAACCACACCTGCCAGCCTTCACGGATCTTGGTCTCGGCAACCTTGGCGTAGTGCTCCGACGGCCAGCGCTTGGACTCGCCAAACTCGGCGCCGGGGCACAGGGCCAACACCGGGCGATCAAGGGCCAGGCCGAATTTGGCGAGTGCCGCATCGCGGGTCACCGGGTCGATCTGCAGGCTGGGGCGCGGGTATGGCTTGGGCAACTCGGCACCCGGCGCATAGGCCAGGGCCATGAAACGTTCGATCATCAGCGGGTAGCGCGCCTTGTCCAGCGTGCGCACGTCGTTGAGCAAGACGTAGCGAAACTCGCCGCGCCAGCCGGTGCGCTTGGGAATGCCGGCAAAATACGGCACCAGCGCCGACTTCAGCGAGTTGGGCAACAGGATCGCCTGGTCGTACTGGCCCGCCAGGGATTTACCGATGCGACGGCGGGTCGCCAGTTCCAGGGCACCGTGGCCGAGCGGAAAGCTCAAGGCCTTGCGCACTTCGGGCATGCGCTCGAGGATTGGTCGGCTCCACTCAGGAGCGAGCACGTCGATCTGGCAGTCTGGGTTGCGCACGCGCAGGCTCTGGAACAGTGTCTGCGCCATCACCATGTCACCGACCCAACTGGGCCCAACGATCAGAATATTCATGTAGTTTCCACAAACGATGCGGGGAGGCTTATGCCTCCCCGCCCTAATAGTGTTTCAACTCAACCCCAGCGCCTGCCAGACTCGCATCACCTGGCGCCGTTCGTCAGCGAACTGATCACCGGGCACCGTACCGGCCTCGTTTTGCAAGGCCTGGCGATGCGCGGCGGAACGGTAGGCCTTATACACCTCGCGCAGCAGATGGGCATCGGCGGCGGGCATCAACCCCACCTGCTCCAGGCCTTCCAGAATGCGGATATTGTCGGTATAGCGCAGCAACGATGGATGTTGCGCAGACCACGCCAAAGCCGCGTATTGCACCATAAATTCAATATCGACGATACCTCCGGCGTCCTGCTTGAGGTCGAACAGCGCCGTGGCGTCGAAGGCATTGGCGCCGGTGCCGGCCGCCGTGGCCTTGGTACCCAGGTTGTCGCGCATCTTGGCGCGCATCTCGCTGACCTCCTGCCGCAACTTCGCCAAGTCGCGCTCACGCCCCAACACTTTAGCCCGTACCTGCTCGAATGCCTGGCCCACATCCTGGCTGCCCACCAGCACCCGCGCGCGGATCAGGGCCTGATGTTCCCAGGTCCATGCTTCATTTTGTTGATAGCGGTCAAACGCCCCGAGGGAACTGACCAATAACCCGGATGCGCCGGAAGGTCGCAGACGCATGTCCACTTCATACAACTGGCCGGAGTTGGTCTGGGTGGTCAGCAGGTGAATGATCCGCTGGCCCAGGCGCGTGAAGAACTGCGCGCCGTCGATCGGCTTGGCACCGTCGGTCTCGGCCTGCGGATCGCCATCGTGGATAAACACCAGGTCCAGATCAGAACCATGCCCCAATTCGATGCCGCCGACTTTCCCATAACCGACAATGATGAACCCAGGATCGCACAGGGTACCGTCCAACCGCTGCGGCGAACCGTGCCGGGCGACCGTCTGGCGCCAGGCCAGGGCCAGCACTTGTTCGAGGATGGCTTCGGCGAGCCAGGTCAGGTAGTCGCTGACTTTCATCAACGGCAGGCTGCCGGCGATTTCCGAAGCGGCCACGCGCAGGCGGTGGGCCAGTTTGAAGTGCCGCAGGGCTTCCATCTGCTGCTCCAGGTCATCCTCGGGGATGCGCGTGAGGCGTTCGCGCAACTCGGCGGCGAGTTCCGGCGCCAGCGGTGGCTTGAACAGGCGGCCTTCGTTGAGCAATTCATCCAGCAGCAGCGGGAAGCGCGTGATCTGCTCGGCGATCCACGGGCTGGCGGCGCACAGGGTCAGCAGGCGGCGCAGGGCGTCGGGATTCTCCGTCAGCAGCACCAGATAGGCCGAACGGCGGGCGACAGCTTCCACCAACGGCAGTACGCGCTCCAGCACCAGGTCCGGGTTGGCGTGTTCGACGGCCTGGGCGAGCAGGCGCGGGATAAATGCATCCAGGCGTTCGCGCCCCAGGCGTTGCATGGCGCGCAGTTGCGGACTGCTGCGCAAGCTGGCCAGGGCCTTGAGGGCCTTGGGCGCGTCGGTGAAACCGCCCTCCCCAAGTTGGCGGCAGGCTGCGTCTTCATCTTGGGATTCTTTCCACAAGGGCAACCACTCGCCCCCTACGACTAACTCGCTTTCTTCGCCTTCTTCCTCGTCAGGGTCAGCAATCACCTGACGGAAGTGCCAGTCCACGCGACCACGCCAGTACATCAGGCGCTCGTGGAACGCCGCCCAGTCGGCAAAGCCGAGCATAAAGGCAATGCGCGCCTGGTCTTCAGGGCTGTCCGGCAGCATTTGGGTCTGGCGGTCGGCAATCGCCTGGATCGCATGTTCGGTGTAGCGCAGGAATTCATAGCCGTTGCGCAACTCGGCGATCACCGCTGGCGGCAGGTAACCCTGGCCTTCCAGGGTGCCGAGCACCTTGAGCAGCGGCCGTTGCTGCAGGCTAAGGTCGCGGCCGCCATGGATCAGCTGGAACGCCTGGGCGATAAATTCCACTTCGCGGATGCCGCCCGAGCCCAGCTTGATATTGTCGGCCATGCCTTTGCGCCGCACTTCCTGTTGGATCAGCTGCTTCATGGTGCGCAGCGCTTCGATGGCGGAAAAGTCCAGGTAGCGGCGATAGACGAATGGCCTGAGCATGTCGAGCAACTGCGCACCGGCCACCTGGTCACCGGCGACCACGCGCGCCTTGATCATGGCGTAGCGTTCCCAGTCGCGGCCCTGGTCCTGGTAGTACTGTTCCAGCGCATTGAAGCTGAGCACCAGGGCACCGGCCGAACCGTAGGGGCGCAGGCGCATGTCGACACGGAACACAAAGCCGTCGACGGTCATCGGGTCGAGGGCCTTGATCAATTTTTGACCAAGACGAATAAAGAATTCCTGGTTATCCAGGGAGCGCTTTACGCCCACCGTTTCGCCGCCCTCGGGGTAGGCGAAGATCAGGTCGATATCCGACGACAGGTTCAGCTCTACCGCACCGAGCTTGCCCATGCCGAGGATGACCATGTGCTGCGGCTCGCCGCTGCGCCGCCCGGTCGGGGTGCCGAACTGCACACAGTGGCGCTGGTACAACCATTGATAGGCCTGGTCGATGCTGGCGTCGGCCATGTCGGAAAGGTCGCGACAGGTGTGCACCAGGTCGGCCTGGCGGGTCAGGTCGCGCCAGATGATGCGCACTTGCTGGCGCGTACGCTGGCGACGCAGTACACGGCCCAGCTCATCTTCTGTTTCGGCCTGTTGCACGGCCCCGGCAATCTGCCCGCACAGCTCACCCGGCGCAAAGCCGCGGTCCAGCTCGCCCCAGGCAGCCAACTCGAGCAACATCAAAGGGTCACGAACACTCTGTTCAATGACGAAATCACTGGCGGCGCACACCCGGGCGAAGTCGGCCCACCGTTGCGGCGTCCACGCAGAAAGGCCATGATCGGCGTCCAGCGCGGCCACGGCGTCACGAAATGACTGCTCGGCCCGCTGGGCTTTTGGCAACAGAATGGCCGGCAGTTCGGCCAGCGTTGGAAGGCTCATGGTCTATCCTTGGTCGGCGCGTAAATGGCTTGCTGCTGTGAAGGCGAGTACCGCGCTTGATGAAGGACTGTCGAACAAAGGTGATAAATAGCTGAAAATATGTAATTTTTGGCAGGCAACATTAAACTTCTACCTTTTCTTGTTCGCAAAAGATCAACAATAACGATTATGCTCACCAGCTAGACCGAGCAATCCGCTCAGTCTTGTGTAGTTTTACTACTCGTATATACATTCGAAAGGCTGAAATGGCCGACGATTTGTAGTAAAACTACAGGACGCCGAAGCAACCTTCGGCCATCCAAGAATTTATGTCGTCTGCCCACAAGGCCAGTCGCAAACTTCAGGCAACCGATTCTGGTAGCCTTTCCGCCCTGGAGCAAGCCATGCAAGACCTCGATCCCGTCGAAACCCAGGAATGGCTGGACGCCCTGGAATCGGTTCTCGACAAAGAAGGCGAAGACCGTGCTCACTACCTGATGACCCGTATGGGCGAACTCGCGACCCGCAGCGGCTCGCAACTGCCCTACGCCATCACCACGCCATACCGCAACACCATCCCCGTTACCCACGAAGCACGCATGCCTGGCGACCTGTTCATGGAACGCCGCATTCGCTCGCTGGTACGTTGGAACGCCATGGCGATGGTAATGCGCACGAACTTGAAAGATTCTGACCTGGGCGGTCACATCTCCAGCTTCGCTTCCAGCGCAACCCTGTATGACATCGGCTTCAACTACTTCTTCCAGGCCCCGACCGAAGAACACGGCGGCGACCTGATCTACTTCCAGGGCCACACCTCGCCAGGCGTCTACGCCCGTGCGTTCATGGAAGGTCGCATCAGCGAAGAACAAATGAACAACTTCCGCCAGGAAGTCGACGGTCAGGGCCTGTCGTCCTACCCGCACCCTTGGCTGATGCCTGATTTCTGGCAGTTCCCGACTGTATCCATGGGCCTGGGCCCGATTCAGGCGATCTACCAGGCACGTTTCATGAAGTACCTGGAAGCCCGTGGCTTCATCCCGGAAGGCAAGCAGAAAGTCTGGTGCTTCCTGGGCGACGGCGAGTGCGACGAGCCGGAATCCCTGGGTGCCATCTCCCTGGCCGGCCGCGAGAAGCTGGACAACCTGATCTTCGTCATCAACTGCAACCTGCAGCGCCTCGACGGCCCGGTTCGCGGCAACGGCAAGATCATCCAGGAACTCGAAGGCGTGTTCCGCGGTGCCCAGTGGAACGTGACCAAGGTCATCTGGGGCCGTTTCTGGGACCCACTGCTGGCCAAGGACGTCGACGGCATCCTGCAACGTCGCATGGACGAAGTCATCGACGGCGAGTACCAGAACTACAAGGCCAAAGACGGCGCGTTCGTGCGTGAACACTTCTTCAACACGCCTGAACTCAAGGCCATGGTTGCCGACCTGTCCGACGACGAGATCTGGAAACTCAACCGTGGCGGCCACGACCCGTACAAGGTCTATGCGGCGTACCACGAAGCGGTCAACCACAAAGAACAACCGACTGTCATCCTGGCCAAGACCATCAAGGGTTATGGCACCGGTGCCGGCGAAGCGAAGAACACCGCGCACAACACCAAGAAAGTCGATGTCGACAGCCTGAAGTTGTTCCGCGACCGCTTCGATATCCCGGTCAAGGACGAAGAGCTGGAGAACCTGCCGTTCTTCAAGCCGGAGCCGAACAGCGCCGAAGCCCGCTACCTGAGCGAACGTCGTACCGCACTGGGCGGTTTCGTGCCACAGCGCCGCGCCAAGAGCTTCAACGTCCCGACACCACCGCTGGATACCCTCAAGGCGATCCTGGACGGCTCGGGCGACCGTGAAATCTCCACCACCATGGCCTTCGTGCGGATCCTCGCGCAGCTGGTCAAAGACAAGGAAATCGGTTCGCGTATCGTGCCGATCATCCCGGACGAAGCCCGTACCTTCGGTATGGAAGGCATGTTCCGTCAGTTGGGCATCTACTCCTCCGTCGGCCAGCTCTACGAGCCAGTCGATAAAGACCAGGTGATGTTCTACAAGGAAGACAAGAAGGGCCAGATCCTCGAAGAAGGCATCAACGAAGCGGGCGCCATGAGCTCCTTCATCGCTGCCGGTACTTCGTACTCCAGCCACAACCAGCCGATGCTGCCGTTCTACATCTTCTACTCGATGTTTGGTTTCCAGCGTATCGGCGACCTGGCTTGGGCAGCAGGCGACAGCCGTACCCGTGGTTTCCTGATCGGCGGTACCGCCGGCCGTACCACACTGAACGGCGAAGGCCTGCAACACGAAGACGGTCACAGCCACATCCTGGCTGCCACCATCCCGAACTGCCGCACCTTTGATCCAACCTACGGCTATGAGCTGGCGGTGATCATCCAGGACGGCATGAAGAAGATGACCGAAGAGCAGCAGGACGTTTTCTACTACATCACCGTGATGAACGAGTCCTACCAGCAGCCCGCCATGCCGGCCGGTGTTGAGGAAGGCATCATCAAGGGCATGTACCTGCTCGAAGAAGACACCAAGGAAGCGGCGCACCACGTGCAGCTGATGGGCTCCGGCACCATCCTGCGCGAAGTCCGTGAAGCGGCGAAGATACTGCGTGACGAGTTCAACGTCGGCGCCGATGTGTGGAGCGTTACCAGCTTCAACGAACTGCGTCGTGATGGCCTGGCCGTAGAGCGCAACAACCGCCTGCACCCGGGTCAGAAGCCTGCGCAGAGCTATGTCGAAGAGTGCCTGGCCGGCCGTAAAGGCCCGGTCATTGCCTCTACCGACTACATGAAACTGTTTGCTGAACAAATTCGCCAGTGGGTCCCGTCCAAGGAATTCAAAGTCCTGGGCACCGACGGTTTCGGCCGCAGTGACAGCCGCAAGAAGCTGCGTCACTTCTTCGAAGTCGACCGTCACTTCGTGGTGTTGGCAGCCCTGGAAGCCTTGGCTGACCGTGGTGAGATCGAACCCAAGGTGGTAGCTGACGCTATCGTCAAGTTCGGGATCAACCCGGAAAAACGCAACCCACTGGACTGCTGAGGAGACTTTTTGTGAGCGAACTCATTCGCGTACCTGACATCGGCAGCGGTGAAGGTGAAGTAATCGAGCTGTTTGTGAAGGTCGGCGACACCGTCGAAGCCGACCAGAGCATTCTGACCCTGGAATCGGACAAGGCGAGCATGGAAATCCCTGCTCCCAAGGCTGGCGTGGTCAAGAGCCTGAAAGTGAAGCTGGGCGACCGCCTGAAAGAAGGCGACGAACTGCTGGAACTGGAAATCGAAGGTGCCGCTGATGCGGCTCCTGCTGCCGCTGCTGCACCGGCGCCTGCCGCGGAAAAACCTGCCGCTGCTGCCGAGGCTCCTGCAGCCCCGGCTGCTGCTCCAGCCGCAGCGACTGTCCAGGACATTCATGTTCCGGACATCGGTTCGTCGGGCAAGGCCAAGATCATCGAGCTGCTGGTCAAGGTCGGCGACACTGTCGAAGCCGACCAGTCGCTGATCACCCTGGAGTCCGACAAGGCCTCCATGGAAATCCCATCGCCGGCTGCCGGCGTTGTGGAAAGCATCGCGGTCAAGCTGGAAGACGAAGTCGGCACTGGCGACTTCATCCTCAAGCTGAAAGTACAAGGCGCTGCGCCTGCCGCTGCTCCAGCACCGGCTGCTGCTCCGGCCGCCAAGGCTGAAGCGGCTCCGGCTGCTGCCCCTGCGCCCGCTGCAAAAGCCGAGGCCGCACCGGCCCCTGCTGCTGCCGCACCTGCGCCAAGCGGTGCCAAGGTTCATGCCGGCCCTGCCGTGCGTCAACTGGCCCGTGAGTTCGGCGTTGAGCTCAATGCTGTGTCAGCCACCGGCCCTCACGGTCGCGTGCTGAAGGAAGACGTGCAGGTCTACGTCAAGACCATGATGCAGAAAGCCAAGGAAGCGCCGGCTGCCGGTGGCGCTACCGGTGGTTCGGGCATTCCGCCGATCCGTACCGTGGACTTCAGCCGCTTCGGCGAAATCGAAGAAGTGCCGATGACCCGCCTGATGCAAATCGGCGCGGCCGGCTTGCACGCGAGCTGGCTGAACATCCCGCACGTGACCCAGTTCGACCAGGCCGACATCACCGATCTGGAAGCTTTCCGCGTTGCGCAGAAAGCCGTGGCCGAAAAGGCCGGCGTGAAACTGACTGTGCTGCCACTGCTGCTCAAGGCGTGCGCGCACCTGCTCAAGGAACTGCCGGACTTCAACGCCTCGCTGGCACCAAGCGGCAAGGCGATCATCCGCAAGAAGTACGTGCACATCGGTTTTGCGGTCGACACCCCGGATGGCCTGCTGGTGCCGGTCATCAAGAACGTTGACCAGAAGAGCCTGCTGCAACTCGCTGCCGAAGCCGCTGCACTGGCTGCAAAGGCCCGCGACAAGAAGCTCACCCCGGACGACATGCAAGGCGCATGCTTCACCATCTCCAGCCTCGGTCACATTGGCGGCACTGGCTTCACGCCAATCGTCAACGCGCCGGAAGTGGCGATCCTGGGTGTGTCCAAGGCCACCATCCAGCCAGTCTGGGACGGTAAAGCGTTCCAGCCGAAGCTGATGCTGCCACTGTCGTTGTCCTACGATCACCGTGTGATCAACGGCGCGGCCGCTGCACGCTTTACCCAGCGCCTGAGCCAGTTGCTGAACGACATCCGCACCATCCTGCTGTAAGCCACAGCGGCCTCCCTTTCATCGGGGAGGCCTGGTTGCACCGATTTCCGAGCGCCACGCTCGTACCTCAACCCCGTCAATTTGGCGGGGCTTTTTTTGCTTTTCTTTACAGACAGAACAGGGTTGTACACCTTCTGTCATCCTGACTGAAGAATTCCCCCGCCCGGCCGATAACCCCCTTATAGCACTTAGCCTTCATCCTCTCTTGTCAGCCCGCGCCGCATGATGCAACCTTGCCGCAGGCAACAGTAAAGAGGGCGTGAGCCCGGCGCCGTACGCGTTATTTGAAGTGAGTTCCCCCCCCCATGAAAAGCCAACCCGATGTCGCCCGTATGGCGGCCGAGGTAGTGACGCAGTTACCGGTGCCTTCGCGCCTCGGTATGCTGCGTTTCGAGCGGCTTAATGAGGCAAGCTGGGCCCTTCTGTACCTCGACCCTAACTGCGAGCGCCAATTCGGCCTGTCGGCGGTCGAGCTGTGTGCACTGCTCGGCACCCCCTTCGCCAGCCTGATGGAGCCTCAGGCACGCTATCAACTGCACGACACCATCCAACAGCAACTGAGCGAGAGCCCTCACTACCTGGTGCGCTATACCCTGCACACCAACGATGGCCCCCTGAGCCTGCTGGAAATGGGCGAAGCCTACAAACAGCACAATCGCCACCTGCTGCGCGGCTACCTTATGGTTGTAGACGGGCTGTTCAGTGAAATCCCCCCACCCGCCCCCACGGCGGACCTGGAGAGCCAGAACAGCCGCCTGCAGATCGCCCTGGAGCTCAACCAGCGCGCCCAGCAGGAACAGCTGCAGCACCTGGAGCGGGTGCGTGCCCAGCAGGAGTTGATCCTGTTGCTGGCCCGCCAGCGCTACACCGTCAACAATTCGCTGCAGGAAGCCGCAGAGCTGATCACCCGCAGCGCCTGCGATATCTACCAGATCGACTGCGCCAGCATCTGGAACCTCGAAGGCCAGCGCCTGGTGCCGATCTCGGCCTACCACCGCGACGACCAACGGCACCACCTGCCTGAGCCGATCGACGCAAGCTGCTTCCCGGACTATCTGGAAGCCCTGCACACCAGCCGCGCCATCGACGCCACCAACGCGATGCGCGACCCCCGCACCCGTGAAATGGTCGAAAACCTGCGCGCCAGGGACGTCCACGCGATGCTCGATGCGAGTATCCGTGTCGATGGCCAGGTGGTCGGCGTGCTGTGCCTGGAACAGGGCGGCAGCCCGCGTGCCTGGCAGGCCGATGAAATTGCCTTTGCCGGCGAGCTGGCCGACCAATTCGCGCAAGTGATCAACAACCACAACCGCCGTACCGCCACCAGCGCCCTGCACCTGTTCCAGCGCGCGGTGGAGCAAAGCGCCAATGCCTTTCTGCTGGTCAACTGCGACGGCGTGGTGGAGTACGTCAACCCAAGCTTTACCGCGATCACCCAATACAGCGCCGAAGAAGTCCACGGCCACCGCCTGGCACATTTGCCAGCACTGGAAAACCTCAGCGAATTGCTGTTCGACGCACCATCGAGCCTGGCCCAGAGCAACAGCTGGCAGGGCGAGTTCAAGAGCCGACGCAAAAACCTCGAACCCTACTGGGGCCAACTGTCGATCTCCAAGGTCTACGGCGATAATCGTGAACTGACCCACTACATCGGCATCTACGAAGACATCACCCAGACCAAACTGGCCCAGCAGCGCATTGAGCGCCTGGCCTATACCGACAACCTGACCAACCTGGGCAACCGTCCGGCGTTTATCCGTAACCTCGACGAGCGCTTTGCCCGCGACAGCGACAGCCCGATCAGCCTGTTGCTGGTGGACATCGACAACTTCAAGCGCATCAACGACAGCCTTGGCCACCAGACCGGCGACAAGCTGCTGATCAGCCTGGCCCGTCGCCTGCGCAACAGCCTGAGTACCGGCGGCAGCCTGGCGCGCTTTGCCAGTAACGAATTCGCGGTGCTGCTGGACGACACTGACCTGGAAAGCGGCCAGCAGGTCGCCAGCCAGCTGCTGGCGACGCTCGACAAACCGATGTTCGTCGACAACCAATTGATCAGCGTCACCGGCTCCGTAGGCCTGGCCTGTGCACCGCTGCACGGCCGCGACCCGCAGACCCTGATGCGCAACGCCGGCCTGGCCCTGCACAAAGCCAAGGCCAACGGCAAACACCAGGTACAGGTGTTCACCGAAGCCTTGAACGCCGAGGCCAGCTACAAGCTGTTCGTAGAGAACAACCTGCGTCGTGCCCTGACCCAGAACGAACTGGACGTGTTCTACCAGCCCAAGCTGTGCCTGCGCAGCGGCCGTTTACTGGGCATGGAAGCGCTGCTGCGCTGGAACCATCCGGAAAAAGGCATGATCCGCCCCGATCAGTTCATCAGCGTCGCCGAAGAAACCGGCTTGATCATCCCGATCGGCAAATGGATCGCGCGCCAGGCCTGCCGCATGAGCAGGCAACTGAGCGCCGCTGGCATGGGCAATTTGCAGGTAGCAATCAACCTGTCGCCCAAACAGTTTTCCGACCCGGACCTGGTCGCCTCGATTGCCACGATCCTCAAGGAAGAACAGCTGCCGGCCAACCTGCTGGAGCTGGAGCTGACCGAAGGCCTGCTGCTGGAAGCGACCGAAGACACGCGCCTGCAACTGGACCAGTTGAAGAGCTTCGGCCTGACCCTGGCCATGGATGACTTCGGCACCGGTTACTCGTCGCTGAGTTATCTGAAAAAATTCCCCATCGACATCATCAAGATCGACCGCAGCTTTATCCACGAAATCCCGGACAACCAGGACGACATGGAAATCACCTCAGCCGTGATCGCCATGGCCCACAACCTCAAGCTCAAGGTGGTGGCCGAAGGCATCGAGACCGCCGAACAACTGGCGTTCCTGCGTCGGCACCGTTGCGACGTTGGCCAGGGCTACCTGTTCGACCGGCCGATCCCCGGTGCAGAGCTGCTCGAGAAGCTTAGACGCTACCCGCGCGGGCCAATCGCCTGACAGCGCTGTAACACTCGGGCACACTGGCTGTCTGAAATTTACCGCTAACTCAACCTGACGAGAGGACTGCTCATGGTCTTGCGCTCGGAAATTCTGGTGAACAAAAACGTGCTGCCTACTCAAGAACAAGCGTTGCCTGGTCGTGAAACCCCAATGAACCTGCCGGAGGCGCACTTCGTCAACGGCAACCCGCTGCTGGGCCCGTTCGTCGACGACGTTGGCTTCGCGATCTTCGGCCTGGGTTGTTTCTGGGGCGCCGAACGCAAGTTCTGGCAGCGCGATGGCGTGGTCAGCACCGTGGTCGGCTACGCCGGCGGTTTCACGCCGAACCCGACTTATGAAGAAGTCTGCTCGGGCCTGACCGGCCACAGCGAAGTGGTGCTGGTGGTCTACGACCAGGCCAAGGTGAAATACGAAAACCTGCTGAAGATGTTCTGGGAGCTGCACAACCCGACCCAAGGCATGCGTCAGGGTAACGACATCGGCACCCAGTACCGCTCGGTGATCTATGCGACCACGCCTGAGCAATTGTCGGCGGCGCAGGCCAGTGCCGATGCCTATCAAGCCGAATTGTCAAAAGCCGGCCTGGGCACCATCACCACCGAAATCGAAGAAGCGCCAACGGTGTACTTCGCCGAGGCTTATCACCAGCAGTACCTGGCGAAGAACCCGCAGGGCTACTGTGGGATCGGCGGTACCGGTGTGACCTGCCCGATCTAAAACCGACGCGAATCAAAATGTGGGAGGGGCGCACCGCCCCTCCCACATTGGGTTGGCGCCAGACTTGGTTACTCGGCAATAAGCCAATCCATCTGCCACCCACCCTGGGTCTGGCCAAGCTTCCTGGACAGCCACGGCAACAGCTCACGCAACTCCTCTTCCAGGCCCCACGGCGGGTTGGCAATCGCCAGGCCCGAGCCGGTCAGGGTGTTGGGCGTGTCCAGCGGATGCACCAGCAACTCAACCCGCAGCAACTTCGGCGCGCCAGTGCCGGCCAGGTCCTGGTAGAAGCGACGCAGCATGCGCTGGTCCTTCACCGGGTACCAGATCGCCGCGACGGTCTGGCGCATACGGCTGACAGCTTCCTTCAGGGACGCGGCGCAGCGCTGCATTTCGTCGAGCTTTTCAAACGGTGGGTCGATCAGCATCAACGCACGTTTTTCCGGCACCGGTAACAGCGCGCGCGGCACATGCCAGCCTTCGCCCAAGTGCACCTTGACCCGACGATCACCCTTCATGTTGTCCTTGAGCAGCACGCCGTCTTCCGGGTGTTTTTCATTGAGCAATACGCGGTCCTGGGGACGCGTGAGGCGGCGCGCAAGCTCCGGCGAGCCTGGGTAGTAGCGCAACTGGCCATCGGGGTTCATCTCATGCAGCACGCGCATGTAGTCGTCAGTCAGCGGCGGCAGATCGTCGGCGCCCCACAAGCGCGCGATACCTTCCAGGTACTCACCCGTGCGGTTGGCCTGGTCACCTTGCAGGTCGTACAGACCAATCCCGGCGTGGGTGTCGAGGTAGGCGAACGGCTGCTCCTTGCGCGACATCAGGGCGATGAGGCGGGTCAAGGTCAGGTGTTTGAAGACATCGGCGTGGTTGCCGGCGTGAAAGGCGTGACGATAATTCATGGTTGCTCCTGCGCAGGGGGCGAAGTTTACCTTCTACGGGCGCAAAGGTGCAGGGCCGCATGCCGGACGGTGCTTATGTCGCAAGCGCAGGCGGCCAGTTGAAAAAAATCTAAATGCCGCCGCCAGGGTGGATTTATTGTGGCCTTCCACCACTCCAGGGAGGTCAATAACAATCATGAAAGACGCCACCATCGCGCTGCACCACGGCTTCAAGTCGGACCCGACTACCAAGGCCGTCGCCGTACCGATCTACCAGAACGTCGCCTTCGAATTCGATAACGCCCAACACGGCGCCGACCTGTTCAACCTGGACGTGCCCGGCAATATCTACACGCGCATCATGAACCCCACCAACGATGTGCTGGAGCAGCGCATCGCCGCCCTTGAAGGCGGTATCGCGGCCCTGGCCGTCTCGGCCGGCAGCGCGGCGATCCACTATGCCATCCAGACGTTGACCCGGGCGGGCGACAATATCGTCACCACACCGCAACTCTACGGCGGCACCTACACGCTGTTCGCCCACCTGCTGCCGAGCTTTGGCGTGGATGTGCGTTTCGCACGCGATGACTCCGCCGCAGCCATCGCCGAACTGATCGACGACAACACCAAGCTGGTGTACTGCGAAAGCATCGGCAACCCGGCGGGCAATATCATCGACATCGAGGCCCTGGCCGACGTTGCCCATGCCCGTGGCGTGCCGCTGGTGGTGGACAACACCGTGGCCACGCCGATCCTGTGCAAACCGATCCAGTTCGGCGCCGACATCGTGGTGCACTCGGTGACCAAATACGTCGGCGGCCATGGCAACTCCCTGGGCGGTGTAATTGTCGACAGCGGCACGTTCCCGTGGACGAAATACGCGGATAAATTCCCCGGCCTCAACCAGCCCGAGCCGGCCTATCACGGCGTGGTCTATACCGAAAAATTCGGCCCCGCCGCCTTCATCGCCCGTGCCCGTACCGTGCCACTGCGCAACACCGGCGCCGCATTGGCACCGATGAATGCCTTCCTGTTGCTGCAAGGCCTGGAAACCCTGGCCTTGCGCATGGAGCGCCACACCGAAAACGCCCTGAAAATCGCACAGTTCCTGCAAGGCCATGCCGAGGTGGAGTGGGTCAGCTACGCCGGCCTGCCGGACCACCCGCACCACGCATTGGCGCAGAAATACATGCAGGGCAAACCGTCGGCGATCCTGTCCTTCGGCTTGAAGGGCGGCTTTGATGCCGGTGTGCGCTTCTACGACGCGCTGCAAATCTTCAAGCGCCTGGTCAACATCGGCGACGCCAAGTCCCTGGCCTGCCACCCGGCCTCCACCACTCACCGGCAGATGAACGAGCAGGAACAGGCCAAGGCCGGTGTAAAGCCGGAGATGATTCGCCTGTCGGTGGGTATCGAAGCGATTGAAGACCTGATCGACGACCTGCAACAGGCACTGGCCTCAACTCAACTCTGAGTCCAGGTAGCCAGCCAGCGCTTCAGGGCTGATATCCGCGCTGCGTACGAAGTAGGCGACCTTGTGCTGCAAGGTCGCCGGCGTAAAGGCGGCATACAGGTCGGGGCGCTGCTCTTCAAGCCACTGCAGCAGGTTGTCGATCAGGGTCTGTGGTGATTGCGCGGCCAAGTGCTCCAATAGCGATTCGGGCACTCGCCACCAAGGACTGGCTTTGGCCGCCGAGACTGGCGGCGTCGCAACGCTCAGCGGCTGGCCGTTGATCAGATACCGTTGGAACACCGGCAACACCGCGCCGATTTCATCACCCAGCTTCTGCACAATCGGCAGAAACTGAGCGCCATCCCAGAAGCGCAGGAACACGCTCCGCTCATCGGGAAGCAGTATTTTGGTCAGGCTTTGCAGGTGAGCAACTACGACTTCCAACGGGCTGGACGATACCGCCAGCCAACCCCAATCCGAGGCGTCAGTGGTTGCGATCCAATCGAGGAAGGCACTGTCGGGTTCGACAACCCCTGCGTAGGGCATCACCTCATCCCACCCGGCATAGGCCGTGCCTGCCCAGAGCGCTTGAGGCGACATCCCGATGGCCGAGACTTGCCACGCAGCCAGCGGCTTCGCGTCACTGGCACGGCCAAGGACCACGTAAAGCCGCTCATTGGGGAGTAGAGGGCATTGTGCTAGCCAGTCATTGGGGGTCAAGGGCTGGGACATCAGGGTAAATTCCTTTTAAGGTTGAATGGAACGGGAGACCGCACTGCCCATCACTGCAGCGTTGGCACTCTTCACAAAATGGCGCGTTCCGTTTCAGGCTGGCGACCTGTATCCGGCTCAGCGGTGCGGGCATAACCGCCAGCAACGCCGCTTTCACCCCAGGCATCAAGGGTGACGCCGCCGGAGCAGGCGCGCCTCCCAGTTGAATGGGCGTGCTACTGAAAATCCCCTCTGCCGACAGCGTGATCGACTGCCCACCGGCCTGGATTGTCACGGTCGCACCCGCGTCTATAACGACGCTCTGCCCGGCGCCAATCTGGATGGTCCGCCCCGCGCGCATCTGCTGCGATCCGCCAACCACCAGATGGTCGTCCTGCTTGAGTTCCGTCAAACGGTTGCCATGGGTGATGCGCTGCTCTTCGCCTTGCAATTCATGGTGCGACTCACCGCCCACCCTGATGCGGCGCTGATTGTCGATCTGCACCTGCTGGTCATGCAGCACATGCTGGGTCCAATCCCGCTGGGCGCGCAGGTAGATCTCCTCGGCGCCCTTGCGGTCTTCGATGCGCAGTTCGTTGTAGCCACCACCACCGGGGCTGCTCTGGCTACGGAAGATGCTGCGGGTCTTGTCTGCCGGCAGATCGAGGGGAACCCGCGTCGCCGCGTTCGGCAGGCAGCCCATCACCAGCGGCATGTCCATATCCCCGTTGACGAACCCCACCAGTACTTCCATACCCACTCGCGGGATAAGCACCGAGCCATAGCGGTCATGGGCCCAACCGCTGGCCACCCGCAGCCAGCAGCTGGAATGATCGTCATGCTCCCCAGCGCTATCCCAGGCCAACTGCACCTTGACCCGACCGTATTCGTCGCAGTGGATTTCACTGTCGACGGGGCCGGTAACCACCGCGTTTTGATAACCCGACAACGCCGGCCGCGCCTGCTCAGGCAAGGGCGGGCGGAAGATCACGTCCCACGGAGTCACCACACATTCATTGCGATACCCCTGAAGAAAATCTCCACCGCCAACCTCGGTGACAGCCTCCTCCAAAACCTGAGGCTGCCTGCCTTCGTGGGTAACTTGCGTCACCAGCCACAAGTCATTCCATTCGTCCCGCGGATGTCCGGTCAATTTGAGGAACCGACCGCTGGTCACTGCGGGGTCATCACCGTTACCACGGGCTATTCGATAGTCGCTACGGTGCCGTTCCAAGCCACGTTGCGCGAGGTATTTGCCGTAGGGGCGATCGGAAAAATGACCGGGGTAGGCCTGCTCCTCAAACCGTGGAAGCTGTTCACCGACCACGCCACTCTCCAGCACCAGGCTCGGCTTGAGAAAGTCGTAGTCACGCAAAGTGACCGCTGTGGTGCGGGTTTCCAACCGCAGCGCAAAGCGCTTGATGGCCGGCGTATCCGCCACCATCCCGGAGCCCGGCTTATAGGGCGTAGGTTGATCGGGCCGGGCGAAAACTGTCTGGTCATCGCCAAACACCAGCAGGTGTCCTCCGGGCAAATGCTGGAAGTGATAGTGAATCCCCTGTTCGGCACACAGCCGCTGAATAAAGGCCAGGTCGCTCTCGCCAAACTGCACGCAATACTCGCGCTCAGGATAGGCACCACTGAGGTGAAATTCGAATTGGTCGGCATGGAGCCGCTGCTCCGCCAGCACCTGCGCAATGATCTGCGGCACCGTCTTGTGCTGGAAGATCCGCTGGTGACTGCTGTGCGCGAGATAGGCCAACTGCGGCACAAGGCTGATCTGGTAACGCGTCAGCCGTCGCCCGGAGTCGCCCTGCGCCACCCGATAAACCAAGCCGTGGACGCCATGGCCGTGAGCATCAAAGCCCAGATACACCGGGCGATGCAGCAGGTTTTCCAAGTCCAGGTCGGGCTGTTCGCTGACCAGTTCAAGATCGAAACGATACGGTTGGCTGATGGCTTCGCGGCCCTGGAACTCAAACACCTTGAGTTCACTTGGCACACCGTCAAGGGTCAGGGTAAAGGCACTTTGATTGGCAGGAGCGAACATCCGGTGTTTCTCTGCGAGGGGGTGGGCGGGAGATTCTGCACCACCGTTCCACGCTGATGAGCGCGCCCCAAACAAATCAGTAAAACCCTACGCGCGAGCGTAGGAGTCCTACTCAATCAAGCTCAAATCGCACGCAAAAAAAAGGCCCGCCATCCGTAGGACGCGGGCCTTCTTTTAATTCATTGAGCGCTCAGCGCCCGGCGAATCACTTATTGAGGTTGTAGTCTTTTTCCGCCGCATCAAAGCGCTCGACCATACCGGCTGTCGGCGCGCCCAGCTTGCTCACGACGTAGATCGCCAGGCTGGCGAAGATGAAGCCTGGGATGATTTCGTACAGGCCCAGCAGTTCGAAGTGCTTCCACACGATCACGGTGATCGCGCCGACCAGGATGCCGGCCAGTGCGCCGTTGCGGGTCATGTTTTTCCAGATCACCGAGATCAGCACCACAGGGCCGAACGCAGCGCCGAAACCGGCCCAGGCGTAGCTCACCAGGCCCAGCACACGGTTGTTCGGGTTGGCAGCCATGGCGATGGCGATCAAGGCCACCAGCAGTACCATCAAGCGGCCGACCCACACCAGTTCAACCTGGGAAGCGCTTTTGCGCAGGAAGGTCTTGTAGAAGTCTTCGGTCAGGGCGCTGGAACATACCAGCAACTGGCAGCTCAGGGTGCTCATGACGGCCGCGAGGATGGCCGACAGCAGGACACCAGCAACCCATGGGTTGAACAGGATCTTGGCCAGCTCGATGAACACACGCTCAGGGTTTTCAGTCACCGGGCCTGCCACTTCCGGGTGCGCCGAGAAGTAAGCAATACCGAAGAAGCCCACCGCCACGGTGCCGCCCAGGCACAGGATCATCCAGGTCATGGAGATGCGACGCGCGTTGGCGATCGACTTCACCGAATCCGCCGCCATGAAGCGCGCGAGGATGTGCGGTTGGCCGAAGTAACCCAGGCCCCAGCCCATCAGCGAGATGATGCCGATGAAGGTGGTGTTTTTCAGCATGTTGAAGTTGTCGGGGTTCTTGGCTTCGATGGCCAGGAAGGTGGTGTCGACGCCACCGGTGGCCAGCAGCACAATGATCGGCGTGAGGATCAACGCGAAGATCATCAGCGTGGCTTGTACGGTGTCGGTCCAGCTGACTGCCAGGAAACCACCCACAAAGGTGTAGGCAATCGTCGCCGCAGCGCCGGCCCACAGCGCGGTCTCGTAGGACATGCCGAAGGTGCTTTCGAACAGGCGGGCACCGGCCACGATGCCGGAAGCGCAGTAGATGGTGAAGAACACCAGGATCACTACGGCAGAGATGATCCGCAGCAGGCCGCTTTTATCTTCGAAACGGCTGGAAAAGTAATCCGGCAGCGTCAGGGCGTCGCCGTTGTGCTCGGTCTGTACCCGCAGGCGACCGGCCACGAACAGCCAGTTGAGGTAGGCACCGACGATCAGGCCGATGGCGATCCAGCTTTCCGACAGGCCGGACATGTAGATCGCGCCCGGCAGGCCCATCAACAACCAGCCGCTCATATCGGAAGCACCGGCTGACAAGGCAGTCACCACGCTACCAAGGCTGCGACCGCCCAGGATGTAATCGGAAAGGTTGTTGGTGGAGCGATAGGCCATGAAGCCGATCAGCACCATTGCTGCGATGTAGATCACGAACGTGATCAGGGTTGGATTACTAACGCTCATATGAGTGACGCCCTGGCTTTGTTTTTATGTAGCGGCGGTCTGTCAGAAGGCCACCTACTGGAAGTAGGTAAACGTAACTGAGTGCCGCGCATTTATGACTGACGTTTCCCCAGGAAAGCCGCCAGCCGATGAACCAGACCACACAGTCGGTTGCACCTTGGGCGCGAATGCTATTCAACAAAGCAAATAAGGTGCAACCAGTTTCTTGGAAATAAGTTGCACCCAAGTGTAAAACACGTAAAACGCCGCTTTTTTGCTCCTTTTCGGAGCAAGAACAGCCGATCTCAGAAGCAAACGCACCAAGGCAAAGCGGATTCCGTCGAAGGCCGGTTTTTTTCCGATCAACTGTCGAAAAAATCATGAACAAAATGGGTTGCACCCGGTTGCACCTCTTCCTGCGCAAAGCTAATCTTGCCGCCAGCTGATGCCACTCGGTAGTGGCACCCATGAGGATAAGAAAATGGCTACGACCACCCTTGGGGTCAAACTCGACGACCCGACCCGCGAACGCCTGAAGGCGGCCGCGACCTCCATTGATCGCACGCCGCACTGGCTGATCAAGCAGGCGATTTTCAATTACCTGGAGAAACTGGAGGGTGGCGCAACCCTGACCGAGCTCAATGGCTTGAGCAACAAGGATGCTGAGGACGCCGGCGAAGTCCAGGCCGACCACGCCCACCAGTGCTTCCTTGAGTTCGCCGAGAGCATCCTGCCGCAATCCGTCCTGCGCGCTTCGATCACCGCCGCTTACCGTCGCCCTGAGCCGGAAGTGGTGCCAATGCTGATCGAGCAGGCTCGCCTGCCGGTGCAAATGGCCGAAGCCACCAACAAGCTCGCCGCTTCGATTGCCGAAAAACTGCGCAATCAGAAGAGTGCCGGCGGCCGTGCCGGTATTGTTCAGGGCCTGCTGCAAGAATTCTCGCTGTCGTCCCAGGAAGGCGTGGCCCTGATGTGCCTGGCCGAAGCGCTGCTGCGGATCCCGGACAAAGGCACCCGCGACGCCCTGATCCGCGACAAGATCAGCACCGGCAACTGGCATCCGCACCTGGGCAACAGCCCGTCGCTGTTCGTCAACGCCGCCACCTGGGGCCTGCTGCTGACCGGTAAACTGGTCGCCACCCATAACGAAGCCGGCCTCACCTCCTCCCTGAGCCGCATCATCGGCAAAAGCGGCGAGCCGATGATCCGCAAGGGCGTCGACATGGCCATGCGCCTGATGGGCGAGCAGTTCGTGACCGGCGAAACCATCGCTGAAGCCCTGGCCAACGCCAGCAAATTCGAAGCAAAGGGTTTCCGCTACTCCTACGACATGCTCGGTGAAGCCGCACTCACCGAACACGACGCGCAGAAATACCTGGCCTCGTACGAACAAGCCATTCACTCCATCGGCAAAGCCTCCCACGGCCGTGGGATTTATGAAGGCCCGGGCATCTCCATCAAACTGTCGGCACTGCACCCGCGTTACAGCCGTGCGCAGTACGAACGGGTGATGGATGAGCTGTACCCGCGCCTGCTGTCCCTGACCCTACTGGCCAAGCAATACGACATCGGCCTGAACATCGACGCCGAGGAAGCCGACCGCCTGGAGCTGTCGCTGGATCTGCTCGAGCGCCTGTGCTTCGAGCCACAACTGACCGGCTGGAACGGTATTGGCTTCGTGATCCAGGCCTACCAGAAGCGTTGCCCGTATGTGATCGACTACGTAATCGACCTGGCGCGCCGCAGCCGCCATCGCCTGATGATCCGCCTGGTAAAAGGCGCGTACTGGGACAGCGAGATCAAGCGCGCCCAGGTCGAAGGCCTGGAAGGCTACCCGGTATACACCCGCAAGGTGTACACCGACGTTTCCTACATTGCCTGTGCACGCAAACTGCTGTCGGTACCGGAAGTCATCTACCCGCAGTTCGCTACGCACAACGCCCATACCTTGTCTGCGATTTACCATATCGCCGGTCAGAACTATTACCCCGGCCAGTACGAGTTCCAATGCCTGCACGGCATGGGTGAACCGCTGTACGAGCAGGTAGTAGGCAAGGTTTCCGAAGGCAAGCTCAACCGTCCATGCCGCGTATACGCACCGGTCGGCACTCACGAAACACTGCTGGCTTACCTGGTGCGTCGCCTGCTGGAAAACGGCGCCAACACCTCGTTCGTCAACCGCATCGCCGACCAGTCCATATCGATCCAGGAGCTGGTGGCCGATCCAGTGGCCAGCATCGAGCAGATGGCGACGCTGGAAGGCGGCTTCGGCCTGCCGCACCCGCGTATCCCGCTGCCGCGTGACCTGTACGGCAGCGACCGCGCCAACTCGGCCGGTATCGACCTGGCCAACGAACACCGCCTGGCATCGCTGTCCTGCGCCCTGTTGGCCACCGCGCACAACGACTGGAAGGCCGCGCCGATGCTCGGTTGCGCCGCCAGCGATCAAGCGGCGGCACCGGTATTGAACCCGTCCGACCTGCGTGACGTGGTCGGCCACGTGCAAGAAGCCACCGTCGAAGACGTCGACAACGCGATCCAGTGCGCCATCAGCGCAGGCCCGATCTGGCAGGCCACTCCGCCCGCCGAACGCGCCGCGATCCTGGAACGTGCCGCCGACCTGATGGAGGGCGAGATCCAGCCACTGATGGGCCTGCTGGCTCGCGAAGCCGGCAAGACCTTCGCCAACGCCATCGCCGAAGTGCGTGAAGCCGTGGACTTCCTGCGCTACTACGCGGTGCAGGCCCGCAACGACTTCACCAATGACGCGCACCGCCCATTGGGCCCTGTGGTGTGCATCAGCCCGTGGAACTTCCCACTGGCGATTTTCAGTGGGCAAGTGGCTGCCGCACTGGCCGCCGGTAACCCGGTATTGGCCAAGCCTGCCGAGCAAACCCCGTTGGTCGCCGCCCAAGCCGTGCGCATCCTGCTGGAAGCGGGTATTCCGGAAGGCGTGTTGCAATTGCTGCCGGGCCAGGGTGAAAGCGTCGGTGCCCGCATGGTGGGTGATGATCGCGTCAAAGGCGTGATGTTCACCGGCTCCACCGAAGTCGCGCGCCTGCTGCAACGCAATGTCGCCGGGCGCCTGGATGCCCAGGGCCGTCCGATCCCGCTGATCGCCGAAACCGGCGGCCAGAACGCAATGATCGTCGACTCCTCGGCACTCACCGAACAAGTGGTCATCGACGTGGTGTCCTCGGCCTTCGACAGCGCCGGTCAACGTTGCTCGGCCCTGCGCGTGTTGTGCCTGCAGGAAGATTCGGCAGATCGCGTGATCGAAATGCTCAAAGGCGCCATGGCTGAATGCCGCCTGGGCAACCCGGAGCGCCTGTCGGTGGACATCGGTCCGGTGATCGACGCCGAAGCCAAGGCTGGCATCGAGAAACACATCCAGGCCATGCGCGACAAAGGCCGCAATGTGTACCAGGTGGCGATTGCCGACGGTGAAGAAATCAAGCGCGGCACCTTCGTGATGCCCACCCTGATCGAGCTGGAAAGCTTCGACGAACTGCAACGGGAGATCTTCGGCCCGGTGCTGCACGTGGTGCGCTACAAGCGCAAGGAGATCGACCAGCTCATCGGCCAGATCAACGCCTCCGGCTATGGCCTGACCCTGGGCGTGCATACCCGTATCGACGAGACCATCGCCAAGGTGATCGACAACGTCAATGCCGGTAACGTCTATGTGAACCGCAACATCGTCGGTGCCGTGGTCGGCGTGCAGCCATTCGGCGGTGAAGGCCTGTCGGGCACTGGTCCGAAAGCCGGTGGTCCGCTGTACCTGTACCGCTTGCTGTCGACCCGTCCTACCGATGCGATCGAGCAATCCTTCGTACGTGGCGACAAACTGGCGGCACCGGATGTACGTCTGCGCGACGCCATGAGTCAACCGCTGACCGCCCTGAAAACCTGGGCCGACAGCAATAAGTTCAGCGAGCTGAGTGCCCTGTGCAGCCAGTTCGCCGCGCAATCCCAAAGCGGTATCACCCGTCAGTTGGCTGGCCCGACCGGCGAGCGCAACAGCTACGCCATCCTGCCTCGCGAGCACGTACTGTGCCTGGCGGACGTGGAAGGCGATCTGTTGACTCAACTGGCGGCGGTATTGGCCGTCGGCGGTTCGGCGGTATGGCCGGAAACCGACCTGACCAAAGCCGTGTTCCCACGCTTGCCCAAGGAAATTCAGGCGAAGATCAAGCGCGTGGCGGATTGGACCAAGGACGAGGTGGTGTTTGACGCCGTTCTCCATCACGGGGATTCCGACCAACTGCGTGCGGTGTGCCAGCAAGTGGCGCAGCGTGGTGGCGCGATTGTCGGGGTACATGGTTTGTCCCAAGGCGAGACCACGATTGCCTTGGAGCGCCTGGTGATCGAGCGTGCGTTGAGCGTTAACACCGCAGCTGCCGGCGGTAATGCCAGCCTGATGACCATCGGCTAACCCTGAAAATGCGGTAACCCTGTGGAAGGGGGCTTGCCCCCGATAGCGGAGTGTCAACCAGTACATCTGATACTGACACACTGCTATCGGGGGCAAGCCCCCTCCCACATTTGATCGCATTTCAATTCCCCTCCCCTCGTTCTGCCTCTTCATCACCCAGATCAATCTTGCTATCCAGTCTTTATTCGCGCACTTAGACTCAGGCCAATTCCTCCAAAGGTAAGCCGCCATGTCCGAGACGCTGCTCAGTTCCCGCAATCTGGCTTTCGAGCTGTACGAAGTCCTCGATGCCGAGGGCCTGACCCAGCGCGAGCGGTTTGCCGAGCACAATCGCGAAACCTTCGATGCGGCCATCAGCACGGCCCGCAACATTGCAGAGAAGTACTTCGCGCCACACAACCGCAAAAACGACGAGAACGAACCACGTTTTGAGGACGGTAAGGCGATTCTGATTCCGGAAGTGAAACCGGCGGTGGATGCGTTCCTTGAAGCCGGCTTCCTCAATGCGGCCCGCAGCTTCGAAGCCGGTGGCATGCAGTTGCCGACCCTGCTGTCTCAAGCCTGCTTCGCTCACTTCCAATCCGCCAACGCGGCCTCGACGTCCTACCCGTTCCTGACCATGGGCGCCGCCAACCTGATCGAAAGCTTCGGCACCGAGGAGCAGAAACAGCGCTTCCTGCAACCGATGATCGAAGGCCGCTTCTTCGGCACCATGGCCCTGACCGAACCCCACGCCGGCTCATCGCTGTCAGATATTCGTACCCGCGCCGAACCAGCGGCTGACGGCAGCTATCGACTCAAGGGCAACAAGATCTTTATCTCCGGAGGCGACCACCCGCTGTCGGAAAACATCGTGCACATGGTGCTGGCCAAACTGCCGGACGCGCCGGCCGGGGTGAAGGGCATTTCGCTGTTTATCGTGCCCAAGTTCCTGGTCAACGATGATGGCAGCCTGGGCGAACGTAACGATGTCCTGCTGGCCGGGCTGTTTCACAAGATGGGCTGGCGGGGCACCACGTCGACGGCGCTGAATTTCGGCGATAACGGTAACTGCGTCGGCTATCTGGTGGGTAAGCCGCACCAGGGCCTGAGCTGCATGTTCCAGATGATGAACGAGGCGCGCATCGGTGTGGGCATGGGCGCGGTGATGCTCGGCTACGCCGGCTATCTCTATTCGCTGGAATACGCCCGCGAACGTCCGCAAGGTCGCCTGCCCGACAGCAAAGACCCGTCCACCGCGCCGGTCTCGATCATCCAGCACGCCGATATCAAGCGCATGCTGCTAACGCAAAAAGCCTACGTCGAAGGCGCCTTCGACCTGGGCCTGTACGCCGCGCGCCTGTTCGATGACACCACGACGCTGGAAACCGAGGCAGAGCGTAAACAGGCCCACGAACTGCTGGACCTGCTCACGCCCATCGTCAAATCCTGGCCCTCGGAGTTCTGCCTCAAGGCCAACGAGCTGGCAATCCAGATCCTCGGCGGCCACGGCTACACCCGCGAATACCCGGTGGAGCAGTACTACCGCGACAACCGCCTGAACCCGATCCACGAGGGCACCCATGGCATCCAGTCCCTGGACTTGCTGGGGCGCAAATTGGCGCAGAACGGCGGCGCGGGGCTCAAGCAACTGATCCGGCTGATCGCCGACACGGGCTCGCGGGCACAGGAATATCCAGGCCTGACGGCGTTAGGAGAACCGCTGGAACACCTCGTGGCCCGTCTGCAAAGCGTGACGATCGGCCTGCTGACGGATCTCGCCCAGGGCAAGGTCAACAGCAGCCTGGCGAACTCGGCGCTGTACCTGAAGGTATTCGGGCACACGGTAATTGGCTGGCGCTGGCTGGAACAGGCGATTCGCGCCGAAGAAGGGCTGGCCAAGGGCAATGTGGCCGATGTCGCCTTCTATAAAGGCAAGCTCCAGGCCGCCCGGTATTTCCTGACCTGGGAAGTACCGGGCTGCCATCATGAACTGGCGATTCTGGAGGCACGGGATGATACGTGCCTGGGGATGCAGGATGAGTGGTTCTAGGGCTGGATCGCCTTGGAAATCACCTCGACCGTGGCGCTGACTTGCTCTTGGTAACGGTCGAGTTCCTGTTGGTGAGCCTGCTGCATTTCGATCTGCTCGGCGCACAGGTTCAGCGCCGCCAGCACCAGTAGCTTGTCACCGATCAGGGTCGGGTACTTTTTCTTGGTGGTGGCCAGGGAGGCCTTGAGCATGGTCACGGCGTGCATCAGGGTTTTATCTTCCCCGGCCGGGGCCTTGATCGAGTAATCCTCTCCGAGAATCGAAACGACCTTTATCCCTTCATTCATGCGCTGACAGGGCCTGCGCTCACGCGCTCAACCAGCGCCTGGATACGCGCTGCCGTCGCGCCGTGCTTTTCTTCCTGTTCCATCAGGTTCAGTTGCAGGCTGTCGTTCTCATCCTTGGCGCGAGCCAGTTCGGCCTTGAGGGATTCGTTGCTGCCCAGTAGCTCCTGATTCTGCTGTACCAGGTCGCTGACCAGTTGTTCCAGTTGGCTGAGGGATGCTTCTAACATTTTGATTTCTCGGGCTTTTTCAAAGGGCGGTGACGATAAAGAAAATTCACCTCGGATGCCAGGGTTATCCCTGGCGCGCAGCCCGTTTTTTAAGGGCCGGGCCACGCTTTCGAGCCTTAGTGACTGCATTTCCCCCATCTGGTTCCTGAATCCGCGCAACCCCTCGTCAGGTGCGACAAAAACGCACAGCCCCCTATAGACTTTAGTCGTATGCCCGATAGAGAGGCACACCCCGTCTCATGACCGCACGGATCGCGCCTCTCCCAGGATTTCCGCATGTCGCTTCGTAATATGAATATCGCTCCGAGGGCCTTCCTCGGCTTCTCGCTTATTGGCGCGTTGATGTTGTTTCTAGGCGTGTTCGCCCTGAACCAGATGAGCAAGATCCGTGGCGCCACCCAAGACATCACCCAGTCCAGCGTGCCAAGCATTCGCGCCTTGGATGAGTTCACCCAACTGACCCTGCGCCTGCGCGTGCTGTCGTACCGCTTGCTGACCAACCGCGAGCCGGACGTGCAGCAAAAGACCCTGGAAGCCTTCGAACTGCGCAACCAGCAGATCCGCACCGCCCAGGGCGTCTACGAGAAACTGATCGACAGCGGCGAAGAACGCTCGATCTACGACGAATATATACGCCTGCTTACCCAGTACCAGCAGATTGAAGCGCGTATGAAGAGCCTGTCGAGCGCCAACCAGATCGATGAGCTGCGCAACCTTCTCAACACAGAACTGTTGAACAACTCCGAGCAGGTCAACATGGTGCTCAACCGCCTGCTGGACTACAACAACAAGGCCGCCCTGGCCACCAATCAACAGGCCGAAGACCAGTACAACATGGCCTTTGACTGGGTGATTGGCCTGCTGGTGATCGCCACGGCGCTGACGATGTTGTTCGCCTGGCTGCTGACCCGCAGCATCACCCTGCCGATTTCCCAAGCGCTCGAAGCGGCGGAAGAAGTCGCCGAAGGCAACCTGACGCGGCCGATCAAGGTCGACGGCAACGACGAAGCCGGACGCCTGCTGGCCGCCATGGCCAAGATGCAGGAAAAGCTGCGCGACACGTTGCAACGCATCGCCGGCTCCGCCACCCAGCTGGCCTCCGCCGCCGAGGAGCTGAACGCCGTCACCGACGAAAGCGCCCGTGGCCTGACCCGGCAGAACAACGAAATCGAACAAGCGGCCACCGCCGTTAACGAGATGACCAGCGCCGTCGAAGAAGTCGCGCGCAATGCGGTGAGCACCTCTGAAGCTTCGCGCAACGCCACCACCTCTGCCGGTGACGGCCGTGATCTGGTGCAAGAGACCGTCAGCGCCATCGAGCGCATGAGCGGCGATGTGCAAGCGACCGCCACACTGATTGGCGAACTGGCCAATGAGTCGCGCGATATCGGCAAAGTACTGGACGTGATTCGCGGCCTGGCCGACCAGACCAACCTGCTGGCCCTGAACGCGGCGATTGAAGCCGCGCGCGCCGGCGAAGCAGGGCGTGGGTTCGCGGTGGTTGCCGATGAAGTGCGGGCGTTGGCCCATCGCACCCAGCAGTCCACCAGCGAGATCGAGCGGATGATCGGCAGTATCCAGGCCGGCACCGAGCACGCGGTGGACTCGATGCGCAACAGCACCGAGCGGGCGGAATCGACGCTGAACATCGCCAAAGGCGCGGGAATGTCGTTGGATACCATCAATACGGCGATTGTCGAGATCAACGAGCGCAACCTGGTCATTGCCAGCGCAGCGGAAGAACAGGCGCAGGTAGCGCGGGAAGTGGACCGCAACCTGGTAAATATCCGTGACCTGTCGGTGCAGTCGGCGACCGGTGCCAGCCAGACCAGTGCGGCGAGCAATGAGCTGTCGCGCCTGGCGGTGGATTTGAATGGGATGGTTGGCCGCTTCCGCCTCTAACTGCCTGCACTGGCTTGAAATGTGGGAGGGGGCTTGCCCCCGATAGCGGTGGGTCAGTTACAGATAAGCTGACTGACATACCGCCATCGGGGGCAAGCCCCCTCCCACATTTAGTTATGCGCCAATCAGAAAAAGCTTTTTGACAGCACAGCAATTCAACAGGTTAGAATCCCTGGCACGCAGACTGCATGGTCAGTTTGCGTCCCGTCTTATTTGCTCATGGAGTACTGCCTTTGAATGCGACGACCATCAACAGCCTGTTCTTGATCGGCGCGTTGCTGGTGAGTGCGAGCATTCTGGTGAGTTCTCTTTCCTCGCGCCTGGGCATCCCGATCCTGGTGATCATCCTGGCCGTGGGCATGGTCGCCGGCGTCGATGGCGGCGGCATCATCTTCGACAATTACCCGACTGCCTACCTAGTGGGCAACCTCGCCCTTGCAGTGATCCTGCTCGACGGCGGCTTGCGCACGCGGGTGGCGAGTTTCCGCGTGGCACTCTGGCCGGCATTGTCCCTGGCCACGGTGGGGGTGTTGATTACCACCGGCCTCACCGGCATGGCGGCGGCCTGGCTGTTTGACCTCAATATTATTCAAGGCCTGCTGATCGGTGCGATTGTCGGCTCAACCGACGCCGCAGCCGTATTCTCGCTGCTGGGCGGCAAGGGCTTGAACGAACGGGTGACCGCCAGCCTTGAGATCGAATCCGGCAGCAACGACCCGATGGCGGTGTTCCTCACCGTCACCTTGATCGACATGCTCGCCAGCGGCCAGACCGGCCTGCACTGGAGCCTGCTGACCCACCTGGTGCGCGAGTTCGGCATCGGTGGCATCGTCGGCCTCGGCGGCGGCTGGTTGATGCTGCAGATGGTCAACCGCATCAACCTGGCCACCGGCCTGTACCCGATCCTGGTGATCGCCGGTGGCCTGTTCGTCTTCGCCCTGACCAACGCCCTGCATGGCAGCGGCTTCCTCGCCGTGTACCTGTGCGGCCTGGTGATCGGCAATCGCCCGGTGCGTAGCCGTCATGGCATTTTGCATATGCTCGACGGTATGGCCTGGCTGGCACAGATCGGTATGTTCCTGGTGCTGGGCCTACTGGTCACGCCCCATGATTTGCTGCCGATTGCCCTGCCGGCCCTGGGCCTGGCGCTGTGGATGATCCTGTTCGCGCGGCCGCTGTCGGTGATGGTCGGTCTGCTGCCGTTCAAGGCGTTCCATGGCCGCGAAAAGGCCTTTATCGCCTGGGTCGGCCTGCGTGGCGCGGTCCCCATCATCCTGGCGGTGTTCCCGTTGATGGCGGGGCTGCCCCATGCGCAGCTGTACTTCAACCTGGCGTTCTTTATCGTACTGGTGTCGCTGCTGGTACAGGGCACCAGCCTGCCGTGGGTGGCCAAGCTGCTGAAAGTGACCGTTCCGCCGGACCCGGCGCCGATCTCCCGCGCCGCCCTGGAAGTGCACGTCACCAGCGAATGGGAGCTGTTCGTCTACCGCCTCGGCGCAGAAAAATGGTGCATTGGCGCGGCCCTGCGTGAGCTGAAAATGCCCGAAGGCACGCGCATCGCTGCCCTGTTCCGTGGCCAGCAACTGCTCCATCCGTCGGGTAGTACGGTGCTGGAAGTTGGCGATTTGCTCTGCGTGATCGGCCACGAACACAACCTGCCGGCGCTGGGGAAGCTGTTCAGCCAGGCCCCGCAACGCGGCCTGGATTTGCGCTTCTTCGGCGACTTCGTGCTCGAAGGCGACGCCCAGCTGGGTGCGGTTTCGGCGCTGTATGGCCTCAAGCTCGAAGGGATCGACCCGGACATGCCGCTGAGCCGCTTCATCACCCAGAAAGTCGGCGGCGCGCCGGTGGTGGGCGACCAGGTGGAGTGGAACAACACCATCTGGACCGTCGCGGTCATGGACGGGAACAAGATTGGCAAAGTCGGCGTCAGATTCCCCGAAGGAAGTCGCCCGGCCCCCGGACTCTTCCTCTAAACTGCGGGGCGACAGCACGCCCCCGATTCTTCACCTTGCTCGATCGGTCTCTATGCCAACCCTGCGCACTTTTCTCGCCACTGCCCTGCTGGGCCTGACCCTTTGTGTCGGCAGCGTCTACGCCGCCGACCCGCCCAGCGCCGACGCCATCCAGCAAACCCTGGACAAGCTGCCTGATCGCAAGCTGCCCGACGCCGACATGAAGGCGCTGCAGTCGATCCTGCAACAGACCCTGACCTACCTGGGCAACAAGCAGGATTACGAACAGCGTCTGGTCGACCTCAAACGCCAGTTGGAAGACGCCCCGCGCCAGACCAGCGAGAACCAGCGCGAACTGACCCGGCTCAAGGCCACCAAGATCATTCCGGTCGCCCAGCGCTACGCCACCCTGCCGGTACCGCAGCTCGAGCAACTGCTGGTGCAGCGCACCACCCAGCAAGGCGACCTGCAAAAAGACCTGGCCGAAGCCAACAGCCTGACCATCGCGGCCCAGACCCGCCCCGAGCGCGCCCAGACCGAAATCAGCAGCAGCCAGACGCGCATCCAGCAGATCAATTCGACCCTCAAGGCCGGCAAGGACAATGGCAAAGCCCTCAGCGGCGACCAGCGCAACCAGCTGAATGCCGAACTTGCCGCACTGAATGCCCTGATTCCCCTGCGCCGCCAGGAACTGGCCGGCAACAGCCAACTGCAAGACCTGGGCAACAGCCAGCACGACCTGGTGGTGGAAAAGACCGCGCGCCTGGAACAAGAGATCCAGGACCTGCAAACCCTGATCAACCAGAAACGCCTGGCCCAGTCCCAACAGACCGTTACCCAGCAGTCCATCGAAGCGCAAAAGGCCGGCGGCAGCAGCCTGTTGGCCACGGAAAGCGCGGCCAACCTGAAGCTGTCCGACTACCTGCTCAAGAGCACCGACCGCCTCAACGACCTGACCCAGAAGAACCTGCAGACCAAACAGCAACTGGACACAGTGACCCAGAGCGATTCGGCCCTGGACGAGCAAATCAACGTGCTCAAGGGCAGCCTGCTGCTGTCGAAGATTCTGTATAAGCAGAAACAAGCACTGCCCCGCCTGACCGTGGACCGCGACCTGGCGGACGACATCGCCAACATTCGCCTGTACCAGTTTGAGGTCAACCAACAGCGCGAGCTGATCAGCTCCCCCAGCACCTATGTGGACAACCTGCTGGCCAACCAGCCGCCGGCCGACGTCACCCCGCAACTGCGGCGCACGCTGCTGGAACTGGCGATTACCCGCAGCGACCTGCTGGAGCGCCTGAGCCGAGAGTTGAGCGCGCTGCTTAACGAATCCATCACCCTTCAACTGAACCAGAAACAACTGCTCAGCACCGCCACCACCCTGCGCGCGACGCTCGATGAACAGATGTTCTGGATCCCCAGCAACAAGCCTCTGGACACCGAGTGGCTGGAAACCGTGCCGGCGCACCTGAGCAAGCAGGTTGCCACCCTGCCCTGGGCTTCCAGCGTCAGCGAGTTGTACGACGGCCTGACCCAGCGCCCGCTGCTGTTCCTGCCGTTGCTGCTGTTGATCGGCGCGCTGCTGTGGCGACGCAAGGCCCTGTACCAACGCCTGAACAAGGTCCACCTGGACATCGGTCACTTCAAGCGCGACAGCCAGTGGCACACACCGCAAGCGATCTTGATCAATATCCTGCTGGCCATGCCCGTATCGTTGGGGCTGGCGCTGTGCGGCTACGCGCTGCAGATCGACGCCCGTGGGCAAAACGCCAACCTGGGTTCAGCCCTGCTGCAACTGGCCCAGGCGTGGCTGGTGTTCTACACCGCCTACCGCATCCTGGCGCCGGGCGGCGTGGCCGAGTTGCACTTCCGCTGGGAAAAGCCCCAAGTCGAATTCCTCCAAGGCTGGGTGCGCAAACTCGGGCTGGTGGTGCTGGCCCTGGTGGCCGTGGTGGCCATCGCCGAGCACCAACCGGCAGCACTGGCCGACGACGTGCTGGGCATCGCCGTGGTCCTGACCTGCTACGCCCTGATGGCCTGGTTGCTGGGGCGCCTGCTGCTCCACAGCCCGACCCACGAAAAAGCCTCGCTGTTCCGCAAAGCCATGGGCCTGGTGTTCACCGCGCTGCCTATCGCGCTGTTTATCGCCGTGTGCTTTGGCTACTACTACACCGCGCTCAAGCTCAGCGACCGGTTGATCAACACCCTGTACCTGCTGATGTTCTGGCTGGTGATCGAAGCCACCTTCGTCCGCGGCCTCGGCGTTGCCGCCCGGCGCCTGGCCTATTCCCGCGCCCTGGCCAAACGCCA
Organism: Pseudomonas sp. SJZ103; assembly: GCF_007828335.1. NCBI lineage: Bacteria > Pseudomonadati > Pseudomonadota > Gammaproteobacteria > Pseudomonadales > Pseudomonadaceae > Pseudomonas > Pseudomonas sp. SJZ103. The sequence continues at coordinate 252,745 of NZ_VIUN01000003.1, forward strand.
GGCGGCCAAGGAAGCGGGTGACGGCGAAGCGGTGATCGAAGAACCGACCCTGGACATCGAGCAGGTCAACGAACAGTCCATGCGCCTGATTCGCCTGGCCCTGCTCGGCGGTTTTATCGCCGCGCTGTACTGGGTGTGGTCGGACCTGATCTCGGTGTTTTCGTACCTGGATAACGTCACCCTGTACGAATACACCAGCGGCACCGGTGCCAATATCAGCATGGTGCCGATCAGCATCGGCGACTTGCTTGGCGCGCTGATCATCATCGGCATCACCTTCGCACTGGCGCGTAACCTGCCGGGTTTGCTGGAAGTACTCGTACTGTCCAAGCTCGACCTGGCCCAGGGCAGCGCCTACGCCACCACCACATTGCTGTCTTACGTGATCGCCGGCGTGGGCTTCGTGTCCACACTGTCCACCCTCGGCGTCAGCTGGGACAAGTTGCAGTGGCTGGTCGCCGCGCTGTCGGTGGGCCTGGGCTTCGGGATGCAGGAGATCTTCGCCAACTTCATCTCCGGCATCATGATCCTGTTCGAACGCCCGGTGCGGATCGGCGACACCATCACCATCGGTAACCTGTCGGGCACGGTGAGCAAGATCCGCATCCGCGCCACCACCATCACCGACTTCGACCGCAAGGACATCATTGTCCCCAACAAGACGTTCATTACCGGGCAACTGATCAACTGGTCGCTGACCGACACCATCACCCGCGTCACCCTCAAGCTGGGCGTGGACTACGGCTCCGACCTGGACCTGGTGAAGGAATTGTTGCTCAAGGCCGCGCGAGAAAACCCGAGGGTGTTGAAGGAACCGGAACCCCACGTGTACTTCCTCAACTTCGGCGAAAGTACACTGGACCACGAACTGCGCATGCACGTGCGCGACCTCGGCGACCGCAACCCGGTGATCGACGAAGTGAACCGCTTTATCAACCGCGAGTTCAAGAACCACCACATCAACATCTCCTTCCGGCAGATGGAGGTGTACCTCAAAAACCTCCACGGCCAGGAATACAAGCTGGTGCCGGTGGAAGACGAGAAGAGAACCATCGTCGGGCCGGCCGAGGCGCAAGATGTGCCAGAGCCGCCGGCGGGCAAAGTGGCGGATGCACCCGAGCCACCGCCGAGCAAACTCGACTAAATGCCCTATCCCCAGCAGAATGCTCGGACATTCTGCTGGAGATGGCCGGTGAAAGCCCTCGACGAACTGACCTTCGACAACCGCTTCGCACGCCTGGGCGACGCGTTCTCGACCCACGTATTGCCCGAGCCCCTCGACGAACCGCGCCTGGTGGTGGCAAGCAATGCCGCCATGGCCCTGCTCGACCTCGACCCTGCAGTGGCCGACACGCCGGTATTCGCCGAGCTGTTCAGCGGCCACAAACTGTGGGCCGAAGCCGAGCCGCGGGCGATGGTCTACTCCGGGCATCAGTTTGGCGGCTACACCCCGCAGTTGGGCGATGGCCGCGGGTTGCTGCTGGGCGAGGTGTACAACGCGGCCGGCGAACATTGGGACCTGCACCTCAAGGGCGCCGGGATGACACCTTACTCACGCATGGGCGATGGCCGCGCGGTGCTGCGCTCGTCAATCCGGGAGTTTTTGGCCTCCGAAGCGCTGCATGCATTGGGCATCCCCAGCAGCCGCGCGTTGTGCGTGATCGGCTCCAGCACCCCGGTCTGGCGGGAGAAGCAGGAACGTGGGGCGATGGTGCTACGCTTGGCGCCCAGCCATGTCCGCTTTGGTCATTTCGAATATTTCTACTACACCAAGAAGCCCGAACAGCAGGCCGAGCTGGCCGAACACGTGCTGAACCTGCACTACCCCGAGTGCCGGGAACAGCCCGAGCCCTACCTGGCGATGTTCCGCGAAATCGTCGAACGCAACGCCGAGATGATCGCCAAATGGCAGGCCTATGGTTTCTGCCACGGGGTGATGAACACCGACAACATGTCGATCCTCGGCATCACCTTCGACTTCGGGCCGTTTGCGTTTCTCGACGACTTTGACGCGCACTTCATCTGCAACCACTCGGACCATGAAGGGCGCTATTCCTTCAGTAACCAAGTGCCCATCGGCCAGTGGAATCTCAGCGCGCTGGCCCAGGCGCTCACGCCTTTTATCAGCGTCGACGCCTTGAAAGAAGCCCTTGGCCTGTATCTGCCGCTGTACCAGGCCCACTACCTGGACCTGATGCGCCGCCGATTGGGGCTGACCACTGCCGAAGACGAGGACCAGAAGCTGGTCGAGCAGTTGCTGAAGCTGATGCAGAACAGCGGTGTGGATTACACGCTGTTCTTCCGGCGGCTGGGGGATGAACCGGCAGCGCTGGCGGTGGCGAAGCTGCGCGATGATTTTGTCGACCTCGCCGGCTTTGATGCCTGGGCAGGACTGTACAAGGCTCGTATTGAGCGGGATGGGGATTACAGCGAGGAACAGCGCCGTGTGCGGATGCACGCAGTGAACCCGCTGTACATCCTGCGTAACTACCTCGCACAGAACGCTATCGCTGCCGCCGAATCAGGCGATTACAGCGAAGTGCGACGGTTGCATGAGGTGCTTTCCAAACCGTTCGAGGAGCAGGCGGGAATGGAGCAGTACGCGCAACGACCGCCGGATTGGGGCAAGCATTTGGAGATCAGTTGTTCGTCGTAAGACAGAGAGGCTGTGGCGAGAGAGCTTACTCCCGCAGGGCTGCTGCGCAGCCCAACGCGGGGCAAGCCCGCTCGCCACAGTCATGTATCTATCTTGATAACTATCGGCGCTGACTCCAAATAGAGACTATTGGCCATACTCAGGAGCCCACCATGTCCGACCCTCTCGTTATCCCCTGCCCCCATTGCAATGGCCTCAACCGCATCCCCGGCGAACGCCTGGGTGATACGCCCAAGTGCGGGCGTTGCAAGCAACCGGTTCTACTGAGCAAGCCTTTCGAGCTGAAGCAAGGCGACTACGCCAGTCAGATCAAGGGCGACTTGCCGTTGCTGGTGGACGTGTGGGCCGATTGGTGTGGGCCGTGCAAGTCGTTTGCCCCGGTGTTCGAGCAGGCGGCCGGGCAGTTGGAAGGCAAGTGCCGGTTGGCCAAGCTGGACAGCGAGGCCAACCAGCAGCTGTCGGCGCAACTGGGGATCCGGTCGATCCCCAGTCTGATTCTGTTCAAGAACGGCCGCGAAGTGGCGCGCCAGAGCGGGGCGTTTCCGTTGCCGCAGTTGATGAGCTGGTTGCGTAGCCAGGGGGTGTAACCGGGCCTTGAGAACAAGGCTGGACAGTGTGGGAGGGGGCAAGTCGAATCGTCGCACCGCCCCTCCCACATTTGACCGAGTGTTATCTTCAGGCCACGGGGGCTTCGCGGTCCATTATCTGGCCGACCAGCATTACGCCAAGTTCGCTCAATTGGTGGATAGCCAGGGCCACGTCGCGGTGTTCGCCGGTGAGGTCGTTGGACAGGTTGAGTAACAGGGTGCGGACGGAGGAGAAGGTTTCGTAGCTGTTGAGGATGAGGGTTTCGGTGGGGAGGTTGGCTGTAACGGTATAGAGGTTAACCATGGATCGTCTCCGAGTAGTGGAGCCGCAACCGGCCGCTACTAAACGGAGGGTGGCAGCTGTACGCAGGTTAGTAGACCGGGGAGACGCAACCGGCGCGCTCGAAAGCGCCCTCCGTACAGCCACCATCAAATTCAGGAAGCTCCTGATCGACGAATTGCCGTACGTCTCACCTCGGGCTACTAAACCCGATCACTGAACATTCGGTGACCGCAGAACCTTAGAGATGCCCATCCAGACGCACAAGCCGGCGGATTCTGGCGTACCTGTAGGCAACGATACAAGCCATACCCCCTCTAGCCAGACCCTTCCTACAGCCTCTGTGGGAAAAATCCAATCCCCGACTGAAATGCAATTCAAATGTGGGAGGGGGCTTGCTCCCGATGGCGGTGAGTCAGTCAAAGTACTCGTGACTGATACACCGCCATCGGGAGCAAGCCCCCTCCCACAGAGGTTTTGTGTCGCCAGCAAAATCAGGCGTTTTCCAGCAGGTTATGCAACTCCACAAATTGCAGAGTGAGCTTGTGCCGTGGGTCCAGGTGGATCAGCGGCTTGTTCTCCTGGTGCGACTCGCGCATGCGCACCGAGCTGGCCAGGTACACCGGCAGCACCGGCAAGCCTTCGGCAATCAACTCATCGAGCATTTGCTGCGGCAGGCTCGCCCGCGCCTGGAACTGGTTGACCACGATACCTTCGACTTCCAGGCCTTCGTTGTGGTCTTCCTTCAATTCTTCGATTTCGGCCAGCAGGCCATACAGTGCCTGGCGCGAGAAGCTGTCGCAATCGAAGGGGATCAGCACACGATCAGCGGCAATCAGCGCCGAAACCGCATAAAAGTTCAGGGCTGGCGGGGTATCCAGGTAGATCCGGTCGTAATCCTCGCTCAGCTCATCCAGCAGCTTTCGCAGCTTGTTGATCTTGTGCTTGGCTTCAAGCTTGGGCTGCAAGTCCGCGAGTTCGGCGGTCGCGGTGATGACGTGCAGGTTGTCGAAGGGTGTTTCGTAGATATCCACCTTGTTCTTCTTCGAAAACGGCCCGGAAGACAGGGTTTGCTTGAAAAAGTCCGCGATCCCCATAGGGATGTCATCCCCGGTCAGCCCGGTGAGGTACTGGGTCGAGTTGGCTTGTGCATCGAGGTCCACCAACAGGGTTCGATAGCCTTCGCTGGCGCTGACCGCCGCCAGGTTGCAGGCAATGCTGGACTTACCAACACCGCCTTTTTGATTGAACACCACGCGCCGCATGGAAAAACCTCCGTGTATCAATGAATGTCCGAGTGTAGAGGGCAAAAGCGCCTGTTAGCTACCTCGTTCATCGATGCATTGCTGCATCGCATCTGCCCTGTCATACGTCGCGGACAAGTGAAAAGGAAGTGTCCGACGATCCAACTTGCCCCCCATTGAAGGACAATCTGTAAATCTTCCCCACTATTTGTAATCGGCCGTGCACATTTCTTTACCAAAGTTTGCTAGAACCCCACGGCACCGGGATAATGCGCGTCATTCGGCGATTGCTCCCTGTCCCGGTATTCGGGGCCAAAAGCCGCACATGGAAGCCCGCAGGGGCGGGATAACTTCTCAGTGATCAACTTCAACATCGCCCAATGGCGTGCCTGGGCTCCTGGCCTGGAAAGCACGGACGACTGGCACGCCTGGTGCCAGGCCCCGGTGTTGCTGCCTGCCAGCGATGCGTCCCCCGACGTGTCATTCCTGCCGGCCATGCAGCGCCGCCGCCTGAGCCGCCTGGCACGCATGGCATTCAGCGTGGGCTGGCCGTTGGCCGAAGGCCTGCAAGACCTGCCGCTGGTGTTTATTTCCCGGCATGGCGAAACCCCGCGCACCCTGGACATCCTCAGTGACCTGGCCAACGACCAGCCGCTGTCGCCGACCCAGTTCAGCCTGTCGGTGCATAACGCGGTGATTGGCCTATGGTCGATCCTGCGCAATGAAACCAGCGAGATGACGGCCCTCGCCGCTGCAGGCGATGGCCTGGAGCACGGCATGCTCGAAGCCGCCGCGCTGCTCAATGAAGGCGCCCCGGCAGTATTGCTCGTGATCACCGAAGAACAGCCACCCGAGGCCTACGCCAGTTGGATCGTTGACGTGCCCTTCCCCTACGCCCTCGGCCTGCTGCTGACACCAGGCGACGAGTGGCAACTGGAACTCACCGCGAGCACTGTCCAACTCACTCAAACCCAGTGGCCCCACGCCCTGAACCTGCTGCGCACCCTGCTCACCGAACAGGGCGCCTGCCAACATGCCTGGAAGAACCGTGTATGGAACTGGCAACGCAAGCCGTGAACGAAAAGCCACGGGATGCCTACTACTGGCGCCTGTTCGCCACTGCCGCCAGCTTCTTCGTGTTTGGCGTCGGCGGGTTGTGCCTGCGTTTGCTGGTGTTTCCCTTGCTCAGTTGCCTGCCGGGCAACGTCGAAAGACACCAGCGCCGCGCCCGTCATACCATCAGCAAGCTGTTCTGGTTCTTTATCCGCATGATGCAGCGCGCCGGGGTGCTGACCTACAGCGTCGAAGGCGCCGAAAGGCTCGGCCAGCCGGGCCAGATGATCATCGCCAACCACCCGTCGCTGATTGACGTGGTGTTCCTGATCGGCCTGATGCGCCAGACCAATTGCGTGATCAAGCAGAGCCTGTTTCAAAACCCGTTCACCCGTGGCCCGGTGCGCGACGCGAGCTATATAAGCAACGACGGCAGCGCGGACATGCTCGACGCCGCCGCCGACGCCCTGCGAGAAGGCCAGACGCTGATCATCTTTCCCGAGGGCACCCGCACCACACCCGGCGTGGCGCCCGCCTTTCATCGCGGGGCCGCTGCCATTGCGCTGCGTGGTGCGACAATCATCACCCCGGTGGTGATCAAGGTCAGCCCCACCACCCTGACCAAGGCCGAACCCTGGTATCGCATCCCGAAACGCCGTTTTCACTTCAGTTTGCGGGTGGGTGCCGATATAGAACCACAGGCGTTCGCAACACTGGGGCCCGCGCCCCAGGCCTCACGCAAGCTCAACGATTACCTGCACCACTATTTCATTAAGGAGCTCGCCGAAGATGAGCGACCAACAACGCCTTGAGCACGACATAAAGATACTGATCATCGAGGCCCTGGGCCTGGAAGACATCAGCGCCGACGACATCGGCAGCGACCAGACCCTGTTCGGCGAAGGCCTGGGCCTGGATTCGGTAGACGCCCTGGAATTGGGCCTGGCGATCCAGAAAACGTACGGCATCAAGATCGATGCCGACGCCAAGGACACACGCGATCACTTCACCAACGTGGCCAGCCTTGCGGCGTTCGTCACGGCCAGACAGGCAGCTTGAGACCGGACCATGCAAACTCGTGACGATATTTTCAACACCCTGCGCGATGCCTTGGTGGAACTGTTTGAACTGCCGCCGGAACGCGTCACCCTCGACGCCAACCTGTACCAGGACCTGGAAATCGACAGCATCGATGCCGTGGACCTGATTGACCATATCAAGCGCCAGACCGGCAAGAAGATCGCTGCCGAAGAGTTCAAGGCCGTGCGCACCGTGAACGACGTGGTTGAGGCGGTGTACCGTCTGGTCCAACCCGCCGCATGAGCCGGCTGATCGGCCTTGGCCTGTTGTTGGCGGGGCTGCTGTACCCCTTTGCGGTGTATTACGGCACCGAGCACTTTGCGCCGTGGCAGTTCGGGTTGCTGCTGGGCAGCCTGTGGCTGCTCCGCGCGTTTACCGGTGCCCGCCGCCCCGGCAGCCGCTGGATGGCGTTGGCAGTGATCGTGTTTTGCCTGGCCCTGGCCTGGTTCGATAACCCGCACCTGTTGCGCTGGTACCCGAGCCTGGTCAGTGCGTTCATGTTGGCGCTGTTCGGCCTGAGCCTGAAATACGGCCCGCCGATGGTAGAGCGCCTGGCGCGCATGACCGACCCGGTACTGCCGCCAAACGCGATTGTGTATACGCGCCAGGTCACCGTGGTGTGGTGCGTGTTTTTTCTGTGTAATGGCCTGCTCGCCGCTGCCCTCACCCTATGGGCGCCGTTGAGCTGGTGGACGTTGTACAACGGCTTGATCGCCTATGGGCTGATGGGGCTGTTGTTTGCCGTGGAATGGCTGGTACGACAAAGGGTTCGAGGCCGCGTATGAATGGGTTGAATCTTGAGCACCTGTTGCTCGAGCCGCTGGAACAGCGTTTGGTGACCACCGAACCTGCGATGAATCACGCCCAGCTGTGGGAACACTCCCTGAGCCTGGCGGCCGGGTTGCAAGCGCGTGGCATCCAGCGCCTGGCCCTGCACCTGGAAGACGCAGGCCTGCTGGCAATTGCACTGCTGGGCGCCTGGCGCGCCGGGGCCAGCGTGCTGCTGCCCGCCGATCTGCAACCCCAGACCCGCCAACGCTGGGACGCGGTTGTCGACGCCTGGCTGACTGAAGCGCCAGACCTGGACGCGTTGTATCAAGCGCCGTTGAGCCCGGCCGCCCTCGACCTGGACACCTGCCAACTGAGCCTGTGCACCTCCGGTTCCAGCGGCGAACCCAAGCGTATCGACAAGACCCTGCGCCAACTGGCCAATGAGGTCAAGGCCCTGGAAGCGTTGTGGGGTGCAGACCTTAAAGACGCCTGCATCATCGGCAGCGTCGCCACCCAGCACATCTACGGTTTGCTGTTCCGCGTGCTGTGGCCGCTGTGCGCCGGGCGCAGCTTTGTGCGCCGCCAGCTGGCTTTTCCGGAAGACATGCAACGCGCCAGCCGCGAATACCCGCAATTCGCCTGGGTCGCCAGCCCGGCGCTGCTCAAGCGCATGGGCGACAACCTCGATTGGCCAGCGCTTAGCCAGGTATCGCGGGTGTTCTCGTCGGGCGGTGCCTTGCCCATCGAGGCGGCCAGCAGTCTTTACGAGCGCTTGCAGCAATGGCCGACAGAGATTCTCGGCAGCTCGGAAACCGGTGGCATCGCCTGGCGCCAGGGCGCGCAACCCTGGCAGCCGTTCGCCGATATACACCTGAGCCAGGATGCCGACGGTGCACTGCGCATCGCTTCGCCTTACTTGCCCGTCGGGCATATAGAGCAAACCGCTGACGCGGCGCGCATCCATGCCGATGGTCGCTTCGAGCTGCTCGGGCGCCTGGACCGTATCGTCAAGCTGGAAGAAAAACGCATCTCCCTGCCCATGCTCGAACAGGCGCTGATGGCCCACCCGTGGGTCGCCGAAACGCGCCTGGGCGTGGTGCAGGAAAACCGCGCCTCACTCGGCGCGCTGGTGGTGCTCAGTGCCGACGGCCTGCACGCCCTGCGCAACCAGGGCCGACGCACCGTCACCCAGACCCTGCGCCAACATTTAAGCCAGCATTGCGAAGCCCTGGCGCTGCCGCGCCGCTGGCGGCTGCTGCGCCAGCTGCCGCTGAATGCCCAGGGCAAACTGCCCCAGGCCGATGTAGCCGCATTGCTGCTGGCGCCCCGGCCAAAAGCACCGGAAGTGCTGGAGCAAATCGAAGTCGATGGCGAATGGACCGTGCAGATGATCGTCCCGCCGGACCTGGCCTACTTCAGCGGGCACTTTCCGGTCACACCTGTGCTGCCCGGCGTGGTGCAAGTGGAATGGGCATTCAACCTGGGCCAGCAACTGCTCGACCTGCCCGCGACCTTTGCCGGCATGGAAGTGCTCAAGTTCCAGCAACTGGTACGCCCCGGCGACCGCATCGAACTGCACCTGCGCTTCGACCAGGAACGCAGCAAGTTGTATTTCGCCTATCGCAACGGCGTCGCGGCCTGCTCCAGCGGCCGGATCCAATTGGAAGCCGCCCATGCATAACCCCTGCGCCCTGATCCCGGTCTACAACCACGAGGCCGCTGTGCCCGCCGTGGTCCACAGCCTGTTGAGCAGCGGCCTGCCGTGCCTGTTGGTCGACGACGGCAGCAGCCCAGCCTGCGCAGCGGTACTGGCGCAATTGGCGGACCTGGATAACGTCACCCTGCTGACCCTGCCGAACAATCAAGGCAAAGGCGGCGCGGTGATGGCCGGGTTTCGCGAAGCGGCACGCCTGGGCTTCAGCCACGCCTTGCAGGTCGACGCCGACGGCCAGCACGACCTGCGTGAAGTCGAGACGTTTATCGACGCTTCCCGCAGGCAGCCCAACGCAATCATCTGCGGCTACCCCGAATACGACGAAAGCGTGCCCAAAGGCCGTTTGTACGCGCGTTACCTGACCCACGTGTGGGTGTGGATCAACACCCTGTCGCTGCAGATCCGCGACTCGATGTGCGGCTTTCGTGTGTACCCGCTGGCCCCGGTGCTGGCCCTGATGGACTCGGCCTACATCGGCACGCACATGGACTTCGACTCCGACATCCTGGTGCGCCTGGCCTGGCGTAACCAGCCGATGCGCTGGCTGCCGACCCAGGTGCATTACCCTGCCGACGGCCTGTCGCACTTCCGCCTGTTCCGCGACAACGTACGCATCAGCGCCATGCACACCCGACTGTTCTTCGGCATGCTGGTGCGTGCACCGCTGATCCTGTGGCGACGGTGGCAGGCATGAGTGACAGCACCAAGCACTGGGCCGACCGCGAAGAGCGCGGCAGCTACTGGCTGATGAAATTCACCGCCCTCGCCGCCAAGGTCCTCGGCCGCCGCCTGCTGAGCCCGGTGCTGTATGGCATCGTGTTGTACTTCTTCCTGTTCGGCCGCACCGCGCGCCAGAGCGCCTGGCAATACCAGCAGCGCCTGGCCGACTGGAGCGGGCGCGACGAACTGCGCCCCAGCCAGCGCAAAGTCTTCGCCCAGTTCATGGCCTTCGCCGACGCCCTGCTCGACAAACTCGACGTGTGGAACGGCAAGCTGCGCCTGGAACAGATCGAGATCAACGACCCGGCGAAACTGCGCGGGCAACTGCGCGGCGAGCGCGGCCAGATGCTGGTCGGCGCACATTTGGGCAACCTCGAAGTGTGCCGCGCGCTGGCGGAAATCGGCGAAAAGGTCACCATGAACGTGCTGGTGCACACCAAGCACGCCGAACGCTTCAACCGCCTGCTGGGCGAAGCCGGTGCCACCCACTTGCGCCTGATACAGGTCAGTGAGCTGGACCCTGCCACCATGCTGCTGCTCAGCCAGCGCCTGGACGACGGCGAGTGGCTGGCGATTGCCGGCGACCGCGTGCCCTTGCATGGCGGGCGCACGGTGCGCGTGGATTTCCTCGGCCATGACGCGGCCTTCCCCCAAGGCCCGTGGCTGCTGGCGGGCCTGCTGAAATGCCCGGTCAACCTGCTGATGTGCCTGAAACACCAGGGCCGCTATCGCCTGACCATCGAGCCCTTCGCGCAATTGATCGAATGGAAACGCAGCACCCGCGAGCAGGTCATCGCCCTGTGGACCGCGCGCTACGCCGCACGCCTGGGCCAGTTCTGCCTGGAAGCGCCCCAACAATGGTTCAACTTTTACCCTTTCTGGAAGACCGATGACGACGCATCTTGAGCCGGTAACCTTTGGCGAACGCCCCCTGCGCATCGAAGACGTGCTGGCCCTGGCCAACCGTCAGGTGCCTACCCAGCTGCAAAGCGATGCCGCGTATCGCCAACGCATTGCCAAGGGCGCGCAGTTCCTCGACTCGCTGCTGGACAAGGAAGGCGTGATCTACGGCGTAACCACCGGCTACGGTGACTCCTGCGTGGTCGCGGTGCCGTTGCAACATGTCGAGGCCCTGCCCCGTCACCTGTACACCTTCCACGGTTGCGGCCTGGGCAAGTTGCTCGACGCCCAAGCCACCCGTGCGGTGCTGGCGGCGCGCTTGCAGTCGTTGTGCCACGGTGTCTCCGGGGTGCGCGTGGAACTGCTGGAGCGCCTGCATGGGTTCCTCGAACACGACGTGCTGCCGCTGATCCCGGAAGAAGGCTCGGTGGGCGCCAGCGGTGACCTGACGCCGTTGTCCTACGTGGCCGCGACCCTGTCCGGCGAGCGCGAAGTGCTGTTCCGGGGCGAGCGTCGCCTGGCCGCCGACGTGCACCGCGAACTCGGCTGGGAGCCGCTGGTACTGCGTCCCAAGGAAGCCCTGGCGCTGATGAACGGCACCGCGGTGATGACCGGCATCGCTTGCCTGGCCTTTGCCCGTGCCGACTACCTGCTGCAACTGGCCACACGCATCACCGCGCTGAACGTGGTGGCGCTGCAAGGCAATCCGGAACACTTCGACGAGCGTCTGTTCGCCGCCAAGCCACATCCGGGGCAGATGCAAGTCGCCGCCTGGCTGCGCAAGGACCTGGCGATCGACGCGCCGACCGCGCCGCTGCATCGCCTGCAGGATCGCTACTCGCTGCGCTGCGCGCCCCACGTCCTCGGCGTGCTGGCGGACAGCCTGAACTGGCTGCGCTCGTTTATCGAGATCGAGCTGAACAGCGCCAACGACAACCCGATCATCGACGCTGAGGAAGAGCGCGTGCTGCATGGCGGGCATTTCTACGGTGGGCATATCGCCTTTGCCATGGACAGCCTCAAGACCCTGGTGGCCAACGTCGCCGACCTGCTCGACCGCCAGCTCGCGCTGCTGGTGGATGTGCGCTACAACCACGGTCTGCCGAGCAACCTGTCCGGCGCACCGGCTGACCGCGCGATGATCAACCATGGCTTCAAGGCCGTGCAGATCGGCACCAGCGCCTGGACCGCCGAAGCGCTGAAAAACACCATGCCGGCCAGCGTGTTCTCGCGCTCCACCGAGTGCCACAACCAGGACAAGGTGAGCATGGGCACCATCGCCGCCCGCGATGCGATCCGCGTGCTGGAACTGACCGAACAGGTCGCCGCCGCCACTCTGCTCGCCGCCAACCAGGGCGTGTGGCTGCGTGCCCAGGCCGACGACGCACGGCCGTTGCCACCGGCGCTGGCGGCCATGCATGCAGAGCTGGCCCAGGACTTCCCGCCGGTCATCGAAGACCGCGCCCTCGAAGGCGAACTGCGCCTGTGCCTGCAACGCATCGCCGAGCAACACTGGAGGCTGCATGCGTAGCCCTGGCGTATTGCACAGCGACACCGAAATCCTCGTGCCGTTTTTTGACGTCGACACCATGAACGTCGTCTGGCACGGGCATTACGTGAAGTACCTGGAAGTCGCACGCTGCGCGCTGCTGGACAAGATCGGCCACAACTACACGGCGATGCTCGAAGCCGGCTACGCCTGGCCGGTGATCGACATGCAACTGCGCTATGTGCGCGGTGCGGTGTTCGGCCAGACGATCAACGTGCGCGCCAGCCTGGTGGAGTGGGAGAACCGCTTGAAGGTCAACTACCTGATCACCGACCTGGCCAGCGGCGAGCGTCTGACCCGCGCCAGCACTGTGCAGGTAGCGGTGGAAATCGCCAGTCGCGAGATGCAATTGGCCTCGCCCAAAATATTCACCGACGCCGTCGACAGGGCCTTGTCATGAAACTGATCACCTTCCTCGGCGCGTTGCTGCTGTCGCTTCAAGCCCAGGCCTTCGACCTGCAACAACTCAGCGACCAGTTGGCCAAACCCTCAGTGATCCACGGCAGCTTCACCCAGGAAAAACACCTGCGTGCGCTGCCGCAACCGTTGGTCAGCAAGGGCACCTTCGTCCTGGCCAAGGACCACGGCCTGCTGTGGCTGCTGAAAACCCCGCTGCAACAGGACTACCGCATCAGCGCCCAGGGCATCGCCCGTCGTGACGCCAACGGCTGGCAACTGCTGCCGAACAAGAGCGCCGGTGCCGAACAGAACCGTCTGTTCCTCGCCGTGCTCCAGGGCGACAGCAGCGGCTTGCAGCGTGACTTCGAGCTGCAACTGCAAGGCGAAGCCCGGCAATGGAAGCTCACGCTGATCCCGCGCTCACTGCTGCTCAAGCAGGTATTCACCCAGATCAATATCGACGGCGGTGAGCTGGTACACACCATCGAACTGCTGGAAACCCAAGGCGACAGCACCGTACTGCGCATGCAGGACAGCACCGCCGGCCAGCCATTGAGCGACGCGGAGCAACACGACTTTGCCCAGTGAGCGTCTATTGCCGCGCCTGTTCCTGATCCTGCTGGTGGCCGTGCTGGCCCTGGCCGGTTGGCAGTGGCGCCACGGCGCACCGCTGTCGGCCAACCTGATGGAGCTGGTGCCGGGCAGCACGCCGGACGCCTTGGAGTTGCAAGCCGAACAGCGCATGCAGGAGCCGCTCAACCGCGAAATACTGGTATTGGTGGGGCACGCCGATCGCCAGCAAGCGGTGGCCGTGGCGCAGCAATTGGGCGAACGCTGGCAGGCCAGCGGCTTGTTCGAGAAGGTCCAATGGAACCTGCAAGCCGACCTGCCGGCGCTGCGTGAGCAGTTGCTGCGCGGGCGGCTGGCGATGCTCTCGGCCAAGGACCGCGAACAACTGATCGACCACCCCGACGCGTTCATCCAGCAACGGGTGCAGTCGCTGTTCGACCCCTTTACCGGCTTCAGCCTGGTGCCGAGCCAGGACGACTGGCTCGGCCTGACCGGGCGCATCCAGAACAGCCAGCCGCAACACGGCTCGGTGCAACTGGACATCGGCAGCGGCGCCTTGATCGCCGATGCCGACGGCAAGAGCTGGGTGCTGCTGCGCGCACGCACCACCGGCAATGCCTTCGACATGAAACTGCCGCTGCAAGTAGCGGATTTGCTCCAGGCCAGCCGCACGCAGGCCAGCGAACACGGCGCGCAATTGCTCGCCGCCAGCGGTTTGCTCTACGCCGCCAATGGGCAGCAACAGGCCACGCGGGAAATCACCTGGGTTGGCGGTGGCGCCACCGTCGGCATCCTGCTGTTGCTGTTGCTGGCGTTCCGCCGCTGGCGAGTGCTGCTGGCGTTTGTGCCGGTGCTGGTGGGCATGCTGTTTGGTGCCGTCGCTTGCGTGGCGCTGTTCGGCCATATGCATGTGATGACCCTGGTGCTCGGCTCCAGCCTGATCGGCGTCGCGGTGGATTACCCGCTGCACTACCTGTCGAAAAGCTGGAGCATGAACCCCTGGCGCAGTTGGCCGGCATTGCGCCTGACGCTGCCAGGGCTGAGCCTGAGCCTGGCCACCAGTTGCATTGGCTACCTGGCGTTGGCCTGGACGCCGTTTCCGGCCTTGACGCAAATCGCGGTGTTCTCCGCCGCGGGTCTGATCGGCGCCTACCTGTCAGCGGTGTGCCTGCTGCCGGCACTGCTCAAGGGTGTCGAACTGCGCCCGGCGCAGTGGCCGCTGCGCATCGCCGAGTGCCTGTGGCTGGTGCGGGCTTCCTTGCTCAAGCGCGTGCCGAGCCCATTTTTGCTGGCGTGGGTACTGTTGTTCTGCGCCGGTGGCCTGTGGCAGCTGAACAGCAAAAACGATATTCGCCAGTGGATCGGCGCGCCGCCGCTGTTGCTGCAAGAGGCACAGGCGGTGGCACGCATTACCGGTTTCCAGCCCACCAGCCAGTTTTTCCTGATACGTGCGGATAACCAGCCGCAGTTGCTGGAGCGGCAAGCCGCCCTGGGCCAACGCCTGGACCAACTGGTGAATATGGACAAGCTCCAGGGTTACCTGGCGCTCAACCAACTGGTCAGCCTGCCCGCCGAACAACAGCAGCTGCGCGATGCCCTGAGCGCACTTCCACACCATTGGCAGCCACTGTTGGACCTCGGCGTGCCCGCCAGCGCCCTGCAAGCCGAAGTCGCGCAACTGCAAGCGCTACCTACCGAAGACATCGACGCTGCGCTGGTGGGGCCGTTGGCCGAACCCTGGCGCACGCTGTGGCTCGGCCCGGTGGACGGCGGTGTGGCGGCCATGGTCAGCCTGCAGGGCTTGAACAACCCGGCGCTGCTGCGGGTGCAGGCCGTGGATCTGCCCGGCGTGCAGTTGGTGGATCGCCTCGGTGATTTGAACCGTGTATTCGCCGACACGCAGATCAGCGCCGCCGAATTGAAGTTGATGTCGTGCGTGCTGATCGTGCTGTTACTGATCCTGCCGTTCGGCGTTGGTGGTGCCTTGCGCATCGTCGCCCTGCCGTTGCTGGCGGCGCTGTGCAGCCTGGCCAGCCTGGGTTGGCTGGGCCAGCCGTTGACCCTGTTCAGCCTGTTCGGGTTGCTGCTGGTCACGGCCATCAGTGTCGACTATGCGATTTTGATGCGCGAACAGATCGGCGGCCCTGCTGTCAGCCTTTTAGGCACACTGCTGGCGGCACTGACAACCTGGTTGTCATTCGGCCTGCTGGCGGTGTCCAGCACCCCCGCAGTGAGTAATTTCGGCCTGTCGGTCAGCCTGGGCCTGGCATTCAGCTTTATGCTGGCGCCCTGGGCCGGCCAACGGAAACATGCCTCATGAATGTAGTTATCGCCAAAGCGGCAAGGAGCCCTCGTGCCCATAGTTGAAATGGAACGTCGCCAGGTGGTGGTGATTGGTGCCGGGCCATCCGGCGCGATTGCCGCCGCGCTGTTGAAGCGCAAAGGGCATGATGTATTGATCATCGAGCGCCAGCATTTTCCGCGCTTCTCGATCGGTGAAAGCCTGCTGTCGCACTGCATCGATTTCATCGAAGAAGCCGGCATGCTCGACGCCGTGCAGGCCGCGGGTTTCCAGGTAAAAACCGGTGCCGCGTTTGCCTGGGGCGAGCGTTACAGCGCATTTGATTTCGGTGACACCTTCAGCAACGGCAAGCCGACCACCTTCCAGGTGCAGCGCGGCGAGTTCGACAAGTTGCTGGCCGATCAGGCAGCCCAGCAAGGCGTCGACATCCGCTACGGCGAAACCATCGTCGGCGTGGATTTCTCCGGTGAGTGCCGCTACCTGCATGTGCGCCGCGAGAACGGCAGCGAGTACCACATCAAGGCCAAGTTCGTGCTCGATGCCAGCGGCTACGGCCGTGTGCTGCCGCGCCTGCTCGACCTGGAGGCACCGTCGAATTTCCCGCTGCGCCAGGCGGTGTTCACCCACGTTGAAGACCGCATCGAACACCCAGGCTTCGACCGCACCAAGATCCTGATAACCACACACCCTACGAAGCGCGACATCTGGTTCTGGACCATCCCGTTCAGCAACGGTCGCTGCTCGGTGGGCGTGGTTGCGGCCAAGGAGCATTTCGACGGTCGCGACGCTGACCTCGACGCCTGCCTGCGCGGCTTTATCGACGAAACCCCGAGCTTGTCCGGCGTGCTGCATAACGCCGTATGGGACACGCCAGCGCGCACCATCGGCGGCTACTCGGCCAACGTCAAAACCCTGCACGGCCCGGGCTTTGCGCTGCTGGGCAATGCGGCGGAATTCCTCGACCCGGTGTTCTCCTCCGGTGTGACCATCGCCATGCGTTCGGCGAGCATGGCCGCTGGCGTGCTGCATCGTCAGCTCAAAGGCGAGACCGTAGACTGGCAAACCGAGTTTGCCGAGCCGCTCAAGCGCGGTGTCGACACCTTCCGCTGCTACGTCGAAGGCTGGTACGCCGGTACGTTCCAGGATGTGATTTTCCACGCCGGCAGCTCACCGGAAATTCGCCGGATGATCAGCTCGATCCTCGCTGGCTATGCATGGGACGAGCGCAACCCCTTCGTCAGTGAGCCCAAGCGGCGGTTGCGGATGTTGTCGGAAATTTGTGCAGGGGATCCCGCGTGAGCAGTCGGTACTTAAGTAAGAACTATGTTGAGGAAACCAAGTTCGGCTTCTGGTTCCTACGCAGCCACACGTGGCAGCACCATGTGTTGCGCGTGGCGATCAATGACTTGCGCAGCCGCTTCAGCGAACCCCTGCCCGAGGCCCCGGTGTTGCTGGACGCCGGTTGCGGCCAGGGCAAATCCTTCAAGTTGCTGCAGCAGGTGTTTGCGCCTTCCCGCCTGATCGGCCTGGATGCCGACCCGCACAGCCTGGAACTGAGCCGCCAGGAAGCCGCTCGCCAAGGCCTGGACGTCGAGCTGATCGGCAGTGACTGCGCCACCCTCGACGTGCCGGATGCCAGTATCGACATCCTGTTCTGTCACCAGACCTTCCATCATCTGGTCGAACAGAAACGTGCGTTGAGCGAGTTCTATCGGGTGCTCAAGCCTGGCGGTTACCTGTTGTTTGCCGAATCCACCGAAGCCTATATCGACACCTGGGTGATCCGCTGGCTGTTCCGCCACCCGATGCACGTGCAAAAAAGCGCCGAAGAATACCTGGAGATGCTCCGCGAGCAAGGCTTCACCTTCGGCCCGCAGAACATCTCGTACCCGTACCTGTGGTGGAGCCGCTCCAGCGACTTCGGCCTGTTGGAACGCTGGGGGTTGCGCAAGGCGCCGCCGGTGGGCCAACGCGAAGAAACCCTGGTCAACTGCGTGGCGCGCAAACCCCTGGCGAGCACCACACCATGATCCGCCTGCTGTTGATGGGTTGCCTGTTGCTGCTGAGTGCCTGCGCCAGCCAGCCGCCGCTGCCTGAAAAAACCCCGGCCCTGACCCTGCCGCTGCAATTGCATGTGCAGCGCCTGGAAGGCGGCCAGAGCCAGGACTGGCTGCTGGTGATCCAACGCGAAGGCGCTGGCATTCGCTGGTCGATGATGGACCCGCTGGGCATCCCCCAGGCTCGGCAAAAACTGATCGATGGCCAGTGGCAGGCCGATGGTCTGCTGCCGCCCAATCCTCAGGCGCGTGAGCTGTTTGCCGCCCTGTTGTTTGCCTTGAGCTCGGCGGATGAGGTCCGCGCACTCTATCCCGGCGCCCAGGCGATGGGCCTCACGCGCACCCTGCCGGGCCATTGGCAAATCGTCTATCAATCCTCAGAGGTGTTCAGCGTGAACATGGCAGGCCAGCCCCTGAGCTACCGTATTACGCCACTCGGTGCCGCCCGATGACCGCCTACCTCAACGCCCTCGGCGTGATCTGCGCCCTCGGTCGGAACCCGGCTGAAGTCAGCCGCAGCCTGTTTGCCGGTGATTGCTCAGGCATGCGCGCTGAAAGTGGCTGGGTGCCGGAGCGCGTATTGCCGGTGGCGGGTGTGCACGGCGAGTTGGCGATTATCCCGGTGGAGCTCGGCCAGCAGAGCAGCCGCAACAATCAGTTGCTGCTGGAAGCGGCGTTGCAGATCGAAAGCGAGATTCGCCAGGCCATCCACACCTACGGCGCCTCACGGGTCGGCATTGTGCTGGGCACCAGCACCTCGGGCATCGATGAAGCCAGCCGCGGCATCGCCCAGTATTTACGCGACAAGCACTTCCCCGGCGACTATGACTACCAGCAACAGGAACTCAGCGCGCCGGCGAATTTCCTCGCCGACTGGCTGCAACTGAGCGGCCCGGCCTATGTGATCTCCACCGCCTGTACGTCCAGCGCCCGCGCGCTGATGAGCGCCCAGCGCCTGCTCGACCTGGGGGTATGCGATGCGGTGATCTGCGGCGGCGTGGACAGCCTGTGCAAGCTGACCCTCAACGGCTTCAGCGCGTTGGAAGCAGTGTCCAACGAGCGCTGCAATCCATTTTCGGTGAACCGCAACGGCATCAATATCGGTGAAGCGGCGGTGCTGTTTGTGATGAGCAAAGCCCCTGGGCCCATTGCCCTGCTGGGCTGCGGTGCAAGTAGCGATGCGCACCATATCTCCGCGCCGGAACCCACCGGCAAAGGCGCGTTGCAAGCGATGCGCAAGGCGCTGGCCAGCGCGAAGCTTGCACCCGAGCAGATCGGCTACCTGAACCTGCACGGCACCGCCACCCAACACAACGACGCCATGGAAAGCCTGGCCGTCGCCAGCCTGTTCCCCAAAGGCGTGGCCTGCTCGTCGACCAAACCCATGAGCGGCCACACCCTGGGCGCGGCCGGTGCGCTGGAAGCCGCGTTCTGTTGGCTGAGCCTGGCCCACGGCCGGGTGCCGCCCCATGTGTGGGACGGCCAGGCCGACCCCACACTGCCCGCCTTGCAATGGGCTCTCAGCGACGAAACCCTGGATAAACCCTGCCTGATGAGCAACTCGTTTGCCTTCGGCGGTAACAACGTCAGCCTGATAATCGGAGCCGCCCCATGACCGATTGGCCACTCGCCGAACTGTTGCCCCACGCGGGCGACATGATCCTGATCGACCAGGTGCTGTCGTTCGATGAAGAGCAGATCCACACCCGCCTCACCGTCAAGCCGGTCGGCCTGTTCAATCGCCCTGACGGCAGCCTGCCGGCCTGGGTCGGTATCGAGCTGATGGCACAAAGCGTCGCCGCCTACGCCGGCTGTCGCGCCCGTCAAAAGGGTGAAGAGGTGGAACTGGGCTTCCTGCTCGGCACACGCAAGTTCGAGTGCAACGTGGAACACTTCCCGGCCGGCGCCGAGTTGAACATCCACGGCCTGCGCTCCCTGGAAGACGACAACGGCATGGGTGTGTTCGAATGCCACTTGAGCGGTGACGGTATCCAGGCCAGCGCGCGCCTGAACGTATTTCGACCGCCCCAGGCGGCCAACTATTTAGATGACTCGAAGGACGAAACGCCATGACTGAATCCGTACTGGTCACCGGCTCCAGCCGTGGCATCGGCCGCGCCATTGCCCTGCGCCTGGCCCAGGCCGGGCATGACATCGTGCTGCATTGCCGCAGCGGGCGGGCCGAAGCCTGCGCGGTACAGCTCGAGATTCAAGCCTTGGGCCGCCAGGCGCGGGTGCTGCAATTCGATGTGGCCGACCGCGCCGCGTGCAAGGAAATCCTTGAAGCCGACGTGGAGCAACACGGCGCTTATTACGGCGTGGTGCTCAACGCCGGCCTGACCCGCGACGGCGCCTTCCCGGCCTTGTCGGAAGACGATTGGGACGTGGTGATGCGCACCAACCTCGATGGTTTCTACAACGTGCTGCACCCGGTGATGATGCCGATGATTCGGCGTCGCGCGGCCGGGCGTATCGTCTGCATCACCTCGGTCTCGGGACTGATCGGCAACCGTGGCCAGGTCAACTACAGCGCCTCCAAGGCCGGCCTGATCGGTGCGGCCAAGGCGTTGGCCATCGAGCTGGGCAAGCGCAAGATCACCGTCAACTGCGTTGCGCCCGGCTTGATCGACACCGCCATGCTGGATGAAAACGTACCAGTGGAAGAACTGATGAAGATGATCCCGGCGCAACGCATGGGCACCCCGGAAGAAGTCGCCAGTGCGGTGAATTTCCTGATGTCGGCCGAAGCCGGCTATATCACGCGCCAGGTCCTGGCCGTGAATGGAGGCCTGTGCTGATGAAGCGCGTCGTCGTCACCGGCATGGCCGGCGTGACCTCCCTGGGCAGCGACTGGGACACCATCGCCGCCAACTTTCGCGCCAACCGCAGCGGCATCCGGCGCATGGACGAGTGGGATCGCTTTACCGAATTGAACACGCGCCTGGCCGGGCCGATCGATGATTTCGTCGTGCCCGCCCACTGGACGCGCAAGCAGCTGCGCAGCATGGGCCGCGTCTCGCGCCTGGCGGTATGGGCCGCGGAGCAGGCGTTGCAGGACGCGGGTTTACTCGGTGACGAGTCGATCAAGGACGGGCGCATGGGCGTCGCTTGCGGCTCATCCACCGGCAGCACCGACGAGATCAAGGCGTTCGGCAATATGCTGCTGAACTCGGTGGCCGAGGGGCTCAATGCCAATTCCTACGTGCGCATGATGCCGCACACCACGGCGGCGAATATCAGCATTTTCTTTGGCCTCACCGGGCGGCTGATCCCCACGTCCAGCGCCTGCACCAGCGGCAGCCAGGGCATCGGCTACGCCTATGAGGCGATCAAGTTCGGTCGCCTGCCGTTGATGCTCGCCGGCGGCGCCGAGGAACTGTGCCCCACCGAAGCCATGGTGTTTGATGCGCTCTACGCCACCAGCCTGAAGAACGATGCGCCGCAGACCAGCCCGCGCCCCTACGACAGCGGCCGCGATGGCCTGGTGATCGGCGAAGGTGGCGGCATGCTGGTGCTCGAAGAGCTGGAACACGCACTGGCGCGGGGTGCGCATATCCATGCCGAGATCGTCGGCTTTGGCAGCAATGCCGACGGCCAGCACACCACCCGCCCGGAACAGAAAACCATGCGCCGCGCCATGGAACTGGCCCTGGAAGATGCGGGCCTGGAGCCTGTCGCCATCGGCTACGTCAACGGCCACGGCACCGCCACCGACCAGGGCGACATCGCCGAAACCCAGGCCACCAGCAGCCTGTTCGGCAGCCGCATGCCCATCAGCTCGCAGAAAAGCTTCCTCGGTCACACCTTGGGCGCCTGCGGGGCGCTGGAGTCATGGTTCAGCATCGAGATGATGAACCGCGACCAGTACGTGCACACCTTCAACCTGGATTCCGTCGACCCGCAATGCGGCGCGCTGGATTACCTGCAGGGTGAATTTCGCGAGATGCACCACGACTACGTGATGAACAACAACTTTGCCTTTGGCGGCGTCAATACGTCGCTGATCTTCCGCCGCTGGTCCTGACTTTTTAATCGATTGGAGAATACGGAATGTCTTCCTTGCTACGCGCTACGCTGATCACCCTGGCCCTGCTGACCACCGCCGGCTGTACCAGCAAACCGGTCCTCAACACCCAGCACGACCTGCCGGCCGATGCCCAGGTCAGTGAAGAGAAAATGAAAACGGTGATCGTCAACGCCCTGCAAAAACGCGAGTGGACGGTGCAACGCCTGAGCCCGCAGCTGGTGCAGGCCGAGATCACCGTGCGCAACCAGTACTACGCGGCCATCGACATCCGCTACACCCGCAACAGCTACGCCATCACCTACCGCGACAGCCGCCAGTTGGGCTACAAGGACGGCAAGATCCATCGCAACTACAACCGTTGGGTGAACAATCTGGACAGCGACATCATGGCGGGATTGCGCAGCAATGGTGTGAGTGGTGAGGCAGGGTCGGCGGCGCAGTTGTTCGAGCAGACGGGCACCTCAAAGTAAAACCAAAGCCAGGCACAAGCTCTGTGGCGTGCCCGTTCACGGTGAGTTATTGCACCGCCTTGCGCGTCAATAACTCCACAAACGCCTTCGCCATCGGCGTTTGTGCGCCTTTGCGCTGCACCAGCCATACCGCCGTCACCGCCTCCTGATCCAGCAACGTGCGATAGACCACACCATCGATCCGTATCCGTTGATAGGACGCCGGCAAAACCGACACACCCAAGCCCGCCGCCACCAAACCGATAATGGTCATCGCCTCCCCCGCTTCCTGGGCGAAGTGCGGGCTGAAGCCGGCATCGCGGGCCAGGTTCAGCAGTTGGGCATACAGGCCACTGCCGTAAGTGCGCGGGAAAAACACAAACGGCTCCTGCGCCAGTTGCGCCAAGTGCAGGCCGCTCTCGCTGCCCTCCACCAACGGATGACCGGCATTCAACACAGCGACCAGCGGTTCACGCATCAGCTCGATGACGGTCAATGAATCCGGCAACGGCAACGGGCGCATCAGCCCAACCTGAATCGACTCATCCACCAGCGATTCGGCCACTTCGGTGCTGCTCATTTCCTGCAGGTTCAGGTGCACGGCCGGGAAGGCCTGGCGAAACGCAAAGATCGCCTGCGGGATGCTGGAGTTGAACGGCGCCGACGAGGTGAAGCCGATCTTCAACTCGCCCAGTTCACCCAACTGTGCACGGCGGGCCACATCCGCCGCCTTGTCGACCTGGGCCAGTACCAGCCGCGCCTCGTGCAGGAACAGGCGCCCGGCCTCGCTCAGCTCGACCCGACGATTGGTACGCTCGAATAACCGAGCGCCCACCTCCTGCTCCAGCGCCTGGATCTGCTGGCTCAGCGGCGGTTGCGAGATGCCCAGCACCTGCGCGGCGCGGCCGAAGTGCAGCTCTTCGGCGACGGCGATGAAGTACCGCAGGTGACGTAATTCCATACCAGCCTCATTAGGTCGTAAAAGCTATCAAACAGGTCGAACAATATATTGGAAAGAATCATTAGCCAGCTATATTCTTTTTCACATTGCCGGTCCTGGCACGCCCTTCCTCCCCGAGGTCCCCGTGAAATCTGCTGTCGCTCCATACGCTCAAGAAGTCCCACCCACCGCACTGGATGAGGTAGTGGCGCAGCTCAACGACGCGTATATCGAAAAAGGCACGCCGATGTTCATGCGCACGGTGCTGGCATTGTTCTCCGGCGGTTTCGCCACGTTCGCCCTGCTGTATTGCGTGCAACCGATGATGCCGGCACTGTCCCACGAGTTCTCGATCAATGCGGCGCAGAGCAGTCTGATCCTGTCGGTGTCCACGGCGATGCTGGCGCTGGGTCTACTGATTACCGGGCCGATTTCCGACACCCTGGGGCGCAAGCCGGTGATGGTCGCCGCGTTGTTCTGCGCCGCGCTGGCGACCATTGCCAGTGGCTTGATGCCGTCCTGGGAAGGGATCCTGCTGATGCGTGCGCTGGTGGGCCTGTCCTTGAGCGGCCTGGCTGCCGTGGCGATGACTTACCTGAGCGAAGAGATCCACCCCCAGCACATCGGCCTGGCCATGGGCCTGTACATCGGCGGCAACGCCATCGGGGGCATGAGCGGGCGCCTGATCATCGGCGTACTGATCGACTTCGTCAGCTGGCACACCGCAATGCTGATCATCGGCGCCCTGGCGCTGATTGCCGCCACGGTGTTCTGGAAGATCCTTCCCGAATCGCGCAACTTCCGCGCCAGCAGCCTGAAGCCGCGCAGCCTGGTAGATGGCTTCGTTATGCACTTCAAGGACGCCGGCCTGCCGTGGCTATTCCTTGAGGCTTTCCTGCTGATGGGTGCGTTCGTGACGATGTTCAACTACATCGGCTATCGCCTGCTGGCGGACCCGTACGATCTGAGCCAGGCCGTGGTGGGCCTGCTGTCACTGGTGTACCTCTCGGGCATCTACAGCTCGGCGAAAGTCGGCTCCCTGGCCGACCGCCTCGGCCGCCGCCGCGTGCTGTGGGCCACCATTGTGCTGATGCTCGCCGGCATGGCCCTGACTCTGTTCACCCCGCTGTGGCTGGTGGTGCCGGGCATGCTGATCTTCACCTTCGGCTTCTTTGGCGCCCACTCGGTGGCCAGCAGCTGGATCGGGCGCCGCGCAGTGAAAGCCAAGGGGCAGGCGTCGTCGCTGTATCTGTTTTGCTATTACGTGGGATCGAGCATCGCCGGCACCGCGGGCGGGTTCTTCTGGCACTTCGGTGGATGGAACGGCATCGGCGCGTTTATCGTGGCGCTGTTGATAGGTGCGTTGCTGGTGGCGTTGAAGCTGGCGAAGTTGCCACCGTTGGGGCGAACAGCAGCTTGAAGTACTGCTGAAAAAACCGCTTCACAGCGTTTTTTTCGCAACAGGCTTGCGCTTCATCCGTTGACCTCAAACAAAAACGCCCGGCATAAGCCGGGCGTTTTTTATTGGGCTGCAATTACTCGTGATACTGCGCCGACAACTCATGCACCGCACGCAGGAACGCGCCGGCATGCTCCGGGTTCACTTCCGGAGTGATGCCATGGCCGAGGTTGAACACGTGGCCGCTGCCTTTGCCGTAGCTGGCCAGGATGCGACCGACTTCGGTGCGGATCGCTTCCGGCTTTGCGTACAGCACGGTCGGGTCCATGTTGCCTTGCAGCGCGACCTTGTCACCGACACGACGACGGGCGTCGCCAATGTCACAGGTCCAGTCCAGGCCCAATGCATCTGCGCCAGCATCGGCGATGCTTTCCAGCCACAGGCCACCGCCCTTGGTGAACATGATGACCGGCACTTTACGGCCTTCGTGTTCACGGATCAGGCCGCTGACGATCTTGCGCATGTAGGCCAGGGAGAACTCCTGGTACGCCGCCGCCGACAGGTTGCCGCCCCAGGTATCGAAGATCTGTACGGCTTGCGCACCGGCCATGATCTGCCCGTTGAGGTAGGACGTGACCGACTGGGCCAGCTTGTCCAGCAACAGGTGCATGGCCTGCGGGTTGTCGTAGAGCATGGCCTTGGTCTTGCGGAAGTCTTTCGACGAGCCGCCTTCGACCATGTAGGTGGCCAGGGTCCATGGGCTGCCGGAGAAGCCGATCAGCGGCACGCGGCCGTTCAGCTCGCGGCGGATGGTGCTCACGGCGTCCATCACGTAGCCGAGGTCTTTGTGTGGATCGGGGATCGGCAGGGCTTCGATATCGGCCAGGGTGCTGACGACTTTCTTGAAACGCGGGCCTTCGCCGGTCTCGAAGTACAGGCCTTGGCCCATGGCGTCAGGGATTGTGAGGATGTCGGAGAAGAGGATGGCCGCGTCCAGTTGAGGGTAGCGGTCCAGTGGCTGCATCGTGACTTCGCAGGCGAACTCCGGGTTCATGCACAGGCTCATGAAGTCGCCGGCGTGGGCGCGACTGGCGCGGTATTCCGGCAGGTAGCGACCGGCTTGACGCATCATCCACACGGGGGTGACGTCCACGGGTTGCTTGAGCAGGGCACGAAGGAAACGGTCGTTCTTGAGGGCAGTCATGTCGGCATCCGCAAAAAAAGTGCGGGCATTTTCTCAGAGCGCGACGCAAAAGGCACGGCAAGAGCGGTGCCTTTTGTCTATCGGGTTGATTTACGACAATATCTTGAACCTGCGCAAATCAAATGTGGGAGGGGGCTTGCCCCCGATTGCAGTGTGTCAGTCTCAGAATCTGTCACTGAACCACCGCTATCGGGGGCAAGCCCCTCCCACATTTTGATCCCATTTCAACCTGGGATCAGGGTTAGACGTTCAGGTAGTCCAGGATCCCTTCGGCGGCATTGCGGCCTTCGAAGATCGCCGTCACCACCAGGTCAGACCCGCGCACCATGTCGCCACCGGCGAAGATTTTCGGGTTGCTGGTCTGGTGCTTGTACTGGCCTTGTTCCGGGGCCACGACACGGCCCTGGCTGTCGGTCTGGATCTCGAACTGCTCGAACCACGGCGCCGGGCTTGGACGGAAACCGAAGGCGATGACCACGGCGTCGGCCGGGATGATCTCTTCGGAGCCCGGGATCGGCTCGGGGCTGCGACGGCCACGGGCGTCCGGTTCGCCGAGACGGGTCTCGACCACCTTCACGCCTTCGACGCGGTCTTCGCCAACGATGGCGATCGGCTGGCGGTTGTAGAGGAACTTCACGCCTTCTTCCTTGGCGTTCTTCACCTCTTTGCGCGAACCGGGCATGTTGGCTTCGTCACGACGATACGCACAGGTCACCGACTTGGCGCCCTGGCGGATCGAGGTACGGTTGCAGTCCATCGCGGTGTCGCCACCGCCGAGTACTACGACCTTCTTGCCTTTCATGTCGACGAAATCTTCCGGCGACTTTTCAAAGCCCAGGTTGCGGTTGACGTTGGCAATCAGGAAATCCAGCGCGTCATATACGCCCGGCAGGTCTTCACCGGCAAAGCCACCCTTCATGTAGGTGTAGGTGCCCATGCCCATGAACACGGCATCGTATTCGGCGAGCAGTTGCTCCATGGTCACGTCTTTGCCGATTTCGGTGTTCAGGCGGAACTCGATGCCCATGCCGGTGAACACTTCACGACGGTTGCTCAGTACGGTTTTTTCCAGCTTGAACTCGGGGATGCCGAAGGTCAGCAGGCCGCCGATTTCCGGGTTCTTGTCGAACACCACCGGGGTCACGCCACCACGCACCAGCACGTCGGCACAGCCCAGGCCCGCCGGGCCCGCACCGATGATCGCCACACGCTTGCCGGTCGGCTTGACCTTGGACATGTCCGGACGCCAGCCCATGGCAAACGCGGTGTCGGTGATGTACTTCTCCACCGAACCGATGGTCACCGCGCCGAAGCCGTCGTTAAGGGTGCACGCGCCCTCGCACAGACGGTCCTGCGGGCACACCCGGCCGCAGACTTCCGGCAGGGTGTTGGTCTGGTGCGACAGCTCGGCGGCGGCGAGGATGTTGCCCTCGGCCACCAGCTTGAGCCAGTTGGGAATGAAGTTGTGCACCGGGCACTTCCATTCGCAATACGGGTTACCGCAACCCAGGCAGCGGTGGGCCTGGTCGGCCGAGTGCTGGGGTTTGAAGGGCTCGTAGATTTCCACGAACTCTTTCTTGCGTTGACGCAACAGTTTCTTCTTCGGATCTTTGCGCCCGACATCGATGAACTGGAAGTCGTTATTCAGACGTTCAGCCATGTTAAAACCTCATCAAACTCTTCAGGCGCATATCACTGCGGGTTGGCACGGATGCTGGAAAGCAACGATTTCAGGTTGGCAGCCTTGGGCTTGACCAGCCAGAAACGACGCAGGTAATCATCGAGGTTTTCGGCGAGGTTACGACCCCATTCGCTGCCGGTCTCCTCGACGTACTCGTCCAGCACGTGCTGCAAGTGGTTCCGGTAGGACTCCATGGCTTCGCCGCTGATCCGCTGGATCTCGACCAACTCGTGGTTGACCCGGTCGACGAAGGTGTTGTCCTGGTCGAGCACGTAGGCGAAACCGCCGGTCATGCCCGAACCGAAGTTGTAACCGGTCTTGCCCAATACCGCGACAAAGCCCCCAGTCATGTACTCGCAGCAGTGATCGCCAGTGCCTTCAACCACGGTGTGGGCACCGGAGTTACGCACGGCGAAACGCTCACCGGCCGTACCCGCGGCGAACAGCTTGCCACCGGTGGCGCCGTACAAGCAGGTGTTGCCGATGATGGCACTGTCCTGGGTCTTGTAGACGCTGCCCTTGGGCGGAACGATGACCAGCTTGCCGCCGGTCATGCCCTTGCCTACGTAGTCGTTGGCGTCGCCTTCCAGGTACATGTGCAGGCCGCCGGCGTTCCAGACGCCGAAGCTCTGGCCCGCAGTGCCTTTGAAGCGGAAGGTGATTGGCGCCTTCGCCATGCCCTGGTTGCCGTGCTTGCGTGCGATTTCGCCGGAGATGCGTGCGCCGATGGAACGGTCGCAGTTGCAGATATCCAGGGCGAATTCGCCACCGCTGGCGTCGTTGATCGAGGAACCGGCCATTTCGACCATTTTCTCGGCCAGCAGGCCTTTGTCGAACGGCGGGTTGCGATCCACCTGGCAGAATTGTGGCTTGTCTGCCGGGATGTGATCGCTGCCCAACAATGGCGTCAGGTCCAGGTGCTGTTGCTTGGCGGTCTGGCCTTCGAGGATGTCCAGCAGATCGGTGCGACCGATCAGCTCTTCCAACGAACGCACGCCCAGCTTGGCCAGCCACTCACGGGTTTCTTCGGCGACGTAGGTGAAGAAATTCACCACCATGTCGACGGTGCCGATGTAGTGATCCTTGCGCAGCTTCTCGTTCTGAGTCGCGACGCCGGTAGCGCAGTTGTTCAGGTGGCAGATGCGCAGGTATTTGCAGCCCAGGGCGATCATCGGCGCGGTGCCGAAACCGAAGCTCTCGGCGCCGAGGATGGCGGCCTTGATCACGTCGAGGCCGGTCTTCAGGCCGCCGTCGGTCTGCACCCGCACTTTGCCGCGCAGGTCGTTGCCGCGCAAAGTCTGGTGGGTTTCCGCCAGGCCCAGTTCCCACGGCGCGCCGGCGTACTTGATCGAGGTCAGCGGCGATGCGCCAGTGCCGCCGTCGTAGCCGGAGATGGTGATCAGGTCGGCATAGGCCTTGGCCACGCCGGCGGCGATGGTGCCCACGCCCGCTTCTGCTACCAGTTTCACCGAGACCAGGGCCTGCGGGTTGACCTGTTTCAGGTCGAAAATCAGCTGCGACAAATCTTCAATCGAGTAGATGTCGTGGTGCGGCGGTGGCGAAATCAGGGTCACGCCGGGTACCGCATAACGCAGCTTGGCGATCAGGCCGTTGACCTTGCCGCCCGGCAGCTGGCCGCCCTCACCGGGCTTGGCGCCCTGGGCAACCTTGATCTGCAACACTTCGGCGTTGACCAGGTATTCCGGGGTCACGCCGAAACGGCCAGTGGCAACCTGCTTGATTTTCGAGCTCTTGATGGTGCCGTAGCGCGCCGGGTCTTCACCGCCTTCGCCGGAGTTGGAACGCGCACCCAGGCGGTTCATGGCTTCGGCCAGGGCTTCGTGGGCCTCAGGCGACAAGGCGCCCAGGGAAATACCGGCAGAGTCGAAGCGCTTGAGGATCGATTCCAGCGGTTCGATTTCGCTGATGGCCAACGGCGTGTCCAGGGTCTTCACCTTGAGCAGGTCACGGATCATCGACACCGGGCGGTTATCCACCAGCGCGGTGTATTCCTTGAACTTGGCGTAATCGCCCTGCTGCACGGCGGCTTGCAGGGTGCTCACCACGTCCGGGTTGTAGGCGTGATATTCGCCACCGTGCACGAACTTGAGCAGGCCACCTTGCTGGATCGGCTTGCGCGCGCTCCAGGCTTCGGCGGCCAGGGCTTTCTGTTCGGCTTCGATGTCGACGAAACGCGCACCCTTGATGCGGCTCGGCACGCCACGGAAGCTTAGCTCGCAAACTTCTTCCGACAGGCCGATGGCTTCGAACAGCTGCGCGCCACGGTAGGAGGTGACGGTGGAGATGCCCATCTTCGACAGGATCTTCAGCAGGCCTTTGGTGATGCCCTTGCGGTAGTTCTTGAACACCTCGTAGAGGTCGCCCAGTACTTCACCGGTACGGATCAGGTCACCCAGCACTTCATAGGCGAGGAACGGGTACACCGCCGAGGCGCCGAAGCCGATCAACACCGCAAAGTGGTGCGGGTCGCGGGCGGTGGCCGTTTCCACGAGAATGTTGGAATCGCAGCGCAGGCCTTTTTCGGTCAGGCGGTGATGCACCGCGCCGGTGGCCAGCGAAGCGTGGATCGGCAACTTGCCTGGAGCGATATGACGGTCGGTCAGCACGATCTGGGTACGACCGGCGCGCACGGCTTCTTCGGCCTGGTCGGCGACGTTGCGCACAGCGGCTTCAAGGCCGAGGCTCTCGTCGTAGTTCAGGTCGATGATCTGGCGGTCGAAACCCGGGCGCTCCAGGGTCATCAGCGAACGCCACTTGGCCGGAGACACGACCGGCGAGCTGAGGATCACGCGGGAGGCATGCTCAGGCGACTCCTGGAAGATGTTGCGCTCGGCACCGAGGCAGACTTCCAGGGACATCACGATGGCTTCGCGCAGCGGGTCGATCGGTGGGTTGGTCACCTGGGCGAACTGCTGGCGGAAATAGTCGTACGGCGTACGCACGCGCTGGGACAGCACGGCCATCGGCGTGTCGTCGCCCATGGAACCGACGGCCTCGTAGCCTTGCTCGCCGAGTGGACGCAGCACCTGGTCGCGCTCTTCGAACGTGACCTGGTACATCTTCATGTACTGCTTGAGTTGGTCGATGTCGTAGAAAGCCGAACCGTGGTCGTTGTCTTCCATGGTCGCCTGGATGCGCAGGGCGTTCTTGCGCAGCCATTGCTTGTACGGGTGACGGGACTTCAAGCGGTTGTCGATGGCGTCGGTGTCGAGGATCTGCCCGGTTTCGGTGTCCACGGCGAGGATCTGGCCAGGGCCTACACGGCCCTTGGCAATCACGTCTTCAGGCTTGTAGTCCCACACGCCGATTTCCGACGCCAGGGTGATGAAACCGTTGGTGGTGGTGACCCAACGTGCCGGGCGCAGACCGTTACGGTCGAGCAGGCACACCGCGTAGCGACCGTCGGTCATGACCACGCCGGCCGGGCCGTCCCACGGTTCCATGTGCATCGAGTTGTACTCATAGAACGCCCGCAGATCGGGGTCCATGGTCTCGACGTTCTGCCACGCAGGCGGAATGATCATGCGCACGCCACGGAACAGGTCGATGCCGCCGGTGACCATCAGTTCGAGCATGTTGTCCATGCTGGAGGAGTCGGAACCCACGCGGTTGACCAACGGGCCGAGCTCTTCCAGGTCCATCAAATCGTTGGCGAACTTGGTGCGACGGGCCACGGCCCAGTTGCGGTTGCCGGTGATGGTGTTGATCTCGCCGTTGTGGGCGAGGAAGCGGAATGGCTGGGCCAGCGGCCATTTCGGCAAGGTGTTGGTGGAGAAGCGCTGGTGGAACACGCAAATGGCGGTTTGCAGGCGCTCATCGCTCAGGTCTGGATAGAAGGCGGTCAAGTCCGCCGGCATCATCAGGCCTTTATAAATGATGGTCTTGTGGGAAAAGCTGCAGATGTAGTGGTCTGCATCCGCCGCGTTGGACACGGACGAGCGACGACGGGACGTGAACAGCTTGATCGCCATGTCCTGGTCGCTCAGGCCGTCGCCTGCGATGAACACTTGTTCGATCTGCGGCAGGCGCTCCAGGGCCAGGCGGCCGAGCACGCTGGTGTCGATCGGCACTTTGCGCCAGCCGACCAGTTGCAGGCCGGCAGCGACGATCTCGCGGTTCATGTTCTCGCGAGCGGCTTCGGCTTTGACCGGGTCCTGGTTGAAAAACACCATGCCCACGGCGTACTGCTTGGGCAGGTCGACAGCGAAATGCTCTTTGGCGACTGCGCGCAGGAACTGGTCGGGCTTTTGAATCAGCAAGCCGCAACCGTCACCGGTCTTGCCGTCGGCGTTGATCCCACCGCGGTGGGTCATGCAGGTCAGGGCCTCGATGGCCGTTTGCAAAAGGGTATGACTGGGCTCGCCCTGCATATGGGCTATCAGGCCGAAACCGCAGTTATCCTTGAATTCATCGGGTTGGTACAGACCTGCTTTCATAGACACTTTCTCACCAGGCTGCCTCTTATATCGAGGCAAATTTCTTTTCAATTCAACCGGTTACCTTCCACGCCGAACGTACGCCGACTTAGCGGGGGCAAAAGGGAGGTCATTGTACACACCGACACAGACGCTCACAAATTTAGCGACGAAATGTCGCAAATCTATGTCGCATTTATGAAAGGTTTAAAGCGATATGCTGTGCTAGTCAAAACTTTTTTAATTCTGACCGCTACGACTCAAAAGCTACTGTAACGCAGACACCACAAAGCGCGCGGCCTGGAGGGGCTGCACGCCTTGCGATCTTTTTTGAGGTGCCGGGAGGGCGGCCTGGGTAAGGCCGCCGGATCTTCAGCGAGTTGCTGCCAGTTCTTGTTGAACGCTGGCGACAGTGCGAGGCCAAGGTTTACCAGCCTGAACCTTCGCTGGCAAGGCTTTGATGGCGGAATCAGCTGCGGCACGGCTCGGGAAGCTGCCGTAGGTGATCACGTAGAGAGGCTTGCCGTTGAGCACTTTCTTGAAATAACGGTATTCGCCGCCCTGCTCTTTCACGAACGCCTGAGCGTTGGCTTCGGAGCTGGTGCCGAGGATCTGCACGACGAAGTTGCCGGTGGGCTGGCTGCTGTACCAGCTGCTGCCGGCAGCGCCAGCCTTGGCAACGGTGGCGACTGGTTTTTCAGCCGGCTTGGCGGCTGGCGCTGGAGCCGGCTTGGCCACTGGCGCCGCAGGCTTGGCGGTGGCAACGGTCGGTGCCGGGGTCGGCTTGGCGGCTGGCGCAACAGGAGTTGCTGGCGTACCTGCGGGGACGCCGGCAGGTGGCGCAGTAGTCGTCACGGTCGGCGGTGTGGCACTGGAGCCTTCCACCGGCACGCCGTCATCGCCTTCGGAGATACCACCGGCTTCTTCGGCGAGCGGGCCGCGCATCACTGGCTGGCCGACCATCGGCAGATTGGTCGGTTGACCGGAGTTCGCGAATTCAACGTTTGGCGTGGGCTTGCCCAGTGGCAACTGCGCCTGTTCGGTTGGCGCGCCCGCAGTGGTCGGTGCCTTGCTGCGACCCGGAATCAACCAGGCAGCGGCTACAGCGACCACGACAACGGCGGAAATTGCCAATACGTGCTTCTTAGGCATAGTGAACCCCATCTTTGGACGCTTGACCGCAGAGCGGCTGGCAATCATGGCTTCGATCATGGCATCGCGGGCGACCTGGTTGATGGTGCCAGGCCAGCCGTCGGAGCTTTCGTGAATATCAGAGATCTGCGCAGCGGAGAAAAGTTCGATGCCCTGCCCTGCGCCTTCCAGGCGCTGGGCCAGGTATTCGCGAGTTTCTTCCTCTTCGTACGGCTGCAGTTCGATGACGTGGAACAGCTCCTGATCACCGCTGATCTGCTCCAGATCGGCGATCAACGACGATTCACCGAACAGGAACACATGGGGGCGACCTTCCGGCGTGCCCGCCGCCAGCGCCAGCAGCGCTTCCAGGGCGGATTCGTCGAGCTGCTCGGCGTCATCCACCAGCAGGTAGACTTCCTGGCCGGTCAGACCCAGTTGCACCACCTGCTTGAGGATCGCATTCGGCTCGGCAGTGGCGACATCCAGCGCCTGGGCTACCTGGCGCAGCACGCCCGCCGCATCACCGGCACCACGGGCAGACACCACCACGCTCTGTACGGACTGTTTGTTGGTGCTGGCCACCAGGGCCTGGCGCAGCAAGGTCTTGCCGCTGCCCAGCGGGCCCGTGACGACCAGCAGCAGTTGGCTGTAGCGCGCGAGATGGTGCAGTTGCCCCAGCACCGGCTTGCGCTGGGCCGGGAAAAATTTGAAACCAGGCACCCGTGGAGCAAAAGGGTCGTGGCTTAACTGGTAATGGCCGAGGAACGCCTCGTCGGCATGCAAACTAGTCATCGGGATCTTATTAACCTTTCAGCTGAGCCAGGGCGCGGTAATCCGCTCCCAGCGTGGCCTGTAAAATCTCTTTCGGATAATCGTCGGTCACTACCGCTTCGCCCATATGGCGCAACAGCACCAGTCGCAGTCGACCGTCGATCACTTTCTTGTCTATTGCCATATGTTCGAGGAAGTCCGCCTCGGTCATCTCTTCCGGCGGGATAACCGGCAAACCGGCACGCTGGAACAGGCGGATACCGCGATCCCGCTCCTGGGCGCTGATCCAACCCAGGCGTTGCGACATTTCCAACGCCATCACTGTGCCAGCCGCTACGGCCTCCCCATGCAACCACACACCATAGCCCATGTGCGTTTCGATCGCATGGCCGAACGTGTGGCCCAGGTTCAACGTGGCCCGTACACCGGACTCCCGTTCGTCGGCATTCACCACCAACGCCTTGGCGGCGCAGGAGCGGGAAATCGCCTCGGTGAGCGCCACCTGGTCGAGTGCGCGCAGGGCGTCCACATGCTCTTCCAGCCAGGTCAGGAAGGGTTCGTCGCAGATCAACCCGTACTTGATGACTTCCGCCAGCCCCGCCGAGAGTTCGCGCGGTGGCAAGGTGTTGAGGGTTGCGGTGTCGATCAGCACGGCCTGAGGCTGGTAGAACGCGCCGACCATGTTCTTGCCCAGCGGGTGGTTGATGCCGGTCTTGCCGCCCACCGACGAATCGACCTGGGACAACAGGGTGGTCGGCACCTGGATAAAGTCCACGCCGCGCTGGTAACAGGCCGCTGCAAAGCCGGCCATGTCGCCGATCACACCGCCGCCCAGAGCAATCACGGTGGTTCGGCGGTCATGGCGCGCGGTCAGCAGGCCATCAAAGATCAGTTGCAGGGTTTCCCAGTTCTTGTGGGCTTCGCCATCGGGCAATATCACGGAGATCACTGAGTACGCCGCCAGGCTGCGGCTCAGACGCTCAAGATACAGTGGCGCGACCGTTTCATTGGAGATGATTGCCACTTGCCGCCCGGCAATATGCGGTGCCAGCAATTCAGGCTGGTCCAGCAGACCTTCGCCAATATGGATCGGGTAGCTGCGCTCGCCTAGATCGACCTTAAGTGTCTGCATGTGTCCCCGCGTTGAAGATGTATTGACGACCGGTAACGTCGATATCTGACGCCGCCTGATGGCTCTACGCCACACCCCGCAGGGTGATAGCGCGCCGCCGAGAATAGCGCATTTCGGGCCTGGCTTTAACGGGGTGGCAGCCGTTGCAGGCGCTCAAGAATGTCGAGAACCACCATCCGAGGCGGCCGTTCATCGGTTTCCACCACCAGATCGGCGATTTCCCGATACAGCGGATCGCGCAGCGCGAGCAGGTCCCGCAAGGTTTTTTCCGGGTTCGCCGTGCGCAGCAAAGGACGATTGCGATCGCGGGCGGTACGACCCACCTGCTGCTCGACCGACGCATGCAGATAGACCACCCGACCACCGGCATGCAGCGCCCGCCGATTTTCATCGCGCATTACCGCACCGCCGCCGGTGGCCAATACCACGCCGTCACAGCCACACAGCTCGGCAATCATCGCCTGCTCGCGGTCGCGAAAGCCCAGCTCGCCTTCCTTATCGAAGATCCATGGGATATTGGCACCCGTGCGCAATTCAATTTCCTTGTCGGAATCTTTGAATGGCAGGCGCAGCTCTTTGGCCAGCAATCGGCCGATGGTGCTTTTTCCAGCCCCCATCGGTCCTACAAGAATCAAATTTCGCACAGAATCAACGACTCACAGCAATCGCCTGGTTATTCATAATACGCGGAGTCAGGAATACCAGCAGCTCGGATTTTTTCTCCGCCAGCACATCGCGCCGGAAAAGGCGGCCAAGATACGGTACATCGCCCAAAAATGGCACTTTATCTACCACTTTGCTTTGAGTATTGGAGAAAACCCCGCCGATGACGACGGTCTCGCCATCCTTGACCAGCACCTTGGCATTCACCTCGTTTTTCTTGATCGGCGGTACGTCGTTGAGTTTATTGAGATAGTCGGGCTCATCCTTGGTGACCTTGACCACCATGATCACATGGTCATCGGGGGTGATTTGCGGCGTGACCTCCAATGACAGGGAAGCCTCCTTGAACGACACCGACGTAGCCCCTTGGGAGGTGGATTCCTGATAGGGAATTTCGGTGCCCTTTAGAATGCGCGCGGTTTCCTTGTCGGAAGTGACCACCTTGGGCTGCGAGACGATTTCGCCATTGCCGGTTTTCTCCATGGCGGTCAGTTCCAGGTCCAGCAGGAGGTTATCGGTGATGAAGGCGATCCCCAGGCCTGATGTACCCGTGAGTGAACCCAGGTCGACAAATGGCGAGCTGGGCACGTTTTCCGGCGCCTGGGCGCCGTCCGGCAAAGGTTTCTGGATACCTCCAGCCGCCCAATTCCCTCGATTGAGCCGCCCACCCCAACGCGCGCCCAGGTTTTTGTCGTAGTCGACGTTGGCTTCGACAATCCGTGCTTCGATCATCACCTGGCGCACCGGCACATCCAGTTGCGCCACGATCCGCCGCAACTCTTCCAGGCGCTCGCCGGTCTGGTAGGCAATGATGTTATTGGTGCGGTCATCCACTGCCACTGAACCACGCTCATCGGTCGTGCCTTCAAAGCCGCTCACCGACTGAAACAGCTTGGCCAGGTCTGCCGCCTTGGCGTAGTTGACTTGCAGTAGCTCACGGCGCAGCGGCGCCAGGTCGGCCATCTGCTTGCGCGATTCCAGCGTCAGCAGCTCGCGAGCGGCCAGCTCCTCGGCAGGCGCCACCAGCAGGACGCCGGCCTTTATCCGCTTATCCAAGCCCTTGGTTTGCAGCACCAGGTCCAGCGCCTGATCCCAGGGCACGCCTTTGAGCCGTAGGGTGATAGAGCCCTGCACGTCATCGCCGACCACCAGATTGAGGCCTGCCACGTCGGCGATTTGCTGCAAGGCAGCGCGCAGCCCGATGTCCTGGAAGTTGAGGTTCAATTTGTCACCGCTATAGGCACCGGACACCGCGCTGCCGGGAGGCGGTAACTGGATCAGGTCCACGCGGTTGGGCACAGCTGCAGCCATCGGTGCCGTGAACGCTATCCATAGCGCCACACCGAAGGACGAGAAAGTCCTTTTCATTGTTTGGTTCCGTTATGAGTTGACGTTTAGCACGAGGGTTCGAGGGCGCTCCAGCCATGCGCCCTGTTCATCGGGAAATAACTCGACCAGTTCGATATGGCCCTCATGAATCGCTGTGACTCGACCATGATCCGGCCCCACATAGTCGCCGACTGCCAGGCGATGCACGGTTGAGGCTTGGCGCAGCAAGGCGAAGGTCTGCGCCCCACGGGACAACGTGCCGACCATCTCGAACTGATCCACTGGGTGGCCTTCCAAGGCTTCGCGCGGTCGAGCGAGGTCCGGCGCAGCGGCCGTCCGCCCTGGCGCGCGGTCGACTTGCAGGGCAATGGGTTGGAACGGATCACGAATACCGGAGGCGCCGTATACAAAGGATTGCCCTTGCATGACAGCCGTGTCCCGCTTGATGCCTTGTCGCTCATGCCAATAAGTCTTGGCCAGCAGATCAAGGTGCAGCAGTTTGCCGTCACGTCGCATGGCAATATCGTGCGCCGTGGCGATTCGCGAAAGGCTACCCAGGGCACTCACAAACGTCGCCAGGTCGTGATAGGTACCGGTGGCGCCGATGCGAACGGGCTGTTCGTGATAGAACGGCCGAGACAGCTTATCCAACGGAGTGACGCTCTCAATCAACAAACCGTTGGCCAGCGCCATCCTGGCGATGTCTTCAAGAAAGCCGGGCATTTCGGACTCTTCCGGCATTTGCTGCAAAAGCCCGCTGACCTTCTCCTGCATAAGCTGGACCTGGCGAGCCCGCCCTTCAAGATTGACAGCCAAGACGGCTTTTTCCGCGAGTTGCTGCTGCAAGCTCACTTCCTGCACCTGGACCTCACGCAAGCGCTCCCGCGACGGGCTGAGGTACACGAGGTCGCCCACCAGCAGCACCACGCCGGCCAACGCGCAGCCCAGTAAGATCTTGCCGGGTAAGGGCCATTTGGCAGCAGTGTGAGTCAGCGCGGAAAATTCGAGCCAGGGCCGGCTCATGGCTGGGCCTCGGACGATTCGCCCTGGCGCACCATCAACTGGAATTC
The DNA here is from genome assembly GCF_007828335.1 of Pseudomonas sp. SJZ103. Lineage (NCBI taxonomy): Bacteria > Pseudomonadati > Pseudomonadota > Gammaproteobacteria > Pseudomonadales > Pseudomonadaceae > Pseudomonas > Pseudomonas sp. SJZ103. The sequence continues at coordinate 290,862 of NZ_VIUN01000003.1, forward strand.
ATTATTGCCGCGAGTGCCGTCGGTTCGTACGTGTTGCAGGCGAGTGGCGTGGGCACCCTCGGATGCCTCCAGGCGACGCATCAACTGGGCAATATCCTGGCTGGATTCAGCACTGCCGCTGATACTCACCGTATCGCCTTTCGCCACGACCTCATGCAAATGCACACCGTCAGGCACCGCACGGGCCAACTGATCCAGCAGTTGTGCACCGGCCGAGCGATTATCGTGCAGGTCTTGCACGACTTTCATACGCTCCTCCAATTGCTGGCTTTGCACCTGGAGGTCGTCAATGGTCTTGATACGCGAGTCCAGGACGCCGACGTCCTTACGCACATGATCGTTTCGCGTCACCTGCCGGTCGATCGCCTGGTCGATCACCTGATCTGCCAGCCACACCGTCCCGAGCGCCACGCAGGCAAACGCCACCAGCAGCATCAGGAAATATTTACGCCGCCGTTCAGCCAGCGCCTGGCGCCAAGGCAAAAGATTGATTCGTGTCATCCAGCGAAACTCCTCAGGGCCAACCCGCAAGCGACTCCCATCCCAGGGGCGTCCACGATCCACTGTGCACCATCGACTCGATGGCCCGGCGTAAAGCTGGAGAAATCCTGACGGCAAGCGCGCGCCAATGCAAACCCTTCGACATCCACCACCCTGGGCACCAGCCCCGCCAAGGCCAAAACGGCTTCACGGACCTCGACGTGTTCCTTGGGACACGCCGCCAGCAACACCTCGACCCGCGCGGGATCCTGTGTCGACGGCCCCTGAACCTGAAAGTCCAGCGCCACCTCGTCCAGCGGGTAGGGAATATATTGATCTGCCTCCATCTGCACCCTCCAGGCCATTTCGTCGTCGCCAAGCCCCGCCTGCATTTCAATTACCTGTGTAATGACCGATGGACCGGAAACGGCGACTGCCGCCTGCCTGGTTGACGTCCGCAGCCGGGACAGTGCCATGTACAGCGCATGGCCTATGCCTTCCAGGTCCAGCCAGACGCCGTCGGCTACCGCCTGGGCCGGCAGCGCCTGTGTGGCGTAGCCCTGCACGGTGTAACGGTTGGCTGAACAGCTCAGCTCTACCAGCCTGATCCCTGCCTCATTGATGTCGACGCCAAGGACGGTGTCGACTTTTCGCCTGAAAAATCCCTTTCCCATAAAACTCCCCAAAGCTTTCCCTGTCTTAACGCCTGATTGCAGCTGAACGCCCTGCATTCGGTCGACTTGTTGAGCCGGCGCGAATGACGCCCCAAGGCGAAAAATGCTTTAATGCCCAGCGTTTTTCCCCGCTTTTTATCTGCAGCTCGGGTCGATCCATCGTTTGCCATGCATGCCCCGACGCGTAACCCATTCTTTTCTCTGGAAATCCAAAAGCCTTGATCCGTCTGCTGAAGTTTTTCGGGTACTCCATTGTCGCGATCGTCTGCGGGCTGCTGCTCGTACTCAGCGGGGCCTACCTCTACCTTAGTCCGGGTTTACCGTCCGTAGAGGCTCTCAGAAGTATCCAGTTGCAGATTCCTTTGCGGGTCTACAGCAGCGATGAAAAACTGATCGCGGAGTTCGGCGAAATGCGCCGCACACCGATCCGTTTTGCCGACATTCCACCTAATTTCATCAGCGCGTTGCTGTCGGCCGAAGACGATAATTTTGCCAACCACTATGGCGTCGACCCCAGCAGCCTGGTGCGCGCCGCCACGCAATTGGTAAAAAGCGGCCACATTCAATCCGGTGGCAGCACCATCACCATGCAGGTGGCGAAGAATTTCTTCCTTACCAGCGAACGCAGTTTTTCGCGCAAGGCCACTGAAATCCTGCTGGCATTGCAGATCGAGCGTCAGTTGACCAAGGATGAGATCCTTGAGCTGTACGTCAACAAGATCTACCTGGGCAACCGCGCCTACGGCATCGAAGCCGCTTCCCAGGTGTACTACGGCAAGTCGATTCGTGACGCCAGCCTGGCGCAGATGGCCATGATTGCCGGCCTGCCCAAGGCCCCTTCGCGTTTCAACCCCCTGGCCAACCCGGCGCGCAGCAAAGAACGCCGCGACTGGATCCTGGGGCGCATGTACAAGCTGGGCAAGATCGACCAGGCCGCCTATGAAAGTGCGGTGGCCGAGCCGTTGAACGCCAGCTACCACGTGCAGACACCGGAAGTGAATGCCCCGTATATCGCTGAAATGGCGCGTGCCGAGATGGTCGGCCGTTATGGCAGCGAGGCCTACACCGAAGGCTTCCGCGTGACCACGACGGTTCCGAGCGGTTTGCAGGACATCGCCAATGACTCAGTGCATTCCGGCCTGATCACCTACGACCAACGCCACGGCTACCGAGGCCCTGAGTCGCGCCTGCCGGGCAAGACCCTGAGCGCCTGGACGGCCGAGCTGGGCAAACAACGTGCGATCAGCGGCCTGGAACCGGCCATCGTCACTCAGGTGACGAAAGATGGCGTGCAGGTGCTGACTCGCACCGGCGAAGCCCATGTGGCCTGGGACAGCATGAAATGGGCGCGCCCGTTCCTGAACACCAACAGCATGGGCCCGATGCCGAAGCAGCCGTCGGATGTCGCGCAAGTGGGTGACCTGATCCGCGTGCAACGCCAGAAGGACGACAGCCTTAAGTTCAGCCAGGTGCCGCTGGCCCAGGGCGCACTGGTATCGCTGGACCCGCAGAACGGTGCAATCCGCGCTCTGGTGGGTGGCTTCGCCTTCGAACAGAGCAACTACAACCGGGCCACCCAGGCCAAGCGCCAGCCGGGCTCGAGCTTCAAGCCGTTCATCTACAGCGCCGCCCTGGATAACGGCTATACCGCCGCCAGCCTGGTCAACGATGCGCCCATCGTGTTTGTCGACGAGTACCTGGACAAAGTATGGCGTCCGAAGAACGACACCAACACCTTCCTCGGCCCTATCCGTATCCGTGAGGCGCTGTACAAGTCGCGTAACCTCGTGTCGATCCGCTTGCTTCAGGCGATGGGTGTAGGCAAGACCATCGACTACATCACGCGCTTTGGCTTCAACAAGTCGGACCTGCCGCCGAACCTGTCCCTGGCCCTGGGCACCGCGACCCTCACACCGATGGAAATCGCCACCGGCTGGAGTACTTTCGCCAACGGCGGCTACAAGATCGCACCGTACCTGATCGACAAGATTGAAAGCCGCAACGGCGACACCCTGTTCACCGCCAACCCACCGCGAGTGCCGGGTGACGTGGTCAACGGCGTAGCCGCAACGGACGGCCTGGCCGCGCCAAGCAATGGCGGTATCACCATCGAGCCGACCCCAGGTACCGCGCCAGCCGCCAATGCTGCTGCACCTGAACCGCAAGCACCTGCCGTGGCCGAGCGCATTGTGGATGGCCGTACCACCTATATCCTCAACAGCATCCTCGAAGACGTCATCAAGAAGGGGACCGGCCGGCGCGCCCTGGCCTTGGGCCGCGCGGACATCGCGGGCAAGACCGGTACCACCAACGAATCCAAGGACGCCTGGTTCTCCGGCTATAACGCCGACTACGTGACCACCGTGTGGACCGGCTACGACCAGCCGGAAAGCCTTGGCCGCCGCGAGTTCGGTGGCACCGTCGCGCTGCCGATCTGGATGAGCTACATGGGCGCCGCCCTGAAGGACAAGCCGCTGCACACCCAACCGGAGCCGGAAGGCATCCTCAGCCTGCGGATCGACCCGGTCAGTGGCCGTGCGGCTTCGCCGAGCACGCCGAATGCGTACTTTGAACTGTTCAAGAGCGAAGACACGCCGCCGTCGGTCAATGAACTGGGCAACGGCGTCGTACCGGGAAGCCCGTTGCCGGCGGATGAAGCGGCGCCGATCGATCTGTTCTAACCTGGACCTTAAGCCTACGCAGAACCCAATGTGGGAGGGCGCTTGCCCCGATAGCACTGGACCAGCCAACTCATCGAGTGACTGACACACCGCCATCGGGGGCAAGCCCCCTCCCACATTTGATCTCCACAAGACACAAGTTAATCGCCCCCCAACAAAAAGCCCCGACTCGCGAGAGCCGGGGCTTTTTGTTGGTGCGCTACAACGGCTTAGCCGTTGAACACATCATCCACGCTTTGCAGCGGGTAGTTTTTCGGATACGGCAGTGTGGCCACACCGGTCTCGATCGCGGCTTTGGCCACGGCATCGGAGATCAAGGTGATCAGGCGCTTATCCATTGGTTTCGGAATGATGTACTCACGACCGAATTCCAGCTTGGCGCCACCGTAGGCGTCGCACACGTCCTGAGGCACCGGCAGCTTGGCCAGTTCACGCAGGGCGTTGGCGGCAGCCACTTTCATCTCTTCGTTGATGCGCTTGGCGCGAACGTCCAGGGCGCCACGGAAGATGAACGGGAAGCCCAGTACGTTGTTGACCTGGTTCGGGTAGTCCGAACGACCGGTGGCCATGATCACGTCGTCACGGGTGGCGTGGGCCAGTTCCGGGGCGATTTCAGGATCAGGGTTGGAGCAGGCGAACACGATCGGGTTGGCCGCCATGGATTTCAGGCCTTCAGCGCTCAGCAGGTTCGGACCGGACAGACCAACGAACACGTCGGCACCGTTCAGGGCGTCAGCCAGGGTACGCTTGGAGGACGGGTGGGCAAACATCGCCTTGTATTGGTTCAGGTCGGTACGCTCGGACTGGATCACGCCCTTGCTGTCGACCATGTAGATGTTTTCCAGCTTGGCGCCCATGCTGACGATCAGCTTCATGCAGGAGATGGCTGCAGCGCCGGCGCCCAGGCAGACGATCTTGGCGTCAGCCAGGGTTTTGCCAGCGATTTCCAGGGCGTTGATCATGCCGGCAGCGGTGACGATCGCGGTGCCGTGCTGGTCATCGTGGAATACCGGAATGTCGCACTGCTCGATCAAGGCCTTTTCGATCTCGAAGCACTCAGGTGCCTTGATGTCTTCCAGGTTGATGCCACCGAAGGTGATGGAGATGCGCTTGACGGTGTCGATGAAAGCCTGCGGGCTCTCGGAATCGACTTCGATGTCGAAAACGTCGATGCCGGCGAAGCGCTTGAACAGCACGCCTTTACCTTCCATGACTGGCTTGGAGGCCAGTGGGCCGAGGTTACCCAGGCCCAGAATCGCGGTGCCATCGGAAATCACTGCAACCAGGTTGCCCTTGCCGGTGTACTTGTACGCCAGTTCAGGGTCGCGGGCGATTTCACGTACGGGCTCGGCCACGCCAGGGCTGTAGGCCAGCGACAGGTCGCGGGCGGTGGCAGTGGCTTTGGTGAGCTCTACACTCAGCTTTCCTGGACGAGGATGGGCATGATATTCGAGAGCGGCAGTTTTCAAATCAGACATATCGGCATTCCGCTTTTACTGTTGGTCGACGGACCGCCGAGGATACTCGTGTCGTAAAGCCCCTACAAGACTGGGCAGTCACAGGTGTCAAGGGCCCTGCAGTAAGACTTTCGGCCAAGAGCCACGGTATACAAGGGCTTAACTGTTCACAATCGCATTTAAAAATGTCTACAATTTTTCTCAAGGCGAGGTTTTGAACATGCCCGGATCGGTCAACGGCAGGAGCCAGCGGGCCTGGCCATTTTTGAGGCCCCCACGTCGCGAGCGATCCTGCACCCACCCACGCGCCTCGATAGTGCGCCCTTGCAGACCATTGAGCGTGGCAGCATCGAATTGGCTGACCAGAGCAGGGGCGATGCGTAATACCAGTGAGCCCTGCAATTCAATCCAGATACCACCACGATTGCGCTTTACCTGACTGACCCGGCCGCTGACCACGGCAAACCCGGAGCGCTTGAGGTGCGCCGCGGATTGCACCGGCGATTGGCGCCACAGGCCCAGCCGCGCGTTGCGGGCGCTGTTCTCAGCCGCCTGCTGACAGGCGACGAGATCGACATTGGGGGCCACGCCCACCTGGAATCCCAGGCCCTCGGCCAACAGTTGCGCCTCCAGGTTCTTGCCGTCGGCACCATAGAGATGGGCCAGGGTGCGGCCGTAATGATCCTTGCCCTCACGCCCCAGCACCACGCCGACACGACCACCGCTGGCCTGCACCAACGCCTGCAGACGCTGACGAGCCGCGACCGCAAAAGGCTCGTCGGCGCGCCCCTTCCTGCCGGTTTCCGGGGCATTGATACCGATCATCCGCACACTGCGGCCATCCTTGAGGCGCACCGTGTCGCCATCCACCACCCGCTGCACTTCCACGCGGGCCAGGGCCGCTGGCGCCGGGCAAAACACCTGAGCCTGGGCCGCCGACAACCAAATCGCAGGCACAAAAAAGGCGCCCACAAGGGACGCCTTTTTCAACAGCTGGCAAAAGCCCATAAGGCTTTTGAGCCTTACTCTGCTGGAGTAGCAGCAGGCTTCTTGCCGAAAGCACCAAAGCGATCTGCGAAGCGCTGTACACGGCCGCCGGTGTCCAGAGTTTTCTGCTTACCGGTGTAGAACGGGTGGCACTCGTTGCATACGTCAGTACCCAGTGGCTTGCACAGGTTCGAGCGAGTTTCGAACTTGTTGCCGCAGCTGCAGGTCACTTCGATGGTTTCGTACGCTGGATGGATATCGGCTTTCATGGTGACTTCCTCGGGCTAGCGTGCCGCCACTCGACACTATTGTCGAATACCGCACGTAATTAGGCCGCGGATTCTACCAGACCTTTTTAAACGCGCAAGCGGCGACACCCGTCGCGTGTCAACATAAAAGCACCTTTCATCAGAAAACTGGCGGCTACCCCAAGCCTCCCGCTGTCTGCTAGGCTCCCGCCCCTGCGCCACCGCCTGCCTTTATATGAGACTCCCCGCGTGCCCGACGCCATTTTGCGCCTAGCCCTGCCCTCGCCCCTGCGCCGCCTGTTCGACTACCGGGCTCCGGCCGGTGTGCTGCGGGCGCAGTTGCAGCCAGGCATGCGCGTGCGCGTGCCGTTTGGCCGCCGGGAGATGATCGGCATTCTGGTGGAAGTCGCCGACCACAGCGAAGTGCCGGCCGAGAAGCTCAAGCCGGCCATCGCCATGCTCGACGCCACGCCACCGCTGCCGCCCGCACTGTTCAAGCTGTGCCTGTGGACCGCCCAGTATTACCAGCACAGCCTCGGTGACACGTTGAGCTGGGCATTGCCGGTGCTGTTGCGCCAGGGCGAACTGGCCGAAGCGCGTCAGGAACGCTTCTGGTCGACGGTGCCCGGCGCACGTCTCGACGACCCGCGCATCGCCCGCGCCCCGCGCCAGCGGGAAGCCCTGGCGACCCTGGCCCAGCATCCCCATGGCGTCGCCCATCAGCTATTGAGCAAGCTGATGCTGAGCAAGGACAGCCTCGACCTGTTGCTGGCCAAGGGTTTGGTGCAGGTGGAAATCCGCAAGCACGCCCCCGACCCGCGCCACGAACACTGGCTGGCCCAGCCCGAACTGCCGCTGAACCCTGAACAACGCGCCGCCTATGAAGCGATTCACGCAGGTGCAGGCAGCTTCCATGCGTTCCTGCTGGCCGGCGTCACCGGCAGCGGCAAGACCGAAGTCTATTTGCAGCTGATCCGCGAAACCCTGCAGGCCGGCAAACAGGCACTGGTGCTGATCCCCGAGATCAACCTGGGCCCGCAGACCCTGGCGCGCTTCGAACAGCGTTTCAATGCGCGCATCGCCCTGGTGCACTCGGCGATCAATGACCGTGAGCGCCTGGAGTCGTGGCTGGCGGCGCGGGATGGCGAAGCCGACATTATTATCGGCACCCGCTCGGCGTTGTTCACGCCGATGAAAAATCCCGGGCTGATCATCATCGACGAGGAGCACGACGGCTCCTATAAACAACAGGAAGGCCTGCGCTACCACGCCCGCGACCTGGCACTGGTGCGCGCGCGTCAGGAAGACATCCCGATTGTGCTGGGCTCGGCCACACCCTCCCTGGAAAGCCTGCACAACGCCTACACCGGTCGTTACGGGCTCCTACGCTTGAACGAGCGGGCAGGCGGCGCCAAGCAACCCCGCTTCCTGCGCCTGGACGTAAAAAGCCGGCCTCTGGACAGCGGCATTTCCGGGCCGATGCAACAAGCTATCGGCCAGACCCTGGCGGCCGGCCAGCAGGTCTTGGTATTTCTCAACCGCCGAGGCTTTGCACCGACGCTGCTGTGCCATGACTGCGGCTGGATGTCCGAGTGCGAACGCTGCGATGCGCGCATGACCGTGCACCAGCGCCATGGCGAGCTGCGTTGCCACCATTGCGGCCATGTGGAGCGTGTACCGCGCCACTGCCCGCAGTGCGGCAAGGTCGACCTGCGCCCGGTGGGCGCAGGCACCGAACGCGCCGAGGAGCGCCTGGGCATTTTGTTCCCGGACTACCCGGTATTGCGGGTCGACCGCGACAGTACGTCGCGCAAGGACGCGATGAACCAACTCTTCGCCACCATCCAGAAGGGCCAGCCGTGCATCCTGGTGGGTACGCAGATGCTCGCCAAAGGGCACCACTTCCCACGGGTGACCCTGGTGTCGATCCTGGATGCCGACGGCGGCCTGTTCTCCGGCGACTTCCGCGCCAGCGAACGCATGGCGCAGTTGATCGTGCAGGTCGCCGGCCGCGCCGGGCGTGCCGAAGAGCCGGGCAAGGTGATTATCCAGACCCACCTGGCCGACCATCCGCTGCTGATTCAACTGACAGAACAAGGCTACTTCGCCTTCGCCGAACAGGCGCTGAGCGAACGCCGCTCCGCCGGCCTGCCGCCCTTTGCACACTTGGCGCTGCTGCGCGCCGAAGCCCATAAACCGGGGCAGGCCGAGGGCTTTCTGGATGAAGCCTGCAGCGCCGCCGAACGCTTGCTCGGCGAGCTGGGGCTGAGCGGCATCGAGCTGCTTGGCCCGGTGCCAGCGCCCATGGAACGTCGCGCCGGGCGTTATCGTGCTCAGCTACTGTTGCAAGCGACATCCCGTGCACCGCTGCATCGGCTATTAAGTAGCTGGTTGCTTGCGCTGGAGCAAATGCCGAGTGGCCGCCAGGTGCGATGGTCGTTGGATGTAGACCCGGTAGATTTGTATTAAGCCTGGCCACAGGTCCTGCGAAGGTTGGCAAGCCCGCCCTCGCCACGGATAATGCCCAGCTTTTCCACCTGCGCATCGCGCGCCGCCGCTTGCGGTCGAAAGAGAACACCATGAAAGACACCATTCGCCAGCTGATCCAACAAGCCCTCACCCAACTCGTCAACGAAGGTGTGTTGCCTGAAGGCCTGACGCCGGCGATCCAGGTGGAAAACACCCGCGACAAGACCCACGGCGACTTCGCCAGCAACATTGCGATGATGCTGTCCAAGCCGGCCGGCATGAAGCCGCGCGACCTGGCGGAGAAAATCATCGCCGCGCTGCCCGCCGACGAGAGTGTTACCAAGGCCGAAATCGCCGGCCCTGGCTTTATCAACTTCTTCCAGAACACCCAGGCCCTGGCGTCACGCCTGGATGCAGCCCTGGCCGACGCCAGGATCGGCGTGCGCAAGGCCGGTCCGGCTCAGCGCGTGGCCATTGACCTGTCGGCGCCCAACCTGGCCAAAGAGATGCACGTCGGCCACCTGCGCTCAACCATCATCGGCGACGGCGTGGCGCGGGTGCTGGAATTCCTCGGCGACACCGTGATCCGCCAGAACCATGTGGGCGACTGGGGCACCCAGTTCGGCATGCTGATGGCCTATCTGCAGGAAAACCCGATCACCAGCAACGAGCTGTCGGACCTGGAGAACTTCTACCGCGCCGCCAAGAAGCGTTTCGACGAATCCGAAGAGTTCGCCGATCGCGCGCGCGGCCTGGTGGTCAAGCTGCAGGCCGGCGACAAGGAATGCCTGGAACTGTGGGGCCGCTTCCGCGAGATCTCGCTGTCCCACTGCCAGGAAATCTACGAGCTGCTCAACGTCAAGCTGACCATGGCCGACGTGATGGGCGAAAGCGCCTACAACGACGACCTGATCAACGTGGTCAACGACCTCAAGGCCAAGGGCCTGCTGGTCGAGAGCAACGGCGCGCAGTGCGTGTTCCTCGAAGAATTCAAGACCGCCGACGGCGAGCCGCTGCCGGTGATCATCGTCAAGGCCGATGGCGGCTACCTCTATGCCACCACCGACCTGGCGGCCGTGCGCTACCGCAGCGGCGTGCTCAAGGCCGACCGCGCGCTGTATTTCGTCGACCAACGCCAGGCCCTGCACTTCCAGCAGGTGTTCGAAGTGGCACGTCGCGCCGGTTTCGTCACGCACCCGATGCACATGGAGCACATGGGCTTCGGCACCATGAACGGCGCCGACGGCCGCCCGTTCAAGACCCGCGACGGCGGCACCGTGAAGCTGATCGACCTGCTCAACGAAGCCCAGGACCGTGCCTACAACCTGGTGAAGGAAAAGAACCCGGAGCTGGCCGAGGCCGACTTGCGCAATATCGCCCGCGTGGTGGGGATTGGCGCGGTGAAATACGCCGACCTGTCCAAGCACCGCACCAGCGACTACAGCTTCAACTTCGAACTGATGCTCAACTTCGAGGGCAACACCGCGCCGTACCTGCTGTACGCCTACACCCGCGTGGCCGGTGTGTTCCGCAAGCTGGGCAAGGACTTCAGCGAAGTCGAAGGCCGGATCGTGCTGGACGCGCCCCATGAACAGGAACTGGCCGCCAAGCTGGCGCAATTCGGCGAAGTGCTGAACAGCGTCGGCGAGAAAGGTACACCGCATATCCTCTGCACCTACCTGTACGAAGTCGCCGGGTTGTTCTCCAGCTTCTACGAGAACTGCCCGATCCTCACCGCCGACGACGAAGCCCAGAAGCAAAGTCGCCTGCGCCTCGCCGCACTGGCTGGACGGACCCTCAAGCAAGGCCTGGAACTGTTGGGCCTGGAAACTCTGGAGCGTATGTAAGTTGGCTGCCAAGAAAAAACCTGCACCCAAGCGCGGCGCCAGCCGCTACCAGGCCCCGGCGAAGAAGCCTATTCCAGGCTGGTTGTGGATGGCCATCGGCCTCACGGTTGGCGCGTTTATCGTGTTCCTGATGAAGCTGGACCCAGGCCAGGGCGATGACGTCAAACGCGTCAAGCAGGAACAGCAGAAGGCCACGAAAATGGCTGAAGCCAACAAGACTGCGCCGAGCCCAACGGCACCCGTAAAGCCGAAGTACGACTTCTATACGCTGCTGCCGGAATCGGAAGTGATCGTGCCACCTGACGCCGTGCCGGAGAAAACCCTGCCGACGCCGCAAGTGCCGACCACCCCGGTGACCCCGGCAGAAGCAGCGAAAATCGACACCGCGCGGGCCCAGGCAGCACTGGCCGGGATTACTCCGCCGCCAGCACCACCGGTTGCGGAGACCAAAGCCGCCCCTGTGACCAAGTTCTTCCTGCAAGCGGGCTCCTTCCCGAAACAGGCGGACGCGGATCGCGTGCGTGCGCAAATCATTCTGCTGGGCCAGACGGTGACGGTGGAGTCCGGCACGGTGAAGGACGCGACCTGGTATCGCGTACTGGTGGGGCCGTTCAGCAACCGCGAACAGCTGACCGTGGCGCAGAAACAATTGGCCGGGGCCGGGTTTAGCAACCTGTTGTTACAACAGCGCCAGAGCCGCTGATTCGGGCTCAACTTCGATCAAAATGCGGGAGGGGGCTTGCCCCCGATGGCGGTGTATCAGTCACCAGATTCATTGACTGCCACTCCGCTATCGGGGGCAAGCCCCTCCCACATTTGGTTCTGCAGCGCTCTGAAATGTGCGTCAGACCGATAAACACCACTCGTCCGCCATAAACCCCTATGGTTGAAATCCCCCCCGCCACCCCCATATGAGTTTCCATCAGGGCATTTTCGCCCCGCTGCGTGGAGACTCTCCCCTTGACCACCATCGTTTCAGTACGTCGCCACGGCAAAGTCGTCATGGGCGGCGACGGCCAGGTTTCCCTGGGCAATACCGTGATGAAAGGCAACGCGAAAAAAGTGCGTCGCCTGTACCACGGCCAGGTCCTCGCCGGGTTTGCCGGTGCCACCGCCGACGCATTCACCCTCTTCGAGCGTTTCGAAGGCCAGCTGGAAAAACACCAGGGCCACCTCGTACGCGCCGCTGTCGAACTCGCCAAAGAATGGCGCACCGACCGCTCCCTCAGCCGCCTGGAAGCCATGCTGGCCGTCGCCAACAAAGATGCGTCCCTGATCATCACCGGTAACGGCGATGTGGTTGAGCCTGAACATGGCCTGATCGCCATGGGCTCCGGCGGTGGTTATGCACAAGCCGCAGCCAGCGCACTGTTGAAGAAGACCGACCTGTCGGCCCGCGAAATCGTCGAGACTGCCCTGGGCATCGCCGGCGACATCTGCGTGTTCACCAACCACAACTTCACCATTGAGGAGCAGGACCTCGCCGAGTAAGCCGTAGGCTTATTCCCGCTTGAGGCCGCCAAACACTATGTCCATGACTCCCCGCGAAATCGTCCATGAACTCAATCGCCATATCATCGGCCAGGACGATGCCAAGCGCGCCGTTGCCATCGCGCTGCGTAACCGCTGGCGCCGGATGCAACTGCCCGAAGAATTGCGCGTTGAAGTAACGCCGAAGAACATCCTGATGATCGGCCCGACCGGCGTCGGTAAAACCGAGATCGCGCGACGCCTGGCCAAGCTGGCCAACGCGCCGTTCATCAAGGTCGAAGCCACCAAGTTCACCGAAGTCGGCTATGTGGGCCGCGATGTCGAGTCGATCATTCGTGACCTGGCCGACGCTGCCCTCAAGCTGCTGCGCGAACAGGAAATGACCAAAGTCAGCCACCGCGCCGAAGACGCCGCCGAAGAACGCATCCTCGACGCCCTGCTGCCACCGGCGCGCATGGGCTTCAACGAAGACGCAGCACCGGCCTCGGATTCCAACACCCGCCAGCTGTTCCGCAAGCGTCTGCGTGAAGGCCAGCTGGACGACAAGGAAATCGAGATCGAAGTCGCTGAAGTCTCGGGCGTCGACATCTCCGCACCGCCTGGCATGGAAGAGATGACCAGCCAGCTGCAGAACCTGTTCGCCAACATGGGCAAGGGCAAGAAGAAAAGCCGCAAGCTCAAGGTGAAGGAAGCGCTGAAGCTGGTGCGCGACGAAGAAGCCGGGCGCCTGGTGAACGAGGAAGAACTCAAGGCCAAGGCCCTGGAAGCGGTTGAACAGCACGGCATCGTGTTTATCGACGAGATCGACAAAGTGGCCAAGCGCGGCAACTCCGGCGGCGTCGATGTATCCCGCGAAGGTGTGCAGCGCGACCTGCTGCCGCTGATCGAAGGCTGTACCGTCAATACCAAGCTGGGCATGGTCAAGACCGACCACATTCTGTTTATCGCTTCGGGGGCGTTCCACCTGAGCAAGCCAAGCGACCTGGTGCCCGAGTTGCAAGGTCGACTGCCGATTCGCGTAGAGCTCAAGGCGCTGACCCCGGGCGACTTCGAGCGCATCCTCAGCGAACCGCATGCGTCGCTCACCGAGCAATATCGCGAGCTGCTGAAAACCGAAGGGCTGGGCATCGAGTTCCTGCCGGACGGTATCAAGCGCCTGGCGGAGATTGCCTGGCAGGTCAACGAGAAGACCGAGAACATCGGTGCGCGTCGCCTGCACACGCTGCTTGAGCGCCTGCTTGAGGAAGTGTCCTTCAGCGCCGGCGACATGGCAGGCTTGCAGAATGGCGTAGCGATCAAGATCGATGCCGACTACGTCAACAGCCACTTGGGCGAATTGGCGCAGAACGAGGACTTGTCGCGGTATATTCTGTAAGCCTCACACAGAACTGCTTTGCTTCAAATGTGGGAGGGGGCTTGCCCCCGATAGCGGTGGATCAGTCAGCTTATCTATAGCTGACCCACTGCCATCGGGGGCAAGCCCCCTCCCACGTTTTTAAGCCGGTTTATTCAAGAGCACCTCATATGGCCAAGTTTCCTACCGCTGTAAACCTGCACAAAACCTCCAACACCCTAGGCCTCACCTACGGCCCCGACGAGGTTTACCAGTTGCCCGCCGAACTGCTGCGGGTGCACTCGCCTTCCGCCGAGGTCCAGGGCCATGGCAAACCTATCCTGCAGTTCGGCAAGCTCAACGTGCGCCTGACCAAGATCGAACCGGCCGGCCAGTACGCCCTGAAATTGACCTTCGACGACGGGCATGACAGCGGACTGTTCACCTGGGACTACCTCTACCAATTGGCCGTGCGTCAGGATGCGTTGTGGGCCGATTATCTTGCCGAGCTCAAGGCGGCCGGAAAAACCCGCGACCCGAGTGAATCGGTCGTGCGGCTAATGCTCTAGTTCAAGCCTCTTGCTCTTTAGAGGGCATTTTCTAATTTCATCTGCTTGAATGCCCTGTCGCGTGGCCAACGATTGGCCCGCTTGCGAAAAAAATTAAACTCGGGTAACCAATGGAACTGGCAAGTTCCCTGCATTTGACGATGCGGTATCAACGGTCACCCGAGTCGCAGTACCTGGCTTGTGTTGTGTATCGAAACCTGGTGCGCAGCGGTACCCGGTACTCGTCTTTCGGACAATGGAGCGTCGTAGATGAGTAACAAGAACAACGATGACTTGAAACGCCAGGCCTCGGAAAACACCCTGGGGCTCAACCCGATCATCGCGTTACGTAAAAAGGATTTACTGACCTCGGCCAAGATGGTGCTGACCCAAGCCATCAAGCAGCCGTTGCACAGCGTCAAGCACGTCGCCCACTTTGGCGTTGAATTGAAGAACGTGATGTTCGGCAAATCGCAGCTGCAGCCCGAAAGCGATGACCGTCGCTTTCACGACCCCGCCTGGAGCCAGAACCCGCTCTACAAACGCTACCTGCAAACCTACCTGGCGTGGCGCAAGGAACTGCATGACTGGATCGGCGACAGTAACCTGTCGGAACAGGACATCAGCCGCGGCCACTTCGTGATCAACCTGATGACCGAAGCCATGGCGCCCACCAACAGCGCGGCCAACCCGGCGGCGGTCAAACGCTTCTTTGAAACTGGCGGCAAGAGCCTGCTCGACGGCCTGTCGCACCTGGCCAAGGACATGGTGCACAACGGCGGCATGCCGAGCCAGGTCAACATGGGCGCGTTCGAAGTTGGCAAGACCCTGGGCATCACCGAGGGGGCGGTGGTATTTCGCAACGACGTGCTGGAGCTGATCCAGTACAAGCCGATCACCGAACAGGTGCACGAACGCCCGTTGCTGGTGGTACCGCCGCAGATCAACAAATTCTACGTATTCGACCTGAGCCCGGAGAAGAGCCTGGCGCGCTTCTGCCTGCGCAATGGGCAGCAGACCTTTATCGTCAGTTGGCGCAACCCGACCAAGGCCCAGCGCGAGTGGGGCCTGTCGACCTATATCGAGGCGCTCAAGGAAGCGGTCGATGTAGTCACGGCAATCACCGGAAGCAAGGACATCAACATGCTCGGCGCCTGCTCCGGCGGCATCACCTGCACCGCCCTGCTCGGCCACTACGCGGCGCTGGGTGAGAAGAAAGTCAACGCCCTGACCCTGCTGGTGAGCGTGCTGGACACCACCCTGGACACCCAGGTGGCGCTGTTTGTGGATGAACAGACCCTGGAAGCAGCCAAGCGCCACTCCTACCAGGCCGGCGTGCTGGAGGGCCGCGACATGGCCAAAGTGTTCGCCTGGATGCGCCCCAACGACCTGATCTGGAACTACTGGGTCAACAACTACCTGCTGGGCAATGAGCCGCCGGTGTTCGACATCCTGTTCTGGAACAACGACACCACGCGCTTGCCGGCGGCGTTCCACGGCGACCTGATCGAGCTGTTCAAAAACAACCCACTCGTGCGCGCCAATGCCCTGGAAGTGTGCGGCACGCCGATCGACCTCAAGCAGGTCACGGCCGATATTTACTCACTGGCCGGCACCAACGACCACATCACGCCATGGCAGTCGTGCTACAAGTCGGCTCAGCTGTTTGGTGGCAAGGTGGAATTCGTACTGTCCAGCAGCGGGCATATCCAGAGCATCCTCAACCCGCCGGGCAACCCCAAGGCGCGCTACCAGACCAGCGATGGCTTGGCAGGCAAGCCGTTGGAGTGGCAGGAGAATGCGACCAAGCACACCGATTCCTGGTGGCTGCACTGGCAGGCATGGCAGGCGGAGCGAGCGGGCAAGCTGAAGAAGGCGCCGACGACTTTGGGTAACAAGACCTATGCCGCAGCGGAAGCCGCCCCAGGGACTTACGTACACGAACGCTAAATTGAAATGCGTTCAAATGTGGGAGGGGCTTGCTCCCGATTGTGGCGTGTCAGGCACAACATCTGAAACTGGCACACGGCTATCGGGAGCAAGCCCCTTCCCACACTGACTGCATTCCAGCTGTAACACTTCACAGGGTCTGAGCATGCCGCAACCGTTCATCTTCCGTACCATCGACCTGGATGGCCAGACCATCCGCACGGCGGTACGCCCAGGCAAGCCCCACTTGACGCCGTTGCTTATCTTCAATGGCATCGGCGCCAACCTTGAGCTGGTGTTTCCGTTTGTCCAGGCCCTGGACCCGGACCTGGAAGTGATCGCCTTCGATGTGCCGGGCGTGGGCGGTTCCTCGACGCCCAACCGGCCTTATCGTTTTCCCGGCCTGGCCAAGCTCACTGCACGCATGCTCGATTACCTGGATTACGGCCAGGTAAATGCGGTGGGCGTGTCCTGGGGTGGCGCCTTGGCACAGCAGTTTGCCTACGACTACCCGGAGCGCTGCAAGAAGCTGATCCTGGCGGCGACCGCGGCCGGTGCCTTTATGGTGCCGGGCAAGCCGAAGGTGTTGTGGCTGATGGCCAGCCCCCGGCGTTATATCCAACCGTCCCATGTGGTGCGCATCGCACCGATGATTTATGGCGGTTCGTTCCGCCGCGATTCGAAACTGGCGGCCGAGCACGCGAGCAAAGTGCGCTCGGCCGGCAAGCTGGGCTATTACTGGCAGCTGTTCGCTGGGCTGGGCTGGACCAGCATCCATTGGCTGCACAAGATCCGCCAGCCCACCCTGGTGCTGGCCGGGGACGACGACCCGCTGATCCCGCTGGTCAACATGCGCATGCTGGCCTGGCGCATTCCCAACGCACAGTTGCACATCATCGATGACGGCCACCTGTTCCTGATCACCCGGGCTGAAGCCGTGGCACCGATCATCATGAAGTTTCTCGAGGAGGAGCGCATGCGGGCCGTGATTCACCCGCGACCAGCGGTGTAAGGACCACACCGCCGCGCAACTTGCCCAGAACCGACTATGGTTCTGAATTGGCGTGCCTGTTGATGGCTTGACGAAGGAGTGTTGGCTCATGCGAGAAAGACCCGTGACGAACCCGGCGCCCACCCCTGCCGCGTTCATCAACGCACAAAGCGCGATCACCGGCCTGCGCGGTCGGGATTTGCTGTCGACCCTGCGCAGCGTTGCCGCCCACGGCTGGCGCAACCCGGTGCATACCGCCCGTCACGCCCTGGCCCTGGGCGGTCAGCTGGGGCGCGTGCTGCTGGGTGAAACCGTGCACGAGCCCAACCCACGGGACAGCCGCTTCAGCGACCCGACCTGGGCGCTCAACCCGTTCTACCGACGTAGCCTGCAAGCCTATTTGAGCTGGCAGAAGCAGACCCGCCAGTGGATCGATGACAGTTCACTGAGTGACGACGACCGCGCGCGGGCGCACTTTGCCTTCGCCTTGATCAACGACGCCGTGTCGCCCTCCAACACCCTGCTCAACCCCCTGGCCGTCAAGGAGCTGCTCAACTCCGGCGGCAACAGTGTGGTGCGCGGCGTGAGCAACCTGTTCGATGACCTGCTGCACAACCACGGCCTGCCGCGCCAGGTGAGCAAACAGGCCTTCGAAGTCGGCAAGACCGTGGCCACCACCCCAGGCTCGGTGGTGTTTCGCAATGAGCTGCTGGAGTTGATCCAATACAAGCCCATGAGCGAAAAACAGTACGCCAGGCCACTGCTGATCGTGCCGCCGCAAATCAACAAGTACTACATATTCGACCTGAGCCCGGCCAACAGCTTCGTGCAGTACGCCCTCAAGAACGGCCTGCAAACCTTCATGGTGAGTTGGCGCAACCCAGACGTGCGCCATCGCGAGTGGGGTTTGTCCACCTATGTGGCGGCGCTGGAAGAAGCGCTCAACGTCTGCCGGGCCATCACCGGCGCCCGCGAGGTCAACCTGATGGGTGCCTGCGCCGGGGGCCTGACCATCGCCGCCCTGCAAGGCCACTTGCAAGCCAAGCGCCAGCTGCGGCGCATCTCCAGCGCCAGCTACCTGGTGAGCCTGCTGGACAGCCAGATCGACAGCCCTGCCACGTTGTTCGTCGACGAGCAAACCCTGGAAGCAGCCAAGCGCCGTTCCTACCAGCAAGGCGTGCTCGACGGCCGCGACATGGCCAGGGTGTTCGCGTGGATGCGCCCCAATGACCTGATCTGGAACTACTGGATCAACAATTACCTGCTGGGCAAGGAACCGCCTGCGTTCGACATCCTTTATTGGAACAACGACAACACGCGCCTGCCCGCCGCGCTGCATGGCGACCTGCTCGATTTCTTCAAGCACAACCCCCTGAGCCATCCCGGTGGCCTGGAGGTGTGTGGCACGCCCATCGACTTGCAGAAGGTCACGGTGGACAGCTTCAGCGTGGCCGGGATCAACGACCACATCACGCCGTGGGACGCGGTGTATCGCTCCACGCAATTGCTGGGTGGTGAACGGCGCTTTGTGCTGTCCAACAGCGGGCATATCCAGAGCATCCTCAACCCCCCGGGCAACCCCAAGGCCAACTACGTCGAAAACCCCAAGATGAGCAGCGACCCACGCGCCTGGTACTACGACGCCAGCCACGTCGAAGGCAGCTGGTGGCCACAGTGGCTGGCGTGGATCCAGCAGCGCTCGGGCGTACAGCGCGAGCCCCTCACTGCCCTGGGCAACCAGAATTACCCACCGATGGAAGCGGCGCCGGGCACCTACGTGCGCGTGCGCTGAGCTCAACGATCAGATTAAGAAGACTGGATGAAGACCCGCGACCGTATCCTTGAATGTGCTCTGCAGTTGTTCAACCAGAAGGGCGAACCGAACGTGTCGACCATGGAGGTGGCCAATGAAATGGGGATCAGCCCCGGCAACCTCTACTACCATTTCCATGGCAAGGAACCGCTGGTCATTGGCCTGTTCGAGCGTTTCCAATCTGAGTTGGCGCCGCTGCTCGACCCACCGGCGGACGCGCAACTGCAGGCCCAGGATTACTGGCTGTTCCTGCACCTGATCGTCGAGCGCATGGCCCAGTACCGGTTTTTGTTCCAGGACCTGTCGAACCTGGCGGGACGTCTGCCAAAGCTGGCCAAAGGCATTCGCAACCTGCTCACGGCGCTCAAACGCACCCTGGCATCCTTGCTGGCGAGGTTGCAGGCGGCCGGGCAAGTGGTCAGCGATACTCAAGCGCTGGGGCAACTGGTGGAACAGATCACTATGACCCTGCTGTTTTCCCTGGATTACCAACGCATTCTTGACCGTGAGGGCGAGGTTCGGGTGGTGGTGTACCAGATCATGATGCTGGTAGCACCGCACCTGCTGACATCGGCACGGCTGGCGACTGAACGGTTGGCGCTGCGTTATCTGGAGGATCAGGATTAACTACCCAAGCTGCCCGAACTGGTGAGTAAACTTGAACAGTTCACTGTCGTTCCTGATCCCCAGTTTTCGATAGGCTGATTGTTTTTGCGTACTGATCGTACTTGCACTACGCGAAAACTTTTGCGCAATTGAATTCACGGACATACCGTCCAGAAAACAACGCAATACTTCCTGCTCTTTAGGCGTCAGACACTCGTTGAACCGCAGTGGTATTGAAACATCTGTTTCCGATTTAATCTTTCCCCCCTCCAACACGGACTGTACACCCTGCAACGCGGGCACCATACAAAGCTGCAGGTAGATCCGTCCCTGGGCGACCGTTCGGATAGCCGTGATCAACTCCGTCAGGTTCTGGCTTTTCCCCATAATCCCCCTGCATCCCGCCTTCAACGACAAAGAAACAATGGCAGGCGTGTAGTGCGAACACACAATCAAGAGCCTGCAGGTGCTGAAGCGCCGGTGCAGTACCTGGATCAGGCTGAGACCATCGCTGTCCGATGGCGCGAGGATAAAGTCCATCACCACGACATCGGCCGGCCGCTGCTTAAGGGCTTCCAGCAGTTCCCTGCCTGTTCCGAAGGAACCGATCACAGCGAGGTCGGCTTCTTTGCTCAACCCCAACTCGATGCCCTGCCGAACCATCTCGTGGTCATCCAACAGCATGACGGTATGCGCAGTGGATATTGAAGTAGCCATAATTACACCCATATAAGTGAATACAGCACCGCCCCCATAATCGCTCTGGTTAAATACACGGTATACCCAGTTACAGCCCAGGATCAATACGACAACTCAGCAAGTTAAAGTCCTTCAGTCATAACTTACAGACAATTCCCAGTACTACAGAAAACACCTACATAAGTTGAAAGCAACTTATCGAACGATCACGAGATGGGTCTCGTTAGTTCTCTATAGATACCGCTCGGCAAACGCGACAAATTAGGGCACCCCGCCAGTCGAGAGATCAGTGCTTTCAACTGCGATGGGCCATACCTATGAATCACGACTGGGAACACCATGAAAGTTAACCTCCTCTCCACGGTTGCGGCCATCCTGGTCTTGACCGCCGTCGCCTCACAATCGGCATACGCAGCAGATGGCATTATCAAGTTCAGTGGTCTTGTGACCGACCTGACTTGCACGGTAGAAGGCGCGGCACCCGGCTCTGGCGCAATCGTCAAGGACGTCAACCTGGGCGGCGTCTCGGCGGCACGCCTGGCAAGCGCTGGCAGTCGCGCCAACCCGACAGGCTTCACCATCCGTATCGGAGCGCCAGGCGAAGGCAGTTGCACCAACGGGCGCACCGCCATGGTTGCCTTCGATCCGACCAGCCCGGCCATTGATGTGGCGACCGGGCGCTTGAACATCGACGGCTACGACGACCCGACCGACACCAGCAGCGCCAAGAACGTACAGGTGGAAGTGACTCAGCGCGATGGCACGCCGATCAACGTCTACACCGAGAAATCGGCAGGCGCGGTGATCGTCGACAACCAGGCAGTCATCCCACTGGCGGCGCAGATGTACGCAAGCGGCCCCGCAACCGAAGGTAAGGTCAACACCCGTGTGGGCTTTTTGATCGAGTACGCCGAGTAAGGCATTCCAGAGGCCTGAAACGATGAAAAGAATCGCCTGCCTGATGCTGGCTGCTACCGCTGCTTGCGCGTGGCTCTCGCTGCTGCCGCTTCCTGCTCGGGCAGGCGTGATCATCCATGGCACACGCGTGATCTACCCCATGCAGCAGCAGGAAGTCGTGGTGCGCCTGGAGAACAAGGGGCCGCTTCCGGCGCTGGTGCAAACCTGGCTGGACACGGGCGACCGGCATTCGACACCGGCAACAGCACACACACCCTTCATTCTTTCGCCACCGATCTTCCGCATTGAACCGCGCCAGCAACAAGCCTTGCGCCTCCGCTATGTTAGAGGCGCCTTGCCGACCGACCGCGAAAGCCTGTTCTGGCTGAACGTGCTGGAAGTACCTCCGCTCGCCGCCGACGCCGCACAGAAAAACCAGATTGAATTGTCGTTCCGCACCCGTCTGCGTGTGTTTGTGCGTCCGCAGGCATTGCCCTACCCAGTCGACAGCGCCGCCGAAAAGCTGCAATGGAAGCTGGTAGCCCATGAACAGGGGTTCGCCCTGCAAGCCACCAATCCTACGCCGTACCATATTTCCCTCGCCTCGATTGAGTTGCTGAGCGGCGGCAAGCGGTTCAGTAAAGCTGCAAACAAAGCCGTCGATGACAGCCTGCTGATGCCTGCCGGCGACGTGAAACTGTTTGCGCTGCCCCTGCTACGCCATCAGCCGGTCGATACGCCTACGGTCGAGTTCAGCACCGTCAGCGATTTTGGCGCCCGAGTACCTCACTCGGCCCGCCTTACCCTTCATCCGCAGGATGATCGATAACATGCCGGCCACCACCCGCTCACACTTACCGCTGCAGTGCATGGCGTTGATGCTTGCGCTGTTGACCACGCTCACCGCGCAGGCGAGCGTGGTCATCAACAGCACCCGAATTGTTTACCCGCAGGACGACAAGGAGGTGAGCATCAGGCTGCACAGCAAGAACCAGGCACCGGTGCTGATCCAGGCCTGGCTGGACAACGGCGATGAGTATTCAACGCCGGATCTGGCGACAGCGCCCTTCATTCTCACACCGCCGATCTTTCGCATGGAGCCAGGCAAGCAACAGGTTGTACGCCTGGCCTACACCGGCGAGGCCTTGCCGTCGGCACAGGAAAGCCTGTTCTGGTTCAACGTGCTGGAAGTGCCCTCACGATCGCATGGCGGCCAACCGGGCGATCAGTTGCAATTCGCCTTCCACTCACGCATCAAGTTGTTTTGGCGCCCGTCGAACTTGCCTTACGGGGTCGAGGCAGCGCCTGGAAAGCTGCTGTGGCGGTCTGTCTCGACCGAGCAGGGCCTGGCGCTGGAAGTCCTTAATCCCACGCCTTACCACGTGACATTCGAACGCATCGAAGTGCGGGTGGCAGGGCGGCGTCATGTCCGAGAACCCGCAGCGTCGAGTGCCGAGAACATGGTGACGCCAGGTGGGCGCGCCCGCTTTGAGTTGCCTCGCCTGCCTCCCCCGATGGGCAGCGCTGCAAGCGTGGAGTTCCAGACGCTCGACGACTTTGGGGTCAAGACCCACCACAGCGCAGAGGTCTCTCCATGACAACCGTTCTTATGTAGCAATCCCACTGCGCCTTATCGAACACACCTTAGGTTGATGCCCATTCAGTGGGCAGGGACGCCCTGTGCCGAGATTCGGGGAGCCCGGTTTATGGAAACGTGAAAAATGAGTTTGTACCCGCCCGCCAGGCTCGCAAGCCGACCCCGTTTAAAGCAGACGATGCGTAGCTTGCTGCTGGTGAGCGGTGCCCATGCCGTGGCCGCCAATAGCGCAGAACAGGTCGAATTCAACCCGGCTTTCTTCGCGGGTGGCCGGGCCAACCTGCAGATCGATATTGCAAAGTTCGGCCAAGGTAACGTCGTGCTACCTGGCAACTATCGCACCGACATTCATCTCAACGGCCAGTGGATCGGGCGTGAAAACCTAACCTTCAGCGCGGTCGAAGGGCAGCAAACGGCGCAGCTGTGCCTGGAGCGCGATGCGCTGCTCAGGTTTGGCATTGACCTGGATTCCAATGAGCTCAATCAGGCCTCCCACATGCCGTTTGCGCGCTGTGCGCAGATCGGGACCTATCTGCCGGGTGCCAGCAGCCAATTCGATTCAGGCGAAAACCGCCTCGACCTGCAAGTGCCGCAGGTTTACCTGGCGCGCAAGGCGCGGGGCTATGTCGACCCGCGGCACTGGGACAGCGGGATCGACGCCGCCTTTGTACGGTACAACGCCAATACGTTCGCCACCCAGGCCGGTACGCGCACACTCGGCTCCAGCTACCTGGGCCTGAACACCGGACTCAACCTTGGCGATTGGCACTGGCGCCATACTGGCAGCTACAGCCATTCAGAGGTCGCCTCGGGTTATCAAAGCAGCGCCACCTACGTGCAACACGAAGTGAGCCGGTTGCAGTCACAGCTGATGGCGGGTGAGATCTACACACCGGGGGAACTGTTCGATAGCGTACGTCTGCGCGGTGCCAGCCTGTTCAGCGATGATCGGATGCTGCCCGACTCCCTGACCGGGTTTGCGCCGGTGGTACGTGGCGTTGCCGAGACCAACGCGCGGGTCAGCATGCGCCAACGCGGCGTGCTATTGGACGAAGTATCTGTAGCGCCCGGCCCGTTTGTCCTCAACGACCTGTTCCCCACCGGGTATGGAGGCGACCTGAGCGTCACCATTACCGAGGCCGATGGCCGCCAGCGCGAGTTCATCGTGCCGTTCGCCGCCAACGCCAACCTGCTGCGCCCCGACCACCACCGCTACGCATTGAGCGTTGGCCAACTGGATGAAATAGGTCTGCATCACCCTCCCACGTTGATGCAGGCCACTTATCAGCTGGGCCTGAGCAACCTGCTGACCGGGTACACCGGCGCGACGATTGGCGAGGACTACCAATCGCAGTTGCTGGGTACCGCGTTCAATACCTCAATGGGTGCGCTGTCGTGCGACCTGACCCATTCGAACGCCCATGTACCAGGTCACGGGTCACGCCAGGGGCGAAGCGTACAACTGCGCTACAGCAAGAATTTCACGGACACCGGCACCCATTTCGCCCTCGGGGCTTACCGCTACTCCACTGAGGGGTTCCTGAATGTGGGCGATGCGGCACACGTTCGTGACTTGGCCATCGACGGGCTGACCCCGGATAACCTGTCGCGGCTACGCAACAGGATGGACATCAGCCTCAACCAGAACCTGAGCAACGGCTCCGTGTACCTGACCGGTTCTTCGCAACACTATTGGAATCGCGACCATGGCAACCTGACCTTCACCACCGGGTACAGCGGCACGTGGCGGGGCCTTCACTATCTGCTGAGTGCACAGCGCAGCCGTGATCTGCGCAGTGAACGCGTGGACAAGCAACTGGAACTCACCTTGAGCCTGCCATTGGGCAGCCACGCCCACTCGCCGACCTTGACCACCACGGCCTATCGAGGCGGTCAAGGCAGCGGTGAGCGCGTCAGCCTGGGTGGGAGCGTGGGCGAGCGCGGTGAGTTCAGCTATAGCGTCAGTGCCAACCGGACCCAGGACAGCAACAACGCTACCAGTGCCGACATGAAATACCAGACCAGCCAGGGCGTACTGTCCGCCAGTCATGGTAAGAGCAGCGCGTACCGCTCCACATCGCTTGGCATGACCGGCGGTATTGTCGCCCACGCAGGCGGTGTGACCTTCGCCCCAGAACTCGGCGATACCCTCGGCATCGTCCAGGCGCCTGACGCCCAAGGCGCACAAATCAATGGCAACCACAGCGCGAAAATCGGGAAAAGCGGCTTCGCGGTGGTGCCCCACCTCACACCCTACCGCCAGAACATCGTGGAACTGGACCCCAAGGAATTGTCCACCGACGTGGAACTCAAGACCGCCGCCCGGAATGTCGCCCCGCGCGCCGGTGCAGTGGTGCAACTGCAGTTCGAGACGCTCAGCGGCCAGGCCTTGTTGATCACGGCACGGCGCGAGGATGGCAGCCCGCTGCCGTTTGGTGCGGATGTGTTCGATGAGGACGGCGCCAGCGTCGGGGTTGTCGGGCAGGGCGCCAAGGCCTTCGTCCGGGTGTCTCGCCCGCGGGGGAAGTTGACGGTCAAGTGGGGGAGCAGTAATTCGGCGATGTGCCGGATGCGCTACGAAGTGGAAGCAAAGACGCCAGCCAAGGACTCAGCTCGATTACTGCAACTGGACGGGGGCGCTTGCGAGGTCGTTGGCGATCTCATCGTGCAGCCATTTGCCAATGATCTGGCCAACTTGCGCTCATCGTGGAACTGAAAAATGAAGCACTCTATTCAATTCATTTCGACCCTATTGGTGTTCAACCTGCCCATCGCTGCTCAAGCGGCGTGTGACAGGTATCAGAACGCCACACTCACACTCACCCTTCCTTCCACAATCACCGTGCCGGACAGTCTCCCGGTGGGCGCTGAAATTATCATTCGGGAATTCAGTGGTACGGCGCCCGCTTTTACCGCGTATTGCAGCTCCACTTTACTTACGATCATCGGGCGATACCAAGCAAGGGTTGCAGGTTACCCAAACATCTATCAGACCGAGGCTTCAGGTGTGGGCGTACGCTTGCGCATCCGAGATGCAAGCGGACTCTATCCTTTCTTTGCCATGATTAACCAACAAGTCCCATACAGCGGCCCCTACACCAGCTTCACGGCCGCGGAGCTGAGGTTCCATAAAGTCGGGCCGGTAACAGACCAGACAGTGCCCGCCGGAAACATTTGGGTGAGGCGATGGGATAACCACCCAGAGAGTTTCACCCTGAGACTCGGCAACCCCGTGCGCTTTGTCAGCCCCGCCGCCACCTGCGACCTGGCGACTGGCGACGTCAACCGCACGATCACCCTCGACCCCGTTAAAGTCAGCACGCTTCAAGACGCCACTTACGCAAACCAACGTAACTTCGAACTTACTGCAAACTGCGCACACGCATCCAGCGTCACTTTTCGTTTTTCCGGAACCCCCGCACCGGGCAATGACCGGCTCTTCGCCAATACGGGCACTGCCGGTGGCGTTGCCCTGTGGCTGTATTCGCGCATTGGCGGGGGTATCCAGAACATTCTCGCCGACGGCACCGAAAACACGCGCACGGTGCCGGTCTCGGGCGGCCGCGCCGTGTTGCCGCTCGGCGCGGCCTATCACCAGAACGGCACGGTCAGACAAGGCACGCTCATCGCCACCACCACCGTCAGCATCACCTACAACTAAAAACCTGAGGATCATGGAATGAGGATTCGAGCCCTGCCCCTGCTGCTGGTAATCACCGCGAGCCTGGCCACCACTGTGGTCCATGCCGCGACTACGGGCACCTTGCGCTTTACCGGCCAAGTCAATGCCGGTACGTGCAACCTGGCTGCCGGCGACGAAAACCGTACCATCACACTGCCGACTATCAAGATTTCCGACTTTGGCGCGACTTCCAGCGCGGGCGCGTTCGATTTCGAGATCTCTGCCGATTGCGAATCGGATTTACGCAACGTGATTTTCCTGTTCGCAGGCACCGCCTCAACGGGGAACGCCGCGCTGTTTTCCAATACGGGGACGTCAAAGGGTACTGCCCTTCAACTACTGCACCGCGTCTCTCCCGCTTATGCCATTCCTGCCAACGGTACCCCCCGCCCAGCGCAGCCGGACCATTGCAACGAGCAGCAACAAGGCCGTGATCCCCCTGACAGCGGCGTATCACAAAACCGGCGCAGCGATCACCCAAGGCACCCTGGCCAGCGCAGTTACCGTTTCGATCACCTACAACTGACCGAGCTTGGGCCCACGATCACACGGTAAGCGCGCAAAAAAATGCCCAGCCTTTGCAGGCCAGGCATTTTTACGTGTCCCGGAAAAGTCAGGACTGACTGGTTGGCGTCGGGGTTACCGGCGTTGCAGTCGGGGCAGCAGCAGGCGTCGGCGCCGACACCGAGTTGGCTGTCGAAGCAGAAGGCGCCGTGGTTGCGGGCTTGGCGGCAACAGCTGGCTTAGGCGCTGCTGGTTTTTTCGCTACAGCTGGCTTCTTCGCAGCAGCAGGTTTTGCTGCTGGCTTGGCCACCGGCTTCGCGGCAGCAGGCTTGGCTGCAGATTTAACAGCGGCTGGCTTGGCGGCGGCGGTTTTGGCCGCGGGCTTAGCGGCCGGTTTTGCGGCGGCCTTGGCTGCTGGCTTAGCCGCAGGTTTGGCAGCCGCTTTCGCAGCCACGGGTTTAGCGGCAGGCTTGGCAGCCGGTTTGGCCGCTGCAGTTTTGGCGGCGGGTTTAGCAGCCGCTTTTGCCGGGGCCTTGGCCGCTGGTTTTGCAGCTGGCTTGCTGGCAGCTTTCACCAACGGTTTGGCGGCCGTTTTGGCCGCAGGTTTGGCAGCGGCGGTTTTAGCGGCAGGCTTGGCAGCTGGTTTAGCGGCAGCCGCTTTCACTGGAGCCACTTTGGCACCGGTGAGTTTTTCGATTTGCTTGGTCAGGGTATCGACCTTGCTGTGCAGGGTCTTCAGCTCAGCTTTACTTGGCACGCCCAGGCGCGAAATAGCACTGTTGAGGCGCTTGTCCAGAGCCCCTTCGAGTTCGCCCCAAGTACCCAATACCTGCTTCTTCGCATCACTGATGCGCGAACCGGCAGTCGCTTTAGCAGCGCCTACTTGTTTACCCACTGCGCTCTTGGTCAACTTCTCGGCCTTCTCGCCGTCTTTAACCAAGGTCTCGAAGAGTTTGCTGCCGTCACTGTCGATCTTCGAGTAAACGCCTAAACCAGCCAGCCAGATCTTGCGGGAATATTCTTCAACTTTCCCGACCCACGAGCTGCCTTCTTTCTGAGTAGTCTTTTTAACAGCCATCCCGATGTCTCCTTAGTGTTTACGCGCGACACGTTCGAGCAATGCCGTCAGCTCTTCGAGCTTAGCAGAGAGTGTCTCAACGTCATGTTTAGACGCAATGCCAATTCGATTCAAGGCACTGGCAACGCGAGTATCAAAAGCTTTTTCAACTTTATCCAGCTGAACTTCTACCAGACCTTTGACCGCGGAGACATTACTCTTTACTTGATCAATCTGACTGTTGGCCGCATCAAGTTGTTCCACTGCAACTTTTTTGCCTTTACTTTCAATATGTTGACCCGCTTTAACCAGCTCTTTGAAGTAGTCGCCGCCCTCGCTGCCGACCTTCGCGTAGGCACCAAGACCCGCTAACCAGATCTTGCGGGCGTAGGTTTTAACGTCACTCAAAGCGCCGGTCTGAGCATCGATTTTTTTCTTCAGGATAACTTTGGCCATGGTGCACCTCACGCAGGATAGGGGGGAGGAACGGCCCGCAGGAGTTGAGGGCTTGGGCACAAAGTAGGCTGGAAAATTAGAATCGGCACCCTAAGTACTCGCGGATCAGGCCAAGGCTTTATCCAGGGCTTTCTCGATTTCGGACTTGATGGTGCCACTCATGGCCGACATCAACAGGCCCAGTTCCACATCAATGCGCAGCGAATCCTCCGCCACTAATACCGTGCCTTTAACCCCTGACCGCTTGAGGTTCAAGGTATCGCCAGACCACGAAGGCTCCAGGCCATATTGCTCCTGGAGTTTGTGCGCCAACTTTTCGGCCTTTGCGCGTGCCGCTTCTTTACCCAGGGAATGCGCACGCTCAACGGTTATACGGGCCATTGCAATGACTCCTCTTTAATAGGGATTTGAATACCTTGAATGCGGCAAAAGGTCTCGGTGCCCGCCTATCTTACCTGCAGCCTTGCCAAGACAAAGCAGGCCTTGGGGATTATCATGTCCCGCATTCTCTTTTGGTGACAGCGATATGACTGATCAGCGCAAAGGCAGCGATGCCGAACCCACCACTCACTTCGGTTTCAAGAACGTCCCGGAAAGCCAGAAAGCGGAAAAAGTCGCTGAGGTGTTCCACTCCGTGGCGGCCAAGTACGACCTGATGAACGACGTGCTCTCCGGCGGCATGCACCGCCTGTGGAAGCGCTTCACCATCGAGCTGTCGGGTGTACGCACCGGCAACCGCGTGCTGGACATCGCCGGCGGTACGGGTGACCTGGCGGCCAAGTTCTCCAAGCTCGTCGGCCCTACCGGCCAGGTGGTGCTGGCGGACATCAATGGCTCGATGCTCAAGGTCGGCCGCGATCGCCTGCTCGACAAGGGCGTGGCCGGCAATATCGAATTCGTCCAGGCCGACGCTGAAAAGCTGCCGTTCCCCGACAACCATTTCGACTGCGTGACCATCGCCTTCGGCCTGCGCAACGTGACCCACAAGGAAGACGCGATCCGCTCGATGCTGCGCGTGCTCAAGCCGGGTGGCCGCCTGTTGGTACTGGAGTTCTCCAAGCCGACCAACGCGCTGATGTCCAAGGTCTACGACACCTACTCCTTTGCCTTCATGCCGTTGATGGGCAAGCTGATCACCAATGATGCCGAGAGCTACCGCTACCTGGCCGAATCGATCCGCATGCACCCCGACCAGGAAACCCTGAAGTCGATGATGGTAGAGGCCGGTTTCGACCGTGTGACCTACCACAACATGACCTCGGGCATCGTCGCCCTGCACCGTGGCATCAAGCCCTGATGCTGCTCAAAGGCCTTCTCGCCAGCGTCGAACACGGCCTCAACCGTGTACTGCGCCTGGACAGCACCGCCCTGGCGCGGCTCGCGCACTTGAACGGCAAGGTCATCGCCGTGGACTGCACCAGCCCCGCCCTGCAGCTGTTTATCCTGCCCAGCGATGAAGGCCTGTTGCTTGCCACTCAATGGGCCGCTGAAGCCGACTGCACCCTGCGTGCACCGGCCACCAGCCTGTTGCACCTGGCGCTGAGCCGCAACAAGACCGCCATCCTCCACGGCCCCGAAGTGCACCTGGAAGGCGACAGTGCGGTACTGATGGACTTGGCTGCCGTACTCCAAGACCTGGAACTGGACTGGGAATACGAGCTGTCACGCTGGATCGGCCCCGTCGCCACCCAGCTGATCAGCGGGCACCTGCGCAGCCGCACGCGCTGGTACCAGCAGGGGTTCGCCAGCCTCAACCAGAACCTCGCCGAATACCTGAGCGAAGAATCGCGCACCCTGGTCGGAGAACGCGAAGCGCAAGCGCGCTTTCGTGAACTCGACAAGGCCAAAATCGACCTGGAACGTCTCGAGGCCCGCTTCGAGCGCCTGAGCCGTTCCCTTGATCCAAGCGATAACGCATGAAGCTGCTCGCCGTCCGCCGTTTGTTCCGTATCCAGCGCGTCGTAATCCGCTACCGCCTCGATGACCTGCTGTTCGCCCTGCCTTTGCCATGGTTCCTGCTGGCCGTGCGCTATGTACTGCCGTGGCGCTGGTTCCCGCGCAAGCAACTGGAGCTGAGCCGGGGCGCGCGCCTGCGCCTGGCGCTGCAGGACCTGGGGCCGATCTTTATCAAGTTCGGGCAGATCCTCTCCACGCGCCGCGACCTGCTGCCCGAAGACATCGCCGACGAACTGATGCTGCTGCAGGATCGCGTGCCGCCGTTCGATTCGCAGCAGTCGATGAAGCTGATCGAAGAGCAACTGGGCAAGAAGATCAGCGAGGTGTTCAGCCGCTTCGACGTTGAACCGCTGGCTTCGGCCTCGGTGGCGCAAGTGCACGCCGCGCAGTTGAAGACCGGCGAAGAAGTGGTGGTGAAAGTGATCCGCCCGGGCCTCAAGCCGATCATCGGCCAGGACCTGGCGTGGCTGTTTATCCTCGCCCGCGCCGCCGAACGTTTCTCCGCGGATGCGCGCCTGCTGCACCCGGTGGATGTGGTTGCCGACTACGAAAAAACCATCTACGACGAACTCGACCTGCTGCGCGAGGCGGCCAACGCCAGCCAGCTCAAGCGCAATTTCGAAGGCTCGCCGCTGCTGTACGTGCCGCAAGTGTATTGGGACTGGTGCCGCCCGAAAGTGTTGGTGATGGAGCGCATCTACGGCGTGCAGGTCACCGACCTCGCGACCCTGGCCGACCAGCGCACCGACATGAAGATGCTCGCCGAGCGCGGCGTGGAGATCTTCTTCACCCAGGTGTTCCGCGACAGTTTCTTCCACGCCGACATGCACCCCGGCAATATCTTCGTCAGCACCGTCAACCCGTGGAGCCCGCAGTACATTGCGATCGACTGCGGCATCGTCGGCAGCCTGACCCCGGAAGACCAGGATTACCTCGCGCGCAACCTGTTCGCCTTCTTCAAGCGCGACTACCGCCGCGTGGCGCAGTTGCACATCGATTCGGGCTGGGTGCCGGCGGAAACCAAGCTCAATGAATTCGAAGCGGCGATCCGCACGGTGTGCGAGCCGATCTTTGAAAAACCACTGAAGGATATCTCCTTCGGCCAGGTGCTGATGCGTCTGTTCCAGACCGCGCGGCGCTTCAATATGGAAGTGCAGCCGCAGTTGGTCTTGCTGCAAAAGACCTTGCTGAACATCGAAGGCCTGGGTCGTCAGCTGTACCCGGACCTTGACCTGTGGAACACCGCGCAGCCTTTCCTGGAGCGTTGGATGCGCGAGCGCATGAGCCCCAAGACCATGCTGGGCAACTTGCATAGCCAGATGGAACAACTGCCCCACCTGGCCAACATGACCCGCGACCTGCTGGAGCGCATGTCCCAGCCCCACGCCAAAGACCCGGAACCGCCATGGCGCAAGCGCAAGGACGATTGGTTCCTGCGCCTGCTGGGTGCCGCGCACCTGGTCGGTGGCGTGATGCTGGCCATTGGTGGGCCGCTGAACCAACTGGGCCACTGGCCGGCCGGCATCATGGTCGCCGTGGGTGTTTATCTGATCGTGCGTCGATAGCCCATCCGGTTATACACTGTCGCAAATTGCCGGAGCCGAAGATGAAAGACTGGCTGGACGAGATCAAGTGGGACAGTGACGGCCTGGTGCCGGCCATTGCCCAGGACTACAAGACCGGGCGCGTGCTGATGATGGCCTGGATGAACCGCGAGGCCCTGAGCCTCACCGCCACTGAGCAGCGCGCCATTTACTGGTCACGTTCCCGTGGCAAACTGTGGCGCAAGGGCGAAGAGTCCGGGCACGTGCAAACCCTGCACGAGATGCGCATCGACTGCGACGCCGACGTGGTGATCCTCAAGGTCGAGCAGATCGGCGACATCGCCTGCCACACCGGCCGCCACAGCTGCTTCTATCGCGTGTTCGAGAACGGCGAATGGAAGGTTGTAGAGCCGGTGCTCAAAGACCCGCACGCCATCTACTCCGCAGGACACTGACCATGAGCGATACCCTGAACCGTGTGGCCCAGGTGCTGGAGGACCGCAAAGGTGCGGACGCCGACAGCTCCTACGTCGCCAGCCTGTACCACAAGGGCCTGAACAAGATTCTGGAAAAACTCGGCGAAGAGTCCATCGAGACCATCATCGCTGCCAAGGACGCGCAAATCAGCGGCGATTGCAGCGATGTAATCTATGAAACCGCTGACTTGTGGTTCCATAGCCTGGTCATGCTCGCCCAACTGGGGCAGCATCCACAGGCCGTGCTGGATGAACTGGACCGTCGCTTCGGCTTGTCCGGGCATGCCGAAAAGGCCTCGCGCCCGTCCGCTTGAATAACTTTTACTAGAGGATTTGCAGCATGGGCATTTTTGACTGGAAACACTGGATCGTCATTCTGGTGGTGGTGGTACTGGTATTCGGGACCAAGAAACTCAAAAACCTCGGCACCGACGTGGGCGAGTCGATCAAGGGCTTCCGTAAAGCCATGAACGACGATGAGAAGCCTGCCGACCCGGCCGCCAATCCGGTGCCACCGGCCCAGCCTGTACACCCGCAGGCCACCCAGCCGATCACCGAGCGTCGTACCTTCGACGTGCAGGCTGAAAAAGTCGAAGAGCCGACCCGCAAAGACTCGTGAGCACTGACTAATGTTTGGTATCAGCTTCTCTGAACTGCTGCTCGTCGGCCTTGTTGCCTTGCTGGTACTGGGGCCGGAACGCCTGCCCGGCGCCGCGCGCACAGCCGGCCTGTGGATCGGGCGCCTGAAACGCAGTTTCAACGCCATCAAACAGGAAGTTGAACGGGAAATCGGCGCCGACGAGATTCGCCGCCAGCTGCACAACGAACATATTCTGTCGTTGGAGCAGGAAGCCCGGAAGATTCTGTCCCCGGTACAGGAACCCACCAAACCGGTGGAGCCTGTGGCCGAGCACAGCATCGCGCCCGCGGTTGAAACTACGCCCGCCGCCCCGACCCCGACCGCTCCAACCGAGCCTGCGCCGACGCCTGTTGCGTCGCCCGCGCCCCATGATCCTACATTGCCGCCGCGAGCCCCATGAGCGCTGATAAACCGGAAAACGACCAGCATATGCCGCTGGTCTCGCACTTGACCGAGCTGCGGACCCGCCTGCTGCGTTGCGTGGCGGCGATCTTCGTGATCTTTGCCGGGCTGTTCGCCTTCACCCAGCAGATCTACACCTTCGTCTCCACGCCACTGCGCCAGTACCTGCCGGCCGGTGCGACGATGATTGCCACCGATGTGTCATCGCCGTTCCTCACACCGTTGAAGCTGACCATGATGGTTTCGCTGTTCCTGGCGATCCCGGTGATCCTGCACCAGATCTGGGGCTTTATCGCGCCAGGCCTGTACAAGCATGAGAAGCGCATCGCGGTGCCGTTGCTGGTGTCGAGCATCCTGCTGTTCTACACCGGCATGGCCTTCGCCTACTTCCTGGTATTCCCGTTGATCTTCAAGTTCTTCGCGGCCGCCACTCCGGCCGGCGTGGAGATGATGACCGACATCACCAGCTACCTCGATTTCGTGATGACGCTGTTCTTCGCCTTTGGCGTCGCGTTCGAAATACCGGTGGCCGTGGTGCTGCTGGTGTGGATCGGCGTGGTCAACGTGCAGTACCTGAAGAAGATCCGCCCGTATGTGATCATCGGTTGCTTCGTGGTCGGCATGATCCTCACGCCGCCGGACATCTTCTCCCAGACCCTGCTGGCCGTGCCGATGTGGATGCTGTTCGAGATCGGCATCCTGTTCAGCGGCTTGATCAGCAAGCGTGGCGATCACCCGGATGACCAACCCGCCGACGACGACCAGCCGCCAGCGACCCAGCCGTGAACCTGCTGTTGCTGTTCGATGCCGACTTTATCGCGGCCGATCGAGTGATCCTGCGTGATCGGCGCCTGGTGCATATGCAGGAAGTCCACCGCGCCGCCGTGGGCGACAGCCTGCGGGTCGGGCGCCTTGGCGGGTTGATGGGCAACGCGCAACTGCTGCGCCTGGAAGCCCGCGAAGCCGAACTGCAAGTAAGCTTCGATCAACCGCCACCGGCCAAACTGCCCCTGACCCTGCTGCTGGCCTTGCCACGCCCGAAAATGCTGCGCCGGGTGCTGCAAACCGTGGCAGCCATGGGCGTGCCGAAAGTAGTGCTGGTCAACAGCTACCGGGTGGAAAAAAGCTTCTGGCAAACCCCCTTCCTGGAACCCGACGCCGTTCGCGAGCAACTGATCCTCGGCCTGGAACAGGCGCGGGACACGGTGCTGCCGGAAATCGTTATCGAAAAGCGCTTCAAACCTTTCGTCGAAGACCGCCTGCCAACCATGACCGAAGGCACCCTTGGCCTGATCGGCCACCCCGGCGACTACCCACCCTGCCCCCGTGGGCTGGATGAGCCCGTCACCCTGGCCATAGGCCCGGAAGGTGGCTGGATCCCCTATGAGGTGGACCTGCTGGCCAAGGCCGGCTTGCAGCCGGTGCAATTGGGCGCCCGCATCCTGCGCGTCGAAACCGCCGTCACCGCCCTGCTCGCCCGCCTGTTCTGACAACACCGCGGTCGGGGCTTGCTCCCACATTGGTACCGCGTCGCTACAGAATCCCGTGGGCAGGCCGATAACTCCTGAATAAGTCCAAGCCTTGTTCCAAGGGAGTTTGCAGCATGTATCGTTGGTTAGCCGAAAAACTGGGGAATGTCAGCGTCAAAACCAAGCTGGCCGTAGGCTTTGGCCTGGTATTGCTGTTGACCCTGATGATCACCTTCACTGGCTGGACCGGCCTGGGTGACGTGATCAACCGCGGTGACAAGCTGGGTTACATCTCCAGCCTCAACGGCCTGACCAAAGACCTGCGCCTGGCACGCCTGGACTATGAGATGCGCCGTGGCGAACAAGGCCCGACCGCGGTCAACGAATTGCTGAACCAGCTGGACAGTGGCTTGAAGACCGCACGCACCCTGATCGAACAACCCGCGGACACGGCCCTGGTCGATGAACAATTGGCCGCCGTGGACCAATACAAACGCGCGTTCAACGAGATGGTGCAGGCCGGCGCCAGCCGCGAAAATGCCCGCAGCAAGCTCGGCGACACGGCCGACAATGCAGTACTAAAGGTCGGCGAAGTGGAGAAATCCCTGCTGCAAGGCGACAGCGTCACGTTGTTCAACAGTGTGGTGGACTTGAGCAAGCTGATCCAGCAAGCACGCTTTCAAGTGCGCGGCTACACCTACAGCGGCAAGGTCGAAGCCGAGCAGCCGGCGCTGGATGCCATCGATAACGCCCTGAAAAAAATTACCAACCTCACCAGCCAGGTGCCTGATCAATATTCGGCCAACCTGCAACAGGCCAGCGTCTCGCTGCAAGCCTACCGCGCCGCTGTCAGCCAATACCGCGACTCTCAGGTGGCCAGCGCAGCGGCGCTCAAGACCATGTCTGCGCAGGGCGATATCCTGCTGGGCCACAGTGACAAACTGACGGTATCCCAGACGGCGGTACGCGATACGGATGCCGCGCAAGCCAAATACTTCCTGCTACTGGCTGCCGGGCTGGCGCTGATCTTCGGCCTGGTCGCGGCCTGGGCGATCACCCGTCAGATCATTATCCCGCTGAGCCAGACCCTCGAAGTTGCCGAGCGCGTTGCCTCGGGTGACCTGAGTCACAACCTCATTTCACTGCGCCAGGATGAATTGGGCCAACTGCAACGCGCCATGCAAAGCATGACTGTGGGCCTGCGCGAGTTGATCGGCGGCATCAGCGAAGGTGTCACCCAGATCGCCAGCGCCGCCGAGCAACTGTCGGCCGTGACCGAGCAGACCAGCGCCGGGGTCAACAGCCAGAAAGTCGAGACCGACCAAGTGGCCACCGCCATGAACGAAATGGCCGCGACCGTGCAGGAAGTGGCGCGCAATGCCGAAGAAGCGTCCGAAGCCGCCGCAGCGGCTGACCAGCAGGCCCGCGAAGGCGACAAGGTGGTCGGTGAAGCCATCGCCCAGATCGAACGCCTGGCCACTGAAGTCGGCAATTCCACCGTCGCCATGGCCGATCTGAAACGCGAAAGCGACAAGATCGGCAGTGTGCTCGACGTGATCAAGTCGGTGGCACAGCAAACCAACCTGCTGGCTCTCAACGCCGCGATTGAAGCAGCGCGGGCCGGTGAAGCCGGACGTGGCTTCGCAGTGGTGGCCGATGAAGTGCGCAGCCTGGCCCAGCGCACCCAGAAGTCCACCGAAGAGATCGAGGAACTGATTGCCGGCCTGCAAAGCGGCACCCAGCAGGTGGCGAACATCATGGACAATAGCCGTGGCCTCACCGATAGCAGTGTCGAGCTGACGCGCCGCGCCGGCAGCGCCTTGGAAAACATCACACGAACGGTATCGACCATCCAGGCGATGAACTCCCAGATCGCCACCGCTGCCGAACAGCAGAGCGCCGTAGCGGAAGAGATCAACCGCAGCGTGCTGAACGTGCGCGATGTGTCGGAACAAACGGCTGCCGCCAGCGAAGAGACCGCCACGTCGAGCACCGAACTGGCACGCCTGGGCACCCATCTGCAAACACTGGTCGGCCGCTTCCGGGTCTGACCCCCTCCCCGCGCGGCGACCTGTCCTGGGTCGCCACCTGCGACCTCTGAAATTTCCTACGCGTTTATCAGCCCCACCTCTGCGCCAAGAGAACTAGCGTTCAATTCAGCTCAATGTGCTTGCGCATGTCGAGAACGCCCATTGTTCACTTGTCGGAGGTTAATCATGCTTCGTCGAATGACTCATCTGTTGGGTGACGCCAGTGTCACCCTCAAACTCGCCCTGGGTTTCTCCTTGGTACTGGCCCTGAGCTTCGTGATTGCCGTGACCGGCTGGCAAGCCCTGGCTGCGTCCCTTTACCGCTCGCAAACGCTGACCGTACTCGCGCAACTGGCGGTGGCTGGCGAAGAACTGCGGGCCGACAGAATCATTTACCGCACCCTGGACGACCCCACCAGCTTCAATCGATTGAGTGTGAGCACGGTAAAGATCGACGGGCTTCTGGTGGAGCTTTCCAGCCGGCTCAAAGTGCCAAAATCCATTGGGTATCTGCAGGAAATGGCCCGCATCAATGCAACGTTCAAAACCACCCTCAAAGACGTACCCTCACTGGTTGAGAAACGCGAAAACGCCCGAGAGCAACTGAAGCAGACCACCACGCGGACCGGTGATGTCCTGGCCCAACTCGCAAGCGATCTCCCGGACCAGGACGACACAAAGGCCCTGGACGCCATCGAAGACCTGCGCCAAGCCATCGAACAGGCCGAAGATCGTGCCCAGAGCCCTGCCTGGGCCGCCAGTTCGCTGGATGCCTACGCCCAGGCCGTCAGCGACGCCGAGCGCAACCTCGAACTCGCCCAGGCAGCCGTGGCAAAACTGCCGGTCGATAGCGGCGTGCTGAAAAACGCCGTGCTCAGCATTCGCACCCACCTGACACGCCTCAAGGACACCCAACTCGCCACCGAAAACACGCAAAACCACTTGGAGCAGCAGTTAGATCAGTTGCTCGGGCAGAGTGATCTCTTGAGCCAGGACCAGACCCAACGACGCGACAGTGAAGCCGAGCAGGCCCGCACCCAAACCCTGGGCATTACTGCTGCTGCGTTGCTCTTCGGCGCCCTGGCCGCCTGGGTGATTGCCGGGCAAATCGTCAAGCCGCTGCGTAGGGCGCTGACAGTCGCCAATCGCATTGCCGAGGGCGACCTGAGCCAAGATGTGCAGACCCGACGCCGGGATGAGCTGGGCCAGTTGCAAAGCAGCATGACCCAAATGACGCTTAGCCTACGGGGGCTGATTGGCAACATCAGCGACAACGCGAGGCAAATCGCCAGCGCTGCCGAAGAACTTTCCACCGTGACCGAACAAACGCGTGCCGGGGTGAACAATCAGCGCGATGAAACCGAGCAGGTCGCAACCGCGATGAATCAGATGCTCGCCACCGCCCATGAGGTTGCGCGCCACGCCGAGCAGGCGTCGATCGCTGCCGGCCAGGCCAATCAACAGACTGAACTGGGCGATCAGGTGGTGACGGATGCCGTGGCGCAAATCGAGCACCTTGCCCATGAAATGGCGCGCGCAGGCCAGGCCATGATAGGACTGCAACGGGAAAGCCAGAAAATCAGCAGCGTGCTGGATGTGATCAAGTCTGTGTCACAGCAGACCAACCTGCTGGCGCTCAACGCCGCGATAGAAGCCGCTCGCGCCGGCGAGGCCGGTCAAGGGTTCGCGGTGGTCGCCGACGAGGTGCGCGGTCTCGCCCAGCGGACCCAGCAGTCCGCCGAGGAAATCGAAGAGCTGATTGGAGGCCTGCACAGCGGTACACAACAGGTGGCCGAC
Organism: Pseudomonas sp. SJZ103; assembly: GCF_007828335.1. Taxonomy (NCBI): domain Bacteria; kingdom Pseudomonadati; phylum Pseudomonadota; class Gammaproteobacteria; order Pseudomonadales; family Pseudomonadaceae; genus Pseudomonas; species Pseudomonas sp. SJZ103. Next base: position 329,622 of record NZ_VIUN01000003.1, read on the forward strand.
ATCATGGACTACAGCCGCACCCTGACCGACAACAGCGTCGGCCTGGCCCGCAACGCCGGGGACTCCCTCACGGAGATCGCCCGCACGGTGGCGGTCATCCAGGAAATGAACCCGCAGATCGCCGCCGCCGCCGAGGAGCAAAGTGCAGTGGCCGAAGAGATCAATCGCAGCGTATTGAAAGTGCGCGACGCCTCGGAGCAAGCCGCCGCCGCCAGTGAACAGACGGCAGCGGCCAGTATCGAACTGGCGCGGCTGGGAACGGATTTGCAGCAGTGCGTGGGGCGGTTCAAGGTATGAACGCCCCGCGCCCTATAGCACTTGACGCAGGAACGCCTGGGCGCGCGGGTCTTTAGGCGCCGCGAAGAACTCGGCCGGGGCCGCATCTTCGAGCAACTTGCCATGATCGAAGAACAGCACCCGGTCCGCCACTTCACGGGCAAAGCCCATTTCGTGGGTGACGCAGACCATGGTCATGCCTTCCAGGGCCAGGGTCTTCATGACATCCAGCACTTCACCAACCATTTCCGGGTCCAGGGCCGAGGTGGGCTCGTCGAACAGCATCACCTTGGGTTCCATCGCCAACGCCCGGGCAATCGCCACGCGCTGTTGCTGTCCGCCGGAAAGCCGTGATGGAAACTCGTTGGCTTTCTGCGCAATGCCGACCTTTTCCAGGAGTGCCAGGGCCTTGGCTTCGCGCTCTTTCTTGCCGCGCTTGCGCACGACTTTTTGCGCCAGGCACAGGTTCTCCAGCACCGTCATGTGGGGGAACAGGTTGAAGTGCTGGAACACCATGCCGACTTCACGCCGATAGGCGTTCACATCGGTTTTCGGGTCGGCCAGTTGCAAGCCATCGATGCTCACCGAACCCGAATCGAACTCTTCCAGGCCATTGAGGCAACGCAGGAACGTGGACTTGCCGGAGCCGGACGGGCCGATTACCACCAGCACTTCGCCCTTGGCCACCTGGGTAGTGACATGGTCCACCGCGCGCACCACGTGCCCACGGGTATCGAAGACTTTTACCAGATCGCGGACTTCAATCACTTTGGGCGAGCCTCCGCTCAAGCCGGCTGGCCATTTTCGACAGCGGCAGGTTGATCAGCAGGTACAACCCTGCAACGCAGAACAGGATTTCAAACGGCGAGAACGAGGTGGTGATCACTTCGCGACCGCTTTTGAGCAGCTCGGTAATGGCGATCACCGAGACCAGCGAGGTGTCTTTCACCAGACTGATAAATTGCCCCGCCAGGGGCGGCAGCACGCGCTTGAAGGCCTGCGGCAGCACCACATGGCGCATCGACTGGCTGGCGCTCAGGCCCAGGGAGCGAGCCGCCTCGTTCTGGCCACGGGTGATGGACTGGACACCCGCGCGGACGATTTCCGCTACATAAGCGCCGGTGAACAGCGACAGCGCGGCGATCCCGGCAAACTCCCGGGACAAGTTGAGCACCGTGCCGATAAAGAAATAGAAAATGAAGATCTGCACCAATAGCGGCGTACCACGCACCAGCTCGACGTAGATCGTCGACAGATCGCGCAGGGTCGGGTTAGTGGACAGTCGGCATAACCCGGTGGCAAGCCCAATCGCCAGGCCGAGGATCCCGGACACCACCGACAGCCACAACGTGGTCCACAAACCCCACATCAACGGGCCCAACGCCCAATGGCGGTTAACACCGATGACATCGCCTTCGGCCACATCATCGCCGCGCGCCACTTGCACGCTGTTGTCGGCCACACTCACGCGTTGTTCGACGCCGGCATCGTTGCGCAGGGTGACTTCGGCCACATCGCCTTTGCGGGCCAGCTCGACGACAGTCGAGATGTCTGCGGCACGCTGGGCCTCTTCGGCCTGGTAGGCGAAGTATTGCGGCACACGGTTCCAGCGCCATTCGTAGGACATCAGCGAGGTGGCGTAATACAACGCGCCGGCCAGGCCAACCAGCACAACCACGGTCAGCAGGTGCCAGGGCCATTGGGCTTTTTTCTGTTTCATTTACTCAGCATCCAAAAGAATCGTGGCACGCACACCTGAGGTGGCGAGCGGGCTTGCCACATCAAGCCCCCTCACAACAGAAAACAGTCCCGCTTTATTCCATGTCCTTGAGCCACTCGGAGCTCTTGAACCACTTGTCATGGATGCGACCGTAGGTGCCGTCGTTCTTGATCTGGTGCAGGAAGTTATTGATGAAGTTGATGCTGTCGTAGTCACCCTTCTTCAAGCCGAACGCCAGCGGTTCAAAGGTGAAGGGTTCTTCGAGGAACACCAGCTTGCCGTTACCGACTTTTTTCTCGGCGACCACGTTGTACGGCGCGTCATACACAAAGGCATCGGCCTTGCCGTTGACCACGTCCAGCACACCTTCCTGCTCGTTGTCATAGCCGTGGTACTTGGCCTTGGAGATCAGCTTCTTGGCGACCATCTCACCGGTGGTGCCGAGCTTGGAGGTCAGGCGGTATTTCTCGTCGTTCAGGTCTTTGTAGGACTTGATGGTGCCTTCCAGCTCCTTGCGGATCAGCAGGGTCTGGCCGACTACGATGAAGGGTTCGCTGAAGTTCAGGCGCAGGTTGCGTTCCTGGGTCAGGGTCATGCCGCTGCCGATCATGTCGAACTTGCCGGTCAGGAACGCCGGGATGATGCCGTCATAGCCGGTGGACACCAGCTCCAGCTTGACGCCCATGGACTTGGCCATGGCCTTGAGGATGTCGACTTCGAAGCCGATGATTTCCCCGCGCTTGTCGGTCATTTCAAACGGCATGTAGGTCGGGTCCATGCCGACTTTCAGCGTGCCGCGCTTGACTGCATCGTCGATGGCACCGGCCTGGGCGGCATTGGCCGCGACCAGCGCGGTGACGCCGAGCAGCAGCATCGAAAGATACTTTTTCATCATCAAGTCCCCTGAACGATTCTTATAAGGTCGGCGCGCAAAAGGGCTGCACCAATTCGGGGTGCGATCCTAACCCACTCATTGCCCGTCACAAAGGTTTCACGGGTAATTGTTATCTGCGTATGTCGGAAAAGCCCCACAACGGTGCGGCCAAATGCAGGGATAGACACTTGCGTCGGCCACATCGGCAACGGATTGATGTGTAAGAAGTTATGACTTCCAGTCAACCTCAACCATCCAGTCCATGTCCTTGAACCACTTGTCGTGCAAGCGATCGTAGGTCCCGTCCTGGGCGACCTGATTGAGGAAATGGTTGATCCAATTAAGGCTGTCAAAATCGCCTTTCTTCACGCCAAACGCCAAGGGTTCAAAGGTGAACGGCTGTTCAAGCGCCAGCAGCTCACGGTTTTCCGGCAAGCTCAGGGCAATCAGGTTATACGGCGCATCATAAATAAAGGCATCGGCGGCGCCGTTCACCACTTGGCGCACGGCTTCCTGTGGCGTTGCAAAAGCGCTCAACCGCGCCGCCCCCAGGAATCGTTGCGCCGCTGCCTCGCCAGTGGTGCCTTGGACGGTGGTGACCCGGTAAGTGGCGTCGTCCAGGTCTTCAACACTGGTGACCTTGCCCCTCAGGCTGGGGTGCAGCAACACGGTTTGCCCCACCACGATAAAGGAGTCGCTGAAATTGAGCTTCAGGTTGCGCTCCTGGGTAACGGTCATGCCGCTGCCGATCAGGTCGAACTTTTTCGCCTGCAGCCCAGGCAGCAGCTCGGTGTAGGGCACGCTGACCAATTCAAGCTCGACGCCCAGGGCCTGGCTCATCACCTTGAGCAGGTCGATTTCAAAGCCAACGATACGCCCCTGTCTATCGGTCATTTCAAAGGGGATGTAGGTGGGCGTGGTGCCAACTTTCAGCACACCACGCCGAACCGCGTCGTCGATGGCACCGGCCTGCACCAGACCTCCGTGAATCAATGCAATAACGCCGATCAGCAATGCCGAACAATACCTTTTGATCATGAATCCCCCTGTGACCGAGTCAAATTTGGGGGGCGATCCTACCCCACTCACGGGCACGTAAATACGCCTCGAACAAGGGTCTTTTGTTTCGAAATAACAAGGAGTTAGGGCGATAAAGAAGAAGATGGAAACGCTGTAGGACCAGCGCTTCGAACGCCCCCGAAGTGAACCCTCGGGGGCGCCTGAATCAGGCCGGTTGGGCCTGGGATGACAGCGGTTGCAGCGGCAGCAAAGGCGCGTGCGGGTCGGCCTTGATCGAATCACGCCAGGCAGCGAGCCACTCGGCATGCCCTTCGCTCCAGATCTGCTCGTGCAAGCGGGCCAGGGCTACCGGGTCGCTGAGCAACGCCAGGCGTTCGCCGTTGTTGAGGCCGGCAGGGCCGACTTTCAACGCGTGGCGCACACGTTCGGCACGCAGGTACTCGATCGGCTCGGCCTGACCGTGACGCGAGGTTGCCAGGGCACAGGCCAGGGCGTTCTGCTGCGGGTCGACCACCGAGCGCACAAAGCCATCTTTCAGCGCGTGCCAACGGTTTTCGTGGGTGTACTTGTCGGTGGACAGCAACGCCTGTGGCGGATTGTATTCCTCAGGGATCAGGAACAGGCTCTCGTCGCGGGACTTCAAGCCGAGGTTGACCCGGCTGGAAATCACCGACACCGGGATCGACAGCATCAACGAACCCACGATCGGTACCAGCCACCACAGGAAGCTCGGGTTCAGCCACACCACCAGCAGCGCCCAGAAGAAGCCCAGCAAGGTCTGCGTGCCGTGACGCTTGATCGCTTCGCCCCACGGCGTGGAGTCGTCGTCCCGCTGCGGCGAGTTCCAGGTCGCGGCCCAGCCGAGGAACGCGGCGAGCACGAAACGGGTGTGGAAAATCATCCGCACCGGCGCCAGCAGCATGGAGAACAGCATCTCCAGCAGCATCGACATGGTCACCTTGAACTTGCCGCCGAACTCTTTAGCGCCCTTGGCCCAGATCAGGATGATGCTCAGCAATTTCGGCAGGAACAGCAGCACGATGGTGGTGGAGAACAGCGCCACCGCCTTGTCCGGATGCCATTGCGGCCACAGCGGGTACAACTGGCGTGGCGCCATGAAGTACTGCGGCTCCATCAGGGTGTTGACCGCCAGCAAGGCCGTCGACAGCACCAGGAACAGGAACCACAACGGTGCCGACAGGTAGGACATCACGCCGGTCAGGAACACCGCGCGGTGCACCGGGTGCATGCCCTTGACCAGGAACAGGCGGAAGTTCATCAGGTTGCCGTGGCACCAGCGACGGTCACGCTTGAGTTCATCCAGAAGGTTCGGCGGCAGTTCTTCGTAGCTGCCCGGCAGGTCGTAGGCAATCCACACGCCCCAGCCGGCACGGCGCATCAGCGCCGCCTCAACGAAGTCGTGGGACAGGATGGAACCTGCGAATGCACCTTTACCCGGCAATGGCGCCAGGGCGCAGTGCTCGATAAACGGTTTCATGCGGATGATCGCGTTGTGACCCCAGTAGTGGGATTCACCCAGCTGCCAGAAGTGCAGGCCGGCGGTGAACAGTGGGCCGTACACGCGGGTGGCAAACTGCTGCATGCGCGCATACAGGGTGTCCATGCCCGACGCACGTGGCGCGGTCTGGATAATCCCGGCATCCGGCGTGGCTTCCATCAGGCGCACCAGGCTGGTCAGGCATTCGCCGCTCATCACGGAATCGGCGTCGAGAACGACCATGTACTTGTAGTCACCGCCCCAACGACGGCAGAAGTCGTCGAGGTTGCCGCTTTTACGCTTCACGCGACGGCGACGGCGGCGATAGAAGATCTTGCCGAAGCCACCCGCCTCACGGCAGACGTCGAGCCAGGCTTGCTGCTCGGCGATGCAGATGTCGGCTTCGTTACTGTCGCTGAGCACAAAGAAGTCGAAACGATCGAGATCACCGGTAGCGGCCACCGATTCGAACGTCGCGCGCAAACCGGCGAATACGCGCGGCACGTCTTCGTTGCAGATCGGCATGACCAGCGCGGTGCGCGCGTCTTTCGGGATCGGCTCATCGCCGGCACTTTTACCGGAAATCCGGTATTTATCGTGGCCGGTGAGCAGTTCGAGGAAGCCCATCAATGCGGTCCAGAAACCGGCCGAGACCCAGCAGAACAAGATCCCGAACATGATCAGGATGCTGGTTTGCAGGGCGTAAGGCAGCACCTGAGTGGCGGTTTGCAGCAGGGTCTGGCTGCGGATTTCGTCGAAGTCGACCAGCGACCAGCCTTGGTACGGCATGATGCCTTTCATGTACCAGCCGGCCACGATGGTCTGGCCGAGCATCAGCACCAGCAGAATGTAACGCCGAATCGAACCCACGGTACGCCAGCGGGCTGCCGGCAATACGCGCTCATCCTTCGGCGGGGCCGGCGGATTGCTGCGGCCGGTGATCCGACGCCAGCCGCGCACCAGGATATTGGTGCGCCAGGGTTCAGGCACCACGCGGGTACGCCGAATCGGCGGCGTGGCTTTGAGGCACACACGCCCACTGGCGTCGACCCCCAGCATTTCAGCGTCTTGCAGCTCTTCAGCCGTACTGAGGGTCAACCGGCGACCCACCGACGCCTGGGCGGCGTCGACAGGCGCATCAAACACTTTGGACGACAAGCGCTCATGCAACTCGGTGAAGGATGTGCAGCCCGCCAACTCGGCGCGCTGCTCAGCGGTCATCGGAAGATGCGCCAGGTACTCGGACAGAGTCTCTGGCTGGATTTGAGAATTACTCATCGGCAGGCAACTGATAGCTCCAGGTTTCGGTCAGGACTTGCTCGGTCTTGATCGGCTCCGGTGTGGCTGGGGCAGCTTCTGGCTGCTTGGCTTCCTTGTCTTTCGCGTCTTTCTTGGCCTGTTTCTCGTGTTGCTTGGCCAGGACCTTGTCGGCCTTGAGCACTTGAGTCGAAACCTTCTCGGGCTCGGGCTGCACGATGTCCTGCACCAGCGACGCACGCATCTCGGTAGGCTTGCTTGCGTCCTTGATCTTCAGGCGCAGGGTCAGGCGCCAGCCTTTGGTGTGCTCGTTGTAACGCACGCTGTTTTCTACCAGTTCAGCGTTGTCACCCACGCTCACCTGGCTGCGCACCGGGGCGTCCGGCAGCAGTTTTTTCAGGGCCGGGCCTTCGAAGTCCACCAGGTACGCGACGCTGCCATCCGGCTGACGGATCAGGTTGGATTGCTTCACGTCACCGGTGGAACGCAGGGTCTGCTTGACCCAGGCGCTGTCCGGCGAGTGGAACGCGGCGTCGTCGAGGGTCCAGTGCAGGCGATAGGCTACGTCGAGGGGCTTGCCGACTTCCGGCAGTTCGGCCGGGCTCCAGAATGCAACGATGTTGTCGTTGGTTTCATCGGCAGTCGGGATCTCGACCAGATCGACGGAACCCTTGCCCCAGTCGCCTTCAGGCTCGATCCACGCGCTTGGGCGCTTGTCGTAGTTGTCGTCGAGGTCTTCGTAGTGGCTGAAGTTGCGACCGCGTTGCAGCAGGCCGAACCCACGCGGGTTTTCCACGGTGAAGTTGCTGACCGACAGGTGTTTAGGGTTGTTCAGAGGGCGCCAGATCCACTCGCCATTGCCGGCATGGATCGACAGGCCGCTGGAATCGTGCAACTCGCGACGGTAGTTGAGCACCTTGGACGGCTGGTTGGCACCAAACAGGAACATGCTGGTCAACGGGGCAACGCCCAGCTTGCTGACCTTGTCACGCAGGAACATCTGGGATTTCACATCGACAACCGTGTCGGTGCCCGGACGCAGGATCAGGCGATAGGCACCGGTGGCGCGTGGCGAATCCAGCAAGGCGAAGATCACCAGGTGCTTGTCACCCGGTTTTGGACGCTCGATCCAGAACTCGGTGAAGCGCGGGAATTCTTCACCCGACGGCAGCGCGGTATCGATCGCCATGCCACGGGCGGACAGGCCATAGACCTGATCCTTACCGACGACGCGGAAATAGCTGGCGCCGAGCATGGTCATGATTTCGTCTTGCTTGTCGCCCTTGTTGATCGGGTACAGCACACGGAAACCGGCATAACCCAGCTGTTCGGTGGCTTTAGGATCAAACTTCACGCCGCCGAAATCGAAGCGAGCCGGGTCGTATTTGATTTCCTGGACGCTGTCGGCGGTCACTTCGTTGATTTTCACCGGTGTATCGAAATGCATACCCTGGTGATAGAAGGACAACTTGAACGGGGTGTTTTGATCGGCCCATTCGGCTTTTTCGTTGCGGAAACGAATCTTTTGGTAGTCCGCGAACTTCATTTCGCGGAATTCGTTCGGCAGATTGCTGCGCGGAGCTTCGTATTTCTGCCCGGCCAGCTCTTTTGCCTTGGCCGACACATCGTCCAGACTGAATGCCCACAGTTGACCCGCGCCGAACAGGCAAAACAGGGCAGAGCCCGTCACCAGTGCGTTTCGTAACCGTTTGGCAGACAATTTTGGTGCATTACAGGGACTAACAATCACGAGCAACCCTCGCCGAAAACAGATCAAAAAACCAACGGCCAGCTATCTATATGCCAGGTTGGCGAGCATTGTTCCGACTCCCCTGGGGCAAAATGATTCCCCTGAGGCCGTCGGACAAGTCTCTACCTAAGTCAAAAATGGACCAAACAACGCTGATCCCCGTAGCGCGCGATTATCTAGTAGCCCGCGAAACAACGCATCAGGGACAACGAAGTATTTGTAGCGAAACCCTACGTTTTTAGGCATTAAAGTCGTTTTTAATACATTCATGTCTGCAAGAGAAAGGTCACAGGGCCATCATTGACCAAATGCACCTGCATATCTGCGCCAAAACGCCCCGAGGCCACCTTGCCATGCAATTGTTGCGCTTGTAACAGCAAGTGATCAAAAAGCGCCGCTCCCAGGGCCGGCGGCGCAGCGGTGGAGAAGCTTGGCCGCAGGCCGCTCTTGGTATCCGCCGCCAGCGTGAACTGCGACACCAGCAGCAATCCCCCCTCGATATCCTTCAACGACAGGTTCATCTTGCCCTCGTCGTCGCTGAACACCCGGTAGTTAAGCAGCTTGTGCAGCAGTTTGTCGGCGCTCTCGGGCGTATCTGAAGGTTCGACGGCCACCAGCACCAGCAAACCCTGTTCGATCGCCCCGACAATTTCGCCCGCCACTTCGACCCGGGCGCCGCGCACCCGTTGCAGCAGGCCCTTCATGCTTCTTCTGGCGGTAGATCAAGCAGGCGCCGTGCCATTTCGCCGGTCGCGCGTACCAGTGCATCGGTAATACCAGGCTCGGACGCCGCATGGCCCGCTTCACGGATGACCTGCAGCTCGCTGTTCGGCCATGCCTGATGCAGCTCCCAGGCGTTATCCAGCGGGCAGATCATATCGTAGCGGCCATGGATGATTACGCCAGGCAGATGGGCGATCTTGTGCATATCGCGAATCAGCTGGTTGGGCTCCAGGAAGGAGTTGTTGGTGAAGTAGTGGCACTCGATACGCGCAATGGACAGCGCACGCTGAGGCTCGGAAAAACGCTCCACGTGCTGCGGGCTCGGGCACAGGCCCAGCATGCGCCCTTCCCAGCCGGACCAGGCCTTGGCGGCGTGCATCTGGGCGATCTGGTCGTTGCCGGTCAGGCGTTTGTGGTAGGCCGCGATCATGTCGTGACGCTCATCGGCAGGAATCGGCGCGATGTAGTCCTGCCAGTAATCCGGGAACAGGCGGCTGGCACCAGCCTGGTAGAACCATTCGATGTCCTGCGGGCGGGCGAGGAAAATACCGCGCACGATCAGGCCATGCACACGTTCAGGGTGGGTTTGCGCGTAGGCCAGGGCCAGGGTCGAGCCCCAGGAGCCGCCGAACAGCACCCATTTGTCGATGCCAAGATGTTCGCGGATGCGCTCAAGGTCGGCGACGAGGTCCCAGGTGGTGTTGTTTTCCAGGCTGGCGCGCGGGGTGGAACGGCCGCAGCCACGCTGGTCGAAGGTAACGATGCGGTACAGGTTGGGATCGAAATAGCAGCGGCTCTGGGCATCGCAACCGGCGCCAGGGCCACCGTGGATGAATACGACAGGCAAGCCTTCGGGGGAGCCACTTTCATCGACGTAGAGCGTGTGGGTGTCATCGACGGCCAGATCGTGCCGGGCGTAGGGTTTGATCTGCGGGTACCAAGTCTGCATTGCGCGCTCCGTAGGGGGTCGGGTTCATCCCTGGGGGGACGTCTTTTATTTTGCCGTCTGGCACTATAAACCCGAATTGTGCAATGAGCATGTCCTTGAGCGCTTAGACCTGTGTCAGCCCTTCACTCCTCAGGTAATTCAGCAGATAACCGTACAGCCGATCCACCTCCGGGGCCTGGCCGCGCGCGCGTAAACAGCCGTGGACCAGGCCTTTGCCCGGATACAACAGCGCAGGCACGCCAGCCTGTTGCAGGCGCTCGGCATACAGCACGCCGTCGTCGCGCAGCGGGTCGAATTGGGCCACGGCGATCAAGGCCTTGGGCAAACCACTGAAATCCTCGGCCAGCAGCGGCATGGCATAGGCTGACGCCGTGCCCGAACCACGCAGGTAAAGCGCGAGGTAGCCATCGGTGTCGGCACTGCTGAGCAACGGCGCGTCCCTGCAGTCACAGCGCGATGGCAAATCGGCCGGGCCGCCCAGTCCGGGGTAAATCAGGACCTGTACGCGCGGCATAGGCTGGCCATCATCGCGCAAGCCCAGGCACAACGCCGCCGCCAGGTTACCGCCCGCACTGTCACCCACCACCGCCAGGCGTTGCCGGTTGATGGCGTGCGGGCACTCCCCTGCCTGGATCGCCTGCCACACCGCGCGGCAATCGTCGTAGGCAGCCGGGAACGGGTGCTCGGGCGCCAGGCGGTAGTCGATGGCGATTACCAGCACCTGAAGGGCATTGGCCAGCTCGAAACAGATGAAGTCGTGGGAATCCAGGCCGCCGACCACCCAACCACCGCCATGTATATAGAGGAGGCATGGCCAGCCATCGGCGGGTGGCGGTGTTGACGGCAGATAGCTGCGTGCGCCCACGCCGGCCAGGGTGAAGTTCGCAAGCTGCAAGCCTTGCGGTTTCGGCGGGGTGAATGCCTGGCACATGCGGTCGTAACTTTGGCGCAGGCCCGCCGGGGAAGAGTCGTTGCCGGCGAAGGACGTGGTTTTTTCGATGAAGGCGGCGAGTTGCGGGGATAGTGGGTACATACGCAATGATCTCTGGCACAGCAGGTTCAAGGCCTGCGGGGGCTTGCTTGCGATTGTGGTGGATCAGTCACCGGATAGGGTGTGAGGCATGGCGCTATCGGGGGCAAGCCCCCTCCCACCGTTGGGGCTGCATTTGGCTTAGGGTTTGAGGTAGGCCTGGAGCGACGCCAAGCCATCGCTACCATCAAATGCTGTAACCCCGGCCAACCAGCGCTGCAAATCCTCGGGGTGGTCGCGCAGCCATTGCCTGGCCACGTCCTGTGGTGACTGGCGCTCCATGATCGGCACCATGAGCTGGCTTTCCTGGGCGGCGGTGAAGGTCAGGTTTTCCAGAAGCCGGTTCGCATTCGGACAACGCTCGGCAAAATCCGGTGCAGTGACGGTGGAGACCGTGGCGCGCCCTTCGTCAGGACCGAACACATCTTCGCTGCCCGTGAGATAGGCCATTTTCATGTTGATGTTCATCGGGTGCGGGGTCCAGCCGACAAACACCACGAACTCCTTGCGGTTCACCGCGCGTTGCACGGCGGCCAGCATGCCCGCTTCACCGGAGGCCACCAGCTTGAAGCCGCCCAGGCCGAAATGGTTGGTGTCGATCATTTTCTGAATATCGGTATTGGCGCCGCTGCCGGGTTCGATGCCGTAGATCTTGCCGCCGAGTTTGTCCTTGAAACGGGCAATATCGGCAAAGGTCTTCAGCCCGGCGTCGGCCACGTATTGCGGCACGGCCAGGGTGGCCTGGGCGTCGGCCAAGCTGGGCCTATCAAAGACCTTGACCTGCCTGGCGGCCAGGAACGGCGCGATGTTGTTGTCCATCGCGGGTTTCCAATAGCCGAGGAACACGTCCAGGCGTTTGTCGCGAATGCCGGCGAAGATGATCTGCTGCACAGCACTGGTCTGTTTGCTGTCATAGCCCAGGCCGTTGAGCAGCACGTCGGCCATGCCCGAGGTGGCGACCACATCGGTCCAGCTGACCACGCCCATGCGGATGGATTTGCAGGAGGCCGGCTCGGCGGCCAGGGCTTGGGCACTGAGCAGTGCCGCGGCGGTGAGGGTCAACAGGTAACGGTTGAACAGTCTTTTCATGAAAGAGGTCTCACTCGGCAGCTTTTATTGTGGGAAGTGGCGTCTGGTGCGCCGTATCCACAACCTTACCGAGCGAGGCCTCTCTCAACACGACCTGTGGCGACTGTGAGTTGCACAGAGGCGACCGTTCGTCACCCGTAGCGCTTGCGCCCCCACGCCAGCAAGCCTTCCAGCAACTGCTTCAACACCACTTGCGTCGGCTCGGCCAGATCCGGGCGATAGCGGAACGGCTCGAACTCCTCCATATACGTGCTCTGGCATAACTCCAACTGCACGGCATGGATATCCTGCGCCGGGTTGCCGTAATGGCGGGTGATATGGCCGCCCTTGAAGCGCCCGTTCAAGACGTGGGTGTACTGAGGATGGGTGGCGCAGATGGCCTCGAGCTGGCTGGCCAGTTCCGGATCACAGGCGGCGCCGTTGAAGGTGCCCAGGTTGAAGTCCGGCAGTTTGCCGTCGAACAGGTGCGGGATCACCGAGCGGATCGAGTGCGCATCGAACAGCAGCGCATAACCGAACTCGGCCTTGAGCCGTGCCAGTTCTTCTTGCAACGTGCGGTGGTAAGGGCCCCATATTTTTTGCAGGTAGCTGGCGCGTTCGGTCTCGCTCGGCTCCAGCCCCTCGCGGAACAACGGCACGCCGTCGAACAACGTGGCCGGGTACAGACCGGTGGTGGCGCCTGCATACAATGGCTTGTCGTCGGACGGACGATTCAAGTCGATGACGAACCGCGAATACTCGGCCGACAAGGTGCTGGCGCCCAGTTCATCGGCGAAGTCATACAGCGTGGGGATGTGCCAATCGGTGTCCGGCAGGCTTTGCGCTTCGGGGATCAACCCGGCTTCCACCGCAGGCGTCAGGCGCAGCCCGGCGTGGGGCATGCTGATCAGCAGCGGCACACGGCCTTGTTTGAAGTTCAGAACCTTATCCACAGCAATGCTCCTTACACAGTGACGTCGACGCCGTGGCGCACGACGCGTTTATCCAGCTCGCCACCCAGCCAGTAGGCCAGGTCGGCGGGGCGATCAATCTGCCAGGCGACAAAGTCAGCGACCTTGCCCACTTCCAGGGCCCCGTGGGTGTCGCCCATGCCAAGGGCGGTGGCCGCATGTTGCGTGGCACCGGCCAGGGCTTCTTCCGGGGTCATGCGGAACAGGGTGCAGGCCATGTTCAGCATCAGGCGCACCGACAACGCTGGCGAGGTGCCTGGGTTGAGGTCGCTGGCGATGGCGATCTTCACGCCGTGCTTGCGCAGGGCGTCCATCGGCGGCAGCTGGGTTTCGCGCAGGAAGTAGAACGCGCCCGGCAGCAAAACGGCGACGGTGCCGGCAGCGGCCATGGCGATGGCGTCTTCTTCGGTCATGAATTCCAGGTGGTCCGCCGACAGCGCGTGGTAACGCGCCGCCAGGCTGGAGCCGTGCAGCGACGACAACTGCTCGGCATGCAGCTTCACCGGCAGGCCGAGTTGCTGGGCGACCTTGAACACGCGCTCGACCTGCTCGGTGGAAAACGCCAGGTATTCGCAGAACGCATCCACCGCGTCCACCAGCCCTTCCGCCGCCAAGGCCGGCAGCATCTCGGCGCAGATGTGCTCGATGTAATCGTCGGCGCGATCCTTGTACTCCGGCGGCAATGCATGGGCCGCCAGGCACGTGGCGCGCACGCTGACCGGCAGCGCGTCGCCAAGGCGCCGAGCCACCCGCAACATCTTGCGCTCGTTGGCCAGGTCCAGGCCGTAACCGGACTTGATCTCCACCGTGGTCACGCCGTCGCGCAGCAGGCTGCGCAAGCGCTTGTGGGCGCTGGCGAAGAGTTCATCCTCCGTCGCGGCACGGGTGGCGCGCACGGTGCTGGCAATACCGCCGCCCTTGGCCGCAATGTCGGCATAGCTCACGCCTTCGAGGCGCTGCTCGAATTCGCCGCTGCGATTGCCACCAAACACCGTGTGGGTGTGGCAGTCGATCAGCCCGGGAGTGACCCACGCGCCTTGCAGGTCATGCACCTGGGCGTAATCCGCCGTCGGTACTTCGCTGCGCGGGCCGATCCACTCGATGAGCGAACCTACGGTGACCATGGCCGCATCCTCGATGATCGAGTATTTGCCCTGGGCCATGGTTGCGACGTGGCAGTGCTGCCAAAGGGTTTTCATCCGACACTCCTAGGGTTACAGGCTCGGCAGCAACTTGGCCGGCACCAGCTCATTCAAGCAGCGGCTGGCGAGCAGCTCGCTGGCGGCGATGATGTCCGGGGCGAAGAAGCGGTCCTTGTCATAGAACGCCACTTTGGCGCGCAGGATGCCACGGGCTTTTTCCAGTTTCGGCGAGGTTTTCAGGCCTTCACGCAGGTCCAGGCCCTGGCACGCAGCCAGCCATTCCACCGCAAGGATGCCGCGCGTGTTCTCGGCCATTTCCCACAGGCGCTTGCCGGCTGCCGGGGCCATCGACACGTGGTCTTCCTGGTTGGCGGACGTCGGGATGCTGTCGACGCTATGGGGATGGGACAGTGCCTTGTTCTCGCTGGCGAGTGCTGCAGCGGTCACCTGGGCGATCATGAAGCCGGAGTTCACCCCACCATTGCCCACCAGGAACGGCGGCAGTTGCGACATGTGCTTGTCCATCATCAGCGAGATACGACGCTCGCTCAGGGAGCCGATTTCAGCGATGGCGAGGGCCATGTTGTCAGCGGCCATGGCCACCGGTTCGGCGTGGAAGTTGCCACCGGAGATCACGTCCCCCTCAGCGGCAAATACCAACGGGTTATCGGACACGGCGTTGGCTTCGACCACCAGCACCTCGGCCGCCTGGCGCAACTGAGTCAGGCAGGCGCCCATGACTTGTGGCTGGCAGCGCAGGGAGTACGGATCCTGCACCTTGTCGCAGTTCTGGTGCGACTGCGACACCTGGCTGCTCTCACCCAGCAGGTCACGGTAGGCCGCAGCCGAATCGATTTGCCCACGTTGACCGCGAGCCGCATGAATACGTGCGTCGAACGGCGAGCGCGAGCCCAGCACCGCTTCCACGGTAAGGCCGCCGCAGGCCAGGGCACCGGCGAACAGGTCTTCGCCTTCGAACAGGCCACGCAAGGCATAGGCGGTGGACACCTGGGTGCCGTTGAGCAGCGCCAGGCCTTCCTTGGCGGCGAGTGTCAGCGGCGTCAGGCCGGCGACTTTCAGCGCGTCGGTGGCCTCCAGCCATTCGCCCTTGTAGCGCGCCTTGCCTTCGCCCAGCAGCACCAGGGACATGTGGGCCAACGGCGCCAAGTCACCGGAAGCGCCCACCGAGCCTTTCAACGGAATATGCGGGTACACCTCGGCGTTGATCAGCGCGATCAGCGCGTCGATCACCTGCCGGCGAATCCCGGAGAACCCACGGCTGAGGCTGTTGACTTTGAGCACCATGACCAGCCGTACCAGCGCATCGCTGATCGGCTCACCGACGCCGGCGGCGTGGGACAACACCAGGGAACGCTGGAGGTTTTCCAGGTCTTCGCTGGCGATGCGAGTCGAGGCCAGCAGGCCGAAACCGGTGTTGATGCCATAGGCGGTGCGGTTCTCGGCGAGAATCTGCTCCACGCAGGCCACACTGGCTTCGATCTGGGCCGAGGCACTGTCATCCAGACTGAGGGTTACCGGCTGCTGGTAGATGGCTCGCAGTTGGGCAAGGCTCAGTTGGCCTGGAATCAGGTTTAGCGCAGTCACATTCATACTCCTTGTGAATTATTCTTTTGAAATACGTGTTCAGTGCAGATTCGGTAATGCGGTGTCCTTGAGCACCTTGGCGGCAGCCGCAATATCCGGCGCCAGCCAACGGTCCTGCTCATAGGCGGGTACCACTTCACGCAGCAGGCGCCAGGCCCTGTCGGTGCCCGCCCCGAAGCGTTGGTCTTTCAGGAATTCGAAGGCCTGGGCCGCCAGCAGGTACTCGATGGCGAGGATCTGGGTGACGTTGGCCAATACCTGGTGCAGCTTGAGCGCGGCGTTGGTGCCCATGCTCAGGTGGTCTTCCTGCAGACCCGAGGTGACGAAGTTGTCGAGCACCGCCGGTTGCGCCAACTGGCGGTTCTGTCCGCACAGTGACGCGGCGACGTACTGCACGATCATCATCCCGGAGTTGACCCCGGGGTTGCTCACCAGGAACGCCGGCAGGCCGCTGACGTGCGGGTTGATCAGGCGGTCGAGGCGGCGTTCGGCGACCGAGCCGATTTCGGCCATGGCAATCGCCAGCATGTCGGCGGCCAGGGCGACGGACTGGCCGTGGGGGTTGGCCTGGGACACCACGCGGTAGTGGTCCGGTGTGCCGAGCACCAGCGGGTTGTCGGTGACGCTGTTGAGTTCGGTCTCGATCTGGCGAGTCGCGTGCTCCACCTGGTCGCGCGCCGCGCCGTGGATCTGCGGGATCGAGCGCAGGCTCAGGGCGTCCTGGGTGCGGATACCTTTGCTGCTGGCGATCACTTCACTGCCATCGAGCAACGCACGCAGGTTGCTGCCAACATGCTGCATGCCCGGGTGCGGCTTGAGGGCGATGATTTCTTCGTCGAAGGCGTCGATCTGGCCGCGCTGGGCCTCAAAGCTCATGGCGCCGATCACGTCGGCCCATTGCAGCAAATGATGGGCGTCGGCCAGGGCCAGGCAGCTCAGGCCGGTCATGCACGGCGTGCCGTTGACCAGGCACAGGCCGTCCTTGGCGCCGAGCACCACCGGCTGCAAACCTTCTTCGTCCAGGGCCTGTTGCGCCGGGACGATCTGGCCGCGATAGCTCACATCACCGACACCCAGCAGCGCCACGCCGACATGGGCCATATGGGTCAGGTAACCCACCGAGCCCTGGGACGGTACTTGCGGCGTGATGCCGTGGTTGAGCAGTGCCAGCAGCGAATGCACCACCTGCGGATGCAGGCCGGATTTGCCGTGGCTGTAGTTGATGACCGCCGCGCAGATAATCGCGCGGGTCTGCTCGTCGCTGAGGACCGGGCCGACGCCGCAGGCGTGGCTCAACAGGGTATTGCGCGACAGCTGGCTCAGTTGCTCGCCTTTAAGCGACACGTTGCACAAGGCGCCCAGGCCGGTGTTCACGCCGTAGGCACGTTCGCCGCTGGTGACGATGCGCTGCACGATGGCCTGGGCATTGTCGATACGCGCCCAGGCCTGGCCCGAGAGTTCAAGCACCGCGCCGTGACGGGCCACGGCGACCACGTCCTGCCAGCGCAGGGGGGTGTCGGCGATGATGATTTTTGCTGCCTGGGACATTGTTGACCTCTTCATATTCTCTACAGCTTCGCCGGCCTCATCGGGGGCAAGCTCCCTCCCACTGGGGAATGCATTCCAAATGTGGGAGGGAGCTTGAGCCTCACCACAGAACCCGGGTCAGACCACCGCCGCGCGTCGCTGAACAAACCGATCCACATACTCATCCGCCGGCGAATGCAGGATCTCCCGCGGCGTGCCGACCTGGATCAGCCTGCCGTCCTTGAGGATCGCGATGCGGTTGCCGATACGCACGGCCTCGTCGAGGTCGTGGGTGATGAACACGATGGTCTTGTGCAGGGTCTTTTGCAGCTCGAGCAACTGGTCTTGCATTTCGGCGCGGATCAGCGGGTCGAGGGCGCTGAACGCTTCGTCCATCAGGATGATGTCGGTGTCAGCGGCCAGGGCGCGGGCCAGGCCGACACGCTGGCGCATGCCGCCGGAGAGCTGGTGCGGGTACTTGTTTTCGTAGCCCTTGAGGCCCACGGTTTCGATCCAGTGCAGCGCGCGTTCAGCGCAGACCTGCTTGGTTTCGCCACGCACCTTGAGGCCGTAGGCGACGTTGTCGAGCACGCTCTTGTGGGGCAGCAGGCCGAAGCTCTGGAACACCATGCTGATCTTGTGTCGACGGAATTGGCGCAGGGCGTCCATGTCCAGTTGCAGGATGTCTTCGCCGTCCACCAGGATCGCGCCGCTGGTGGGGTCGATCAGGCGGTTGAAGTGGCGCACCAGCGTGGATTTACCCGAGCCTGACAGGCCCATGATCACGAAGATCTCACCGGTGCCGATGCTCAGGGACAAATCGTTCACGCCGACCACGCAACCGGTCTCGGCCAGCACCTGGTCCTTGGTCTTGCCCTGGCCAACCATCGCCAGCGCCTCCTTGGAGCGGGCGCCAAAGATCTTGAAGACGTTTTTAACTTCGATTTTGCTGACAGTAGTCATTTGCTCGCCTCATGCCGTGGACGACCATAGGCCTGGGTAATGCGGTCGATGACCACTGCGAGAATCACGATCGCCAGCCCGGCTTCGAGGCCACGGCCGACGTTGAGGGTCTGGATGCCGACAAGCACGTCTTCACCCAAGCCACGGGCGCCGATCATCGAGGCGATCACCACCATCGACAACGCCATCATGGTGGTCTGGTTGATACCGGCCATGATGCTCGGCAGCGCCAGCGGCAATTGCACGCCGAACAGCTGTTGCCAGCGGTTGGCACCGAAGGCGTTGATAGCCTCCATGACTTCGCCGTCGACCTGGCGAATCCCCAGGTCGGTGAGGCGAATCAGCGGCGGCGCGGCGTAGATCACCGTGGCGAAGATCGCCGGCACCTTGCCCAGGCCAAACAGCATCAGCACCGGGATCAGGTACACGAAGCTGGGCATGGTTTGCATGATGTCGAGCAACGGCATCAGCACCGAGCGCAGGCGATTACTGCGCGCCGACAGGATGCCCAGCGGGATGCCGATCAACACCGAGATCACCGTGGCGACCATCATCAGCGCCAGGGTCTGCATCAGCTTGTCCCACAGGCCAACCGCGCCCACCAGGAACAGCAGACCGACGATCACCGCCGTGGTCACCACCTTGCGAGTGGCATGCCAGGCAACACCGCCGACGATGGCCAGCATCAGCCACCAGGGGGCTGCACGCAGCAACCCTTCCAGGTTGACGATGGCCCACAGCAGGGTGTCGGAGATTTGCCGGAACACATCGCCGTAGTTGGTGACCAGTGAATCCACCCAACCGTTGACCCAGTCGGCGATGGAAAACGTAAAACTCTCAGGAAACATAGCGTGCTCTCGATCCAATGGGTTGTAGCCAGGCACCCGGCCACCCCTCAGGGTAGCCGTGCACACTTGACCTACAAGGCCGCGTCGATTTTCTTGGCTGCGTCTTCACTGACCCAGGCGTGCCAGACTTCAGGATGTTCCTTGAGGAAAATTTTCGCCAGTTTCGGCGACTCAATGCGTTCCTTGGCCATGCGCCCCAGGTTCTGGTTCAGCAGGTCGATGGGCAGGTTGACCTTTTCCAGCACGGCCACCAGTTCAGGGGCTTGTTCGTGGAAGGTCTTGGACAGGCCGACCTTGATGCTCACGGTCTTATCCACACCGGGTTTTTCTTCCAGCTTGACCAGGTCGACCTGGCCCATCAACGGGGTTGGCGACCAGTAGTAGAACAGGATCGGCTCGCCGCGCTTGTAGCTCGACAGCACTGCCGCATCCAGCGCCGGGCCGGTGCCTGGGCGGAAGTTGGTGTAGGTGCTTTCCAGGCCATAGCTCTTGAGCATTTCGCTGTTGTCCAGCTCGCAGGTCCAGCCGGCCGGGCAGTTGTAGAAACGGCCCTTGGACGGTTCTTCCTGGTCCTTGAACACCGAGGCGTACTTGGCCAGGTCGGCGATGTTTTTCAGGCCCGGCGCCTTGGGTTCAAGCTTGCGCTTGGCGTCGCCTTCGATCACGTAGCGCGGTACGTACCAGCCTTCGATAGCGCCCACCACAGGGGCACCGACACCGACGACTTTGCCGGCCTTCTCGGCCTTGTTCCAGACTTCGCTGCGGCCGACCCATTCTTCGGCAAACACTTGGATGTCGTTGCTGCTCAGGGCGTTTTCCATGGTGATGGAGTTGCCTGGCAGGCTGTCGGTTTTGCAGTCGTAGCCTTTTTCCAGCACGGTTTGCAGGATGTCGGTGAGCAACATGCCGCTTTCCCAGTTCAGGCCGGCGAATTTCACCGGTTTGCCGGATTCACACCAACCGGCCGCCTGGGCGCCAGCAGTGGCCAGCAAGCCCGCAGAGAATACGGTGGCCAACAGGGTCTTATGCATTTTCATTGTTGTGACGCTCCCAATCATGAAATGGATTACGGCAGTCAGTAGGCATCCTGCCCTGTCCACGTCCCCTCAGGCCTGTGCAACCAGCCCGTTTGTCGTCGTTGGTACAGCGCCCTGCTCTTTCGGCAGGATCAGGTGTTCAGGGTGTGCGGCGGGCCACTTTTTCGCAGCCCAGTAGTAAAGCGCGGCGGGGACTACCAGGCCGATGATCCAGGAAATATCCACATCACCCAGGGCCGCCACCAGGGGACCGGTGTAGAACTTGGTGGAGATGAACGGCAATTGCACCAGCACACCGAAGACATACACGCTGATACCGAGCAGGTTCCAACGGCCATAGCGCCCGTTTGGATCGGCCAGCGCCGGTACGTCGTAGCGATCACGGGTGATGCAGTAGTAGTCAACCAGGTTGATCGCGCTCCATGGCGTAAAAAACGCCAGCAGGAACAGGATGAAGGACTTGAACGCCCCCAGGAACGAGTGCTGCCCGAGCAAGGCGATCAGAGTCGCCGTACCGACGATGACCAGCACGAAAAACAGCCGCTGCAAGCGCGTGACCTCCAGGCGACCGCGAAAGCCGCTGATGATAGTGGCAATGCACATGAAGCTGCCGTAGGAGTTCAGCGTGGAGATAGTGACTTTGCCGAACGCGATGCTGAAATACAGCAGCGCCGCAGTGGCCCCCGTACCACCCAGGCCCACGATGTAGGCCACTTCGTGGCCGGCAAATTGCCCGTTGGACATGGCCGCGGCAAACACGCCGAGGATCATCGCCACCTGTGCACCCACCACCGAACCTGCACCTGCGGCAAGAAAGGTTTTGACCGAGGACGTCGTGCTCGGCAGATAGCGTGAATAGTCCGCCACGTATGGGCCGAAGGCGATTTGCCAGGAGGCCGCGAGCGACACCGCCAGCAGGAAGCTGCTCCAACTGAAGTGACGGATTTGCAGGAGTGCGCCCACGTCGGCCTGGCTCATCAGACGGCTGAACAGGTAGACAAAGGCAATCACGCCAATGACGCTGGCAACACGGCCGATGAAGTGGATCACCCGGTAACCGAGCACCGTGACCAGCACGATGACACTGGCGAAGATCAGGATCCCGACGCTGTCGCTGACGCCAAACAACTGGCCCAGGGCCTGACCGGAAAGCACGGTGCCCGTTGCGGTGAAACCGAGGTACATCAAGCAGACCAGTACGATCGGGATCGCCGCGCCGTACACACCGAACTGCACCCGGCTGGAGATCATCTGCGGCAGGCCCAGCTTGGGCCCCTGCGCCGCATGCAACGCCATCACGCCGCCGCCCAGCAGTTGACCGATCAACAGACCGATCAACGACCAGAACACATCACCGCCCAGCACCACGGCCAGGGCCCCGGTGACGATCGCGGTGATCTGCAGGTTGGCACCCAGCCACAGGGTGAACTGGCTCAATAGACGACCGTGTCTTTCCGCTTCCGGGATGTAGTCGATCGAACGTTTCTCGATCAACGGGGTGGTGCTTGCACGCGCGTCACTTGCAGCCATGGGTGTTCAACCTCTGATGGATTGTTTTGGGGGTCGCCGCCGCTCAACTGTGGGAAGGGGCTTGCTCCCGATAGCAGTGGGTCAGTCACCAGGCCTATTGGCTGATACACCGCCATCGGGAGCAAGCCCCCTCCCACATGGGTTACTTGATCATTGGAAGATTGAGGCCCTGCTCTTTGGCGCAGTCGATGGCGATCTGATAACCGGCGTCTGCGTGGCGCATCACACCGGTGGCCGGGTCGTTATGCAGCACGCGGGCAATGCGCTCGGCCGCTTCGTCGGTACCGTCACAGACGATGACCATGCCGGAGTGCTGGGAGAAGCCCATGCCCACGCCGCCGCCGTGGTGCAGCGAAACCCAGGTCGCGCCGCTGGCGGTGTTGAGCAAGGCGTTGAGCAGTGGCCAGTCGGACACGGCGTCGGAGCCGTCCTGCATGGATTCGGTTTCGCGGTTGGGGCTGGCGACCGAGCCGGAGTCCAGGTGGTCGCGGCCGATCACTACCGGGGCCGACAACTCGCCGCTGCGCACCATCTCGTTGAACGCCAGGCCGAGCTTGGCGCGTTGGCCCAGGCCAACCCAGCAAATACGCGCCGGCAGGCCCTGGAAGCTGATGCGCTCGCGCGCCATGTCCAGCCAGTTGTGCAGGTGCGCGTCGTCGGGGATCAGTTCTTTGACTTTGGCGTCGGTCTTGTAGATGTCCTGCGGGTCACCCGACAGCGCAGCCCAACGGAACGGGCCGATGCCACGGCAAAACAGCGGGCGGATGTACGCCGGTACAAAGCCTGGGAAGTCGAACGCGTTTTCCACGCCTTCTTCCTGGGCCATCTGGCGGATGTTGTTGCCGTAGTCGAAGGTCGGGATGCCTTGTTTCTGGAATTCCAGCATGGCTTTGACGTGCACGGCCATGGACTGCTTGGCGGCCTTGATCACGGCAGCCGGTTCGGTCTTAGCGCGGGCGCGGTATTCGTCCCAGGTCCAGCCGGCCGGCAGGTAACCGTTGAGCGGGTCGTGGGCGCTGGTCTGGTCGGTGACCATGTCCGGGCGCACGCCACGCTTGACCAGTTCCGGCAGGATTTCAGCGGCGTTACCCAGCAGCGCGATGGAGATGGCCTTGCCTTCCTTTGTGTACTTGGCGATGCGGGCCAGGGCGTCGTCGAGGTCGGTGGCTTGCTCATCCACGTAGCGGCTGTTGAGGCGGAAATCGATGCTGACCTGCTGGCATTCAATGTTCAGCGAGCATGCGCCGGCGAGGGTTGCCGCCAGAGGCTGGGCACCGCCCATGCCGCCGAGGCCGGCGGTGAGGACCCAACGGCCCTTAAGGTTTGAATCGTAGTGCTGGCGACCGGCTTCAACGAAGGTTTCGTAGGTGCCCTGGACGATGCCTTGGCTGCCGATGTAGATCCAGCTGCCGGCGGTCATCTGGCCGTACATGGCCAGGCCCTTGGCATCCAGTTCATTGAAGTGCTCCCAGCTGGCCCAGTGCGGCACCAGGTTGGAGTTGGCGATCAGCACGCGCGGGGCATTGCTGTGGGTCTTGAACACGCCGACCGGCTTGCCGGATTGCACCAGCAGGGTTTCATCGTCATTCAGGTTGGTGAGGCTCTCGACGATCTGGTCGTAGCACTCCCAATTGCGCGCTGCACGGCCGATACCGCCGTACACCACCAGTTCTTTGGGGTTCTCGGCCACTTGGGGGTCGAGGTTGTTCATCAGCATGCGCAGCGGCGCTTCAGTCAGCCAGCTTTTGGCGGTGAGCTTGTTACCGCGGGCGGCGCGGATTTCGACGTCACGGTATTTTGTAGGCTTGGTCACAACAAGAACTCCTCGGCGATCGATGCGCGAACATTGATGGTGCGAAGGAGAGTCTTACGCACACATCTTTACTTGTACATACAAGCATATGCAATCAAGCGGCCAACTTTCTGGGCTAGGTGATTGGATTTTTTTGGAAAGCGTGTGCGAGCCTCGGAAATTAAGGCTTCGAGGCATGATGAAATTTCTTACGAAGGCGTTTTATAGCGAGGGAGGTTTGTCACGACAGCGCGGTTTTGCGCCACGCTGGGGCGTTCGGTAACAAATTGGTGCGAGAGCTGGAAACAGATCGCAAGAACAGTGAGAAACAAATGTGGGAGGGGGCTTGCTCCCGATTGCGGTGTGTCAGCCCAGGATATACCCACTGATCCACCGCTATCGGGAGCAAGCCCCCTCCCACATTTTTTAACCCTGCGGGGTCAGTTCGATGATGCAGCAGCGACCCGTGACGGAAATATCCAGCAGACCGCTGTTACCGTCCACTTGCAGGCAATCGTGATGGCCCAGTACCTCGTCCAGTACCTTCACTTCATCCGCCACGCTGAACACCAGCACCGTCTGCGCCGTGCTGAAAAACCGCTGCACACCATCCACCCACTGCAACCGCGCATGGTAACGCTGAGGCGAGTAGATCAGGTTGAAGTCGCGGATCGGCCCGGTAATCAGGCGGCATGACACCTGGCTGTCGCCCTTGAAGGCGAACGGTTGCAGCGGTAATAGTCCGCGCTGTTCCTCGCCATCCACGGTCAGCACCATGCCTGCGCCTTTGATCACGGTGATCACGCGCTGGTAGCCGGCGAAGGTGGAAAACCCGCCAGACTCACCGATATCGGCAATCGACAGGCGCCAGCCGAAACCTTCCAGGCCCTCGCCCGCATCGCGGGAGATTTCTTCGGTGCTGCCGCCGCCGTTTTTCCACGGCATGCGCACGTAATCAGCGGCGCGCCAGACTTTCACTGCACTCATTTACTGAACCGTCCTTCCAGGCTGTGGCGTGAACCGGGGTGGATCAAACGCGCGGCAGTCACCGGCTGACGGCCGGACCAGGTGCGCCGACGAATCAACAGGCACGGCTCGCTCGGCTCGATCTGCAGCAACTCGCACTCGGCAGCGTCGGCGAGAATCGCTTCGACCACGTGCTCGCCTTCGGTCAACGGCGCCACTTGGTTGAGATAGGCATAGGGGGTTTGCAGGGTGAAGTCCTGTTGCAGGTATTCCGGCGCGACCAGGGCGTTGACGAAACGGTCCTCAATTTGCACGGGAATATCGTTTTCGTAATGCACGATCAACGAGTGGAACACCCGCCCGCCTTCGCGCATTTCCAGGGCGACGGCGCGTTCGGAACCGGCGGCCTCTTCGCCCAGGTGGATGACGCGGCACGTATGCCGATGACCGCGGGAGGCGATCTCATCGGCAATGTTGTGCACTTCAAACAGCGCTGACTGGCTCTTGGGCTCGGCGACGAACGTGCCGACGCCTTGCATGCGCACCAGCAAACCTTCGGCGGTGAGCTCACGCAGGGCGCGATTGATGGTCATGCGGCTGAAGCCCAACTGGCTGACCAGTTCGCTTTCCGACGGTACGCGGTAATGGGGTGGCCAGTTGCCGTTGAGGATCTGCTGGCTGATCATCTGTTTGACACGGGCGTACAAGGGCGCCGGACTTTCGTCCATGTGGGCAGCCAGTGAAGACTTGGCGGGCGGAGTCGGCACAGGGAATCCTTGCAGGGGGAAAAGATGCATAGATTGCCGGAGTTTACCGAGCAGGCAAACGTCTGTATATGTATATACAAATAAACACACGACCGGGGTGCTCTAATCATGTCCGCTTTCTTTGCCGAACGCGCGCTGCTGCCTAATGGATGGGCCAACGATGTACGTCTTGAAGTCAGCGCCGATGGCCTGCTGACACAGGTTGAGGCCAACGCCAGCGCAGACGGTGCCGAACGGCTCAGGGGCCCGGTGCTGGCGGGCATGCCGAACCTGCACTCCCACGCTTTCCAGCGCGCGATGGCAGGGTTGGCCGAAGTGGCCGGCAACCCGAATGACAGTTTCTGGACCTGGCGCGACCTGATGTACCGCATGGTCGGCAAGATCAGCCCGGAGCAACTGCAGGTGATCGCCCGCCAGCTGTACATCGAGATGCTCAAGGCCGGTTACACCTCGGTGGCCGAATTTCACTATGTACATCATGACGTCAGCGGCCAGCCCTACGCCGACCGTACGGAACTGTCCCGGCAGATCAGCCAGGCGGCCGCCAGCAGCGGGATTGGCCTGACCTTGGTGCCCGTGCTCTACACCCACTCTGGTTTTGGTGGGCAGGCGCCGAACGAAGGCCAGCGACGGTTTATCAACAGCACCGAAAACTATCTGGACCTGCAGTCGCGCCTGCAACTGATCCTTGCGGCACAACCGGCGCAGCAACTGGGTTTGTGCTTCCACTCCCTGCGCGCTGTCACGCCACAACAAATCAATGAAGTATTGGCTGCCAGTGACAAGACTTGCCCGGTGCATATCCACATTGCCGAACAACAAAAGGAAGTCGACGACTGCCTGGCCTGGAGCGGAAAACGCCCATTGCAATGGCTGTATGACAATGTCGAGGTCGATGAGCGCTGGTGCCTGGTACACGCCACCCATGCGGATCCTGAAGAAGTGACGCGCATGGCCAAGAGCCGCGCGATTGCCGGCTTGTGCCTGACCACCGAGGCGAACCTGGGCGACGGGATTTTCCCTGCCGTGGATTTCCTCGCCCAGGGCGGACGCCTGGGCATCGGTTCCGACAGCCATGTGTCACTGAGCGTGGTGGAAGAACTGCGCTGGCTGGAATACGGCCAACGCCTGCGCGATCAACGGCGCAACCGCTTGTATCGCAGCGACCAGCCAATGGTGGGCCGTACGTTGTTCGATGCGGCGCTGGACGGTGGCGCACAGGCGCTGGGACAGCCGATAGGTCGACTGGAAGTGGGCAAGCGTGCGGATTGGATCGTGCTGGACGGTAACGACCCTTACCTGGCGACAGCGACAGAAGACGGCATTCTCAATCGCTGGCTGTTTGCCGGCGGTGACCGGCAAGTGCGCGATGTGCTGGTCAACGGCAAGTGGGTAGTGCGCGATGGGCGGCATGCCGGCGAAGAAGAAAGCAGCCGGGCGTTTACGCAGGTCTTAAGAGAGTTACTCGGTTAAAAAATGTGGGAGGGGGCTTGCCCCTCCCACAATTAGATTTGTGGCGATCCAGAATTATTGCGAGGTCTTCGCCATCTGCTTATCCGACGTACGCCAGATCAAACGCGTGGTGTCATACCCTTGCTGCCGCGCCCTGCTCAACAGGTCTTCACGGGTGTCCGCACTGACCGTCGGCGTGCGTGACAAGATCCACATATAGCGCCGGCTCGGGCTGCCGACGATGGCGGTCTTGTAGTCGTCGCTGACATACAGCACCCAGTAGTCGCCCTTGGCGACGCCTGGCAGCAGTGACGTAAACCAGTTATTGAATTCCACCCAGAGCTTGTCGGTCTTGCCGGGTACTTGCGGCGTGGCCGTACCCTTGGCTTCTTCCCACTTCCACTCGGTGGTGAGGCAGCGGTTGAATACCGACATATCGCCATCAGGCAGCAATGTGTAGCGGGCTTCGGACTGCGCGCAGTTGCGCTGGAAGTACATCGGCAATCGAGCCAACTCATACCAGGTGCCCTGGTAACGCTTGAGGTTGACGTTGCTCGCTGTCTTGGGTTGCAGATCATCGCCAGAATGGCTGGCGCAGCCCGCCAAAAACAGGCTGGCGCAAAGGAACAAAACAAAACGCATCATTCTTCTTCTCCCGCAGGCTCTCGCCCCGGTTTACTTCAGGCCTTGCCCGGAAAACATCAGAACTTTGTCACCGGCATATTGAACGCTGATAAAGCTGTTTTTATCGCCCCACGTGCAGCTGGACATGCCCAGTGCGCCTGAGCAATCGGTCGGCTTACCCAACAACGACTCGACTTCTGTCTTGGCCATGCCAGCCGACAATTTTTCGTAGTTTTCTTGATTGACCTTGCTGCAAGCGGCCAACAGCACGCAAAAAGCCAGCAAAGCGAGACGGCGTAACGACATGGAATAACTCCTGGAGGGACGAAGCAGCCTGGGTATCTGCCAGAAGCTTAGAAGGGAAAAGAGGTGTCTGGTTCCCGACGAACGAAAACAAAAAAGCCCCGAAAACGCTGAAACGTTTCGGGGCTTCTTTAAGGGTGAACCGGCTCACAACAATGCCGTTCACTTATCGCAGCAGGTTACTTCTTGTGGTAAGCGGTCACACGCTCAACTTCTTCCTTGGATCCCAGGAACACCGCCACACGCTGGTGCAAGCCGTCGGGCTGGATATCGAGAATGCGCTGGTGACCGTCGGTGGAGGCACCGCCCGCCTGTTCTACCAGGAAGGACATCGGGTTGGCTTCGTACATCAGGCGCAGTTTGCCCGGCTTGGACGGCTCGCGGCTGTCGCGTGGGTACATGAACAGGCCGCCACGGGTCAGGATACGGTGCACGTCGGCCACCATCGCGGCGACCCAACGCATGTTGAAGTTCTTCTTCAACGGGCCTTCTTCGCCTTCCATCAACTCGTTCACGTAGCGCTTGACCGGTTCTTCCCAGTGACGCTGGTTGGACATGTTGATTGCGAATTCCTGGGTGGAAGCCGGGATGGTGATGTCTTCGTGGGTGAGGACGAAGCTGCCCATTTCACGGTCCAGGGTGAAGCCTTTGACGCCATCGCCCAAGGTCAGCACCAGCATGGTCTGTGGGCCGTAGATCGCGTAGCCGGCAGCGACCTGCTCGGTGCCTGGCTGCAGGAAGGCCTTTTCGTTCAGGGCTTCGTTCTGGCTCAGGTATTCGCTCGGGCAACGCAGTACCGAGAAGATGGTGCCAACCGGCGCGTTGATGTCGATGTTGGACGAACCGTCCAGTGGGTCGAACACCAGCAGGTAGGCGCCCTTCGGGTATTTGCCCGGGATCTGGTAGGCATTGTCCATTTCTTCGGACGCCATGCCGGCCAGGTGACCGCCCCATTCGTTGGCTTCGAGCAGGATCTCGTTGGAGATCACGTCGAGCTTTTTCTGGACTTCGCCCTGCACGTTTTCAGTGCCCATGCTGCCCAGGACACCACCCAATGCGCCTTTGGATACGGCGTGGCTGATTTCCTTGCAAGCACGCGCCACCACTTCGATAAGGAAGCGCAGATCGGCAGGCGTGTTGTTGCTGCGGGTCTGCTCAATCAAATAGCGACTCAAGGTAACGCGGGACATGGAAGGCTCCGATGAATGGGGGGGGCTAAAAACCCGCGCAGTTTAACGCGAGTCGGGGCGTATTTCCTCCTATCAGAGGATTAAAACCCAATAGAGTTCATGGACTTTATTTAACGTGCCACCGGCGGCTTGCGCAGCAAACTGTAGGCCATGGCTCCCAGTGCAGCCACGCCGAGCAGTAACACGGCCCAGAGTCCGAATGTTTTCCAGTTCGGCCCGCTGTCGACAGCCGCTGTGACCACCGGCGAAGTGACCGCGACGGCCCCGGCCACCTTGGCCTGACCCATCGTGTTGAGGCGCTCGGCGTTGTAATCGGGGATCAGCGTCGACAGCGGCAGGTTCGCCGCCTTCGCCGAGGCATTCCCCAACGCCAGCGTGAACGGTGGCTCGCCCCGCGCCAGGAACACCAACTGCGTGGCGCGCACCGCGAAGTGCAGGGCCGGCGCTTCGACGCCCAGGCCGCCGCCGCGCTCGTCGACCTGCAACTTGAGTTCGGTGACCGTCTGGCCGGGCAGCTGCAATTCGTCCTGCACCACGTCCTGGCCATTTTGAGTCAGGCGATACAACACGCCATTGCTCAACGGCTGCCAGGCCTGATTGCCATCGCGTCGCCCCGCCAGGGTCACCGGCGCCAGCGTATTGGGCTGCTTCAACTCGATACGCAAGCGCTCGACACCCAGCCCGGTGGGCAGCTTCCAGCTGTACTCGCCCGCCTTGAGCCGCGTGCCCGAGAGAGGCTGCGACCATACCAGCGGCATCGGCAGGCTGCTGCTGGTTGCACTGGCCAACTTGGCCGATGTCAGCAACGGCGCCGCTTGCCCCTTCCATACCAGGCGCAGGTAACGCGCGGATTGCCCCGGCAAGCTGACGTCATGCTGCTCGACCCGCTCGTCGGCAAACGACAAACGCGCGACTTGCCCATCCCCCCAGGATTCCCAGTGCTGCAAGTCATCACTGGCTTCAATGCTGAAGCGCTGGAAGCCCTCTTGCTCGTGACTCCAGTCCAGGCTCAACTGCTGCAACGGTGCCTTGATCCTACTGGCGTCAAGCACCCAGCCGCGCAGCACCTGCTTGCCCGGCTTCGGTGCGGTGGACGGCTTGATTTCCACCAGGGTGCCTTCGGCCGTGGTTTTCATCACGACACCGGGCAAGGTTGCCTGGGTGTCGGCGGCGTACAGCGGGAACCACTTCACGTCGGTGACTTCACGACGTTCGGTGCGTTGCGACGTTTGACGCGACAGCGCGTAGGCCTGGGGTTCACCGGCAGCGTTAAACACGCGCACATCGCTGAGGTCAGCCTGGCGCGCATTCAGTTGCACGGCCAACGGCAACTCTAGGCGATACCAGGGGCCGTTGCCGCTGACGCTCAGCGGCACCTGGCTGCTGAAGTCGGCCGGCGTTTCCTGCGCCCACACCGACAACGTCGTACACATGCCCAGCACGACCACGCTCAACTTACCGATCAAGAGGATGCTCCTTCAGTTTCCAACACAGGTTCGGCACGCTTGGGCGGCAGCGGCGCAAAGTAGCCCACCACCAGCAACAACCCGCCCACGCCGATAAACGACACGATCCGCGCCAGGCCGCCACGGTTGCTCAGCTCGACAAAGAACAGCTTGGCCACCACCACCGCGATCAGCGCCGCGCCGATCAGCCACACTTCGCGGCGATGGCACAGGTGGCCGCCGATCATCAGGCCGAGGGCGATCAAGGTCCAGACAATCGACAGACCGGCTTGCACCAACATCGACTCCAGCAACGCATCCAGATGGAACGGCACGCCGCCCCAGTGGTGTGCGGTGCGCATCACCAAGGCCGTAAAGAACGCGAACAGCGAGATACCCGCAATGCCTTGGGCGATCAATTCAGCGCGCGGCCCTCGCTGCGGCGCCACGCTGCGCGACCACAGGTACACGCCCAGCAGCGCAAACAGCAAGCCCAGATCCAGCGGGTTGAGCAACGGCACATAGGGCAACGGCTTGGCCGTGCCGTCGCTGAAGGTATTCGCCAGCCAGAACCAGCCCAGCATCAGTACCGCCAATGGGAGTGCCGCCAACACTCGATATTCCCGTGGATACGCCGACACCGGCCACGGCCAGTTGCGCGGTGCAGCAGCCAGCACCAGATACAGACTTGGCAGGATCGCCCAGCCCAACCAACGCCAGGCGTTGTATTCGCTCGACAGCAACAACAGGGCGTAGCGCAGTTCCAGCGCCAATACACCGATCAACATCCAGCAACCCAACACGTGAGCAACGCTCAGGACGTTGGCCGGCACCACCGTCGCTAAACGCCGCAGCGCGATGAAATGCACGCCAAATACTGCCAACCAGGCCAGCCAGCCGTACTGCGCCGCCGGGTGGTAATAGTGATGCGCGGACACCAGCAGCACCAGGCCCGCCGCCGGCATCAACAAGATGCACAACACGCCCAGCGATGCCCAGCGCAGCCGCGTCGCGAGCAGCGCCCAGATCGCCACGCTGACCGCCGCTATACCCAGCAGGAACGAGCCCTGGAGCTCGTCGGGAATAAACCGCAGCACTTCAGCGATCAGCGCCAACGCCCACCACGCCGCGCCCCACACCAGCAGCAGGTCAGACAGGCGTTGCAGCTTGAGTACGGCAAACACCGGCGCATGGGGCTCACGTTGCAAGCGCCAGGCACCGATCAAGGCGGCCAGGCCCAACACCATCGGCGTCCAGAAACCGCTATGCCCCAGCGGACGCAAACCCTCGCTGGTCAGAGGCCCGAGCAGCTCCGGCACCGCCAGCAGGAACGACGCGCCGCCGATCACTTGCAGCAGTAACCCGAACACGAAACTGACGCGCTGTTGCAGGTACAGGCTCAACCAGATGATCAACAACCCACTGGCCGCCCACACACCACTGGCGCTTTCCCATGGCAGTACAAACAACACGGCGAGATTGATCAGCACCAACCCGGCCAACAGCACCACGGACAGCCCGCGCAACAGGCGCACATCGCTGCGTACCATGTCGTCACGCGCCGCCAGCAGCATGCCGCCGATCAACGCCAGGCCGACCAACGACGCGGTGAGCAGGCCGTTCCAACCGGCGTTGAATACCGCTGCCGAGTCGCCGCCTTGCAGGCGCAGCAGGAACAACGCCCCGCCCAGCAGTTGTACGGCAAACGCCGTGAACAGGAAGGTGCGCGAGCCAATCCGCAAGCCGATAAACAGTGTCGCCAGACCCGCGAGCGCCCAACTGATGGCAACGCCTTGAGTCAGCAACAGCAGCGGCGCGAGCAAGTACACACAGGTCAGGCCGAGGCTGGCCAGAACCGGCAGGCCCTTGCGCTCCCAGTCTGCCGCTTGTTCCATCGCGGCCTTGCGCAGTTGGTCAAAGCTGAACAACAACGCCGCGCCCAACAACAGCGCCCCCAAGGGCGCCCCCTCCAGCAGCGTGTGTTCGCCGATGCGCAGTTCACTGAGAAACGCCAGCGCCGAGCCCAATTGCAGCAACAGGCCAAATGCCCGCGCCAACGGCCGCTGCTGACGCAAGCCGAGCCAGAAGATCCCGGCGCCCTCCACGGCCCAGGCGGCTGCGGTCCAGCGTGCATCGAGGCCCAGGGGAATCGCCAGGCTGGCAAAGATCACCCCCAGAGCCAGGCAGGTTTCCGCCAGCAGCAAGGCGCGCCCGCCACTGAGCACGCGGGCCAGGCCCATGTAGAGGATGCCCAGGCCCAGTGCGCTGAACGCAGCGGCGAACTCAAGGTGCTGCACCAGCGCGAACTGCAGGCCAAAACCCACCAGCGGCGGGCCGAACAGCATGCTGCCATCGACGTAATCGCCTTTGGATGCCGACCAGCGCAACAACGCATCACGGCCTTCGGGCGCATCGCCCATCTCCCGCAACTTGCGCCGGGCGAACAACAGGCCGATAGCCAGGTACATCAGGAAAAACAGGATCAGGAACGGCTCGGTACTCCACAGCAGTTCCGGCGTGTAGGAGCGCATGCCCCAGGCAAAGCCGATACCGAAGGTGCCGACAAAGCCGATCAGGTTGAGCAAGCGCCAGGCCTTGAACCACGCGATAGCAAGGATACCGGCGTTGAGCAGGGCAAAATAACTGAACAGCGCGACGTGGTTGCCGGCGCCGGTCGACGTCAGGATCGGTGCCGCGAAACCGCCGAGCGCTGCCGCACAGGCCAGTCCCAACGCATCCTGGGTAATCGCCAGGATCGCCGAGAATACCGTGACCGCCACCAGCAGGCCCAGGGCCGCACTCGGGTCGATCAACGGGTGCAGGCGCATCGCGGCAAACACCGTCAGGTACAGCACCGCAATGCCGGTGCCTTGCAGCATCAAGCCGTAATTGCTGTTGCGCAGCCGCAGCCACCAGCCAAGGCCCAGCAGGCCAAGGGCCGCTGCAGCAACCCCGGCGTAACGCAGCTCGATCGGCACCACCATGCCTTCGGTGGCGTAGCGCAGCAGGAAGGCCAGGCCGAGGAACAGCAGCACCACGCCGACACGCAGCACGGTGTTGCCACCAAACAGCCAATTGCGTGCGCCGCTGATGGCACGTTCGATCAGGTTGGGGCCACGGGGAGCGACAGGTTCTTGAGGCGGGCGTGGCGTCGGGGCGGGCGCCCAGACGTCGTCCGGCAGTGGTTGGCTCGGCTCGGCGACTATCGCGACAGGCGCCAATTCAGCCGGCAACTCCCACACCAGTTCGGGCGCCTTGGCGACAGGTGCCGGCTCAGAGACAGGTGTTTCGACAATGACAGGGCTCGTCGACGTGGGTACTTCCAGTTGCCGCAGGCGCTCACCCAGGGCGATCAGCGCCTTCTGCGTGGTTTCCAACTGAGAAGCCTGCTGCTGCGCCTGGGTCGCCAGCTTGGACAGGCGAATCGCCTGGCCAATGCCCAACCCCAACAGCGCACCGATACCCGCATCGTAGAACGACTCATCGAGCGTCCAGCCGAGCACCAGGCCAATCAGCATGAAAATCCATTGCATGGTCGATATTCCCTAAGCAAACCGGCGCTCAGTATATCGACGCGCAATCAATGTGGGAGGGGGCTTGCTCCCGATAGCGGTGTACCAGTCGACATATCTGCAAACTGACACTCTGCTATCGGGAGCAAGCCCCCTCCCACATTTGCTATCGCAGTGTTTAGTCCAAGGCTTTCCAGATCTCGGTTGCGTACTCGCGGATCGTCCGGTCCGACGAGAACCAGCCCATTCGTGCGGTATTGAGCACCGCCGAACGCCACCATGCCTTGGAGTCATGCCAATGCGCTTCGACCCGCGCCTGGGCATCCCAGTAGGAATCGAAATCGGCACAGACCAGGAAGCGGTCGTAGTCGATCAACCCGTCGATCAAGCCCACATAGCGGCCCGGATCATCCGGCGAAAACACCCCGCCCCGAATCGCTTGCAGCACGTCGTTCAGACGGTGGGACGCAGCAATGTCGGGCCCGGCGTTGAATTCACCGGCATGTTTACGCGCCTCGACCTGCTGCGCGCTGAGGCCGAAGATAAACATGTGATCGGCCCCTACGCGCTCGTGCATTTCCACGTTGGCGCCGTCCATGGTGCCGATGGTCAGCGCGCCGTTGAGGCCGAACTTCATGTTACTGGTGCCCGATGCTTCAAAGCCGGCGGTGGAGATCTGCTCCGACAAGTCCGCCGCCGGGATGATGCTTTCCGCCAGACTGACGTTGTAGTTGGGCAGGAACACCACCTTGAGCAAGCCGCGCACGGTCGGGTCGTTGTTGACGGTGCGCGCGATGTCGTTGGTCAGCTTGATGATCAACTTGGCCTGGTGATAACTGGCCGCCGCCTTGCCCGCGAAGATCTTCACCCGTGGCACCCAGTCGGTGCCCGGCTCGGCACGGATCGCCTGGTACAGCGCCACGGTGTGCAGCAGGTTCAGCAGTTGGCGCTTGTATTCGTGGATACGCTTGACCTGCACGTCGAACATCGCCGCCGGGTTCACCGAAATGCCCAGGCGCTCATGGATGATCTCGGCCAGTGCACGCTTACTGTGCAGGCGCTGGTCGGCGAAGGCTTTGCGAAAGGCCTGTTTCTCGGCGAAGGTTTCCAACTCGCCCAGGCGGGTTTCCATGTTGTCGAGAATGTCCGGGCCCAAGGCGTCCACCAGCATATCGGTGAGCTTGGGGTTCGCCTGGTACAGCCAGCGGCGGAAGGTAATGCCGTTGGTTTTGTTGTTGATGCGCTCCGGGTAGAGCTTGTGCAGTTCGGAGAACACTGTGCTGCGCATCAGTTGGGTGTGCAGGCCGGACACGCCGTTGACGCTGTGGGAGCCGAGGAACGCCAGGTTACCCATGCGCACACGGCGGCCGTTGTCTTCTTCGATCAGGGAGACGGCGCGCAGCACGTCGAAGTCATGAATACCCTTGGCGCGCAGCGCATCGATGTGCTGCGCGTTGATCAGGTAGATGATCTGCATGTGCCGGGGCAGCATGCGTTCCATCAGACCGACCGGCCAGGTTTCCAGGGCTTCGGGCAACAGGGTGTGGTTGGTGTACGACAGGGTTTCGACGGTGACATCCCACGCGGCTTCCCACGGAATGTCGTGCAGGTCGACCAACTGGCGCATCAACTCGGCCACGGCGATCGAGGGGTGGGTGTCGTTGAGCTGGATCGCCGCGTGTTCACCCAGGCTCAGGACCGAGCCGTGCATGTTCTTGTGGCGACGCAACAGGTCCTGCAAGGAGGCGGCGACGAAAAAGTATTCCTGGCGCAGGCGCAGTTCCTGCCCCGCTTCGGTGCTGTCCGCCGGGTAAAGCACTCGGGAGATGCTCTCGGCGCGGGCCACTTCGGCGACGGCGCCCAAATGGTCACCGGCGTTGAAGCGCTCCAGGTGCAGGTCTTCCACCGCACGGGCACGCCACAGGCGCAAAGTATTGACGCTGGCGCCGCGCCAGCCGACCACCGGGGTGTCGTAGGCAACGGCGCGCACGGTTTCGTTGGGCGTCCACACCTGGATCTGCTTGCCGGAGGCATCCGGCAGGGTCTCGACGCTGCCGCCAAAGCCAATCGGGTAAATCACCTCGGCCCGTTCGAATTCCCACGGGTTGCCGAAATCCAGCCAGCGCTCGGTCTGCTCCTGCTGCCAGCCATCGACAATCGCCTGACGGAACAAACCGTGCTCATAACGAATGCCATAGCCGTGGCCGGCGATGCCCAAGGTCGACATGCTTTCCATAAAGCACGCCGCCAGACGGCCCAGGCCGCCGTTGCCGAGCGCCGCATCGGGCTCCAGCAGGCGGATGCGCTCGAGGTCCACACCGAGTTCAGACAGCGCTTCGCGAGCGATCTCCAGCACGCCAAGGTTGCTCAGGCTGTCGTAGAGCAGGCGGCCGATAAGAAATTCCAGGGAGAGGTAATAAACCCGCTTCTGGCCTTTGCGGTAGATACGCCGCGTGTGGTCCATCCAGTGGTCGACCATCTGGTCGCGGGCGGCCAGGGCAATGGCTTCGAACCAGTCGTGGTCGAAGGCATGGTCCGGGTCTTTGCCCACCGCGTAGGTGAGTTTGGTCAAGACAGCATCGCGGAATGCGGCTACCTCTGCTTCTCGTGCAAGCGGTTCCTGAGACATCGGTGCGACCTCGGGCGAGATTGAAGGAGTTGCTAGAGCCTAGTCGGTCTGACAGACGGTAGACGCTCTGGTTCGGCAGTTTTTTAACTCATTCACCTTTACAGGCATTTGATGCAGGGGTCGTGCCCGATCTGCCCATGTCCAAGCCTTTGAGCTGAAATACGCAAAATATTGTTCAAAAAAACACCAATCCCGGTATTATCGCGCGCCCAGATACAGCCCCACCTTTTGGAACCCCGATGAAGCCTCAACTGATCGCCGCCGCGGAACTCGACCGTCTCGAGACTTGGCAGAAATATTCCGCCCATATGTGCGGCGGCTGCGTGTCCAGCTGCTGCACACTGCCGGTTGAGGTGAAGATCAAGGACCTGATCCGCATTGGCATCGTCGATGAGTTCGAGCGCGGCGACCCGCCGAAGAACATCGCCAAGCGGTTGCAGAAGGAAGGTATCGTCGAGCGCTACAACAACAAATCCGAGATTTTTACCCTGCAGCGCATGAGCAACAACGACTGCCTGTACCTGGATCGTAAGACGCGCTTCTGCACTATTTATGACAAGCGCCCGGATACCTGCCGCAACCACCCAAAAATCGGGCCGCGGCCGGGGTATTGCGCGTACAAGCCGAAGGAAGTGGTGCGCGAGACCAAATTCAAGACCCTCGATAAGTTCTGATTCGGGTTTTGTGGGGCTCTCAAGGGTCCTATCGGGGGCAAGCCCCCTCCCACATTTTGATCTGTGAACACATTCAAAGGTGGGAGGAGGCTTGCCCCCCGATGAGGCCAGTACAACCACCACCAAAACTGCAGGCATAAAAAAACGCCCCCGGCCTTTCGACCGGGGGCGTTTTTCATTCAGCCTGAGTTAACTCAGTTCTTGGATTTCTTGGCAGCGCGGGTACGCTCGCCTTCGTCCAGGATCTTCTTACGCAGGCGGATCGACTTCGGCGTCACTTCGCACAGCTCGTCGTCCTGGATGAATTCCAGGGCCTGTTCCAGGGTGAAGCGAACAGGTGGAACCAGGGCGATGGTTTCGTCTTTACCCGAAGCACGCATGTTGTCGAGCTTCTTGCCTTTGGTTGGGTTGACGCCCATGTCGTTGTCACGGCTGTTCAGACCAACGATCTGACCGTTGTAGATCTCTTGACCGTGTTCAACGAACAGCTTGCCACGCGCCTGGAGGGTTTCCAGGGAGTAGGTCAGTGCCTTGCCGGTTTCTACCGAGACCAGAACACCGTTCTGACGGCCGGACATGTCGCCGGACTTCATGGTGTCGTAGCGATCGAAGATCGAGGTCAGGATGCCAGCACCGTTGGTCAGGGTCAGGAACTGGTTACGGAAACCGATCAGACCACGAGCAGGGATGTTGTATTCCAGACGCACACGGCCTTTGCCATCCGGCACCATGTTGGTCAGGTCGCCCTTACGCAGGCCCATCTCTTCCATGACCTTGCCCTGGGATTCTTCAGGGGTGTCGATGGTGACGTTTTCGAACGGTTCCTGCTTCACGCCGTCAACCTGACGGATGATCACTTCTGGACGACCAACGCCCATTTCGAAGCCTTCGCGACGCATGGTTTCGATCAGTACCGAGAGGTGCAGCTCACCACGGCCGGAAACCTTGAACTTGTCAGCCGAGTCGCCTTCTTCAACGCGCAGTGCAACGTTGTACAGCAACTCTTTGTCCAGACGTTCCTTGATGTTACGGGAAGTCACGAACTTGCCTTCTTTACCGCAGAAAGGCGAGTCGTTTACCTGGAAGGTCATGGAAACGGTTGGCTCGTCAACGGTCAGAGGCTTCATCGCCTCGACAGTGTCCGGCTGGCACAGGGTGTCGGAGATGAACAGCGAGTCCATACCGCTGACGCACACGATGTCGCCGGCGAAGGCTTCTTCAACGTCGATACGGTGCAGACCGTGGTGACCCATCAGCTTCAGGATACGACCGTTACGCTTCTTGCCGTCGGCGCCGATAGCGACAACCGGGGTGTTCGGCTTGACGCTACCACGGGCGATACGGCCAACGCCGATAACACCCAGGAAGCTGTTGTAGTCCAGTGCCGAGATTTGCATCTGGAACGGACCGTCACGGTCAACCTTCGGTGGTGGAACGTGGTCAACGATCGCCTGGTACAGCGGGGTCATGTCTTCCGCCATGGCGGTGTGTTCCAGACCGGCAATACCGTTCAGGGCCGATGCGTAGATCACTTGGAAATCAAGTTGCTCTTCGGTGGCGCCCAGGTTGTCGAACAGGTCGAAGATCTGGTCCAGAACCCAGTCCGGACGCGCGCCTGGACGGTCAACCTTGTTGATGCACACGATCGGTCGCAGGCCGGCTTCGAAAGCCTTCTTGGTCACGAAACGGGTTTGCGGCATAGGGCCGTCTTGAGCGTCAACCAGCAGCAGAACGGAGTCAACCATCGACATTACGCGTTCTACTTCGCCGCCGAAGTCGGCGTGGCCCGGGGTGTCCACGATGTTGATGTGGTAGCCGTTCCAGTTGATAGCGGTGTTTTTAGCCAGGATGGTAATACCGCGCTCTTTTTCCTGGTCGTTGGAGTCCATCACGCGCTCGTCGTTGAGCTCGTTGCGCTCCAGGGTGCCGGATTGACGCAGGAGTTTGTCTACCAGGGTGGTTTTACCATGGTCAACGTGGGCAATGATGGCGATGTTACGTAGATTTTCGATCACTTGTGTATCTCGATCAGAGGATTCGGTGTGCTGACAGGTCGTGGCAGCGATTAACAGTAGAGTCAGGCCTTGCCGTTACAGCTTGACGGCAGAGTCGGGGGGCCGGTGACGCAGGCCACAGGCAAACAGCCCCGGGCTCTTAGCTCGGTCGATAAACGCGCACATTGGCATGCCCCTCACTGAGCAAATGGTGGGCATGCAGGCGACTCATCACGCCTTTGTCGCAATACAGCAGGTACTGACGGCTGTTATCCAGTTCCTTGAAACGCGCGTTCAATGCATAGAACGGCAGCGTTTGTACGTCGATGCCGGCGACTTCCAGCGGCTCATCTTCAGCGGCATCCGGGTGACGGATGTCGATGACGATCTGACCGGCCAGGGCTTCGCCAACTTCTTCGATCTGCACATCCTGGCCCAGCTCGTCGATAACACGATCGATCGGGACCAGCTTGGCGTTCTGGATCGCACGCTCCAGAACCGCCATATCAAACTGTTGTTCTTCGTACTCCACGCGGTTGCGCTTGGCGTGGGTCTTGGGGTTCACCGAAATGACCCCGCAGTATTCAGGCATGTGCTTGGCAAAGTCGGCGGTGCCGATTGCTTCTGCCAAGTCGATGATGTCCTGCTTGTGGCTGGCGATCAGCGGGCGCAGCACCAGCTTTTCAGTCACGCAGTCGATCAGCGACAGGTTCGGCAGCGTCTGGCTGGAAACCTGGGAAATCGCTTCACCGGTCACCAGCGCGTCGATCTGCAACTGATCGGCGATTCGGGACGCGGCGCGCAACATCATACGCTTCAAAACTACGCCCATATGACTGTTATCGATTTTACCGAGAATTTCGCCCAGCACTTCCTCAAACGGTACGCTCACAAATAGCACGCGTTGGGAGCTGCCGTACTTCTTCCAGATAAAGTGCGCAACTTCCATCACGCCCAATTCGTGTGCACGTCCGCCCAGGTTAAAGAAGCAGAAGTGGCTCATCAGGCCGCGGCGCA
The DNA here is from genome assembly GCF_007828335.1 of Pseudomonas sp. SJZ103. NCBI lineage: Bacteria > Pseudomonadati > Pseudomonadota > Gammaproteobacteria > Pseudomonadales > Pseudomonadaceae > Pseudomonas > Pseudomonas sp. SJZ103. The sequence goes on from NZ_VIUN01000003.1 coordinate 369,775, forward strand.
TGATCTGGTAGGCCGCCACCGTGGAATCGAAACCGCCGGACATGAGGACCAGGGTCTGTTCCAGGGCGCCCAGCGGATAGCCGCCGATGCTGTCGTGCTGGCTGTGAATCACAAACAACCGTTGGTCGCGAATTTCCATGCGCACTTCAATTTGCGGCGCCTTGAGGGAAATTCCGGCGGCGCCGCACTCGCGACGCAGCTTGCTGCCGACGTATTTCTCGACGTCCATGGAGCTGAATGGGTGCTTGCCGGCACGCTTGCAGCGCACCGAAAAAATCTTGCCTTCAAGGCTGTCGCCGAAGTGCCGTTTGCATTTTTCGGTGATGTCGTCGAAGTCGCCCAGCGGGTACTCATCCACCTGCAGGAAATGCGCGATACCCGGCATGCAGCTCAGGCGCTCGGTCATGTCCTTCAAGGCTTTGGCGTCGGTCAGGCGGGTTTCCAGCTCGAGGTTGTCCCACACACCGTTCACCACCACAGCCGGGTCCAGATCGCGGAGCACGGCACGGATGTTCTTGGCCAACTGACGGATGAAACGCATCCGTACCGGTCGGCTCTTGATGGTGATCTCGGGGAAGACTTTAACGATTAATTTCATGGAAACAGCGCGCGCAGGGCCTGCCGAAAAAGGGGGGCGCGGATTATAGCGGAAATCGCTCAAGGTTTAACCAGTTAATATGCACAACACTCACCACGCACTAAAGAGGTGCATTTGCATCGCCAGACGCCACATTTCAGTGCTCGAATTTCGGGCTTTTGTCGCTATGTACCTTTTATAGGGCGTTTTTGGAGCAAAAAACCCATGTTGGCGCACTGGCATGCAATTTGCTCTCTTGTGAGGCAGGTTGCCATGGCGGACTATCCGCGCCGGCATCACCCACATTCTAAGGGCTAACTCCACTACCCCAGCCCGAAGCCACCCGGAGGACACTATGTCGAAGTCGGTTCAACTCATCAAAGATCATGACGTTAAATGGATTGATCTGCGCTTCACGGACACCAAAGGCACTCAGCACCACGTGACCATGCCGGCTCGCGACGCGCTGGATGATGCTTTCTTCGAAGAAGGCAAAATGTTCGACGGTTCCTCCATCGCTGGCTGGAAAGGCATCGAAGCCTCCGACATGATCCTGATGCCGGACGACAGCACTGCCGTCCTCGACCCGTTCACCGAAGACCCAACGCTGATCATCGTCTGCGACGTGATCGAGCCTTCGACCATGCAAGGCTACGACCGCGACCCACGTGCGATCGCCAAGCGTGCCGAGGAATACCTGAAGTCGACCGGTATCGGCGACACCGTATTCGTAGGCCCGGAACCAGAATTCTTCATCTTTGATTCGGTCAAGTTCAAGTCCGACATCTCCGGTTCCATGTTCAAGATTTTCTCCGAACAAGGTTCGTGGATGTCCGACCAGGACGTGGAAGGCGGCAACAAAGGCCACCGTCCAGGCATCAAAGGTGGCTACTTCCCAGTTCCGCCGTTCGACCACGACCACGAAATCCGTACCTCCATGTGCAACGCCATGGAAGAAATGGGCCTGGTCATCGAAGTTCACCACCACGAAGTGGCGACTGCCGGCCAGAACGAAATCGGCGTGAAATTCAACACCCTGGTTGCCAAGGCTGACGAAGTCCAGACCCTGAAGTACTGCGTACACAACGTGGCTGATGCCTACGGCCGTACCGCTACCTTCATGCCTAAGCCGCTGTACGGCGATAACGGTTCGGGTATGCACGTTCACCTGTCCATCGCCAAAGAAGGCAAGAACACCTTCGCTGGCGAAGGTTATGCCGGCCTGTCCGACACCGCCCTGTACTTCATCGGCGGCATCATCAAGCACGGTAAGGCCCTGAACGGCTTCACCAACCCGTCGACCAACTCCTACAAGCGTCTGGTCCCAGGTTTCGAAGCACCGGTAATGCTGGCCTACTCGGCTCGCAACCGTTCCGCCTCGATCCGTATTCCTTACGTGTCCAGCCCGCGCGCTCGCCGTATCGAAGCCCGCTTCCCGGATCCGGCAGCCAACCCATACCTGGCCTTCGCTGCCCTGGTCATGGCTGGCCTGGACGGTATCCAGAACAAGATCCACCCTGGCGACGCCGCCGACAAAAACTTGTACGACCTGCCGCCTGAAGAGGCCAAAGAGATCCCACAAGTGTGCGGCAGCCTGAAAGAAGCCCTGGAAGAGCTGGACAAGGGCCGTGCGTTCCTGACCAAAGGCGGCGTATTCAGCGACGACTTCATCGATGCCTACATCGAGCTGAAAAGCGAAGAAGAAATCAAAGTACGCACCTTCGTACACCCACTGGAATACGAGCTGTACTACAGCTGCTGATCCGGTAGCGCTGCTTGACGCAGCGTGAAGAAAAAGGCCTCCTTCGGGAGGTCTTTTTTTGCCCGGGAATTAACCCGAATCCCCCCACTCCCTCCCACAAGGAGATCAGCATTGAAACGTCGACTTGCGTTCGCTTTAGTGTTTTTCAGCGCCAGCGCATTGGCTGCGCCACCCACTCTTGAGCCGCTGCTCAACAGCATCGCCGAACGCCTGGAGATCGCCGACCAGGTGGCCCTGAGCAAATGGGACAGCAAAAAACCTGTAGAGGATAAGAAGCGCGAACAAGAGGTGATCGCCAGTGTCGTCGCCCAGGCGCCGAGCTACAAACTGGCCCCCGCCGCCGCCGAGCAATTTTTCTCGGCACAGATCGAGGCAAACAAGCTGGTGCAGTACACCCACTTGTCCGATTGGCAGTTCCAGGGCAAGGCACCCGACGACCCGCGCCCGGACCTGGTGAAGCAGATTCGCCCGCAACTGGATCAATTGCAAAAACGCCTGCTGCAACAACTGGCGGACTTCACCCCACAACGTACCGACCCGCAGTGCCCTCAATGGCTGGCCGAAGCAGTGCATGAGCCGCTGAACGACCCACTGCGGCAACTGGCGATGATCCGCGCTACGGCCGAGCTGTGTATCTACAAAGACTAAAACTGTAAACCCGATCCAAAAATGTGGGAGAGGGGCAACCCCTCCCAGATTTGATTTGTGTGATTTCGGCACTTCCTGAACAACCTTCACAAAACCGCACTATATTGGTGCGACATCCTGCACCCTTCCCAACGACTCACACCATTTTGGTTCGAAACTTCCCGATCAAGCTGGCAGAACGCCACAGTTTCGCGCCTTAAACCCCTATTTCAGGGGTTTAACGCTTCTTTTCGGAGCCTTGGTTTGTTTTTTGCATTTTCCTTGTATCAGCGTGTGCCTCAAGCCCGCGCCTTGCTCCAAAAGAGGTCCCGATGACCATCAGCGATGCACTGCACCGTTTGCTACTCGACAACCTGACCACCGCGACCATCCTGCTCAATGACGACCTGCGCCTTGAGTACATGAACCCGGCGGCGGAAATGCTCCTGGCCATCAGTGGCCAGCGCAGCCATGGGCAGTTCATCAGCGAATTGTTCACCGAGTCGGCCGAAGCCTTGAGTTCGTTGCGCCAGGCCGTGGAGCAGGCACATCCGTTCACCAAGCGTGAAGCGATGCTCACGGCACTGACCGGCCAGACGCTGACCGTCGACTACGCCGTGACCCCGATCCTGAGCAACGGCGCCACCCTGCTGCTGCTTGAAGTGCACCCCCGCGACCGCCTGCTGCGAATCACCAAGGAAGAAGCCCAGCTGTCCAAGCAGGAAACCAGCAAGATGCTGGTACGCGGCCTGGCCCATGAGATCAAGAACCCGCTGGGTGGCATTCGCGGCGCGGCGCAGTTGCTGGCCCGCGAGCTGCCGGACGAGCACCTCAAGGACTACACCAACGTCATCATCGAAGAGGCTGACCGCCTGCGTAACCTGGTGGACCGCATGCTCGGCTCCAACAAGCTGCCGTCGCTGGCGATGACCAACGTGCACGAAGTACTGGAGCGCGTCTGTCAGTTGGTCGAGGCCGAAAGCCAGGGCTGCATCACCTTGGTGCGCGACTACGACCCGAGCATTCCCGACGTATTGATCGACCGCGAGCAGATGATCCAGGCGGTGCTCAATATCGTACGCAATGCCATGCAGGCCATCAGCAGCCAGAACGAGTTGCGCCTGGGCCGCATCAGCCTGCGCACCCGCGCCCTGCGCCAGTTCACCATCGGCCACGTGCGCCATCGCCTGGTGACCAAGGTTGAGATCATCGACAACGGCCCAGGCATCCCTGCGGAACTTCAGGAAACCATCTTCTTTCCCATGGTCAGCGGCCGCCCGGACGGTACCGGGCTGGGCCTGGCCATTACCCAGAACATCATCAGCCAGCACCAGGGTCTGATCGAATGTGAGAGCCATCCCGGCCACACCACATTCTCGATCTTTCTGCCTCTGGAACAAGGAGCCTCATCGACATGAGCCGTAGTGAAACTGTGTGGATCGTCGATGACGACCGTTCTATCCGCTGGGTCCTCGAGAAAGCCTTGCAACAGGAAGGCATGACCACCCAGAGCTTCGACAGCGCCGACGGGGTGATGAGCCGCCTGGCGCGTCAGCAGCCCGACGTGATCATCTCCGACATCCGCATGCCCGGCGCCAGTGGCCTGGACCTGCTGGCGCGGATTCGCGAGCAGCACCCGCGCCTGCCGGTGATCATCATGACTGCGCACTCGGATCTGGACAGCGCTGTCGCGTCCTATCAGGGCGGTGCCTTCGAGTACCTGCCCAAGCCGTTTGACGTGGACGAGGCCGTGGCGCTGGTCAAGCGCGCCAACCAGCACGCCCAGGAACAACAGAACCAGGAAGCCCCACCGACCCTGACCCGCACCCCGGAAATCATCGGTGAAGCGCCGGCGATGCAGGAAGTGTTTCGCGCCATCGGTCGCTTGAGCCACTCCAACATTACCGTGCTGATCAACGGCGAGTCGGGTACCGGTAAAGAGTTGGTGGCCCACGCCCTGCACCGTCACAGCCCGCGCGCGGCCTCGCCGTTTATCGCGCTGAACATGGCGGCGATTCCCAAGGATCTGATGGAGTCCGAGCTGTTCGGCCATGAGAAAGGCGCGTTCACCGGCGCAGCCAACCTGCGTCGCGGGCGTTTCGAACAGGCGGACGGCGGCACGCTGTTCCTCGATGAAATCGGCGACATGCCGGCCGACACCCAGACCCGCTTGCTGCGCGTACTGGCGGACGGCGAGTTTTATCGCGTGGGCGGGCACACACCGGTCAAGGTCGATGTGCGCATCATCGCCGCGACTCACCAGAACCTGGAAACCCTGGTGCACGCAGGCAAGTTCCGTGAGGACTTGTTCCACCGTCTCAACGTGATCCGCATCCATATCCCACGGATGTCGGACCGCCGCGAAGATATTCCGACCCTCGCCCGCCACTTCCTCAGCCGCGCCGCCCAGGAGCTGGCCGTCGAGCCGAAGTTGCTGAAAAGCGAGACCGAGGAATACCTGAAAAACCTGCCGTGGCCCGGCAACGTGCGCCAGCTGGAGAACACCTGCCGCTGGATCACCGTGATGGCGTCCGGCCGCGAAGTGCACATCGGCGACCTGCCGCCGGAGCTGCTGAGCCTGCCGCAGGATTCGGCCCCTGTGACCAACTGGGAGCAGGCACTGCGCCAATGGGCCGACCAGGCCCTGGCACGCGGCCAGTCGAACTTGCTGGACAGCGCCGTGCCGGCGTTCGAGCGGATCATGATCGAAACGGCCCTGAAGCACACCGCCGGCCGCCGTCGCGACGCCGCCGTGTTGCTGGGTTGGGGTCGCAACACCCTGACGCGCAAGATCAAGGAGTTGGGCATGAAGGTCGATGGTGGTGATGACGATGAGGGCGACGACGCCTGATCTCCAATCTACCGAGGTCTAATGTGGGAGGGAGCAAGCCCCCTCCCACATTTGGACCTCCACACGGACTCAGAATCGTGCACCGCTTCAATGCACCCTGTTCTAGCATCGCGCACACGTTCCACGCCCGAAACTAACGTTTTGTTAAGAAAATGCTGAACCTCGAAAACACCAAAGCCCCGTATTCCGGGGCTTTGCGCTTTCTGGAGAAATTTTTTGCCACAACTTAGCCACTCTGGCACGCGCCCTGCAATAACCCCAGTACAACCCAGTTTCGGGGACCTTGGTACAGGCAGGCCGAGAATCCCCTCTTTACACCCGGGGTGCTTGATGCGAACCGCGTCGCGCTCCACACCGCTTTCGGGAACCTCGGTACAGGCAGGCCGAGGACTCCCTCTTTAACACCGAAGCCTTTGGCTTCACCCCGTTTTGGGAGCCCTGGTACAGGCAGGCCGGGAACTCCCTTCTTTACACCCGGGGCTTATGTGGCTCAGCGCCCATAGCTCCAGCCCGTTTTGGGAACCTTGGTACAGGCAGGCCGGGGATTCCCTCTTTTATTGCTCTTGGAGATGGATCTCCAGCCGCCAGCGGCCATCGGCCTTCTCCCCTTTCCACTCCCCGCGCAACGGCCGAGCCGCCACCAGGTTCAGCAGCAAGCCCGCATCGGTCTTGCGCACGCGCCAGTTCACATCCTTGTCGTTGACCTTGAGCTGCCCACTGGCGGCCTTGCCTTGCGCGTCGAACAACAGCGCCACGGTGCCGTCGATGTGCTCGCCGTGCAGCTTGGGTTCGCTGTTGAACCACACCACCACACCGTCCGCAGCCGTCTCTACCTGCTGCAACTCGACCGGGTCAGGAGTGGTCAGGCGGCCGATCATCAGGCCCACCATCAGGCCGACAATCGCCAATGAGCCCATGACCCTCGGCATTAGCTTCGGCCTTGGGTCTTCTTCAGGGGTAGAATGCAGCGCATCTTTGCCTTCGGAGCCGTGCATGTTTCACGTCATCCTTTTTCAACCAGAAATTCCGCCGAATACCGGCAACGTTATCAGGCTGTGCGCCAACAGTGGCTGCCACCTGCATTTGATCGAGCCCCTGGGCTTCGACATGGACGACAAGCGTCTTCGTCGTGCCGGGCTGGACTACCACGAGTACGCCACCCTCCAGCGCCATGCCGACCTGGCCAGCTGCCTGGAAAGCCTCGGACACCCGCGCTTGTTCGCGTTCACCACCAAAGGCTCGCGGCCGTTTCATGATGCCAGCTTTGCCGAGGGCGACGCCTTCCTGTTCGGCCCGGAAAGCCGTGGCCTGCCAGCCGAGGTACTCGACGCCCTGCCCGACGGCCATCGCCTGCGCCTGCCGATGCGCGAAGGCTGCCGCAGCTTGAACCTGTCGAACACCGTCGCCGTTGCCGTCTACGAAGGCTGGCGCCAACTCGGCTTCAAATAGCACACATAACAAATGTGGGAGGGGGCTTGCTCCCGATGGCAGAGTGTCAGTCGACATCTAGGTGACTGATCCACCGCTATCGGGAGCAAGCCCCCTCCCACATTGGGTTCTGCGTCGGGTTCGAGATTACTGAACCGTCGGCGCGCCTTCCTGTTGCATGCGCTGCAGCTCTTGAGCGTACAGGGCATCGAAGTTCACCGGAGCCAGCATCAGCGCAGGGAACGAACCACGGGTGACCAGGCTGTCCAGGGTCTCGCGGGCATACGGGAACAGGATGTTCGGGCAGAACGCACCCAGGGTGTGGCTCATGGACGCTTCGTCCAGGCCCTGGATCAGGAAGATACCGGCCTGTTGCACTTCAGCGATGAAGGCCACTTCTTCGCCATTCTTGACGGTGACCGACAAGGTCAGCACGACTTCGTGGAAGTCGCCTTCCAGTGCCTTTTGACGGGTGTTCAGGTCCAGGGCAACGCTTGGAGTCCATTCCTGGCGGAAGATCGCCGGGCTTTTCGGCGCTTCGAACGACAGGTCACGCACATAGATACGCTGCAGCGAAAATTGTGGGCCTTGGGCTTCTGCTGCTTCGGTGTTCTGTTGGTCAGTCATCGCAGATCCTTCTTGATCTTGGGGTCTTTTAGGGGTTAGGAGTCAGACGAGCAGCAACGCATCGAGTTTACCGGCGCGCTCCAGGGCAAACAGGTCGTCGCAACCACCGATGTGCCTGGCGCCGATCCAGATCTGCGGCACGGACGTGCGCCCCGCCTTCTGGGCCATTTCGGCACGCACCTGGGGCTTGCCATCGACCTTGATTTCTTCGAAGGCAACGCCCTTCTTCTCAAGCAGGGCCTTGGCCCGCATGCAGTAAGGGCACCAATCGCTGGAATATACGACGACCTGGCTCATATCACTTCACCAGCGGCAGGTTGTCGGCGCGCCAGCTGCTGATGCCACCGGACAGCTTGGCGGCGATGAAACCGGTCTTGAGCATTTCGCGGGCGTGGGTGCCGGCGTGCTGGCCCTGAGCGTCGACCAGGATGATGGTCTTGGCCTTGTGCTTTTCCAGCTCGGGCAGGCGCGCGATCAGCTTGTCCTGAGGGATGTTCAGGGCACCGACGATATGGCCCGTGGCAAAATCCTTGGCCGGGCGAATATCCACCACAATGGCCTCGTCCTTGTTAACCAGCGCGGTCAGCTCCGACGTGCTCAGGCTGCGGCCACCACGGCTCAATTCGTGAGCGATCAGCAGCGCCAGCAGGATGACGAAGGCACCCACGAGCAGATAGTGGGCAGTGGCAAATGCAATCAGGTGATCAACCATCAAGGAGGTTCCAGGGCGTTAAAATGGCGGTAAGTATACACAGCCGTCAGGGGGGGCCAACCCCCGTAAAGCGGTGACGTGGTCGGAACTTCGCTTTAAACTGCCACTCCCTTTTCAATTGCCTTCCTTTATTACCGCCGCGAGAGGATCTATGACTACCACGCCTAAACCTTTGGTCCTGATAATTCTCGATGGCTTCGGACACAGTGAAAGCCACCACGACAACGCGGTGTACGCGGCCAAGAAGCCGGTACTCGACCGTCTGACCGCGACGGTGCCCAACGGCCTGATCTCCGGCTCGGGCATGGACGTGGGCCTGCCGGACGGCCAGATGGGCAACTCGGAAGTCGGCCACATGAACCTCGGCGCCGGACGAGTGGTATATCAAGACTTCACTCGCGTGACCAAATCGATCCGCGATGGCGAGTTCTTCGAGAACCCGACTATCTGCGCAGCGGTAGATAAAGCAGTGGCCGCCGGCAAGGCCGTGCACTTCATGGGCCTGCTGTCCGACGGCGGCGTTCACAGTCACCAGGACCATCTGGTGGCGATGGCAGAGCTGGCCTTCAAGCGCGGCGCCGACAAGATCTACCTGCACGCCTTCCTCGATGGTCGCGACACCCCGCCAAAAAGCGCGCAATCCTCCATCGAGCTGCTGGACGCCACTTTCGCCGCCCTGGGCAAGGGCCGCATCGCCAGCCTGGTGGGCCGCTACTTCGCCATGGACCGCGACAACCGTTGGGACCGCGTATCCCAGGCCTACAACCTGATCGTCGACGGCCAGGCCGAATTCCACGCCGCCACCGCCCAGGAAGGCCTGGAAGCTGCCTACGCCCGTGGCGAGAGCGATGAATTCGTCAAGGCCACCACCATCGGCGAGCCGGTAAAGGTCGAAGACGGTGACGCCGTGGTGTTCATGAACTTCCGCGCCGACCGTGCCCGCGAGCTGAGCCGTGTGTTTGTCGAAGACGGTTTCAAGGAATTCGAGCGTGCGCGCCAGCCAAAAGTCCAATACGTCGGCCTGACCCAATACGCCGCCAGCATCCCGGCCCCCGCTGCCTTTGCTGCCGGCAGCCTGGACAACGTGCTGGGCGACTACCTGGCGAAGAACGGCAAGACCCAGCTGCGTATTGCCGAAACCGAGAAATACGCCCACGTGACCTTCTTCTTCTCCGGCGGGCGTGAAGAACCGTTCCCTGGCGAAGAGCGCATCCTGATCCCGTCGCCAAAAGTCGCCACCTACGACCTGCAGCCGGAAATGAGCGCGCCGGAAGTCACCGACAAGATCGTCGACGCCATCGACCACCAGCGCTACGACGTGATCGTGGTCAACTACGCCAACGGTGACATGGTGGGCCACAGCGGCAACCTGGAAGCTGCGACCAAGGCCGTGGAATGCCTGGACCTGTGCGTCGGCCGCATCGTCGACGCCCTGGAAAAAGTCGGCGGCGAGGCGCTGATCACCGCCGACCACGGCAACTGCGAGCAGATGTCCGACGAATCCACAGGCCAGGCCCACACCGCCCACACGACCGAGCCGGTGCCGTTCATCTACGTCGGCAAGCGCGACTTCAAAGTGCGTGATGGCGGCGTGCTGGCGGATGTGGCGCCGACCATGTTGATGCTGATGGGGTTGGAGAAGCCGAAAGAGATGACCGGGACCTCGATCCTGGTCTGATCCAAACAACAGTGTGGGAGGGGGCTTGCCCCCGATAGCAGTGGGTCAGCCAACACCTATTCAGCTGACACACCGCAATCGGGGCAAGCCCCCTCCCACATTAGCTTCGCGGTGTTTGGTAGATGTCTTTTTGCCATACCGCCACCACTCGGCACCTATCTTGCCTTCCAGTCCGAATTGGGCGTTTTTTTTGCGGCGCTTGGCGGGCATACTAGGCCGTCCCTTTCCCTGGTGTCGCCCGCCTCTATGCTTCGCGCCTTGATTACCCTTGCTCTTGTCTGCCTGCTCCAACCGGCGTTTGCCGACGAGCGTGCACAAACTCAACAACAGTTGGACGCTACGCGTCAGGACATTACCGAGCTGAAAAAACTGCTCGGCAAGCTCCAGGAAGAAAAATCCGGGGTGCAGAAAGACCTGCGCGGCACGGAAACCGAAATGGGCAAGCTGGAGAAGCAGGTCCAGGAGCTGCAAAAAGAACTAAAGAAGAGCGAGTCGGAACTGGAGCGACTCGACGCTGAGAAAAAAAAACTCCAGAGCGCACGCGTTGAACAGCAGCGTTTGATCGCAATCCAGGCCCGCGCCGCCTACCAGAGCGGCCGCCAGGAATACCTCAAACTGTTGCTCAACCAGCAGAACCCGGAAAAATTCGCGCGCACCCTGACCTACTACGACTACCTGAGCAAGGCCCGACTGGAGCAGTTGAAAAGCTTCAACGAGACCCTGCGCCAGTTGGTCAACGTCGAACAGGAAATCGCCAACCAGCAGTCGCAGTTGGAGGACCAGAAAGCCAGCCTCAACGCCCAGCGCGACGAGCTGGACAAGGTCCGCAAGGAGCGCCAGCTGGCCCTGGCCAAGCTCAATGACGACGTGAAGGCCCGCGACGCCAAGCTCCAGGCCCGCGAGCAAGACCAGGCCGACCTGGCCAAAGTGCTCAAGACCATTGAAGAAACCCTGGCACGCCAGGCACGTGAGGCCGAAGAAGCGCGACAGAAAGCGCTGATCGCCCAGCAGGAAGCCGAAAAAAAGCGCCAGCGTGAGGCCGAACTGGCAGCCACCACCGATGCCCCGGCGCCCCGCAAACCGGCGCATGCCGCTCCTGGCCCGCTGGTTTCCAGTGCTGGCGAGTCCTTCGGCGGGCCTTTTGCTTCAGCGCGCGGCAAACTTCCATGGCCAGTTGATGGTCGACTACTGGCACGCTTTGGGGAAACCCGTGGCGATGACACCCGCGCCAAGTGGGACGGGGTGATGATCAGCGCCTCTGCCGGCAGCCAGGTCCATGCCGTACACGGTGGGCGCGTGGTGTTTGCCGATTGGCTGAGGGGCGCCGGTTTGTTGGTGATTCTCGACCACGGTAATGGCTATTTAAGCCTTTATGGCCACAATCAGACGTTACTCAAGTCGGCAGGTGATGTTGTAAAAGCCGGTGAATCCATCTCCACTGTCGGTAACAGTGGCGGCCAGGACACCCCAGCGCTGTACTTCGCTATTCGTCAGCAGGGTCGCCCGAGCGATCCCGCACAATGGTGCCGGTCCCAAGGATAGGGTCGCATCTACATTAGGAGTTCGTTCGACATGCTGCATTTGTCCCGCCTCACTTCGCTGGCCCTGACGATCGCCCTGGTGATCGGCGCGCCTCTGGCTTTTGCCGACCAGGCCGCCCCGGCTGCACCCGCCGCCACGGCCGCGACCACCAAGGCGCCGTTGCCGCTGGACGAGCTGCGCACCTTTGCCGAGGTCATGGACCGGATCAAGGCAGCCTATGTCGAACCTGTAGACGACAAGACCCTGCTGGAAAATGCCATCAAGGGCATGCTCAGCAACCTCGATCCGCACTCCGCCTACCTCGGTCCGGAAGATTTCGCCGAGCTGCAGGAAAGCACCAGCGGCGAATTCGGCGGCCTGGGCATTGAAGTCGGCGCCGAAGACGGCAATATCAAGGTGGTCTCGCCAATCGATGACACCCCGGCGTCCAAGGCCGGCATCCAGGCCGGTGACTTTATCGTCAAGATCAACGGCCAGCCGACCCGTGGCCAGACCATGACCGAAGCCGTCGACAAGATGCGCGGCAAGATCGGCCAGAAAATCACCCTGACCCTGGTGCGCGACGGCGGCAACCCGTTTGACGTGACGCTCACCCGCGCAACCATCGTGGTCAAGAGCGTGAAGAGCCAGCTGCTGGAATCGGGCTACGGTTACATCCGCATCACCCAATTCCAGGTCAAGACCGGCGACGAAGTGGCCAAGGCCCTGGCCAAGCTGCGCAAGGACAACGGCAAGAAACTCAGCGGCATCGTGCTCGACCTGCGTAACAACCCAGGCGGCGTGCTGCAGTCGGCGGTGGAAGTGGTCGACCACTTCATCACCAAGGGCCTGATCGTCTACACCAAGGGTCGTATCGCCAACTCCGAGCTGCGCTTCTCGGCCACCGGCAACGACCTCAGCGAAAACGTACCACTGGCTGTGCTGATCAACGGCGGCAGCGCCTCGGCGTCGGAAATCGTCGCCGGCGCCCTGCAAGACCAGAAACGCGGCGTGCTGATGGGCACCACCAGCTTCGGCAAAGGCTCGGTGCAGACCGTGTTGCCGCTGAACAACGAGCGTGCGCTGAAGATCACCACCGCGCTGTACTACACGCCGAACGGCCGCTCGATCCAGGCCCAGGGCATCGTGCCGGACATCGAAGTGCGCAAGGCCAAGATCACCAACGAAATCGACAGCGAGTACTACAAGGAAGCGGACCTGCAAGGTCACCTGGGCAATGGCAACGGCGGTGCCGACCAGCCAACCGGCAGCAGCAAGAAAGCCAAGCCGATGCCGCAGGACGATGATTACCAGCTGGCCCAGGCGCTGAGCCTGCTCAAGGGCTTGAGCATTACACGCAGTCGTTGATATGCGTGTTGCCCTGATCATCGCTGTGCTATGCAGCCTGGCAGGGGTCGCCCACGCGGCCCCTGCCAGCGAATCCCACAAAGCCTACCTGACCCTCATCATCGACGACCTGGGGCAAAACCTGACCCGGGATCGTCGCGTGCTGGCCCTGCCTGGGCCGGTGACCACGGCGATCATGCCCGACACGCCCCACGCCGCCGAATTCGCCCGCGAAGCGCACAAGGCCGGCAAGATCGTGATCCTGCACATGCCAATGGACCCCGCCACCGGCCCGTTCGCCTGGCACCCCGAGCTGCCTATCGAAGAGTTGGGCAAACGCCTGGACGCGGCCTTCAACGCCGTGCCCTATACCGCCGGTATCAACAACCACATGGGCAGCCGCATGACCGCGCAACCGGCCGCCATGGCCTGGCTGATGGCCGAGCTGCAACGGCGCAACAAGTTCTTCGTCGACAGCCGCACCAGCGCGCAGACCGTAGCCGCTGCCGAAGCGCAGAAGATTGGCCTGGCGCATGTTTCGCGGGATGTGTTTCTCGATGACGAACGCACCGAAGCGGCGATCACCACGCAACTGCAAACCGCTATCAAACTGGCGCACAAACAGGGCTCGGTGGTGATGATCGGCCACCCTTACCCACAAACCCTGGCAGTGCTGGAGCGCGAGTTGCCCAAGCTCAAGGCCCAGGGCATCGACTGGATAGATATCAAGTTGATGATCAGTGTGCGCAGCAATCAAGCCATGGCTGGACACGGCAAGAACGGCACCTACCGCTACAAATAGTTCGCCATGATCTGTTCCACCCGCCCTTCAGAGCGCAACTGATCCAACGCCGCCTGCAGCTTGGCTACCGTCTCATCCGGCACATCCCTGTTCAGCGCCAGGTACAACTGAGCACTGTTGAACCGCAGCACGGTCTTGAGCCCCGTCACACCGACCTGGCGCGCAAGATAACGCCCGGCCGGGTCGCCGGTGGCCCACAGATCGATCTGGCCATCCATAAGCTTTTGCGCGTTGTCCTGGTCGCGCAACACCACCACCGGGTTAAGGCCCTGCTTCTCCAGGGTCTCGGCGATGGCGTCGCCTTTATAGGCGCCGATCCTGTAGCGCCGCGCGTGCTCCAGGTCATCGAGCTGGATCTTGCTGTCGGCTTTGGCCAGCAGCACCCAATCATCCGGGCCGATGGGGCCGACCCACTTGAACAGCGCTTCACGATCCGGCAGACGCGCCATCACGAACACGCCATAGCCGGGCTTCTCCAGGGCGAGTTTGTAGATTCGCTCCCAGGGAAAACGCAGGGTGAGATTGTAGGAAATGCCGGCACGCTTGAAGGTCTCGCGCACGATGTCCACGGCGATGCCTTCGATGTTCTCGTCCTTGGCGAAGTTCTTACCGTTCTTGGCCATGTTGTAGGGCGGGAAATTTTCCGTCAGCAACACCAGGGAGGCGTCAGACGGTTCCTCTGTGCAATGGGCCGAGCCGGCCAAGAGAATGGACGTGCTGGCGACAGCAAGAAGCAGTTGTTTGAACATGAAGGCTACCGGAATCCATGGCAAGCGCAGAGAGTGCCGCGCGCCTGCCATGGTGTCCAGCAACGTTTAGCGAACGACGATACCGCGCGCCGCCATGTAGGCCTTGGCCTCAGGAACGGTGTATTCGCCAAAGTGAAAAATACTCGCCGCCAGCACCGCGCTGGCATGGCCTTCGATCACGCCGTCGGCCAGGTGTTGCAGGTTACCGACACCGCCTGAGGCGATCACCGGAATACCCAGCGCATCGCTGATGGCGCGGGTCACGCCCAGGTCGAAGCCGTTCTTCATGCCGTCCTGGTCCATGCTGGTCAGCAGGATTTCCCCGGCGCCCAGGCCTTCCATCTTCATCGCCCACTCCACCGCGTCCAGGCCGGTCGGCTTGCGACCGCCGTGGGTGAAGATCTCCCAGCGCGGGGTTTCGCCCGGGCCGGAGACTTTCTTGGCGTCGATGGCTACCACGATGCATTGCGAGCCGAAGTGCTGCGCGGCTTCGCCGACGAACTCCGGGTTGAACACCGCAGCGGTATTGATCGAGACCTTGTCCGCACCGGCATTGAGCAGGTTGCGAATGTCTTGCACGGTGCGCACGCCACCGCCGACGGTCAGCGGGATAAACACCTGGCTGGCCATGCGCTCGACGGTATGCAGCGTGGTGTCGCGGCCGTCGACGCTGGCGGTGATGTCGAGAAAGGTAATCTCGTCGGCACCTTGCTCATCGTAGCGACGGGCGATTTCCACCGGGTCGCCGGCGTCACGGATGTTCTCGAACTTGACGCCCTTGACCACGCGACCGTTGTCGACGTCCAGGCAAGGGATGATGCGTTTGGCCAGCGCCATGGTCAGTCCTCAGCCGTTGTAGGCATCGCAGTAAGCCTGGGCTTCGGCGACGTCCAGGGTGCCTTCGTAGATCGCACGGCCGGTGATGGCGCCGATGATCCCTGGCGCCTTGGCGTCCAGCAGCGACTTGATGTCGCCCAGGTTGTGAATACCGCCGGAAGCGATCACCGGGATCCTGGTCGCAGCGGCCAGCGCAGCGGTGAACGGCACGTTGCAGCCCTGCATCATGCCGTCTTTGGCGATGTCGGTATAAACGATGGCGGACACGCCGTCGGCTTCGAACTGCTTGGCCAGGTCGATGACTTGCACGGTGCTGATTTCAGCCCAGCCGTCGGTAGCGACGAAACCGTCTTTAGCGTCCAGGCCCACGATCACTTTGCCCGGGAACGCGCGGCAGGCTTCGGCGACGAAGGCCGGGTCTTTCACGGCCTTGGTGCCGATGATCACGTAGCTCACGCCGGCCTTGACGTAATGCTCGATGGTTTCCAGGGAGCGGATACCGCCGCCGATCTGGATCGGCAGGTTCGGGTAGCGCCTGGCGATCGCGGTGACCACCTCGCCGTTGACCGGCTGGCCTTCGAAGGCGCCGTTCAAGTCCACCAGATGCAGACGACGGCAGCCCCCTTCCACCCATTTGGCAGCCATGCTCACCGGGTCATCGGAGAACACGGTGGAATCTTCCATACGGCCTTGGCGCAGACGTACGCAGGCGCCGTCCTTGAGATCGATAGCGGGGATAATCAGCATCTGGCAAACCTTATTCGATATTCAGCAATGCTTGGAAATCAGGGTTTCTCAAGCGACCACAGGTCGCTTTCGATGCTTTCGAACCTTTCTTTAAGGAGCGTCTGCGTATCGAAAATCGCCCTGTTGTAATAATGCGGAGCCACTTCGGTGGTGAACAGCTCAAGAATCTCGGCGACCTCGAACGAGCCCAGCTTGAGCTCGAAGCGGTCTTCCATGAAGCGCTTGATCTTGAGGGTAGCCTCACTCTCCTGTTCGGGCGTGAGGTTCAAGATTGGCAGCTTCGGCTTCCTGGCCATTTACCAGCGTCCATCCCAGGCGGCGAAGTTCTGCAGCAATTGCAGGCCATGGGTATGGCTCTTCTCCGGGTGGAACTGCACGGCAAACCGCGAACCTTCGGCCAACGCTGCGGCGAAGTCGACGCCGTAGTGCCCGCGCCCCACCACCTGGCCCGGTTTACCGGCGGCGATGTAGTAGCTGTGCACGAAGTAGAAACGCGCCATGTCCGGCACTTCGTGCCACAGCGGGTGATCCACGGTCTGGCGGACTTCGTTCCAGCCCATGTGCGGGACTTTCAGGTGTTCGCCGTCTTCATGCAGGTCTTTGCCGAAGAACTTCACTTTGCCCGGGAACAGGCCGATGCAGTCAACGCCGTCGTTCTCTTCACTGCTGTCGAGCAAGGCTTGCATGCCCACGCAGATGCCGAGGAACGGGCGATCCTGGCTGACTTCGCGCACCAGGCTGTCAAAGCCCAGGCGGCGAATTTCGGCCATGCAATCGCGAATTGCACCTACACCGGGGAACACCACGCGGTCGGCTTCGCGAATCACATTGGCATCGCTGGTGATCAGCACCTTGCCGGCCCCTACGTGCTCGAGGGCCTTGGCCACCGAGTGCAGGTTACCCATGCCGTAATCGATAACCGCGACCGTCTGCATTACAGGACGCCCTTGGTCGAGGGCATTTGCCCGGCCATGCGGTCATCCAGCTCCACGGCCATGCGCAGCGCGCGGCCGAAAGCCTTGAACACGGTTTCGATCTGGTGGTGGGTGTTGGTGCCGCGCAGGTTGTCGATGTGCAGGCTGACGAGTGCGTGGTTGACGAAGCCCTGGAAGAACTCCTGGAACAGGTCGACATCGAAGCCGCCCACGGTGGCGCGGGTGTACGGCACGTGCATCTGCAGGCCTGGGCGGCCGGAGAAGTCGATGACCACACGCGACAGCGCTTCGTCCAGCGGGACATAGGCGTGGCCGTAGCGACGGATGCCTTTTTTGTCACCGATGGCCTTGGCAAACGCCTGGCCGAGGGTGATGCCTACGTCTTCCACCGTGTGGTGGTCGTCGATATGCAGGTCGCCCTTGCTGACGATATCCAGGTCGATCAGCCCGTGACGGGCGATCTGGTCCAGCATGTGCTCAAGAAAAGGTACACCGATATCAAATCGGGCCTTTCCGGTGCCATCCAGGTTGATCGAGGCTTTGATCTGGGTTTCCAGAGTGTCGCGCTCGACGGACGCCTTACGTTCGGCCATCACCAGCTCCGCAAAATCATTGGGCGAAAAAGGCAGCCATTATAGGGGCGCGGGCGCTAAACAGAAACATCGAAGGGGATAAGACTGACGAGTTGAAGCGGGGAGTGTCGGGGATAGACATGTGTATACAAGCGGGCGCTCCAGGATGGTGCGCCCGCTTGCAGTCAACTTAGTGGAACAGTACCGCCGTCTTCTGCAGGGTCACCCACACACCCCACGCCAACGGAATACCCACCACCAACCAGGCGGCGATCGCCAATGGCACGGTGCCGGACGCGGCTTTCCACTCCAGGGAAGTGGTGGCATCAGCCCCTTTGTCATGGCCCAGCGCTTGCTCTGCGGCAAGTTCTGCATCGGTCATGAAGTACTTGTCGGCCACAGGGCGGACCAGCATGTTGCAGATAAAGCCCAGCACCAGCAGACCCGCGAGGATATACAAGGTGATGTCATAGGCCGCAGCGCGTTCGACGCCGATGCTCAGTTGATATTCACGCAGGTAGTTCACCAGCACCGGGCCCAATACGCCCGCGGCTGCCCATGCGGTCAGCAGGCGACCGTGGATCGCGCCGACCATCTGGGTACCGAACAGGTCGGCCAGGTAGGCCGGGACGGTCGCAAAACCACCGCCGTACATCGACAGGATGATGCAGAACGCCGCGACGAACAGCGCCACGTTGCCCAGGTGCCCCAGGTTCGGGATCAGCGCATACAGGGCAAAGCCCAGGGCGAAGAACACGAAGTAGGTGTTTTTACGGCCCAGGTAGTCGGAGAACGACGCCCAGAAGAACCGGCCACCGATGTTGAACAGGCTCAACAAACCGGTAAAGCCCGCAGCGATGGCAGCAATCGACGCCAATTGCCCGGCGTCCAACTGGCCAAACGGCACATCAACACCCAGCAGCTTGCCACCGAACACTTCCTGCAGCAGCGGCGAAGCCATGCCGAGGATGCCGATACCGGCCGATACGTTCAGGCACAGCACCAGCCATACGAGGCGGAATTGCGGGGTTTTCCACGCCACATTCACGTGCACGTGACGGTGAGTGATCATCGCGTTACTGGCTTTTTTCGCCGGTGCGGTCCAGCCCTCAGGCTTCCAGCCGGTCGGTGGGACGCGGTAGGACAGCGCGCCGCCGATCATGAACACGAAGTAGATCGCGGCCATCACCAGGAAACTCTGCCATACGCCCACGCTGGTCGGCGAAGCGAAGTGCCCCATCAACGCAGCAGCCAGCGGGGCGCCCACCATTGCGCCGCCGCCGAAGCCCATGATCGCCATGCCGGTGGCCATGCCGCGCTTGTCCGGGAACCACTTGATCAGGGTCGATACGGGCGAGATATACCCCAGGCCCAGGCCGATACCGCCAATGACCCCGGAGCCGATCCACATCAGCCAGATCTGGTGGGTATAGATACCCAATGCCGAGATCAGCAGACCGCCACACCAGCACAGCGCCGACACAACACCGGCCTTGCGTGGCCCGGCATGTTCCAGCCAGCCACCCCAGATCGCTGCCGAGCAGCCCAGGAAGATGAAGAACAGGGTGTAGATCCAGCCCAGCATGGAGATGGGCCAGTCGCATTGGGACGAGAAGACTTGGGCGATGAAGCTCATGTCCGGTGCGCAGGCGACCGGCTTGGTGATACCCAGCGCCTTGGACAGCGGCAACCAGAACACCGAGAAGCCGTAGGCCATGCCGATGCACAGGTGGATGGCCAGGGCGGCCGGTGGAACCAGCCAGCGGTTGAACCCGGGCTTGGCGATAATGCGCTCCTTGGACAGGAACGCAGGCTGTGCGGCGGTAGTGCCGGCCACAGTGCTAGTGCTCATTGATGAATCCCCCAGTTATTAGTATGCGTTCGTCAGGCGCTCTCTCCCTCGGCCTTGCACGCAAAGCGTGGCCGTTTTTGTAGAGTGAAGCTCCATTTGGCGCGACGATAAGTCGCAGAAGGCGAACGAACGGCCGAAGATTAGCATTAGCGGATGACAGAAAAACCAAAATGACATCATCTTTTTGCGATTTTTCGGTTTTATTGACGTCAAAAACCCGCTTTCGCCGCCATGGATACAATGTAACGATCGGTGACCTGACGCAGGCCGTCGGGCGTTATACTCTGCGGCTAAATTTTGAAATCGACATACAAGGACTCGCCCATGAAAGCGTTCGGCAAAATCCTGGGTCTGGTACTTCTCGGGCTGTTGCTGATCATTGTGGCTCTGGGCTTTGCCCTGACCCACCTCTTCGATCCCAACGACTATAAAGACGAGATTCGCCAGATTGCCCGCGACAAGGCCCACATCGAGCTGACACTCAATGGCGATATCGGTTGGAGCCTGTTCCCCTGGCTCGGCCTGGAACTGCACGAGGCCAGCGTGGCGACCCTGACCACGCCGACCCAACCCTTTGCCGACCTGCAAATGCTCGGCCTGTCGGTGCGCGTGCTGCCGCTGCTGCGTCGCGAGGTGCAGATGAGCGATGTGCGTGTCGAAGGCCTCAACCTGCGCCTGAACCGCGACAAGCAGGGCCATGGCAACTGGGAAGACATCGGCAAGAACGCGCCGGTGGCAACTGCCGGAACCCCCGCGCCAGCGCAAGCGCCTGCTGAGCCCGAAGCGGAAAAACCGTCAAAGCCGATCCGCCTGGACATCGACAGCCTGACGGTCAACAACGCCCGCGTCGAATACAACGATGAACAGACCGGCAAGCAATTCAGCGCCGAAAGTATCCAGCTGAGCACCGGCGCCGTGCACGAAGGTGCGAGCATCCCGGTGAAACTCACCGCCTTCTTCGGCAGCAACCAGCCGGTGATGCGCGTCAAGACCGAACTCAACGGCAACCTGCGTATCGAGCGCGCGCTCAAGCGCTACCAGTTCGAAGACATGAAAGTTACCGGCGAAGCCACGGGCGAGCCGCTGCAAGGCAAGACCGTGACCTTCTCCACCCAGGGCCAGTTACTGGTGGACCAGGCGGCCAATATCGCCGAATGGACCAACCTCAAACTCTCGGCCAACCAACTGCGCGCCCTGGGCGAGCTGAAGGTCAACGACCTGGACAAGACCCCGCAGCTCAGCGGCGCGCTGTCCATCGCCCAGTTTGACCTGGCCAAGTTCCTCGACAGCGTCGGCAACCCGCTGCCGCCCATGGCCGAGGGCAGCCTGAGCAAGGTCGAGTTGGTCAGCCGCCTCAAGGGCACTCCGACCAGCCTGGCGCTGGAAGACCTGAACCTGAAACTCGATGGCAGCACCTTCACCGGCCGCGTCGCCGTGGACGACTTTGCCAAGCAAGCGCTACGCGTGCAGCTCAAGGGCGATACCTTCAACGCCGACAACTACCTGCCGGCCAAGTCCGAATCCGCCAAGGGCGCAACCGCCGCCCGCCAGGCCGAAGTGCAGAACAGCGAAGCCGGCGCCATGGCGGCCGGGGGCACCACTCCACTGCCGGAAGCACCGACCAAAGGCGCCTGGAGCACGGACAAACTGCGGCCACTGGCCCACCTGCGCAAGCTGGATGTCAATGCCGACCTTGCCTTCGGCCAACTGACCCTGAGTAAATTGCCGATCCAGAATGCCGTGCTGAAGGCGTCCGGCGTCGACGGCCAACTCAAGCTCGACACCCTGAGCGGCGGGCTCTACAACGGCACCTTCCAGGCCAACGGCAGCCTGGACGTACGCCAGGACATTCCGCTGCTGGCCCTGCAAAGCCGGATCAAGCAGGTACCGGTCGAACGCATCCTGCAGGCCCAGGGACAAACGCCACCGGTGAAAGGCCAGGTCACCCTCGACAGCAACCTCAGCGGCCGCGGCAACAGCCAGAAAGCCCTGATCGACAGCCTCAACGGTACCGCCAGCTTTGTGATCAACAACGGCGTGCTGCTCAACGCCAATCTCGAGCAGCAACTGTGCACCGGTATCGCCCTGCTCAACCGCAAGACCTTGAGCGGCGAACAACGCGGCAAGGACACACCGTTCCAGGAGTTGAAGGGCAACCTGACCTTCCGTAATGGCGTCGCCAACAACCCCGACCTGAAAGTGCGCATCCCAGGGCTGGCGGTCAACGGCAACGGTGACGTCGACCTACGCGTACTGGGTATGGATTACCGCGTCGGCATCATCGTCGAAGGCGACCAGCGCGAAGTACCGGACCCAGCCTGCGAAGTCGGCGCCAACTTCCAGGGCATCGAAGTGCCGCTGCGCTGCCGTGGCCCGCTGGAACTCGGCGCCAAAGCTTGCCGCCTGGACAAGGACGGCCTGAGCCAGGTCGCGATCAAGGCGGCCGGCAACAAACTCAGCGAGAAGCTGGAAGAGAAGCTCGACAAGGTCAACCCGCAGCTCAAAGATGCTTTGAAAGGCCTGTTCAAACGATGAGAAACGAGCAGTTTTCAACGGCGGTGCTGGACTGGTACGACCGCCACGGCCGCCATGACCTGCCCTGGCAACAGGGCATCACGCCCTACCGGGTGTGGGTCTCGGAGATCATGCTGCAACAGACCCAGGTCAGCACCGTACTCAATTACTTCGACCGCTTCATGGCCTCGCTGCCAACGGTCGAAGCCCTCGCCGCCGCGCCGGAAGACGAGGTGCTGCACCTGTGGACCGGCCTGGGTTATTACACTCGAGCACGCAACCTGCAAAAGACCGCGAAGATCATCGTGGCGGAGTACGGCGGCGAGTTTCCCAGGGATGTCGAAAAGCTCACTGAGTTGCCCGGCATTGGCCTGTCTACCGCTGGCGCGATTGCCAGCTTGAGCATGGGCCTGCGCGCGCCGATCCTCGACGGCAACGTCAAGCGCGTGCTGGCACGCTTTACCGCGCAAGAGGGCTACCCAGGCGAACCGAAGGTGGCCAAGCAGCTGTGGGCCACCGCAGAACGCTTCACCCCCCATGATCGCGTTAATGCCTACACCCAGGCGATGATGGACATGGGCGCCACCCTCTGCACCCGCAGCAAGCCCAGCTGCCTGCTGTGCCCGCTGGAAAAAAACTGCGAAGCCCATATGCTCGGCCTGGAGACCCGCTACCCGATCCCCAAGCCGCGCAAGACCATCCCGCAGAAGCGCACGCTGATGCCGCTGCTGGCCAATGCCGAAGGGGCGATTCTGCTTTACCGTCGCCCTTCCACAGGCCTGTGGGGCGGTTTGTGGAGCCTGCCCGAGCTGGACGACCTGCAAGACCTCGAACACCTGGCCAACCAGCACGCGCTCGAACTGGGCAAGCACCAGGCACTGCCAGGGCTGATCCACACTTTCAGTCATTTCCAACTGGCCATCGAACCCTGGCTGGTCCAGGTCGAGGAAACTGCCCATCACGTGGCCGAGGCCGACTGGCTCTGGTATAACCTCGCCACCCCGCCGCGCCTGGGCCTTGCCGCCCCGGTAAAGAAACTGCTGAAGCGCGCGTCCGATGTATTGAACGCAGGAGAGTCGTCATGACCCGCACCGTAATGTGCCGCAAGTACAACGAAGAATTGCCAGGCCTGGAACGCCCTCCGTACCCAGGTGCGAAGGGCCAGGACATTTTCGATCATATCTCCGCTCAGGCATGGGGCGACTGGCTGAAACACCAGACGCTGCTGATCAATGAAAAACGCCTGAACATGATGAACGCCGAAGACCGTAAATACCTGTCAGGCGAAATGGACAAGTTCTTTTCCGGCGAGGATTACGCCAAGGCCGACGGCTACGTGCCACCTGCTCAATAATTGATCAAAAACCGGGGTCGGCACGTAAGCGACGGTAATAATTAAATATTTTTTGAAAACTTGCTTGACGACCCCCTGAAAAACCCGTTTAATGCGCCCCGTTGCCCAGATAGCTCAGTCGGTAGAGCAGGGGATTGAAAATCCCCGTGTCGGCGGTTCGATTCCGTCTCTGGGCACCACTCATTAGTTTCAGGTGGTGCAAATGTCATCTGAAACACACAAAAAACCCGCCTAGTGCGGGTTTTTTGTTGCCTGCAATTTGAGCTATCCAAGTCGCAATTTTGAGATGAGGCGGCTGATTCATTCCAGCCGAAACACCATCAGTGGGTTGTCATTCAAACGCCCTTCAAAACTTGGCGCCTGATGCTCCAGAGGCGTGCCCTTGAGCAACGCGGTTTCCTTGCGCGCCACAATGACCCACGAAGGTCGCGGTAACGCGCTCAATCGTTCGATGTCTGCAGCGCTGATAAACGACGGCTGCTCGTCATGATCCAGATTCATCATGTAGCGCACCGCCCAGGTGTCCCTGCCGAGATTCAGGAACACCAGTGGCCCAGGCTGCGATACGCGAAGTGCTTCCACCTGACGGACGAATTGCCGAGTGTCGAACTGCAAATCCTTGGCGGGCTCCACCACCGTCACCAGCACCAGCCACTGTGCAGCCAGCGCGAATACGCTGAGCCACACCAGCCGCTCAATGCGTCGCCAGGCAATCAGCGCCGCCACTTGCAGCACCACCAGCGCGCTAATCAACAACGGCAACGAGACGTCAGGCCAGTAACCATGCTCCTGCCACCCATGTCGACAGACAAACACCGCAACCACGCACAACGCCGGCAGCGCCGCGACAAGCCCCTCGTAGCATCGACGCACCCCGGCGAGCCAGCCTTGCGCCTGGAGCAGCCCATAAGCAGCGACAGCGGCAAACATTGGCACCATGGGCAGAATGTAATAGGCGCGTTTGAAGTGCGGCACCGACAACCCGATCAAGATCATCAAGCCGCAGGCACCGAGCCGCATCACCAGTTGCACAGGGTCATCGAACCGTTCACTCCAGCGATGACGAAGCGCAACCAATGTGGCCAACGCCAACGGGACCACAGGGAAATAGCGGTACAAACTCAGCTGGAAATAGAAATATAACGGCTCGCCGGCTTCATCGAGGCGCCCGCCCACTTGCATCTTGAACACCTCATCTGCAAACGCATCGCCACCGCTGATACGCGCCAGCTTCACCAGCAGCCACCAACATGCCGCCAGCAACACCAGGCCCACGATTCCGTGAGCTAAAACCTGCTTGACCCGCTCGCCGGGACGACCCAGCACCCAATACACGCACACCACGCCACAGACCTCGATCAAGCCCAATGGCCCGCGTATCGCAAACCCCAGGATGAACAGCGGGAACACCGCGAGCTGGCGCCATCGCGAGCCGAGGCGCTCACCGCTGTGCAGCAGGTAGAAACTGCCCACACAAAGCAAAGCCACCATCTGGTCCAGACAGACCGAGCGCGACTTTTCCAGCAGTTGGGTGGTGAGCAACGTCAGCAGCACCGTGAGCAGCGCCCATGGGCGACTCGCCGGGACCAGCAAGCGATAGATCAAGGCCACGACCCCGGCGGATGCAAGGGCAGTGGGCAGCACATTGGCCAAGTGGTTGGGCGCACCGAACAGCCGGGCAAATACGTAACTGAAGAAGGTCGCGGTACCGGGGTAGTCCGCGTAAGGCTGCCCATAGGTGGTGGGGAAAAGACTCGCACCATGACGAAACATTTCCTGCAGGAACAGCGCCCAGCGCCCGTCAAACCCCTGAGGTTGCTGGTCCCAGATACCCAGCGTGAACAGCAACAGCGCGAACAGGAAAATGCCCAGAGACTCCAGGCGGAAGCGGTTGCTGTGATCCATGGGTTGGCCTGTCAGGTAGGGAGCGCCGACCTAGGGTGCCGAACGTATCCCTAATAGCGCCTGAACAAACCTGAACATTCACATTTCAACGACCTGCAGGCCACACCAGCCTCGGGATCAGGCGCACGTAAATCAACTCGCCCACCAATTCGACCAGGGTTTGCAGGATCACCGCCGTCGCCGCCAGCCCACGCACATCGTCGGGCAAGGCCAGCGCCAGGGGCAGCACCACCAGCGAATTCCGTGTCGACGCGCTGAACGTCACTGCCCGGGCCGTAACCGCCGGCAGCGCGAACAGCCCCGACGCCAGCGCCCCCATTAACGGCGCCAGCACCAGAAAGCCGATATACACCGGGATCACCGGCAGCAGCAGGCTGATGTCACGTACCACCGAAGTGATCTGCGAACCGATCACCACGAACAACACCCCCGCCATCGCCGGCACCGGCAACCATGCCCAGGCATTGTTCCAGGCATTGATAATCGCCGATCTGCGCGCCAGGGATGCAGTGATCACCGCCAGCACCATCGGCACCACAATCAACAATACAAACGCCTCTATAAACGGCCCCACCGCTACCACCACCCCGGACTGCGCCCCCAGCATCAACCCCAGGTACACCGGCAACAGCAGTAACTGCAGCAACAACAGCACCGGCGTCGCCGCCAGCATCAAGCGTGAATCGCCTTTACCGATATGGGTAAACACCACCACGTAGTCGATACACGGCGTCAGCAACACCAGCAATGCGCCCACCAGCAACGCCGGGCGCTCCACCAGGCCACGGGTCAACACCCACACCAGCAACGGCACGAGGATGAAATTGGCCAACAGCAACGCCGACAGAAAGCGCTTGTGACTCAAGCTCTGGCGCAGATCCAGAAAAGGGATTTGCAGGAACATCGCATACATCAACACCGCAATGGCGGGCGTGACCAGCACGCCGAGGCCATGGGCCAACGAAGGCGCGAGCAGGCCGAAAGCGGCAGCCAGGAGGACAGCGGCGAAGTAGAGGGGGATCTGGTTGTGTTCGAGGGTGTCGCGAGTCATGAAAACGCTCTGGTGGATCGCAGAGGTGCAAGCCTATGCGTCTACTGGCACGAGGTCGAGTGACGCGGACCGGTCGCCTCTGAAGGATATTCTTGGCGCGTATGCAATACGGTCAGGATCTCGACCTGTTCCATAACGCGATAGACGACCAGATAGTTTGGATGAACGACCATTTCACGAGTGCCGGACAAGCGCCCTTGCCTGAATCCGTATGGCATTGACGACAAACCCTCAGTGGCCGCCACAATCGTATGGTGCAACGAAGCGGCGGAAGCGGCGTTGTACTGCTCGATGTAATCAATAATTTCGGTCAAGGCGACGATAGCCTCAGGTCGCCATTTAACGAGCAGCACGGCGAGCCTTGCGCCTCTCTTCCAGCATCCTCTCGACTTCGGCCATTGCCTCATCATGTGGAATACTTGGGCGAGGATCATCAATTGAAGCTTGTACCTTGGCACGAAACCAACGGTCGTAGCTGGCAGCCTGCTCTTCAGTTTCAAACTCTGAAACGATGGGAGAACGTGGGATGCTCATGGAGACCTCCGGAATGGGTGCCTGCCAGTCTAATCTGTCCATGGTTTGCTGTCGTTTCTCTCGGATGTATGGCTTTCGCCGAGGCTCTGCACGCTTTGCGAGCGCCGAAGCTTAATGAGCCAATCAAAGGGCAGACAAGTGCTGGCAAACTGGCTAACTGTTACTAAAAAATAATAATCCAGGCAGGGGCTTCGAAACGATGAATTTGAATGACGCCTCTTCAGTAGAACTTGCAACTACACCCAGAAATAGCCAAAGCGAATCCTTCAAAGAATCCGCCGCAGACGGCCACCCCCTCGGCGGCTTCACCTGGCGCCACCCGCGCACCGACCTTGGACGCCCGGTCGTCATCATCAATGCCGCCACATCCGTGCGCTGCCGCCACTACTCACGGTTCGCCGATTACCTGTTCGCCAACGGCTTCGACGTGATCACCTACGACTATCGCGGCATCGGCGAGTCGCGCAGCGGTTCGTTGCGCGGTTTCAAGGCGTCGTGGTCGGATTGGGGCACGCTGGATTTCGAAGCGATCCTGCTGCGGGCACAGCGGGAGTTTCCAGGCCAACCGATTGATGTGGTCGGCCACAGTTTTGGCGGCTGTGCGGCGGGGCTGGGTGCATCCGGCGCGGTGATCCGGCGAATCGTGACCGTGGGCGCGCAGTTCGCCTACTGGCGCGATTACGCAGCCGCCGGGCGCTGGCAGATGTTTGCCAAATGGCATGTGGTAATGCCGTTGGTCACGGCACTCTGCGGGTATTTCCCCGGCAAGCGCCTGGGTTGGTTGGAGGATACGCCGGCAGGCGTGGTGCGTGACTGGAGCACGCCAACGCCCAGGTATGAGACGCGACCCAGCGGGCGTGCCCTGGCCGACGTGCCATTCAGTCGTGTGAAGGCGCAGGTGCTGGCGATCAGCATCACCGACGACCCGTTCGGCACCGTGGCGGCGATTGAGCGATTGCTGGGCTATTTCGCAAACAGCGAGCGCACCCATCTGCGCATCGCCCCGGAAGATATCGGCGAAAAACAGATCGGACATTTCGCGTTCTTTCGCAGCGAGTATCAGGATCGGTTGTGGCCGATTGCATTGACATGGCTTCAACACGGCCAATTAACGGCGGATACCCTTGGGATTTCCCTCAACCTGCGCTTCAATACCCCACCCAGATCCTGACCCAAGGACGTGAGCCCATGGCCTCGCCGAACAAGCAGCAAAAACGTGCCCACCGGGCCAAGGCCAAGGCCAAGCAGAACCGCACCCAACGCGCCGTCGCGAGCAAGCCGGATGCGTTTGCCGGCGATGACGACCGGATTGACCTTGAGTCGGTGGATTTGACCGAGCTGTTCGTCGAGATGCGCACCGCCGGCGAGACCAGCCAGCAGGCCCTCTGCGCGGTATTCCTGGCCCACCCCCTGCTCGCGCTGGTGCTGGAGCAGGAAGGCGAAGAAGAAGCCACCGACTTTATCCTGGCGGCACTGATCGAGTATCGGCAGTGGGCCACGGACAGCGACGATGAAACCGCCGCACTGGCGTGGATTGAATCGCCGCAGTTCCAGGCCGATTACGTCGCCGCATCCCAGGCGCTCACCAACTCCCAAGACTGACGCAAAACAAAATGTGGGAGGGGGCTTGCCCGCGATAGCGTGGTATCAGTCAATTAGATGTCGACTGACGCACCGCTATCGGGGGCAAGCCCCCTCCCACATTTGAACTGCGGCGCAATCAAGCACCGCATTCCATCACATCAATTCAGCACCACAGCGCCTGCTCTCTGCGCCTTGCGACGGCTCGACACAAACAACCCCGCCGCCACCACCAGCAAGCTCAAGACCCCAGTCGCGATGATCTCGACCCGGTGCGCTTCCTGGAACAGCATGATGGTCAACGTGCCGACGATAAACACCATCACCGCGTAGGTCAGGCCTGGGAACAGCCACATCTTGAAGACAATTTTCTCGCCCGCAGCCATGCGTTTCTGACGCATGCGCAGTTGCGACACTGCAATCACCAGGTACACCAGCAGCGCGATGGCGCCGGAGCTGGCCAGCAGGAATTCGAACACCGCAGCCGGTGCCACGTAGTTGGCAAATACTGCCAGGAACGCCGCGCCAGTGGACAGCAACACCGCCCAGTAAGGCGTGCCGCTCTTGTTGGTGCGCTTGGCCACGGCCGGTGCATCGCCGCGACGGCCCAGGGAGAACAGCATGCGCGAAGCGGTATACAGCGCCGAGTTCAGGCAGCTGGTCACGGCAACCAAGACCACCAGGTCGACGATCAGCTTGGCGTTCGGAATACCCATGCGTTCCAGCACGGTCTGGTAGGAACCTACGGCCGCGAGGGTCGGATCATTCCAAGGCACCAGGGACACGACGATGAAGATCGACAACAGGTAGAACAAGCCAATCCGCCAGATCACCGAGTTGGTGGCCTTGGTGATTTGCTGGCCCGGGTTCTTCGATTCGGCTGCAGCGATGGTGACGATCTCGGTGCCCATAAAGGAGAACATGGTGGTCAGGATCGCCGCCAATACCGCGCCCATGCCGTTGGGCATAAAGCCTTGGGTGTCAAAGAGGTGGGAAACACCGCTGACCTGGCTGGTCGGCAGGAAGCCGAAAATCGCCGCCAGGCCGAGGATCACAAAACCTACGATCGCCACGACCTTGATCAACGCAAACCAGAACTCGAACTCACCGTAGTTCTTCACGCTGAACAGATTGGTAGCCGTCAGCAGCAGGGTGATGATCAGCGTGAAGGCCCAGATGGCCACATCCGGGAACCAGGCGTGGAGAATGGTCGCGGCGGCGTTGGCTTCCAACGGAATCACCAGCACCCAGAACCACCAGTACAGCCAGCCGATAGTAAAACCGGCCCAGTGACCGATCGCACGGTCGGCATAGGTGGAGAACGAACCGGTGTCCGGCGACGCCACGGCCATTTCGGCCAGCATGCGCATCACCAATACCACCAGCGTACCCGCTGCGGCATACGCCAGCAGGACCGCAGGGCCGGCGGCAGCAATCGCGTGGCCGGAGCCGACAAACAAACCGGCACCAATGACGCCGGCAATCGACAGCATGGTGACGTGACGCGGTTTGAGCCCCTGTTCGAGGTCATTGGAGCTTTGCGTACTACTCATTGACACACCTTTGCGAGGAATTGCGAAAACGGTCCGCCCGGCCTGGGCTCTTCCTCGTGAAAAGAAACCAACAGGGCGTTCTTTATTTTTTACGCAAGATTTGCGCCAAAATGTTACAAGACCGCGATTGACGCGGCCTGTAGGACGATTCAACAGTCATCGCAAGTCATTGAGAACAATGGCATTTCGCTATAGCGTTACCGTGCGACTCACTTTCAACACGAACAAACGCACCAAAAGCACACACAAAAAGTACACCGCGCGCCATAAAAGGGCCGATAGGTACCGTTTGCCCGTTTAACCCTTCCAACACCCGTCCAAAGCTGGCACCATCGCGCCCTTTTTTACGCGAAGCCTGCGGGATTCACGGGTTCAAACGGTTGTTCGGTTGTTGATGGCGCGACACCCTGCTGTACCGATGCGACACCCTGCCGCACACCGCCCGTTTACCGCCCGCCGCGCTGTTGGCCGCCATCAAGACGCTATGCTAGCTTGGCGCCTCGCCAGGAAGGCGGCCCAACAGCGAAGATCGCAATGAACACAATGAGGACCCCACATGGCCGAGGCCACGCCCGCGCTTGAAATCCGCAACTTGCATAAACGCTATGGTGAGCTGGAGGTACTCAAAGGTATCTCGCTGACCGCTCGCGACGGCGATGTGATCTCGATCCTGGGTTCCTCCGGTTCCGGCAAGTCCACGTTCCTGCGCTGCATCAACCTGCTGGAAAACCCGCACCAGGGCCAGATCCTCGTGGCCGGCGAAGAACTCAAGCTCAAGGCCGCGAAAAACGGCGAGCTGATGGCCGCCGACGGCAAGCAGATCAACCGCCTGCGCAGCGAAATCGGTTTTGTGTTTCAAAACTTTAACCTGTGGCCACACATGAGCATCCTCGACAACATCATCGAGGCCCCTCGTCGCGTGCTCGGCCAAAGCAAGGCCGAGGCAATAGAAGTGGCCGAAGCCCTGCTGGACAAGGTCGGCATCGCCGACAAGCGCCACGCCTACCCCGCGCAATTGTCCGGCGGCCAGCAACAACGGGCCGCCATCGCGCGCACCCTGGCGATGCAGCCCAAGGTCATCCTGTTCGACGAGCCCACTTCAGCCCTTGACCCGGAAATGGTCCAGGAAGTACTTAATGTGATCCGCGCGCTGGCCGAAGAAGGCCGCACCATGCTGCTGGTCACCCACGAAATGGGCTTCGCCCGTCAGGTCTCCAGTGAAGTGGTGTTCCTCCACCAGGGCCTGATCGAAGAGCAAGGATCGCCACAGCAGGTGTTTGAAAACCCGTTTTCGGCGCGCTGCAAACAATTCATGTCCAGCAACCGCTAACGGAGCAACATGCATGCAGAACTATAAAAAATTCCTTCTGGCCGCGGCCGTCTCGATGGCGTTCAGCGCCACGGCCATGGCAGAAACCTTGACCATGGGGATCGAAGCGGCCTACCCGCCGTTCAACAATAAAGACGCCAGCGGCAACGTGGTCGGCTTCGACAAAGACATCGGCGACGCCCTGTGCGCGAAGATGAAAGTCGAGAAGTGCGACGTGTATGTGTCCGACTGGGACGGCATCATCCCGGCCCTGAATGCCAAGAAGTTCGACTTCCTGGTGTCCTCGCTGTCGATCACCGACGAGCGCAAGCAAGCCGTCGACTTCACCGACCCGTACTACTCCAACAAGCTGCAGTTCATCGCACCTAAAGCCACCGCAGACTTCAAGACTGACGCCGGCTACCTGAAGGGCAAGGTCATCGGCGCACAGCGCGCAACGCTGGCCGGCACGTACCTGGAAGACAAGCTGCCTGACACCGAAGCCAAGCTCTACGACACCCAGGAAAACGCCTACCTCGACCTGACGTCCGGCCGCCTCGACGGCATCCTCGCCGACAAGTACGTGCAGTACGAATGGCTCAAGAGCAAAGACGGCCAGGCCTACGAGTTCAAGGGCGACCCGGTTGTAGAGAGCGACAAGATCGGGATCGCCGTACGCAAGGGCGACCCCCTGCGCGAGCGCCTGAACAAAGCCCTGGCAGAGATCAAGGCAGACGGCACCTACAAGAAGATCAACGACAAGTACTTCCCGTTCAGCATCGAATGATCTGAACGGCCTGCCCGGCGCGCGCCTTTGAGCGCGCCGGCTTTCAGCAATGCCTGCCGCGATATGAAAACACCATGAATTTCGATCTCTACGGATTCGGCCCGGCGCTCGCTGCCGGCGCGCTGATGACCGTCAAACTGGCGCTCACGGCATTATGCCTGGGGCTGGTACTCGGCCTCGCCGGTGCCCTGGCCAAGACTTCCCCGTACAAGCCGTTGCAATGGCTGGGCGGTACTTACTCGACAATCGTTCGCGGTGTGCCGGAACTGCTGTGGGTGCTGCTGATTTACTTCGGCACGATCAACGCCATGCGATCACTGGGTGAGTTGCTCGACATTCCCGACCTGTCCCTCAGCGCCTTTGCCGCTGGCGTCATCGCGCTGGGCCTGTGTTTCGGCGCCTACGCCACGGAAGTGCTGCGTGGCGCGATCATCTCCATTCCCAAAGGCCACCGCGAAGCGGGTGTGGCGCTGGGCCTGTCGAAGTTTCGTATCTTTACCCGATTGATCATGCCGCAGATGTGGCGCATCGCCCTGCCGGGGCTGGGCAATCTGTTCCTGATCCTGATGAAAGATACCGCGCTGGTCACGGTCATCGGCCTCGAAGAAATCATGCGCCATGCGCAGATCGCCGTAACCGTCACTAAACAGCCTTTCACCTTCTATATGGTCGCCGCGTTCATCTACCTGGCCCTGACGTCGCTGTCGATGGTGGCTATGCACTTCCTGGAACAACGCGCCGCCCGCGGCTTCGTGAGGACGACGTAATGGAATGGGAAGTCATCATCAAGTGGCTGCCGAAGTTTATCCAGGGCGCCATCCTGACCCTGGAACTGGTGAGCATCGCTGTGATCCTCGGCCTGATCCTGGCCATCCCGCTGGGTATCGCGCGCTCGTCCAGGCACCTGTCTGTGCGCGCCCTGCCCTACGCCTACATCTTTTTCTTTCGCGGTACGCCGCTGCTGGTGCAATTGTTCCTGGTCTATTACGGCCTGGCTCAATTCGAAAGCATCCGCTCAAGCTTCATGTGGACGTACCTGCGCGACCCGTTCTGGTGTGCCACCGCCACCATGACGCTGCATACGGCGGCCTATATCGCCGAGATCCTGCGGGGCGCCATCCAGGCCATTCCGCCGGGGGAAATCGAAGCAGCCCGTGCGTTGGGCATGTCCAGGCCCAAGACGCTGTTCTACATCATCCTGCCCCGGGCCGCGCGCATCGGGCTGCCGGCCTACAGCAACGAAGTCATCCTGATGCTCAAGGCCAGCTCGCTGGCGAGCACCGTGACCCTGCTGGAGCTGACCGGCATGGCCAGGACGATCATCGCGCGCAACTACCTCACCGTGGAGATGTTCTTCACCGCCGGCGTGTTCTACCTGTTGATCTCCTTCCTGCTGGTGCGCGGCTTCAAACTGCTGGAACGCTGGCTGCGCGTCGATGCCTGCCAGGGACGTTGAAGCCCGCTTCAAGGCGCTGGATGCGTTTCTGATCGAGCACCAGAGGCTGTGGCGACCACGGCCCTTTATTCATCGGCAATTGCCTTGGGAAACCGAGCATCCGGAACTGGCCCGGTGGCTGCGTCAACGCTCGTTGTCCGACGCAGAAACCAGCCATAACCACCCCCACACACTGCCGGCGCCCGCACCGTTTCCCACACTGGCCCGCGAAGCCTTGCGTCTCAGTGCTGTGGATAAGTTACCGACGCAGCCCCTGCAACCCGCTGCGCACCGCCTGAATGTCGACGTACCCGGGCGCAAATGGCAGCAAATCGAAGCCTTCGGCGCCGCGCTGCAGTTTGCGCAAACACCCCGGCATTGGCTGGATTGGTGCGCCGGCAAGGGCCACCTCGGCCGCCGCCTGTTGCACACAGGCCAACAGCTGACCTGCCTGGAATACGACCCGGCGCTGATCGCGGCAGGCCAGGCCTTGAGCGACCAGCATGGATTGCCCGTCACCCATCGCCTGCAAGACGTGATGGCCGATGTGGCGCTCGGCCCCGAACACACGCCTGTCGCTCTGCACGCCTGCGGTGACCTGCACGTGCGTCTGCTGCAAGTAGCCAGTGCCGTCGGCTGCAAACAGCTGGCGCTGGCGCCCTGCTGCTATAACCGCATCAACGCGTCGACTTACCAGCCGCTTTCCAATGCGGGCCGTGCTTCACGTTTGCAACTATCGGTTGATGACCTTGGCCTGCCGCTGAGCGAAACCGTCACCGCGGGTAAACGCGTGCGCCGGCAACGGGACATGTCGATGGCCCGCCGCCTGGGTTTCGATCAGTTGCAACGCCAGTTACGCGGCTGCGACGACTACCTGCCCACACCGTCCCTGCCCGCCAGCTGGCTGGACAAACCCTTTGCTGATTACTGCCGGGAGCTGGCGGGTGTTAAAGGGTTATCCACAGATGAGCAGGATTGGCCGGTGTTGGAAGCCTATGGCTGGCAGCGCTTGGCCGAAGTCAGAAACCTGGAACTGGTGCGTGGTCTGTTTCGGCGCCCGCTGGAGTTATGGCTGGTGCTGGATCGGGCACTGTTTTTGGCCGAGCACGGCTACAGGGTAGAAGTTGGGATCTTCTGCGAAACGACACTGACACCGCGCAACTTGTTGGTGCTCGCCGAGCGCGATTAGGGGGCAAAATTGTCGCACCCCAACCTGTGGATAACTCTGTTGATGAATTTTGTACGGAGCCTGCATCCACCTGCGCTACAGCCAAAATGCCATGCTGTTCATTTTTTACTCACAAAATAAAATTCACGTAAAACAGGCAGTTGCGGCGAGTTGAGAACGGCTCCACAAAAAAGTTGTTTCATGACCCAGGCATTCAACCGATTGTGCATAAGCATCTGGCGCTAAGCCTTTAAACCGCCATTTACAGACATTTTTTGCGAGCAATCAGTAGTCGGCAAAGGTCGTTGATATCGTCCGCAGCCAAGCCCAATGCCTGGCTGTCCAATGGGTCGGTTCCGAATGCCAGCGCTTCACTGATCGATGTGTCGCGGTGCACCTCCAGCGGCTCTTTCGCGCCCAGACGCTGCTTGAACGCCTCGACCATATCCAGGCTGAAGGCATTGCCCTCGTCCAGTTGGTTGATCAAGAAGTGAACGTGCGGCGGGCGCTCACGCTCAAGGTGGGGCGCCAGCAGCCCATTAAGTTGGTCCAGAGTGCCCAGGGAAGCGGCGTCAGGCTGCGCAACCACCAACACCACATCGGCCACGCTGAGGGCTTGATGAAAGTAAACGTTATGACCGGCGGGGGTATCGATGATCACCGTATGCCGGGCACTCAAGCCCATGGTCGAGAGGTGCTGGGCCAGCCAGTCCGGCTCGTTTTTGAGCCAGCGCTGCAGGTCTTCCTGTTGCTGCATGTCGGTTTCACCAAAGGGGAGCACGCGACTGCCGAAAAAACCGGGCTGCTGGATGTTCTCCCACTGCCCATGTCGCAGACTGGTCAGGCCGATACCCGGCACGCAAGGGCTGACCCCGAAGTGCAAACGCAAGGCGTTCTGAGGGTCCAGGTCCACCGCTACCACCGACTCGCCATGGCGCTGTAAGCCACTGCTCAAGGCCGCCGCCAAGGTGCTTCGTCCGACCCCACCATTGACCGACACCAACGCAACCACACACGGATGCCGCGCAGCCTTATTCAACGGATGGGACTGCTCATTGACACCGGGAGTTGGTGGAGGAAACGGGGTGCCGTCATCCACGGGGACGCTGCCGAAAAAGTGCATTCGCGCATTCAGCCCTTGGGGATCGAGGCTGACGTCTTTGCCCAGCAGAACCAGAAGACCGTCGGTGAAGCTCATAGCGCAATCCTCATCACGGCGAAGCTTAAAGACGTGAAAAGGTCAGCTGATACGACTGCTTACCGCAGGTCTTTTTGTGGTCGCCCTTGTGCGAGCAGTCTGCTTCAAGCTCGCCAAGGTGTCATTATTTTGATCCTTTCGCTGTTTATTTTTTAGACAGACGGCAAGCCGTCAAATTACTGACCAAGCGTGATGATGTCATACGGCGTTTGCAGGTCGCGCTCTGGAATCTCCCAGATCAACAACTTAGGCGGGGTTTGCCGGAACGCTGGGCTGTCGAAGTACGCCTTGGCCGCGCCGGAAAATTCGCCGCCATCCTTGCTGAAATTGCCTACCGGCGCATTCAGAGCTTTTTGCAGGAAGCCCACAAAGTTCGAATTGCGCGAGAACGAGGTACCGATCAGCGCCACATTGGGCAGGCCGGCGTCGCCGAACAGGTCATCGGCACTGCTGGTGGCACCGCCGCTTTCGTGAGCGGAACTGGCCGCGACCGATTCCCCTGGCGGCTGCAACTTGGGTGGCAACCAGTCGAGACCGGCCAGGCGCACCAGGTCTCCCGGGCGCACGGCGAGCGGCGCCTGGGTAATCTCGAAGGCTTGCTCGGGCGTGGCCTGGATGCCACGTTGCCGGATGCGTTGTACCAGGGCCTTGGCCCCCGCGTTTGAGCCGATTTCGCTCCAGTGGGTGTCGGTACGCAGGTACGCTTCCGGGCCCAGCGGCTTAAGGGTGTCGGTCAGGTCGAGTGCTGATACGCCAGCCGCCTGCAACGTGGCGGTCCAAGCCTGGATGCGGCCATCAAGCGCCGCAGGACGGTACAGACCGCAACGTTGGGCGGCGGCGATACGGCTCTTGTCCGGCACCACCACCACTTGCAGGTCGATGCCCTTTTTGCCCAGTTGCTGCTGCAAGGCGATCACCGCCTGGGCCTTGGTCTGTGCATTGGCCTCGGCATGGCGGTTGATGCGCAGTTCATCGCTGATAAACAGCCAGCCTGGGCAACCCTGGCGCACACGCGGCCCGGTGTCGCCGAACGCCAGCCAACTGGTCCCACGCTCCAGGTTGGCAGCCTGGATCGCCATCGGCGCCTTGGCCAGTTCCTTGGCGAAACGGTGGGTCAACTCACCGTGCAGCAGCATGTCGCTGTCGATCTTGGCGGGCAAGAAGCTGATCGGCCCCTTCACCATCAGCCAGGCACAGGACAGCAGCCCCGCCGCCAGGAAGGGCACCAGCACCCAGGCCGCCAGGGGGCTGGTGCGAACGGCCAAATCGCTCGGAGGAGTCGGCGCGGTAGGAGCGGGCATGGTCGGGCGTCCTTAGAACTGAAAGTACAGAAACGGTACAGCGTCGCGGCTGGCGATCAGCGCGAACGACAACAAAAACCCGGCCACCGGCCACAACGAAGCAGCCACCACAAACCAGGGTTGGGTACCGAAACGCTGCTCGCAACGCACCTGCCAGATCGGCGCAATGATGCACACCAGGCCCAGCAACGCCGCCATGCCGTGGGCCGGGCGCATGGCCACGGCCATTGCGTCACCCAGGGCCACGCCATGCATACCGAACTGGCCGGCGTACATGGTCAGTGCCGAATGGAAGTCCGGCGCGCGGAACAAGGTCCAGGCCAGGCACACAAACAGCAGCGTCAGGATGTGCGACAGCACCGGCGGAATGCGCGGCAGGCTCGACCGCGACCAGGCGCGATCCACACACAGCGCGATACCATGTGCCGCCCCCCACAACAGGTAGTTCCAGCTGTCGCCGCCGTGCCACAACCCGGCGATCGCCATGGTCAGGAACAGGTTGCGATAGGTGCGCCACACGCCGTCGCGGTTACCGCCCAGGGCGATATACAGGTAGTCGCGCAACC
Source organism: Pseudomonas sp. SJZ103 (assembly GCF_007828335.1). Lineage (NCBI taxonomy): Bacteria > Pseudomonadati > Pseudomonadota > Gammaproteobacteria > Pseudomonadales > Pseudomonadaceae > Pseudomonas > Pseudomonas sp. SJZ103. The sequence continues at coordinate 407,655 of NZ_VIUN01000003.1, forward strand.
AACTGGACAACGACAAGTGCCAACGACGCCAGAAGTCCTGGATGCTGCTGGCCAGGTACGGCCGGTTGAAGTTTTCCGGGAAGTGAAAGCCCAGCATCAGGCCCAGGCCGATAGCCATGGCGCTGTAGCCGGCGAAGTCGAAGAACAGTTGCAGCGAATAGGCCAGGCAACCGACCCATGCATCCACCAGACTCGGGTTTTCGAGGTGGAAGGCAATGTCCACCAACGGCGACAAGGTGTCAGCCACCAGCACTTTCATGCCCATGCCGATCATGAAGCGACGCGCGCCCAGAGAGAAGTTCGGCCAGTTGAAATAACGCTGGTTCAGCTCGCGACGGACCCAGTCGTAACGAATGATCGGGCCTGCAATCGAGTGACCGAACATCGAAATGTACGTGGCGTAATTGATGAAGCTGCGCTCCACCGGCACCGTATGACGGTGCACGTCCACCAGGTAGGAAATCGCCTGCAACACGATGAACGACAGACCGGCCGGCAAGGCCACGCGTTGCCAATCCAGCGGCATGGCGCCGTACCAGGTGATCACCTCGCTCACGGTGCCGGCGACGATGTTGGCGTACTTGTACCAACACAGCACCGCCGTGTTGAACACGATCAACGCAATCAACAGGCGCACCCGGCCCTTGCCGTCCTCACGGGAGCGGTCCACCAGCAGGCCGCCGACCCATGCCACCACGGTCAACACCATGTGCAGGAACAGGAACAGCGGGCTCAACCAGCCATAGAACAACCAGCTGCCGATCAACAGGATGACATTGCGCCAGCTCGGACGAGCCAGGGCATAAATCAACAGAAAGGCCGGCAGGAACAGCGTGAGAAATTCGAGTGAGGCAAAGACCATGGTGGTGTCGGGCCCGATCAGTTAGCGAGTGCGTCGGAGGCGAACAGCAACTTCGAACCTGCAGCCGAAGGGACGGCCAGCACGCTATAGCGCTCACCCGCCTTGAGGGTGAACGTCAGCGGCTGGCCCACCGGAGCACCGGCGCACTTGAGCTGCACCGACAGCTCCACCGGGTTGATCATGCGGCGCTGCACCGCACCTTCAGCCACCTTCTTGAACAGCTCGGCTTTTTGCGCCACGGCTTCCAGGCTGGCGTCGGCGCACGCGGCGTCGGCGTTGATAAAGGCCAGGGAAGCTTTGAGCGCGTTGAAGTCGTCCGGTTGCTCACGCACCACCAACTGGCGCGTGGCGCCCTGGGCGTCGACCAACGCGACCACGGTGGCGAATTCGCCGGGGGCCACGGTCACCGACAGGTCGGCGTTTTTACCGTCGCGGCTCAACACGCCCTTGATCGGCTTGTCACCCCCCACCACCGGCAGGAAGTCCGACACGGCTTTATCCCCGCTCAACACCAGGCTGGCCTTGGAACCGTCCGCCACCAGCTTCAACTCGCCGGGAGCGCCATTGGCAAAACGCAGGAACGCTGCGTCTTGCTCCGGGCCGGTGGGGTACAACGGGATGTCGGCGCTGTAGGCGCTGACACTGGCGAGCAAAGTAGCCAGGCCCAGGGTCATTCGTTTCATTATTTGCTTCCTTTACCGTAGGCCGATGGCGGCAGGTCGCCCAGGGCTGTACCAATGGCCTTGGCCCATTTCTGGTAGCCGTCGATGGTGAAGTGCTGGCCGTCAGTGGTGATCCACTCGCCCGGCTTGGAGAAGGTCAGCGAATCGATGTAGGTGCACGGCGCCACGTTACTGGCCAGGAAAGCCGACATCAGCTTGGTGCGGGTGTCGTCCTTCTTGTACTGGGAACCGACCTTGCCCCACGGCGGACCGACCCACACGCACTTGGTGCCGGTGTCGGTGATCGCCTTGGTCAGCGAGGTCACGCTTTTCCAGGCCCAGGCCTTGGGGAATACCGGATTGGTGTACGAGCCCATGGTGTCACCGATGATCAGCACGACAACGTCGGGTTTGTCCTTGGCGATCAGTTCCTGGATCGGCGTGGTGCTCATGGCGTTCTTGCCGTAGATCACGGCTTTGCCGGTGGGCAGGCGCTCGCCGCCACACTCGACTTTTTTCGGTACGACCCAATCCGCCGCACCAGCACCACAGGCACCGATGGAGTGAACCACCGCGCCTTGCTTGGTCAGGTTGTCTTGCAGCGGGTTGAGCAACGAATCGGGAAAGCTCATATGACTTTCGCCCAGTACCAGCATGGTTAGGCCGGCAATCGCAGAAACAGGCATGAATAACTCCGATTTAATCAGTTGGAATAAGGAGAACGGTACGGGCTGACCGGCAAAGGCATAGGTCCGCTCAGGTCTTCGAACAAGTAGCGCAGATAAGCATTACCCGCGTACTGGCGGTAATCCTGGGCGTTATCGAGTCCGATTTCACCCCCCAGGTAGAACCGCGAGCTGAGACGGTATTCGGCAGCCGCGTTGAAGCTGTAGCCGACGCCGGTTTTGCTGGTGCTCTCGTACTTGGGATTATTCCTGGACGCTTGCAGCCTACTTTCGCCAGGGAAAAAATCCGCCCCATCTTGCGCGATATGCTGCAGGCCTACCGAACTTTTTACCTGGTAACTGAAGCGATCAAAGCTTTGCGCCCAACGAATCGGCACGCCCAGGGAGAAGAAGCGCTGCGGGCTGAAGTAACCGCCGTTGCCGTAGGTGTAGAAGTCCTGGTTTTCCTTGAAGGTCATCGCCGAGCCGCTGATACCCAGGGTCAACGTGTCCCGCTGGTTGTTGCGCAGGTACCAGTAGATGCCGCTGCCCAGTTCCAGACGGGTGTTGTCTTCGACGTTATTGCCCAGCAATTCATGCAGCGACGCGTAGCCGTAGACGCCCAGTTTCTGGTTGTCATAGCTCAGCTCACCACGGCCGCCGTTGGCGGTGACGCCGCCCCATTTGTTGCCATCGCCGTCTTCGGAACCTGCGAAGGAAGTGACACTGTCGGTGACCGGACGCCGGGAAATATTGGCGCCATATCGGAAGTTCGAATTGGCCTCGAACGGACGCGACACACTCACGCCACCCACCAGGGTGTTGTAGAGGAAGCCCAACGGGCTGACCCCGACGTCGGCCTTGAAGCCTTCATCCGGATTCTCGAACGCGACGGCCAAGCCAACACCGGTGTCGCTCTGGGAGCCCGCCGGGGTGGTGGTGCCTTTGCCGAAACGCGACAACGCATCGCTGCCCACGCTGCCCGCGCTCAAGTGCACCGGCGTGACGCGCAACGCTATGGTGTTATCGCCAACCGGCATGCGCGCCTCGAACGGCGCTTCCACATCGGTGATCTTGCTCAAGCCTTTCTCGCCGTTATTGCTGCGTACGCTCAAGCCCTGCACCACATACCCGGTACGGTCACGCAGGATGGTATCCAGCGCACGCCGTGCCGGGCTCAGCTCGGGGCTGTCGATGGAGGCGATGGTCGACGGCGGCACAAACGGGTCGCTCAGGTCGTTGGACGTCGCGCTGGCAAACGCGCTGGACGTAACGGTCTTGGTCGGTGCATCGATCGGCGGCGGCACGGCGCCGGCGACAGTCAGGTCGGTGACCTGGCGGCGCTGGCCCGGCAAGCCCACGAAGGGGTTATACGATTTGCCCTGAGGTTCGGCCTGGGCCACCTGGGTCCTGGCCTTCATCGCGGTTTCAATCGCCAGGGCCTTGCGCAGCAGTTCAGCGGCTTCGCTGTTCTTGCCCAGGCCCTGATAGATGCGTGCCGCCGAAGTAAGGATCTCCGGGTTGCCCGGTTCGAGCGCCAGGGCCTTGTCGCTGGCCGATTGTGCCAGGCTGCGGTCGTTGCCTTTCAGGGCGATGTCCGCCAGACCCAATTGCAGGCGCGCATTATTCGGGTTCTGCTGGATCAACGGCGTGTACAGCTCCATGGCCTTCTTGCCGTTGCCGCTGGCCGCGTACATGCGCGCCAGGGCACCGACACCCAATGCGTCGTTCGGGCGCTGGGCCAGGGCCGGGGAAAGCATGTCGTAGGCCGCCACCAGGTCGTTCTTCTCGCGCAGGGCGTCGGCCTGCTTGACCCGGTACAGGTAGATCAAATCGTCATAGCGCTGGCGACCGATCTCTGTCAACGGCTGGCCTTGCACTTCGCGCAGGATCTCGCCCGCCTCGCTGTACTTGTTGGCCTTGAGCAGCACGTTGGCGTACAGCAGTTTCTGGTCGACAGTCGGGTTGGGGTTGTTCTCCACCACCCTCTGCATCATGTCCAGGCCGAACTGCGGGGCGCCCACTTCAACATAAGCAGCAGCCAGCACAGCCACACGCTCAGGTTTTTGCCGGGCCAGCGACTCGGAACGACCAAGCAGCGCCAGGGCTTCCGGACGCTGGCCACGGCGCGCTGTTTCGATGGCGATGTCCGTCTGCTGATGCAGGGCGATATCGATCGCCAGCTCGTTCATGTCCGCCGTGCGCTGGGCGGTGGGGATACGCCCGAGGGTGGCCTCGGCTTGTTTCCACTCGCTCAGTTCAGCCGACATCAGGGTGCTCGTGTACAGCGCATCTGGTTGGTTGGGCTGGGTCTTGAGCAGGCCGTCGATCAGGGCACGCGCATTGCGGATCTGACCGTCGCGCAGGTACATGCGCGCCAAGGCAAAGCGGGTCCAGGGGTTTTCCGGGTCGGCGTCGAGGGCCTGGCGGTAGGCGGCTTGCGCGGCCTTCAGGTCACCGCGCTGCTCGGCCAGTTTGCCGACCTGGGTAGCGCGCAGTGCGTTGATTTTCACGCTCGGCGCAAACTTGGCGCGCTGGGCCGGCGACACCGAGTCGATCAGCTTCAGGGCTTCATCCGGCTGGCCGGATTGGGACAGCACGTTGATCAAACCGCTGAGCGCATCCGGGTCGCCAGGGTGACGGGCCAACACCTTGCGGTAGCCGGCTTCGGCAACGTCGAACTGGTTGTCCTGGGCCTGGAAACCGGCCAAGGCGATTGCCGCACCCGGTTGGCCCGGGTTCAGGCGCTCGGCCTGGGCCACCAGGTCACGGGCCTGGGCACCGCGGCCGGCGCGCTGGGCGTCACGGCTCTGGCTGATCAGGTTCCAGTAACGCACGTCGTTCAGGGCCGACTGCCACGCGGCGCCACCGGGCAAGCGCGTGGCCTGCACCAGGTAGTTTTCCGCATCGCTGAAACGCTCTTGCTGTTGACGCAACACGCCCATGCCACCAAGCGCATCGACGTCATTGGATTTTTGCGCAAGACGCGCCGTGAGCAGTGGCTCGGCGGTTTTCAAGTCGCCGTCGTCCAGGGCCTTGAACGCCTTGGTCATCTGCGGATCACGCTGCCAGGCACCGCCGCCCTTGCCTTGGGCGATGCCCTTGTCCATGAGCGCGCGGATCTCGGTGTCATCCGGGTGCACGGTGAGAAATTGCTGGAACAGCGACACCTGGTCCGGCTTCGGTGGGCCGAGCCAGACCAGCGCAAAGCGCCAGGTTTCATCGGCGTTGCCGCCCACGTCGTTGTTCGAGGCCAGCTTGGCCAACGCACGGATACCGTCCGGCCGGGTAGCCGGGTTGCGCGCCAGGTGCTTGGCCAGGAACAGCGCAACGATCGGATCGTTGGGCCGCTCACGGGTCAGGCGCTGCAGGCCGGCAATGGCCTCATTGGTGCCCTTGGCGGTAAAACCCAGGGTGTTGTAGTACTCACGGGCGATCAGGCCCTGGGGCTGGCGGCCCTGGAAAATCTGACGGTACAAGGCCACGGCCTTTTCGCGCTCGTCTTCGGGCTCACCCAATTCACGCGCCTGCTCCAACAGCTTGGCATTTTCCGGCATGTTGACGGTGATATCTTGCTCCAACTGCAACGCCTGGCGCGGCACCGGGCTCAGCGCTTGCAGTCGGGCCAGATACTTTTGCGCCTCGGCCGGGTGGTTCTGCTGCATCTGGATCAAGCCGATGCCATAAAGCGCGTCCGGCTGCTCGGGGCTCAGGTTAAGCAGTTTCTGCCAGGTCTCCAGCGCCCGCTCGGGGTTTTTCTTCGCCTGCCAGTAGTAGCCCTGCTCGATCAGCAGGGACTGCGGGTCGCTGGTTTCAGCGAAGCCGGCGGTCGAGGCCAGGGCGGCGAGAATCGCAATGGCTAGCGTGTGACGGCGCATGCTGCCTCCCAGGAAAGTTTGACCGTACCGTCTTGTTCAAAACGGTACTTCTGATCGGAAAAGCCTTGGCTGAACAGGCTGAGCATGTAGTCGTAGTAGATCGGCTGCGTGCTGTCCGGCGCCGAGGGCGCCAGGGCTTTGTTGAGCGCGTCGTCGACCTTGGCCTTTTGCAGTTGTGCCAGGGCGGTTTCGCCTCGGGCCTGGAAGAAGGCAATGGTCGACGCCGAGAAGCCGATCGGCGAATAGCCATTGTTCTTCTCGACTTCGCCGGTGGTGACGTGGATTTTCTCCGGCGGGAAGCCGGTGGCCGCCGCAGCCGTCGCCCGTGACATGCCCCCCAGGGACTTGAGCATGCCCGCCGCCAGTGGATCGGCCTTGGCGGTCATGCCGGCCCACATGTAGGTGCGGATCGCGTCGTAGCTGCCCAGGTCATCGGAGAACGGGTCGACCACAAACAGCCCGGTGTTGGTACTGGTCGCGCGGTAACCGACCCAGTTGGCCGCCAGACCATGGGGGTTGCTGGCGGTGTCGGCGAGCATCCGCGCGTTACTTTCGGCCACTTCGTTCCAGCCTGCATTGGGCCGCTCTTTATGGAAGCGACGTAGCTGCGCCAGCACCTGGTAGCTCGGGTTGAATCGCCACAGACCACCGGCATGGGCGTAACCCACCGGCCCTGGCAACAGCATCTTGCCCAGGCCCGGCACACGCACGATCAGGTTGCGTTCCACATTAGCCAGCACCAATTGCGCATCGGCGCGGTATTGCGGCGCATTCCACACGCGGGCCGCTTCGAGCAGGGCGTAGGCCATCCACAAATCCGCGTCGCTGGCGGAGTTGGGATCGATCACGCCCCAGGTGTCGTCAGGCTTTTTGCCCCACAACCAACCTGGCAGGTTCTGGCCGATATCGGCCCCCGACATGTTGGCCTTGGTCCAGGTCCACAGCTTGTCGAAGCTGCCACGGTCGTTGCCGACCAGGGCGAAGAACATCGCATAGGACTGCCCTTCCGAGCTGCTCTCGGTAGGTTTCATGGAGGAGTTGAGCACACGGCCGTCGTCCTGCACGAAGCGCTTGGCATAGTTCTGCCACAACGGCCAGTCACAGCTCTGCGCCTGCGCCACACCTGCACACATCAGCGAGCCCAGCGCTATCAGGGCCATGCTACGCAGCAGGCTCATGCCAACCGCCGTTTTGCACGGGCACGCAGCGACAGGTAGATCAGCGACGTGACCACCGCCAGACTGAGGAAGGTGATCAACAGCATCCACCCCAGGTTCTGGGACAGTTGCCACTGCATGAACTTGAAGTAGTTGAGCTTGCCGACGTAGTACTGCTCGTCCGCCACCAGCGAGCTGATTTGCGTGCCTTGCACCACCGCCAGGCTGCCCTGGATCGAATCTTTGTAGTCGTCACCGCCGATCAGGGCGGAGGTAGCTTCCAGCAGGCCTTGCGGCTGGTTGCTGGCGATCAGTACCACGCTGCGCCCGGACTTGAGCGGCGATTGGAAACCGGCCAGCCAGGTGCTGCTGCTCAAGCTGTTGAAGGTAATCCCGGTATTGGCCTTGTGGATATTGGCCGCCGGATCGGGGCTGACCCAGCTGCGTACATAACGCGGCAGGTCCGACAACAGGAACTGATGCTGCGCGCCATCGCTGGTCGCCGGCAGGTACTGCTGCCACTGCTTGAGCAGCGGTTGGTTGGCGGCGGTGGCGAGCACCAGCAGGTCCTTGTCGGCGACGCTTTGCACATCTTTGGCCTGTACCACTTTCACGGCAGTCGCCGGGTAACCGGTGGCTTCGCCGAAGCGGCCGAGCACGGTCAGGTAAGCGGTGATTTCATCGGTGCCGAAGTTGTCTGGCATGACCACGGCGGATTCCGACAGGTCGGCCAGGCGCGTGAACGGGAAACCGGAGTCGTTGAACACACCCAGGTTAGGCATGGCGATGTAGTGCTGGTAACCGGTGACATCGAGGGTAGAGTCTGGGTCGACGGAACCGCGCATGTTGTCGACGATAATGTCGCGGCATTCGCCTTCTTTGATGTAGTCGTACATAAAGCGCAGCTGCAGCTTGGACTTGGGCGATGCCGAGCTGATCGGCAACAGGGTCGTCACTTCACGGGGCAGGCTTTCGTCTTTCTTCAACTGGTCGAGCAGGGTTTGACCGCCGCCCAGGTTGGTCACCGACGGCAGCGCCACGGACTTCATGAACTGGTCATTCAGACCGATCAGCAGCGCGGAATTGGTCGACACCTGCTGTGGGGTGTAACGGTATTTGAGGTGCAGCGGCACACCTTCTTCACGCCAGTTGAACAGGTCAGGCGGCAGGCGCATGTCGACGCTGATGGCGCCGGGATTGTAGCCCGACACACTAAGCTTCTGCTGCTCGACCAACTCACCGAGGCGCACCGGGCGGTTGCTCGGCAGCCAGTTCGGGGCGTCATAGGGACGGCGCGGCGCGAGGGCTTCGAGCTTGGTGATGACCACGCTGTTGCCGGCCAATACCGGGCTACCCAGCACCACGGCGGTGGCGGCGCGCTTGAGCTCTTGCGCGTCACGGCCGGTGACGATCAGCAGCTTGCCATTGGCATCGGTGGGGTTGGCGATCAGGGTCAACGTCGGGCCTGTCGGCTTGGCGATGGCGACACCGTGCACATCCATGGCTTCGGCGGTTTGCACCAGCACGATGGCATTGCCCTTGGCCGGCAGCTCGCCGAGGGTGGTCGGGAAGGTCGCGCCACGGTAGCTGGCGAGGCCGCCGATCCAAGACGACAACGCACCGGCCGCTTCCAGGGCGGCACTGTCCGGCGCGGTGGCGAACACGAACGGCAGGCTCACCCGGCGCGCGTCACGCTTATCGAAGAATGGCAGCGGCAGCACGGCCAGGTCGTCCTTGAGGACGATCGGCTCGACCTGCACTTTCAGCTCACTGCTGTTGCTGATCTTGGCCCACAGGCTGCTGTGCAACGGGTCTTCGCAGGACATGGTGTAGTGACCGATGAACTGCAGACTCAAGCGGTTGAATTCGGTGATCAACTTCGGCGGGATCTGCACCAGTTGTTCTTGCTGGGTGCCGGCACCCTCTTTGGGCAACGCCAGGCTGGCGGCTACTTCGCCGTTGACCAGCACGTTGATCTGCGACAGGTCCGCCAGCAACGCCGGCGAGTAGCTGTACTTGAGCAACAGTTGCGCGCCCTTGACCACTTCGTCGGCACGAATGTCGAAGTTGACGCTGTCGGAAGACTCCACCCCTTGCAGGTTCATGGTGTCGCGACGCCCCAATTGCTTGAGGGTCAGGCTGTAGCCGTTGTCGGTGCTTTGCACGGGCACGGTGGTCACCGCCTGCTCGGCAGCTTGCGCCAGGGTGTTGAAACCCATCAGCGAGGCTATCATCAGCGCGAGTGCACGGCGCGGATGAGGGCGAGCGAAAATCTTCGAGGTCATGGCTTGTCCATCAGCGTATCAAGCGGTTTTTTGGGGGTGCGGCTCAAGGCCAGACGCAGTTCGTGTAGGGTGGCGTGGCCGAGGGTGAACAGGCCGCCAATGCCGATGGAGCTGACTTCGCGCAGGGCCGCCAGCGGCGTATCCGGTTGGCCGGCGCCCCAGCTTGCGGCCCAGGTGTCGGCGCGGGAGAAGGTCAGGCGTACCAATTCGCTTTGCTGGCGCAGGCTGAGGGGTTCGAACTGGGCGCCGATCTGCGCCCCTTTGCTGAACACCACGCGCGCATCGAACAGGCTGTCCTGGCCGTTGCGCGAGAGCACCAGTTGCACGCGCTCGCCCTGGGTGATCGAGTGACCATCGGTGAGCATCAGGCCGAAGCCGTTCTGCGAGAAATCCTGGGTAGTGCCATCCAGCACACGGCCGTCGGCACAGATAATGCTCACCGGTAGCTTGGCGCTGACGCGCGGCTCGGAACGCACCTGGCGCGCCTCCGAGGCCACGGCTACGGCGGCGCTGGTGATGATCAGGTTGTAGAGGGTCCAGGTCAGGTTGATCGCCACCGTCACGGCCGTGGACGCATCGCCCCAGATCAACTGATGGATACCAAAACCCAGGCCGACCAGGTTCACGGCTAACAGCACCAGGTAAGGGCGCGCCAGCTTCCAGTCGAAGAACTGCTTATCGATGATGCCGCCCTTGTCGGTGACGTTGAAGCCACCGGCCTTGGGGTTGACCAGCGCCACCAGCACCGGCGGCAGGATGTACCAGGCCAGTACGGTCTCGTATACCTCGTTCCAGAACGAGTGCCGGAAGCGCCCCTGGATGCGTGAGTTGGTCAGGCTTGAATGCACCAGGTGCGGCAGTACATAAGCGACGATCATCAGCGCCGATGCATGGAAAATCTCCGCGCCAAAGACCAAATAGGCCAGCGGCGCGGTGAGGAACACCAAACGCGGCAAACCATAAAAGAAGTGCAACATAGCGTTGGCGTAGCAGATGCGCTGGCCCCACTTGAGGCCCTTGCCCAGCAGCGGGTTGTCGGTGCGGAAGATCTGCGCCATGCCCCGCGCCCAGCGAATCCGCTGGTTGATGTGGCGCGACAGGCTTTCCGTGGCCAGACCCGCGGCTTGCGGGATAGCCAGGTACGCCGTGTTGTAGCCCAGGCGGTTGAGCTTGAGCGCGGTGTGGGCGTCTTCGGTCACGGTCTCGACGGCCACCCCGCCGATTGCCAGCAGCGGCTCACGGCGAATCACCGCACACGAGCCGCAGAAGAAGGTGGCGTTCCACAGGTCGTTGCCGTCCTGCACCAGGCCGTAGAACAGCTCGCCCTCGTTGGGCACGGCGCGGAAGGTATCGAGGTTCTTTTCGAACGGGTCCGGCGAGAAGAAGAAGTGCGGCGTTTGCAGCATCGCCAGCTTCGGATCCTTGAGGAACCAGCCCAGGCTGACTTGCAGGAAGGAGCGCGTCGGCACGTGGTCGGCGTCGAACAGCGCGATGTATTCGCCGTCGGTGACCTTCAATGCTTCGTTGAGGTTACCGGCCTTGGCGTGGAAGTTATTGTCGCGGCGGATGTAGTTCACGCCGATCTTGCGGCAAAAGTCGCGGAACTCGTCACGGCGACCGTCATCGAGCACGTGGACGCGCAGCTTGTCCTTGGGCCAGTCCATCGCCTGGGCGGCGAAGATGGTCAGTTTTACGATACTCAGCGCTTCGTTATAGGTGGGGATGAACACATCCACCGTCGGCCATTCTTCCGGCTCGGCCTTGAGCCATACGGGCGTGCGGCGCAGCGGCCAGGCGGTTTGCACGTAGCCGAAGATCAGCACGATCAGGGCGTAGAACTCGGCGGCGACCAGGCCGTAGCCGAAGAACATGTCGAGCCAGGTTTCAAAACCCAGGGTGGAGGTGAGTCGCCAAAACATGTAGCGCAACGAGGCCACCAGCGACAACACCACCAGCGCGAGGATTGCCAGGCGCCCCGGGACCTTGCGCAGCACCAGCACCGCCATGAAGCACACGGCGGCAAACAGGCATTGGCTGTAGAGGTCCAGCGGCGCGCTGATAACGCCCATAAGCAGCAGGGCACCGAGCACGCAACTGGCAAATACCAGCACCGTACGCAGCGCCGCAGGCCAGCGATTGAAGCGCGCGATGGCGCCATTCAGGCGCTGTTCAGCGCGCCCTTCGACGAAGGGCGTGGAAGACGTATTGTCGGTCATGGGAGGTCCGAGTCGATGCGTTCGAGCAAGGTACGGCACAGGGCGTGGACGTCCTGGCAGCCGATACTGTTGACGGTAGGGTCGAGGGGGTCACGCCCGCAGGCCTGGGCTTCGCTGAACGCCAGGTCGCGGTGGACGATGCCCAACAGGGCAGTACCGAGGCGCGTCTTGAACACCTCGGCCATGTCCAGGCTGAACCGGTGGGCGGCGTCCAACTGATTGATCACATAAAAGCGTCGTGGTGGTTTTGCGCGTTGCAGGTATGGCGCCAGCACGCTGTCCATCTGGTCCAGGGTGCTGAACGACGCCACATCCGACTGCACCACCACCAGCACCGCGTCGGCGACCGACATGGCTTGGCGGAGGTACACGGTGTTACCGGCCGGTACGTCGATGATGACCGTGTCCTGGCCGTTCAGTTTAAGGCTGGCCAAACGCTTGCCAAGCCACTCGGAATCCTGGCCCAACCAGCGATTCAAGCTCTGCTGCTGCTCGTGGTCAGTGCCACCGAAGGCCACCAGGCGGCAACCGGCAAAGCCGCGCTCGGGCAGGGCTTCCCAGCCTTCGTTGAGCAAGCTGATGGCGCCGACACCAGGGATGTCGAGGCCCAGGCACAGGTGATGACGCAGGGCGTTTTGCGGGTCAAGGTCGAGGGCAAGCGCCGGGTGACCCTGGCGCTGCAAGCCACTGGCAACCGCAGCTGCCAAGGTGCTACGGCCGACGCCGCCTTTGACCGAAACCACCACCACCACTTTCGGCGTGGACGGCTCCGAATACACCTCGCCTTGCGGCCCCTGTACCACTTCGGGCAGGGGCAGGTGGTCGGCGTCGCCATGGTTCAGCTCTTCGAGCAAACGCAACAACGGAGCCGATGGGGCTTCATCTAAAAGAGCTGCCAATGCAGGCAGGGGAGCAACAACCTCCGGGCTTTCCAGGACCTCTACTTCGTCCTCGATGAACTCATGGATAAAGTCGATTTCGCGGTAGCCATTCGGGTTGGCACCCAGCTTGTTGAATAGTTTTGAAATGTCATCTGCTCGACTCACTCACTGCCCCTCCCCACCTGGTTTGCCCTTTAAAGGCGATAAAAAGGTCAGCAATGGGCTGACCTTGTATTTTTATAGTTATGTGTTGGCCGAGGTATTCTGTGATATCACAATGATAGTGTCAGTATTTTGATGATTTTAACCGGGTATTATCCGACGAACGGCATGGCGCCATTTTTATGACTATTTCACCGAGAAAAATGCATCCCTCGTAAGAACATGGACTTGCACTGATTTATCGTGATTTTTGTTGGCCTAGTGGTCAGAAACGGCACAAATCTGACATGCCCATAAACAGATAATCGATTGGCTCAAACCTGTCTCGAAAATTTGCCTACACGATTTTGCGATTAAACCTACTATTCATATCGCGCGACAGAATACGCAAACCGCGGCGGGATTCAAGGCAAAACCCGCCCGGCGGTCGCCCGTAAAGGCACGGCCGGTGTATGTCTGCGCAGCTCCTATGGATGCAGCTTCTATAGATAGAGGAGAGAGCCCACACCACCCGGTAGCTCCTCGGGGGTCGCCCCCTGAACGGGACTTCCTGATCACCGTCAGGCTTGTTAACGAACCCGCCGCTCGGTGAATTCGTAGCCATCCTGGCAATCGCTGGTAGGGTCAGCCGCGACACTCACGTAATGCACCGTGTCCGGATCCACCAGCTGATAGGTGTACACATCCGGCGAACGCACCCCATCGGTGCGCAACTCATTCTTACCGTTGGCCGCCGACCACGAACCCTGCTCGGTCTGAATCACCTGCGTCTGCTGCGCATCGCGGAAAAAGGTAATGGTGAAACGGCCATCGGGCTTGAGGTTGTTGGTCCACGACAGAAACTGACATTTGCCGGTTTCCGTACGCAGGCCTTTCCAAGTGCCGACCAGCGCGGAGTCGTTGCCGGGCTTGGTAGTGGAGCACGCGCTGAGAGCGGCGGTGAGGTGAAGCACAGGGAGAGAGTCCGTTTCACGTGGGGCTTCCTTAGATAGAGATGAATTCAAGATCGCGCCGGCCAGACCGCTCGGCGACGAGGGAAGAATCCTACCCGTGCTTGCCGGAAAAAGGGGCGTTGGTGGAAAAAGCTCGGTCTCTGCAAAAATAGTCAGAATTCAGGGGTTTACAGAACGTTGCCAATCGCTATAATCGTCGCCCTAACACGCCGGTATAGCTCAGTTGGTAGAGCAACTGACTTGTAATCAGTAGGTCCCGGGTTCGACTCCTGGTGCCGGCACCACATTAGATTCCATTGCATTCTACTGAATGCTCTGGAAGCCCCGAAAACCCGCCCTTTGGCGGGTTTTTTCGTTCCAGGACCCTCTGTCGGGATCCAACAAAATCCCCCTTCCCCGAGGGTATGTTAGGGGTACTGCGATTTTCCGGTCAGGAGCGCGTACCCCTATGCCACGTCTAGCGATCCCCCTCAGCGACCTGCAATGCCGCACGGCCAAACCCCGCGAACGCGCCTACAAACTGTTCGACGGCGGCGGCATGTACCTTTTCGTCAAACCCAATGGCGTGAAGACCTGGCGCTTGAAGTACACCAAGCCCAACGGCAAGGAAGGTACGCTCATCATCGGCAATTACCCCATAGTTACCCTTTCAGTCGCACGGCGTAAGCGAGACGAAGCCAAGGCATTGCTGCTCGACAACCTCGACCCAATGGAAGAAAAGAAGAAGGCCAAGATCGTAGCCCAGCGGGCGGCACTGCTTTTCGAAACCGTTGCCCTGGAGTGGCACGCTGATATGTCCCGCCGCTGGACCGAAGGCCACGCAAAAACCGTAATGAGCCGACTGCGCACCCACGTCTTCCCGCTCATCGGCCAACGACCCATCGCCGAACTCGATACCCATGACCTGCTAGAGATCACCCAGCGCATCAAGGATGCGCGGCACCATGGATGTCGCGTTAAGGGTACAGAACTACTTATCCACCATCATGCGCGGGGCCAAAAGGGCTCGGCAGATCACCATGAATCCTGCACTGGATCTGGCAGGCTCGATTCACGCGCCGCGCACAGTCCATCGCCCGGCCCTGTCCCTCAACCGCCTACCCGAACTGCTACACCGTATCGACAACTACAACGGCCGCGAGCTGACACGCCTCGCCGTCCTGCTGACGTTGCATGTATTCGTCCGCTCCAGCGAACTGCGCTTCGCTCGATGGAGTGAGTTCGACCTCCAACGCGCCATGTGGGAAATCCCCGATACACGCGCACCGATTGAAGGGGTACGCAACTCCACACGAGGGACCAAGATGAACGGCGACATTCAAATGGTCCCGCTGTCGCCACAGGTCATCGAAATACTGGAGCGCCTGCGCGGCCTGAGTCGCTTTTCAGAGTTGGTGCTACCGGGCGACCACAAGTACTGGAAGCCCATGTCCGAGAACACGGTGAACACCATGCTCCGCAACGTCGGCTATGACACCAGCAAGGACGTGTGCGGCCACGGCTTCAGGACCATGGCCTGTAGCGCCCTGCTTGAGTCCGGGTTATGGACCGACGCAGCCATCGAAAGACAAATGAGCCACAAAGAACGCAACCGCGTGCGCGCCGCGTATATCCACAAAGCTGAATTTCTGGAGCAGCGCAGGCTGATCATGGCGTGGTGGAGCAACTACATTGATGCCAATCGCAGCGGCCATGTAACGCCTCACGAATTCGCTCACCCAGTCGGCAACAACATCACCGCCCTACAAAATAGCCGTGGCGCATCCAAACGTGGGTAAGCCTGTGAGATCACCGTTGTCCGCCCTTCCACGCGGGTCCATCCAAGCGGGGCTGCAAAGCCGCCCTGCTTGGATGGACCTCATTTGAGAAATCTAAAGCCCACGCAACTGTCTGTGGAAAACCACTGATTTCCACCGGTGGATAATTTCATCCACAGCCGCAGAATTCCCGAAAATTCGAGCCTTGACCCAAATTATCCACAGGCGTAGAAAAGATCGGGCAAAGCGCTGTCTTTGACAGCAACCCAGGTAGCCAGAACCTTTAAGGCTACGCCACACCGTGGTGGTTCTCCCAAAGTGCGATTAGCGTCCGGCAGCTCGCACAGTCACAGTCATGTGATGGATGCCTACTTCTAGGGAGTGCCCACTGCGGCAACTCATACCCCTTCCTAGCTGCGCTGCAGCAACTCATCCGCTTGGCCATTCCACTGCGCCAACCTACGCCCGTCTCTTTCTCTGGAAAGAGACGGGCGCTCCTACCGCTGCTGCAGTCCTGATCGCATGGGGCTTTGCGGCATTCCCTCTCGTGACAATCGGCGTGACAAACACCGAAGTCACCAGCAACAGCGATGCCGATGATGGTGCCGCAGCCTCAGGAATGGACTGCACCTGACTGACAGTCAGGCATGCCCCGGTCATCGCATCACTGCCTTCTCTCACTCAGGATCTCGCCGCGCCGGTCTCGTCAGCCAGTGCAGCCTCCACCCGCCCACTCCTTCGGAAGTGTTCAGGAGGCCAGATCATGAGATGCCCAAGCTCCCGGTCGTAAGGAGCCGCCAGTCCCGCGTTAGTGGACAACCCTCACAGGTCGCAGGGGCCTTGATCCCTGATAACACTCAGCACTCTTGGCGGGATGACGTGAGGAAGGTTTGAAACGTTTTGGCTTCGAGAGGAGTTTGATCATGGGATTGGTCGGTAGACGGGAGGGGCGTAATTTTGGCTATGGCCGGCAATTGAGCTATGCCGGGCCGCAGGCACTGAAAGACCTGTTTGGCGGTGGGCATTACGGGACGGTCAAAGCACACAGTGATCGTTGGCAGACGTTCGTGCGCTGGTGTCGGTCGGAGGATGGCCCGGGAATTAATGATGCACGGCAGATTGATCGGCAGACCTTGCTGGATTACGCGGAGCATCTGCGTCACCTGGTTGAGCGCAGCGATCTCGCCATCGCCACTGCGCAAAACCGATTATCCAGCGTCAAATCGGACCCTGGCAGCGCTTCGCGGTGATCAGTATGTGAAAGTACCGAGTCCGAGCAAGGCGCTAGGAATGCGGCGCACCAGTGTTCGTCGTTCGGTGCCGCAAGGCCAAGACCGCGCACATGTGAAGAGGGTCGTAGAGGTGCTTTGCGCACACCAGCAGCCGCGTGCCGCGGCCATCGCTCAATTAGCGCGAGCCACCGGCATGCGCTTACGTGAGGCCATTTTGGCCGACCTTCCGCGCTTAAAACGTGAGGCCGAACAATACGGCAAGATCAACATCCAGGATGGCACCAAGGGGGGCCGCTCAGGTGCCTCGGCACCTCGCTGGATCAGGGCGGATGATCATATTCGCGAGGCGCTGAAATTCGCCGAACAGGTCTCACCCGACGGTAGCCGCAACCTACTTGCACCGAACGAAACCTACCTCGATTTCCAACGGGGAATCGTCCGTCCTGCACGGGACATCCTCCATCAGTACAACCTCAAAGGCTTCCACGAATTGCGGGCAGCCTATGCGTGCGAACGCTATGAGCAAATCACCCACCATCCCGCCCCCATCAACGGTGGCCATTGCTATCAACTCGACCGACGTCTCGATCAGGAGGCACGAATACAAATCAGCTACGAGCTAGGGCACGGCCGTATCGACGTGGTATCCGCATATATCGGTGGTCGAACATGAGTAAGCCATTCGATATGGAGCTTTTTATGGCGGGAGTTCTGACAGGATCATATGCCACGCGTCAACGTCATCTACGGCAGGCGAAGGTGATCCAAGCGGCAATCGCGAAGCGCTGGAAACGTGATATTCCGTGGGCTTGGCAGAGGAAACACCTTGCTTGGTTTCTCGCTTACCATTTGAACCAGCGCAGTGAGTCGACGCGTTATCGCTATTTTCTTACCGTAAAACTGCTCACAACAAAGCTAGAAAGAACATGGGTGTTCGAGCGTGTACCGCCGACGCCAAAATTGACCCTATCACCGCCGAAGCGATGACCCATTAGCAATCAGCTCACTGCCACTGCTCCATAGAGTAGAAGTTTGGGGCGCTGGAATTTTCAGCAACTTGATTAGGTCCGCATGGGCAGTAAAAATGCTCAAACCAATAGTTTTTTTAAAAGCAATAGAGAAAGAGGCTCCCAGAAGGAAATTAAAGGATGGAATATGCTATCCTAGAGGGATATTCGACGAGTTTCGGCTCGGCACCCAGTTCCAATCATGATGTTCGTTCTTCACATGACAGCGTGGTTTTTGAGGCCAAAGAGAGCATGCCTGCTAAGAGAAAGTCAGCACAATCAACTGCGGACAACGTAGCAAAGCTATGGCGAGAATGTAAAACCCTTCAGTCGGCGGGTATTTCTTACCACAACTACGTTACCGAACTCACTTATCTTTTATTCCTCAAAATGTTGGAAGAAACAAAAGATAATATTCGCATTGATAGCCCTTACACTTGGAGCGAGTTAGCGGCCAAGACCGGTGAAGCCCAGTTAATTTACTACAAAAGAATACTAGACATACTGGGCAATCCCAAAAAAAATCAAGATAGATTAACACTAGCAATATTTAAAGATGCTAGAACGCATATCCGCACCTCTAAAGATCTAAATCTATTGGTTGTAGCAATTAACAAACTTGATTGGTTTTCGGCTAGAGCAGATGGTCTAGGTGACATTTATGAAGGCCTTTTAGACAAGACTACTTCAGCGACTAAAGTTAAAGCAGGCCAATATTTTACGCCCCGCCCTCTAATTGATTCAATTGTTCGACTGATAGCACCAAAAGTAGGTGAAGTAGTTCAAGATCCTGCTGCAGGCACTGGCGGATTCTTAATTGCTGCGGATCGTTACATCAAAGATCATACCGATAACTATAACTCACTAAGTATTGTACAACGCGAATTTCAAAAATTTAAA
The DNA here is from genome assembly GCF_007828335.1 of Pseudomonas sp. SJZ103. NCBI lineage: Bacteria > Pseudomonadati > Pseudomonadota > Gammaproteobacteria > Pseudomonadales > Pseudomonadaceae > Pseudomonas > Pseudomonas sp. SJZ103. The sequence goes on from NZ_VIUN01000003.1 coordinate 426,272, forward strand.
GCGTTTGTCGGAAACGAATGGGTTCAAGATACTCATCGGCTTTGCCTGATGAATTTGCTTTTGCATGGAATCCAAAGTCAAGTCAATTGCACTGACACCCTCTCGGATGCTGGTGATGATTTAGGATCAGCTGATATTGTTTTGAGCAATCCCCCATTTAATAAAATGACTGGATTGGTTGATCGAGAAAGCTTCACTATTACGGCGGGAGATCGTGTTGGTCCGTTACCATTTGTTGAACACGCTATAAGGGCTTTAAGACCTGGCGGAAGAGCAGCTGTAATCGTACCCGACAATGTTTTGTTCGGTGGTTCCCCAGCGAATAGACTACGCACTTGGCTAATGGATCTATGCGATTTGCATACAGTCCTGCGGTTGCCCAGCGGTATATTTTATGCGCAGGGGGTTCAAACAAATGTTCTATTTTTCTCCCGGGGCTTTAGCGACGTTAACAACACGCAAAAAGTTTGGTTCTACGACATGCGCACTAACATGCCAAACTTTGGAAAAAAGAACCCACTTACGGAAAGCTATTTTTCAGATTTCGAAAAGTCATATAAGTCTGCAATTAGAGTTGATCAAGGCGAACTCGGTCGTTTTCGTTGCGTGAGTCGAGATGAAATTCGACAGAGAGATGATAATCTCGATATCACATGGTTAAAAAGCCAAGATATCAATTTGGAGCAAAGTCTTTCTGAACCAGAAGAGATTGCAGTAGCTATTATTGGGCATTTAAGAAACGCTTTAGATGAGGTAGAAAGCCTCATTGAAGATCTTGAAAATCCGGTTTTCCTGGAGTGATTATGGATGTCTTGCCAGCGGGATGGGTGAAAACGTGCTTGGGTGATGTATGCCATTTTATTAACGGCAGGGCATTTAAGGTAACTGAGTGGTCGGATAGCGGACTACCTATTATAAGAATACAAAATCTAAATAATGCACAGGCAAAATATAATTATTTTTTAGGTCCAGTTGATGAGCGGCACCGTGTGTCTAGCGGCGATTTGCTTTTCGCGTGGTCTGGAACTCCAGGAACCTCGTTTGGCGCTCACGTTTGGCGCGGCGAAAACGCTGTATTAAACCAACATATATTCAAAGTCATAATCGACGAAACAGTCGTCATGCCTGAATTTATGGAGTTGGTGATAAAGCACAATCTGAGCTCAATTATCGACAAGGCACAGGGTGGCGTTGGATTACGGCACATTACGAGAAAAGATCTCGAATCGATAGAAATCGCATTCCCTTGTATTAAAATTCAGAAACGTATCCTAGAGCGACTAAAAAATGTACAAGCTCGTATAAATGCTACCAGAGCAGAATTGGATCCTTGTATTGCACAGACACATCAATACAAAACAGTGACTCTCGGTTCTATATACTCGCGCGGCATAGCTAATGCTCCTGCCCCACTAAGTGAAGTTGTGACGGATATCCGTTATGGCACATCAAAAAAGAGTTACCCAAACTCTAAAGGCACACCAGTACTTAGAATCCCAAACATAGTCGATGGAGAGATATCAACCAAAGAGCTGAAGTACACTGAGCTTGATGATGCCGCATTGAAGAAACTGTCACTGCAAGCTGGAGATATTTTGATCGTTCGATCCAATGGTAGCGTGGACTTAGTAGGTCGAACAGCAGTAGTTTCTCAAGCGCATATAGATATGGTCTATGCTGGTTATTTAATCCGTATACGACCAGATTTAACGAAAGTTTCACCACCCTATCTGAATTGCATGCTTCAATCTCCGCAAGTACGTGAGCAGATTGAGAGTGCTGCTAGATCCACGAGCGGTGTTAATAATATAAATGCAACCGAGCTAATGAATCTGCTGATTCCTTGCCCCCCAATTACAGATCAGGAAGCGGCGGTAGGAGAATTCTTAAAGGCGGATAAAAAGGCATCATCACTTCGAGCTGAGCTCAATAAAGTTTTAGAGCTACTACCTAATCTCGAAAGCGAAGTAATGAACAAGATTTTTTCTGGTGACTTTGTTCTAGATGACTCGGATGCAGCTGATATTACGCACCTGTCAAATGCCGTATCTGGATCAAAACTGCGATTGGCAGAAAAACTCAGAGATATGCGATCAAATAAGGAAGTGGGGGCTGGACCAACCAAAACAAACAAGCCCACAGCAGGGAAGAGTATTGATCAAGAGTCTGCTGCAACTAATTCCTACTTAGTTCTTAAGCTTAAAGAGCTAGGCGGCCAGGCCAAGGCTAAAGACCTATGGATGACGAGCGGTATGGATATCGAAGACTTTTATAAATTGCTACGAGCAGATATACTAGTCGAGACCATAGTCGTAGGTCGGGAAAAGGATATCCTGGAGATTAACGATGAGGCTTGACTGGTTAAGACTAGAGAAATTTAAAAATTTAGTTGATGCCTCTATAGATTTCGATGAGGACGAACTGACTACTGTATTAATTGGGGCTAATGGCTCAGGAAAATCTAACGTAATTGAAGCGCTCGTCACTATCTTTCGAGATCTTGATTTAGAAGAAACTACCAGTTTCCGATATCACATTTCATATACTTGCTATGGAAATCAAATAGAGATCAATAACAACCTTGGCAAAAGGGGCATAAGTATAAAGGTTAATCAGAAAGTCAAATCGAGAGCCGATTTCTTTTCTGAAAAAACAAAATATCTACCTGCACATGTTTTTGGCTACTACTCTGGCTCTAGTCGCAGGCTAGAGTTTTTGTTTGATAAGCATCAAGTTAAATATTATAAACGGGTTATTTCTCCAGAGTCCAAAACTGAAGACATTCACGATGTAGAACTTCGCCGGCTGTTTTACTGTCGTCAGTCCTATGGTCAATTAGCCCTATTGAGTTATTTTGCGTTTGGCGCTCATTCAGCTAAGACATTTCTGAAGAGACAGTTTCAAATTACAGGCTTTAATAGTGCACTATTAGTACTAAGGAAACCAAGGTGGGCGAATGCCACCCCAACAGAGCATCAACGGACACACGGCGATCCTAGATTTTGGTATTCATCGGGTCTGGTGAGGGCTCTGCTTGATAAGCTTTGGGAGTTTTCATTAGCTCCAATATCAGGAACCTCTCGTGAGCAAGACGATTACAGGACAAAGCCTGGAGGTGAAGATCAAGTATATATTTTCATAAAAAACCAAGAAGATTTAAAACAAATCGCAGAATCTTTTGGTGATGAGAAATCCTTCTTCTCATTGTTGGAAACGCTGGATATCTCTGACTTGATAAGGGATGTAAAAATCTGGGTCGACAAAGATAAAGTAAATGGTGAAATACCATTTCACGAGATTAGTGATGGCGAGAAGCAGTTACTCAGCGTGCTTGGGCTTATGCGGTTTACTGGGCGCGGGGAAAGTTTGTTTTTACTTGACGAGCCTGATACGCATCTGAATCCAATGTGGAAATGGAACTACCTAAACCTTATAAATGAGGTCACTTCTAAAAATAGTGAAAGCCATATTATTCTTACGAGCCATGACCCGTTAACAATGGGAAGCTTAAAGGCATCTCAAGTGCAAGTCATGTCTATATCTGACAAAGATAAAACTATTGTTTCCCCGCCTAGAGTTGATCCTAGAGGTCTCGGCTTCACCAATATTCTAACTCAGATTTTTGGTATGCCAAGTACCGTAGACCCCGATACACAGTCCAAGCTTGATAGTCGAAATGCGTTGTTACGCTTAGAAGAGAGATCCGATGCTCAAGAGAGGAGTTTGTTTGAAATAAATAAAAAATTGAAGGGGCTTGGTTTTTTGCTGGAGGACCGAGAGGAAGAATATTTGCTATTCCTAAGGGCATTTGAAGATATTAAAAAAGATCGCTTTACCGTATTTTCCTCAGAAGAAATAGCCGCACGTAACGAAGTCGCAAAAAAAATATTAGCTAAGATAACAGCTCGGCGGAGTGAGGCCAAATGATATTTATTCATCTGGAGAACACTAAAATACCACAAGAGTGGCTTGCTAAAGCGACTGCGCTCACTGCTCGCTTAGAAAAATTAACAACAAAGAATGAGCGCGCGAAGCTGATAAACAGTAATAATAAGCTGTGGTCTGAACTGAAAGAGGTTTTGCTCGCAATGTCTTTCGGCAAGTGCTGGTACTCAGAGGCTCCTGACGCAGTTTCCGATTTCCATGTTGATCATTTTCGACCTAAAGGAAAGTCAATAGACTTAGATGGGACAGAGTACGATGGTTATCAGTGGTTAGCTTTCCATTGGGAAAACTACCGTGTTGCAGGTAGTTATTCAAACTCACCACACAAAGATAATACAGGTGTAGTTAGAGGGAAGTGGGATTACTTTCCGCTAGCGAAAGGTTCGAGACGAGCAACGTGGGACAATAGAATTACCGGAGAAGAGCGGTATCTCCTGCTCGATCCTACGAACGAACATGATCCAAAATTGCTTACTTTTGACGAAACAGGATTACCTAAGCCTTCAGACGCAACTAATCCAATAGTCAGAAAAAAAGTTGAGCTCACTACACACTTGCTCTTTCTTGACAGTCCTCGCCTAGTGGCAGCTCGCAAACTAAAATGGAGGGAAGTTTTAGATTGGCTGGAGGAATATTTGGAGGTATGCCCTCCAGACTACGACAGCTGTACGCCCCAAGATCATGCCCGTTTTGAAAGACACTTGGAGAAAATCTCACGTTTGACATCATCGGAGGCAGCATATTCAGCAACTGCAAGGGCATGCCTTCGAGCAAACGGAATGGATTTTCTTATCCAGGGCTCCTAAGCCGTAAAGGTAAGTGATATCTTGGGTTCGCGGTCGGGCCTGCTGGTCCACTCAGCCCCTTCATAGGTGAATATAGCCTCCTTACCGCAACGTTCTTGATGAGTGTCAGGGCCCGGTTGGTGTGCCTGACGAAGTCGAGAAAGTTCGCAATAAGGAACCTGGCGAGGGTTGAGCATCCATGGCATCCATGCTTTTGTTGCTTTGTCGGCGCGTCAAGCATCTGACAAGGAAACACCTGCTACAACCTGGTCACAGCGCGGTAGCCCCGGCCCCCGTCGCACGTCCCTGATGTCGGAATAGATTGCACATGAGCCATCACTCCAGAGCATCGAACCATTGCCGGTGTTGACTTTATGGGCCACCGTTTTCCACTGGACAGATCAATTCCGCGTCAGCAGGTGTTTGCTATGGTCGATGCGTTTGCTTTCGGCAAATCAGTCAGTTGCCAGAAATTGCTTCTGGCCGATTCATACCAATGCCGATTGTCTGCACTAGATCGCCTGCAGCCTATTGCCACTCGCGGGATACATTTCATAGGTTACGACATTACTATTAGGTGCACGACAGCATTCGGCTGCCTCCCAAAAAATCCCGGTTCGATTCCACTGAAATCCATAACTAGCTGATTTATATATAGTCACCAGTTGGGGTACGCCGAATTTTCCAACGCGTTCCAGACTCGCAGAAAACCTAGCCCCGCCGACCGCTACCGTTCGTCTGGTGCCGCACCATATAAGACGAAGTCCCTGCAGCAATGCAGCGGCTTTGTTTTTTCTGGGACACTCATCCTCGATCAGCCCCTTCCCGCCTCACCTCCCTACCTGTTGAATCACACCTTTCGCGCCAAAACTCCAGATTTCATCCTTTATGCTGAATTATGTATTGGCAATAATTACGGCGTATCCATAAAACAAATAATGGCATCAACGCCCGGCCGCAACATTTCAAGACGAGCTGAAAAATCAACCAATCCATTTTCCCGATTGCTCCTCACCTCTCACCACGCTAACCTCCCCCCGTCGCTGCCAATTCAGCGATCGGGCCTGAGAACCCGGCAAGATGCAGGCGCACCAAGCGCCCCCAACACCCGATTTTGAAGGCGTTTTTTTTCGCCTGAAAATTCGTGCAATGGCGGCTGTGCGTGGGAGACCTTCGGGTCTGCCGGGTTCCTGTATCTCCGGTTTCTCAGCCTGCGCACAGCTGCCACCCATTTGCCTGAGAACGAACGTGGTAGCTCTTACTCGATATGGGAGTTTTACCGATGACCGCTCCAAATCCCTCTGCGTTAACCACCCTCGGCGTCACCCCGTTCTCCTTTCACTCCGACCAACCTCTGTTCCGCGTCAACAGCGGTGTTTCCCTGCATGAAGCCTTGCATCACGTTTCCGACTTGCTCCACGTTGCCAAGCTGCTCGCCGAAGATGCAGCGATGACCAAGGAGACGGACCGTCATGCCTGGGCGTCGCATTATTTGCAGGAGATGAGCAAGGCGGTGATTGATGATGTGGTGAAGGTGTTGGAGTCGCCTGGGAATACCGGGCTGTAAGTAGGGCTGTGAAGCGGCCCCAAAACCAGGCGCTTAGTTTTAACAGCAAAATCTCAGTGTCTTTATTGGGGCTGCTGCGCAGCCCGGCGCGGGGCAAGCCCGCTCACCACAGAATTGTGTGCCCGCATTTGAAAGTGGTGTAGATACCCAGGGCCGCTCCGGCTCCCACAGTAGCGCGCCTCGGCATGGGGCGCTTTTTTCGGTATAAACCTGCACACCCCCGCGTTGTGAACGGACTCCCATGAACGCTCTGAAACTGATCTGTCTGCTGGTGATTTTCCCGCTGCTGCTGGCCACCCTCGGCGGCTGGGAGCGTCAGCGTGGTGAGGACGCAACCACAGCGTTGGTCGATTACCACCTCAACCTTGATAAAGCCAAGCACCCGTTGCAAGCGCTGGCAACCAGACAGCCCGCGAGTAGTGTCGACCTGCCTGATGGCGTCATCAGCGTTGCGGAGGCCCTCTCGCGTCTGGAAAAAATCGAAACCGAACTGCCCATCGCCCACCGCGTGAACCGTGCGATGCGCGCCATCGCGCCGTGGGTGATGGGCTTGGGTCTGTTGGCGGCGTTGATTGGTGTGGCTGCGTTGGCGGGTACGTACTGGGCGGGGCGGCGGGCACGGCAGTCACGGGAGAGGTTATTGCAGGTGTTCTCCCTGGGCAGCCGCCTGTTGCCCTACGTGCTGGTGGGCCATGTGGTGGCGGTGGCGGCGGCCGTCGCGTTGGCGTTGAGTTTCGAAGGCTTGGCGATGTGGCATATCGGCCGGCTGGGCAGTGGCGAAGTCAAGCTGATGGCGCTGCTGGGGGTGGTCGCGGCGTTTTGTCTGTATTCGATCTGGTCGTTGCTTAGACAGCTGCGCCCTATGCTGGGGATTTTCAAGCCTGAGCCGCTGGAGATGTTCGGCCAGCTGGTGACGCCCGCGCAGGCTCCAGGGTTGTGGCGCCATGTGGACGAATTGGCGGGTAGGCTCGGCGCGCTGCCACCGGACCACATCGTGGTGAGCCTGGCCCAGGGCTTTTACGTGACGTCCAGCGCGGCCACTGTGCAACCGGCGAATACTTCGCTGCAGGGGCGCACCTTGCATGTGCCGCTGCTGTATCTGGGCCTGCTGAGCCGTGAAGAAATCAGCGCGGTGATCGGCCATGAGCTGGCGCACTTTGTGGGGCAGGACACGGAATACAGCCTGCGCTTTTTGCCGATCTACGATGGGGTTAATCGCAGCCTGGAAGCGCTGTTGAATACGATGCTGGCCAGCGATTTTATCCAGGGACGGCTGATGCGGCCGTCGTTCATGTTCGGTGTGTTTTTCATGCAGCGCTTTGATGACGCGGTGAACCACTGGAGCCGTGAGCGCGAATTGCTGGCGGACGCTGCCGGCGCGCAGTTGGCGGGCCCTGCTGCGGCGGCGTCAGCGTTGTTGCGGGTGTCGGTGTTGCAGACGCACGTTGAGGATGCCTTGTTGGCAGTGTGTGACGCAGGCTCGGCTACAGACCTGCCCGACGCCGTGTTCGCGCGCTTGCGTGAGTGTGAATTGCAACCATCACCCGAAGCCGTGGAGATTCATCAACCGCATCCCACCGACTCCCACCCCTCCAATGGCGAACGCCTGCAGGCGCTCGACGTGCCACTGGACGATACCCTGCGCGGCGCCACCCGCGCGTTGGATCGCGACGTAGCGAATGCGCAGATGGACGCCTATTTCAGCGCACCCCAGGCACTGCGCGAGCGACTGTCTCGGGATGTGATGGACGTGGCCGTGTCGGAGAACACCGCACACACCCATCTGCTGGAAACCTTGGCCGCTTCGGCCGAGGGTGAGCGTAGCTTGCATGAAGGCGGCCAGTGGCGCGGGGTACTGATGGCCGTGTCGAGCCTGCCCTTTGTGCTGGCTGCGCTGTTTATCCTGAGTCGAGTCTGGCTCGCCCCGGAGCGTTTGAAAGGCACACCGCTGTCGGCAGTCAGTGCAGGCGCGTGTCTCGGCATTATTGGGCTGGGCCTGCTATGGCTGGGCATCCGTCGATTCAAGCGTGCGCCGCAGACCGCGTTGCGCCTGACGCCGGAGCATTTTGTGTTCAATAACCTGGCGCAACCGCTGCCCATCGAACATATCGAGGAGATCACGTTGCAGTTTGTCCAGGGCATCTGGGTAACCGTCCAACTGACGCCCGAGGCGCCATTACCCGCAACGCGCAAGACGGCGTTCGGCGTACCCTGCGTGCGGATCAACAAGAAGAAACGCCAGGTGCTGCTGCTGATGGCACAGCTGTGTATCGACAATAAAAAGATCGAACCCTATGAGGGGTTGTCCTTGATGCTCGACTACAAGAATGCAGCGTTGGCGCGCAAGATTTTGCAGAGCCGCCAGGACTGATGCGCGCCCATAAAAAAACCCCGAACCAGTCGGGGTTTTTTATCGCCTGGAATCAGGCGCGACGTGCGATCACTTAGAAAACGTTGATCGGGTAGTCAGCGAACAGACGCAGTTCGTTACCGCCAACGTTGTAGTTGCTGGCGTTGTTGGAAACACGCAACCACGAGGCACGAGCACGCAGGCTCAGGTCTTTGGCCGGGCCGCTCTGAACGACGTATTTGAACTGGTTGAAGATCTCGCGCTCGGTGCCATTGCCACGGCCACTGCCGTCGTCAATGTTAGTACCGCGCACGTAGGCCACGTTGTAGGTCAGGCCAGGCACGCCGAAGGTGCTGAAGTCCAGACCGTAGCCGGCTTGCCAGGAGCGCTCGTCCTTGCCGTTGAAGTCGGACCAGTAGGAGTTGGCCAGCAGGATGGTGTTGCCGCCGTCGCCGATGCCGGTGTCCGCGGTATTGTCACGGTAGCCGCCATACAGGTAACCGGTATCGCCGGTACTGCGCTGATGGGCCAAGGTGAAGCTGTGCGCGCCAACAGCCCATGTAGCGCCCAGGCTCCAGATTTTGTTGTCGCGCGCGTCGCCATTACCGCGTTGCTCGGCGAAGCTCCTGTCCAGCTTGGTTTTGTAGCCGTTGAAGTCAAAGGTCAGCGACTGTTTCTCTGGCAGGGCCAGTACGTAGTTGACGTTGACGTATTGCTTCTTCAGCACGTCTTCCATGTCGGAAGCGTACAGCGCAGCCGACAGATTTTCGGTGAACTTGTAGCTGCCGCCCAGGTAGCTGATGTTCTTCAGGTTACCGCTGTCGGTGCCTTCAGCACCTTTTTGGGCTTCCTTGGTGAAGCGACCTGCATCCAGTTGCAGACCTTCGATCTCTTTGGAAACGATCGAGGTACCGGTGTAGGTTTCCGACAACAGACGAGAGTTGTCGTACTGCAGTACAGGAACGGCAGGCATTTGCTCGCCGTACTTGAGCACGGTGTTCGATACGCGGAACTTCACCGCCGCGCCGCCTTTGGCCAAGTCGTCAGCTGCTGCGCCGCTGTCACCTTGCTTGAAGAAGTTAATGCCGCCAGCGCCGCTGCGACCTTTACCACCGTCCAGACGAATCGCATATTGGCCAATCACATCCACACCCACACCGACGGTGCCTTGGGTGAAGCCGGACTCGAACTTGCCGATGAAGCCTTGGCCCCACTCGGCTTTGTCTTGCTTGCCGTTCTTATAGTCACGGCTGATGTAGGCGTTACGGGCTGCGATGTTCAGGTGGCTGTCTTCAACGAAACCTTTGGATTGCTCCTGGTCGTTTGCCATTGCGGTCGATGCGCTCAAAATCCCCAGAGCGATCAGACTCATCCGTTGCTTCAACATTTTTTTGTATTCCTTATTACGGGTTGAGTACGCGCTATGACACCAGGCTCCATGTCGCTTTTCTGGTATCGACTTTTTCCGAAAAAAGAAGGCCCGCGGACGAGTGAACATGCCGCGGGCCTTTTCTTATTGGATGAGTCATGGCGGTTAGCCACAGGCGTTGGACGCAATCCTAGTCGCGCGTTGAACTATGTGTCAATTTCGTGAATCGTCTGTATTTAGGCGAAATAATTCTAAGCAACGGCCTACGGCCTTTCTGAAAACGACCAAATTCTGCCTTCAGCGACCCCGGAAACACATCTAGTAACACATTTCAAAGTCGATACGTTTGGTAATAGATAACGCGCGCAAATGCAAAGCATTACCATTAGCGCGCTTTTCCTGCCAAACACTTTGGATGCATTTCACCATGCCTGCCCTTCGCCTGACGCCCATGACCCTTGGGCTTTCTGTTCTGCTGTCTGCCGGTTTTGCCTGTGCGGCCACCACCTTGCCCGAAACCTCGATCAGCGCCGAAGCTGACGAAGACGACCCGCGCGTCAAGGAAACCAGCACCGCTACTCGCACCGCTACCCCCGTGCGTTATGTGCCCCAGGCCATCGACTCGGTGAAGACCGAAAGCCTGCGCTCCTACGGCACCAACGACCTGGGCCAGGCCTTGAGCGGCATCCCCAATGTGAGCAGCGGTGCCGATACGCGCTTCGACAGTTTGCGCATCCGTGGCTTCGACGCGAGCAACGACTTCTACCTGGATGGCATTCGCGACGACAGCCAGTACGTACGCGACCTGCACAACATCGAGCGTATCGAAGTGCTCAAAGGCCCGGCAGCGGTGCTTTACGGGCGAGGCGGCCAGGGAGGGATCGTCAATCGCGTGAGCAAACTGCCAACGGCCGGGCATAAGTCGAGCATCGAAGCCCAGGGCGGCAGCAATGATTTGCGCAGTGTGTATGCCGACCTGAGCACCGACCCAAGCGATAACATCAGCCTGCGCCTGAACATGGGCAACCAGGACAACAACAGCTTCCGCGACGGCGTCAGTGGCAACCGCCAACTGTTCGCGCCGTCCATGAGCTGGCAGCTCACACCGGATCTGAACTGGCTGGTGCAATACGAATACAGCCGCTACAACCGCACGCCCGATCGCGGCATCCCCGGCGTCAACGGCCGCCCCGCCGACGTCAGTCGCAGCACCACCTACGGTGACAACCGCGATTACATCGACGACAAGTCCCAGTCCCTGCGCTCCAAGCTGGCCTACGAACTCAACGACAACTGGCAACTGCGCCAGACCTTGGGCGTATTCAAGCTCGACAGCGATTTCGACAACACCTACCAGACCGCCTACGTTGCCTCGACCAATCGGGTGACGCGCCAACGCTGGCAGCAAGACCTGACTACCCTCAACGTCTTCAACAACGTCGAGTTGGAGGGAGGTTTCAGCACCTTCGGCCTCGAACACCGCCTGCTCACCGGCCTTGAGCTGGGCAGCCAGCGCCGCGATCCAAAGCTGTACACCGCCCCCGTCTCGGCCGTGCCAACCCTGGACCTCAACCAGCCCAACCGTAATCTGAGCCACACCGGGCGCATGAGCGTATCGAGTAACAACCACACCGAAGTCGAAAGCCGCGCCCTGTATGTGCAAGACCAACTGCGCCTGAACGATCAGTGGCAAGTGCTGGCCGGCTTGCGTTACGACCGTTTCGAAGTGGACACCAAAAACAAACTGCTCAATACCCGGCAAGACGTCAAAAGCCACAGCACCAGCCCGCGCTTTGGCCTGGTGTGGACGCCCCTGGAACACCACTCGTTCTATGCCTCGTGGAGCAAGACCTTCTCCCCGGCCGGTGGCGGCCTGATCGGTATTACCCCGAACGCCGCCGGCAGCGTCAACGACCTAAGCCCCGAACTGACCAAGCAAAAAGAAATCGGCGTGAAAAGCGACTGGCTCGACGACCGCCTGAGCACCACCCTGGCGGTGTACGAACTGGAACTCTACAACCGCCGCACAAGCGACCCGCTGGACCGCACCATCACCCTGCTCAGCGGCCTGCAGCGTTCACGCGGCGTGGAGCTGACGGCCACCGGTAAGATCGTCGGCAACTGGTATGTACGCGGCGGCATCGGCCTGCAGGATGCCAAGGTCGAGAAGGACAACAATGGCTTTGAAGGCAAGCGCGTCAGCGACGTGGCCAAGCGCAACGGCAGCCTGTTCCTCACCTGGAAACCGGAGATGGGCTGGTACGCGGAGACCGGTTTGACGTTGGTCGGCGACCGTTACGCCGACAGCCTCAACACCGTGGTGCTGCCGGGTTATGGCCGTTGGGACGCGTTGGTCGGGTTCCGGCAGAAAGAATGGGACGTACGCGCGGCGCTGAACAACATTGCCGACAAGAACTACTACGAATCGGCGACCAGCGTCGCGCAAATTCAGCCGGGCGAGCCGCGTAATCTGGTGGTGACGGGGACCTACAGTTTCTAACCCGATACAAAAACACCAATCCCGTAACAGCTGTCGAGCGCAAGCGAGGCAACTGCTACGGGGTCAACGATATTTTTTCAGTTACTCATCAACTCGCACAACGCGTGCATTTCATCCTCGCTGAACAACCCCACCGGGTAGCGCTCATTCATCACACTGCGCAAATCCGGCTGCTGCCTGACCTGTCGCGAGCCGTTTTCCTTCAACCAGAGCCCCAGCGAATGGATCGCGTCACTGTCGACCCGCGAAGGGTGGAAGGTGCGCGTGTACATCGGGTTGATATTGGCATTCATTTCAGCGCTCTCTCCTACTGCGTGAGCGGCTAACTTACTCAAGGTTTATGACAGAACTATGCGGTCATCACCCTGGGCCACTGGGGCAACACCGATACAAGAGCTATGCCAATGTCGCGTATTTATAGGTGGTCGGACACAAAAAAGCCCACGACCGTGTTGGGCCGTGGGCTCGCTGTAAATGCTCAGACTGAGTAGCGCCCGTTCGCAGAAAAGGCGTTGTTACAACTGCACTCAGTTTTTATGCGGAGCCGGCTGTTGTTGGGTCAGGCAGTGGATATTCCCGCCACCCAGTAACAGTTCACGGCCCGGCACCATCACCACTTCGTGCTGCGGGAACAGGTTCTGCAAGATGGTCTTGGCTTCACTGTCCAACGGGTCGTCGAAACTTGGCGCGATGATGCCGCCGTTGACGATCAGGAAGTTGACGTAGGAACCCGCCAACCGCACGGTCGGATTACGTTCCTGTGTGCCGTCCACCGGGTCGACCCCGGCGCACTCTTCCTCAGTGGCATACAACGGCCCCGGGATCGGCATTTTATGCACTGTGAACGAGCGCCCCTGGGCGTCGGTGCTGCTTTGCAGGACGGCCATGGCGGCGTGGCAACGCGCGTAGTTCGGGTCTTGCGGGTCGTCGGTCCAGGCCAGTAACACTTCGCCCGGGCGCACGTAGCAGCAGAAGTTATCCACATGGCCATCGGTTTCGTCGTTGAAGAGGCCGTCTGGCAGCCAGATGATCTTATCCACAGCCAGGTTGGCGCTGAGTACCGCTTCGATCTCGGCACGGTCGAGGTGCGGATTACGGTTGCGGTTGAGCAGGCATTCCTCGGTGGTGATCAGGGTGCCTTCGCCGTCGACGTGGATCGAGCCGCCTTCCAGCACGAAGCCCTCTGTGCGGTAACGCGGCGCGCGCTCGATTTCGAGGATCTTGCCGCCCACCTGCGAGTCGCGGTTCCACGGCGAGTACAGGCCACCGTCAAAGCCGCCCCAGGCGTTGAAATCCCAGTTCACGCCGCGCACTTCGCCACGGTCGTTGATCACGAACGTCGGCCCGGTATCGCGCACCCAGGCGTCATCACTGGAAATTTCCACCACCCGAATATTCGGCACGTCCAGACGGGCACGGGCATTTTCGTACTGGTCGGCAGAAACCGCCACGGTCACCGGCTCAAAACGGGCGATGGCCTTAGCCACGGCCACGTGAGCGGCCTGCGCGGGCTTGCCGCCCAGGCGCCAGTTGTCCGGGCGCTCGGGCCACACCATCCAGGTTTGCGTTTGTGGCGCCCATTCGGCGGGCATGTGGAAGCCATCGGCGCGGGGGGTGCTGTGCAGGGTGGTCATGGCGATCAGGACTCCGAATGGGTAAGGGCCGACTTTATAACGGATAAAAATCGGCTTTAAAAGCGAACAAACAGGCTAACCGAAAAATATGACAGCCCCATAACCGATAACAATCGATTATCTACAGTTGCTCATCCAGCACCTTCGACAGCATGTCGACAAAGAAGTCCACGCTGCGCCTGGACGTCACCATCGGCGGCTTGATCTTGAGGATGTTCAAATAATCGCCAGTGGGCTGCATGAAAATCCCCAATTCCCGCAATCGATCACACAACAGGGTGGTCTCTTCGGTGGCGGGCTCCAGGGTTTGCCGGTCACGCACCAACTCCAGGCCCAGATAGAAACCGGAACCGTGAACCGCGCCCACCAGAGGATGACGGTCGATCAGTGCTTCCAACCGCGCCTTGAAATGCCCGCCAACCACTTGGGCGTTTTCCCACAATTTTTCTTCTTCCATCACATCCAGCACCGCCATGCCGATCCGGCAACTCACCGGGCTGCCCCCCGACGATGAGAAGAAATACCCCTCGGCCTCCAATGCCTCGGCGATCTCGCGACGGGTGATCACCGCGCCGAGTGGCTGGCCGTTGCCCATGCCTTTGGCCATGGTGATGATGTCGGGCACCACGCCCTGCTCTTCGAAGCCCCAGAAGAAATGCCCCATGCGGCCGTAGCCGACCTGCACTTCATCGGCGATGCACACGCCGCCCTGGGCACGCACCAACCCGTACACCTGCTGCAAGTAACCCGGCGGCAGGGAGATGCCGCCGGCGTTGCCATACACCGGCTCACAGATAAACCCGGCCAATTGGCGCTTGCTCGCAGCGATTTTCGCCAGGTTATGTTCCACGCTTCGTACGTAGTCCGGCGCACTGTCCTGCCCGCGGAATTCACCGCGATAGGTGTTCGGCGCGGTGACCGGGTGGACCCACTCCGGGCGGCTGCTCAGGGCCTGGGGGTTGTCGGCAATCGAGGTGGACACCGCATCCGCCGCCACCGACCAGCCGTGATAGGCCTCCAGCACACTGAGCATGTCGCGCCCACCGCTGTAGGCCCAGGCCAGGCGGATGGCCAGGTCGTTGGCCTCGGTGCCGCTGTTGACCAGGAACACCCGATCCATACCCTCCGGCGCCAGCGCCAGCAAGCGCTCGGAAAACTCGGCAATGGCCGCATAGTGAAACCGCGAGTTGGTATTGAGCAGCGACCATTGCCGCGCCGCCACCGCCGCCATGCGCGGGTGGCCGTGACCCAGCACGGCGACATTATTGAGCATGTCCAGGTAGGAACGGCCCTGCATATCGATCAGGTGGTTGCGCCAGCCGCGCTCGATGCGTGGCGGGTCGACGTAATAGTGCTTCTGCGACCGCGCGAAACTGGCGTCACGCCGGGCCAGCAGAGCGTGGGGGTCTAGCTCCGGTTCGGCATCGCAGGCCAGTCCCAGTAATGCCGCAGGCGATGGACACAAGGCTTGCCAGGCCAAGGCACGGGACGGTGTACAAAACAGCGGCGGTTCGAGGTCGGCACGGCACAGTTGCACGGTCAGCGGCCCATGGACCTCACCGAGAACCTGCCCCTTCACCAGCAATGAACCGTGCTTCAACCGGGTGTTCACGCCCCACAGCCGCACGCTCAGCTCGACCCCTTGCACGCTCACAAGGCCATCGGCGTCCTGATGCAGCGTTCCGGCGAAAGGCGCCTCCAACACCGTGCCATGGGGCAAATGCAGCTCTACGTGGAGGGGAAAAGTGTGCGGTTCGGCGGCACTGTCCGGGCAGGTACGCGACAGCCGATATTGGCCATAACGACTTGCCGCCAGCCCATGTACGGTTGCCGCCTGATCCAGCAGATGCCGATCAATGCCCGGCAGTTCCCAGTTGCCGGCTTCGAAATGCGGGCTGAGCACGCCCAGGTCGATCAGCGCGAACTCACGCCCCACCAGGCCCGGCAGCAACGGCGCGAAGTCCTGGCTGGCAACCGACGGCAGCGTCTCACCGACACTGCTGAGAATCGCAGCCTCCATCAGTTCAAACGGCACCGACGTCGCCACATGGAAAATTTCCCACTCGTGCTCGGCGTTTTTCAATAGATAAGTGTTGTCCGGTTCCAGGCGTTGCTGCTGTTCGCTGCTTAATACCAACACTGCCGCACGGGCGACGATCAGCGGCCACAATGCCTGCAATTCCTCGCGCTGCAGCGGGGTCACGGCGTGGCAGGCCTGGACCGCAGGCAGGATGGCAAAAGGGTCGCCCTCGGCATGGTGCAACAGGGCCGCGCAGGTCACCGACAGGTCGGCAACCCGCCAGGTGTTCACCAGGTCGCCGAAATCGATGACGCCTTGCAGTTGCCAGCGCCGTTGCGCATCGCGCTGCCAGACCACGTTGTCATCGGTGATGTCCATGTGCACCGCTTGCCTGGGCAGGCGGTCGGCCAGGGGGCGAATGCGCTGTTCAACCTGCTCGGCCACCTGCTCCAGTACGGCGCGGTGGAGCAGGTTTTCCAGGGTGGCCAACAGATGGGGGATCAGTTCCCGAGCATGGCGCGGGTCCCATTGCAGTGTACGGTCCAGTCCAGGGTGCGAGAAATCAGCCAGCGCGAGGCTCATGCGCCCGCACAGGTCGCCAAAGCCTGCGATCACGTCGCGCCCCAAATGCGGCAGATGGGTCAACGGCTGGCCGTCGATATAATCCAGCAGCCGCAGGTGCAGGGGCTGGCCATCGACCGTCACGCTCAACAGCTCTTCACCGCTCAGGGCCTTGATGACCTTGGGCACACGCACGGCCTGCAGGGTGTCGAGGGCCGCGTGCTGGGCCTGCAGCTCAACCGCGGCGTAGTCGCCCCGGCAGATTTTCAGAACAAACCGACCGCGGGTGCTGTCGACTTTGTAATTGAGGTCTTGCTGGCTGCCCAGTGACTGCAGGGTGCCCGTGAGGCCGTAGTGCTGCTCGAGCAATTGCGCTGCCTGGTCGGGGCCTACTTGCGGGCAGGGTAGATTGGCGCGATGGATCAACGTAGCAAGCAGCATGGGCGTGGCCTCGTTTTTTTCAGGGGTGTATATCGCCATTGTTCAGGTGAGTTAGGCAACCCCCCTACGCATACCGCGCTTGCGCCTATCTTCCGCACAACTCAAGCTATGCTTCATTCGCTTAATGTCCGTCTAAGGAAAAGGCCCTCCGACATGCGCATTCTCATCACCGGCGGCGCTGGATTTATCGGCTCCGCCCTGATCCGCCATCTGATCCAAAACACCGAACACGAAGTGCTTAATCTGGACAAACTTACGTATGCAGGCAATCTGGAATCACTGACCAGCATTGCGTCCAACAGCCGCTATGAGTTCGTACAGGCCGATATCATTGACCAGGCGAGCGTCAGCGCCGTGCTGAAGCGCTTCGAGCCACAGGCAATCATGCACTTGGCTGCAGAATCCCATGTCGATCGTTCGATTGACGGGCCGTCGGATTTTATCCAGACCAATATCGTCGGCACCTACAGCCTGCTGGAGGCCACTCGCGCGTACTGGCACACGCTGGCGGAGCCCTCCAAGAGCGCTTTCCGTTTCCATCACATCTCCACCGATGAGGTGTACGGCGACCTGCACGGCGTTGACGATCTTTTCACCGAAACCACGCCTTACGCGCCCAGCTCACCTTACTCCGCGAGCAAGGCGGCGTCCGACCACCTGGTGCGTGCCTGGCAGCGCACCTACGGCCTGCCGGTATTGCTGACCAATTGTTCAAACAACTACGGCCCTTTCCACTTCCCCGAGAAGTTGATCCCGCTGGTCATCCTCAACGCGCTCGCGGGCAAGCCATTACCGGTCTATGGTAATGGTTTGCAGGTGCGCGACTGGCTGTTCGTCGAGGACCATGCCCGCGCACTTCTGAAAGTGGTAACAGAAGGTGTGGTCGGCGAGACCTACAATATCGGCGGCCACAATGAGCAAAAAAACATCGACGTGGTACGAGGCATCTGCGGCCTGCTGGAAGAATTGGCACCGCAACGTCCGGCCGGTGTGGAAAAATTTGCCGACCTGATCACGTTCGTCAAAGATCGACCAGGCCACGATCAGCGCTATGCAATCGACGCCAGCAAGATCGAACGCGAACTGGGCTGGGTCCCGGAAGAAACGTTCGAGACCGGCCTGCGCAAGACCGTACAGTGGTACCTCGACAACCTGGAATGGTGCCGCAGGGTACAGGACGGCAGTTATCAGGGCGAACGATTGGGCAACACCGACATGAAGGATCTGATTGCATGATGAAGGGAATCGTATTGGCAGGCGGCTCAGGCACTCGCTTGCACCCCATTACCCTGGGCGTGTCCAAGCAGCTGCTGCCAGTGTATGACAAGCCGATGATCTATTACCCGATCTCGGTGCTGATGCTGGCGGGAATCAAAGACATCCTCGTGATTTCCACGCCAGTGGACTTGCCGCAGTATCGTAACTTGCTGGGCGATGGCAGCCAGTTCGGCGTGCGCTTCACCTATGCCGAGCAGCCGTCGCCGGATGGCTTGGCCCAGGCATTTATCATTGGCGAAGAATTTATCGGTAATGACCCGGTATGCCTGATCCTGGGTGACAACATTTTCCACGGCCAATATTTCGGCGAACAGTTGCGGACTGCAGCCAGGCGTCCTTCCGGCGCGACGGTATTTGGTTATTGGGTGAAAGACCCAGAACGATTTGGCGTGATCGACTTCGACAAGGATGGTCGCGCCCTGTCGATTGAAGAGAAACCACTCAAACCAAAGTCCCCCTATGCCGTAACCGGCCTTTATTTCTACGACAACGACGTGATCGAGATCGCCAAAGCCGTGAAACCTTCACATCGTGGCGAGCTTGAGATTACCGACGTCAACAACGCCTATCTCAAGCGCGGCGACCTGCATGTGGAACGTTTCGGGCGCGGCTTCGCTTGGCTCGATACAGGCACCCACGACAGCCTGTTGGAAGCTTCGCTCTACGTGCAGACCATCGAGCACCGCCAGGGCCTGAAAGTAGCCTGCCTGGAAGAAATTGCTTACCAGAACCGCTGGATTGACCGTGAATACTTGCTGGAGCGGGCCAGATATTTTGGCAAGACCGGCTACGGTCAATACTTGTTCACCCTCGCAGGGGATAATCCATATGAATGTATCCGCCACTGAGTTGCCCGGGGTATTGATCATCGAGCCAAAGGTTTTTGACGATGAACGCGGTTTTTTCTATGAGAGTTTCAATGCCCGGGACTTTGCGCAAGCAACCGGGCTGCAGCAAGAGTTTGTTCAGGACAACCACTCGCGCTCACAAAAAGGCGTATTGCGCGGCCTGCATTACCAAGTGGAACACGCTCAGGGCAAATTGGTGCGAGTGACCGCCGGTGAGGTGTTAGACGTCGCAGTGGATATACGTCAGAGTTCACCTGCATTTGGCAAATGGGCCAGCGTTCGGCTATCGACCGACAACAGTCGCCAACTGTGGATTCCTCCGGGGTTCGCCCATGGTTTTGTGGTACTCAGCGACTACGCCGAATTCCTCTACAAGACGACTGATTACTACACACCCTCTGCAGAGCGCTGCATCCGCTGGGACGATCCGGATCTCAATATCGATTGGCAATTGACGGGGCCTCCAACCTTGTCTTCCAAGGATCAGAGCGGCAAAAGCCTGAAAGACGCCGACCTGTTCCCATGAAAATCCTGATCACCGGCCAACACGGCCAAGTCTCCCAGGCGCTGCAAACGCAGCTTCAGGGCCTGGGCAAACTGATTGTGCTTGGCCGCGAGCAACTCGATCTGACCGACGCCGAACACATCCGCCAGCAGGTGCGCGCCCACCGCCCCGACCTGATCATCAACGCCGCCGCCCACACGGCTGTGGATCAAGCTGAAAGCGAAGCGGACCTCGCCTTCGCCCTCAACGCCATCGCCCCCGGTGTTCTCGCCGAGGAAGCCAAGGCCCTGGACAGCCCGTTGATCCACTACTCCACCGACTACGTGTTCGACGGCAGCAAGCCGGCGCCCTACACCGAAGCTGACACGCCCAACCCCTTGGGCGTCTACGGCCAGAGCAAACTGGCCGGTGAGCGGGCGATTGCCGCAGTGGGCGGCGCACACCTGATCCTGCGCACCAGCTGGGTCTACTCCAACCACGGCAAGAACTTCCTGCTGACCATGCAGCGCCTGCTGCAGGAGAAACCCCACCTGCGCATCGTCGCCGACCAGATCGGCGCGCCGACGTGGGCCGGGACCCTTGCCGCCAGTACGCGGGTCCTGATCGAACGCTGGCAAGCGGGCAAGGCCGGGGAATGGGGCATCTACCACCTGACTGCCGAGGGTGAAACCTCGTGGTTCGGCTTTGCCCAGGCGATCGGCGAGCACCTGCGCGCCAGCGGCCGTGCCTGTGCCGAACTGGAGGCGATCCCGTCCAGCGCCTACCCGACGCCCGCCCGGCGCCCGCTGAACTCACGCCTCGATTGCAGCCACCTGCGCCAGCAATGGCACGTCACTCAGCCGCTGTGGCAAGACGCACTGCGCGAGTGTCTTGCCGGGCAGCACTAGGCATAATGCGCCTGTACCCACAGGCGCACGACTCCCATGACCCCACCCCTTCCGCGAAGACCCCGCTGGCGCAGCCTCGCCCTGTTGGCCCTGTGCCTGGCACCGCTGCTGTGGCCGCTGGAGCATTTGGCCGAGCGCTACTATCGCAGCCAACTGGCCGGGCAAAACCGCCAGACCCTCGACCTGTACGTCGCCAACCTGCTGGGCACCCTGCATCGCTATGAAGTGCTGCCGCAGATTCTCGGCGACTTGCCGGCCTTGCGCACGGTGCTGGATGCACCACAGGTAAGCACCAACCTGGTCAACGCCAACCTGCTGCTCAAGGACGTCGCCGCCCAGGCCGGGGTCGAGGTGATGTACCTGATGGACACCACCGGCAAGACCCTCGCCGCGTCCAATTGGGACAAGCAGGACAGTTTCGTCGGGCGCAACTTCTCGTTCCGGCCCTATTTCAGCGAAGCCATGGCCGGGCGCCTGGGGCGGTTTTTCGGTCTGGGCACCACTTCGGCCAAGCGCGGCTATTTCTTCGCCGCCGCCGTGCGCGATGGCGACAAAATAATCGGCGTCCTGGTGGTCAAGGTCGACCTGGACCACACCGAAAGCCTGTGGGGCAACACGCCCGAGCAACTGCTGGTCACCGACCACAACGGCGTGGTGATCCTCACGTCGCGTCCACAATGGCGCTTCCGTGCCACGCGGCCGCTGACCGCCGAAGAGCGCCAGGCCATCATTGCCATCCAGCCCTACCCCACACGTGACCCGCAGCCGCTGACCCTGAGCAACAGCGCATGGCTGCGCCAATCCACCGCCATTGCCGAGACCGGCTGGAATGTGGAGATCCTTGCACCACAATCCTTGATCAGCCGCCCGGTGCGCACGGTGGTCGCCGTGGGCGGCGCCACATTGCTGGTGTTGATGCTGCTGCTGGGCCTGTTGATGCAACGCCGTCGCCACTACCTGGAACGTATCGCCTTCGAAGCCAAGGCCCGCCGCGAGCTGGAAATGCGTGTGGTCGAACGTACCAGCGATCTGGAAGGCCTGAACCGACGCCTCAAACAGGAAGTGCTGGAGCGCGAACACGCCCAGCAGGAACTGGTGCGCGCCCAGGATGACCTGGTGCAGGCCGGCAAGCTGTCGGCGCTGGGCACCATGTCGGCGAGTATCAGCCACGAACTCAATCAACCCCTGGCAGCGATTCGCAGCTATGCGGAAAACGCCGAGATCCTGCTCGACCACGAGCGCACCAGCGATGCCCGGGGCAATCTCAAGCTGATCAGCGAACTGACCGGGCGCATGGCCTCGATCATCGCGCACCTGCGCGCCTTCGCCCGGCGCGACCGCCATGCCCCGGAAAGCGTGGCCCTGCAACCGGCGCTGGACGATGCGCTGGCGCTGCTGGCCAAGCGGCGGCGGTCGATGGAAGTCGAGCTGATCCGCGATTTGCCGGAAGCGACCCTGTGGGTGCAGGCCGGCGAAACCCGCCTGCGCCAGGTACTGGGCAACCTGCTGGCCAACGCCCTCGACGCCCTCACCGAAAAAGGCCCGCCGCGCAAACTGTGGCTGAGTGCCGAAACCACCGCCCAGGGCGTCAACCTGTACATTCGCGACAATGGTCCAGGCTTTTGCATGGAAGCGTTGGGCCGCGCCAGCGAACCGTTCTACACCACCAAGACGCGCACCCAAGGCTTGGGCCTGGGCCTGGCGATCTGTGAAACCCTGATGCGTGCCTTTGGTGGCGAACTGCTGTTTGCCAACCACAAGGAAGGCGGCGCGCTGTTAACCTTGAAATTGCGCGCCGGCTCGCCGGGCGTCAGTCTGCAACCGTCCGAGGACCGCAGTGTATGAGTATCGATAACCAGATTCAGGTGGTGTTGATCGACGACGATCCACACTTGCGTCAGGCCCTGTGCCAGACCCTGGACCTGGCCGGGCTGAAAGTCCTGACCCTGGGCGAAGCCACCGGCCTCACCGCGCGCCTGTCGCGGGATTGGCCGGGCGTGGTGGTCAGCGATATCCGCATGCCCGGCATGGATGGCCTGGAGCTGCTGGCCGATCTGCACGCCCAGGATCCGGACCTGCCGGTGCTGCTGATCACCGGCCACGGCGACGTGCCGTTGGCGGTGCAGGCCATGCGCGCGGGTGCCTATGACTTCCTCGAGAAACCCTTCTCCAGCGACGCCCTGCTCGACAGCGTGCGCCGCGCCCTGGCCCTGCGCCGATTGGTACTCGACAACCGCAGCCTGCGCCTGGCCCTCAGTGACCGCCAGCAGTTGAGCACGCGCCTTGTTGGGCACTCCCCGCAAATGCTGCGCCTGCGCGAGCAGATCGGCGCCCTGGCCGCGACCCGTGCCGATGTGCTGATCCTCGGTGAAACCGGCGCTGGCAAGGAAGTGGTGGCCCGCGCGCTGCACGACCTGTCGAGCCGGCGCAGCGGGCCGTTTGTGGCGATAAACGCCGGGGCGTTGGCCGAATCGGTGGTGGAAAGTGAACTGTTCGGCCATGAGCCCGGCGCCTTTACCGGCGCGCAAAAACGCCGCATCGGCAAGTTCGAATTCGCCAATGGCGGCACGTTGTTCCTCGATGAAATCGAAAGCATGAGCCTGGACGTGCAGGTCAAGCTGCTGCGCCTGTTACAGGAGCGTGTGGTGGAGCGCCTCGGCGGTAATCAGCTGATCCCGCTGGATATCCGCATCATCGCCGCCACCAAGGAAGACCTGCGCCAGGCCGCCGACCAGGGCCGCTTCCGTGCCGACTTGTATTACCGCCTCAACGTCGCGCCATTGCGCATTCCGCCACTGCGCGAGCGCGGTGAAGACGCGCTGATGCTGTTCCAGCACTTCGCCGACGAAGCCAGCAGCCGCCACGGCCTACCGTTGCACGAGTTGCAACCGGGCCAACGCGCGCTGCTGTTACGCCACAATTGGCCGGGCAATGTGCGCGAATTGCAGAACGCCGCCGAGCGCTTTGCCTTGGGCCTGGAGTTGGCGCTGGACAACACGCCGGACAGTCCCGCCAGCAGCGTGCTGACTTCCACGCCGGGCGGCTTGAGCGAGCAGGTCGAGCAGTTCGAAAAAAGCCTGATCGCCGCCGAACTGACCCGCCCCCACAGCTCCATGCGCAGCCTCGCCGAAGCACTCGGCGTACCGCGCAAGACCTTGCACGACAAACTGCGCAAACACGGCCTGAACTTCGCCAACCAAAGCGCTGATGACGAATGACCCTGCCCACCCATCAAGAGGCCCCCATGAGCCGCGACAGCCGTTACCTGGAATCCATCCTCCACCACGACATCCCCCTGACCCGCGAAATGGGCCTCAAGGTGCTCGACTGGCAAGACGGGCAACTGCGGCTGCACCTGCCCCTGCAAGCCAATATCAACCACAAGAGCACCATGTTCGGCGGCAGCCTCTATTGCGGTGCGGTGCTGGCGGGTTGGGGCTGGATGCACCTGCAACTGCGCGAGGAAGGGATTGAAGACGGGCATATCGTGATTCAGGAAGGGCAGATCAGCTATCCACTGCCGGTGACGCAAGATGCGACCGCCCTTTGCGCGGCGCCGGAGGAGAAGGTGTGGAAGCGCTTTTTAGCGACCTACAAGCGCTATGGCCGGGCGCGGCTGGCGTTGGACACGTGGATCGTGAATGAGGGCAGTGAAGAGCGGGCCGTTACGCTCACCGGCCAATACGTCCTGCACCGCTAGAAGCCAATACACAAAAAAAATGTGGGAGGGGGCAAGTCCGCTCCCACATTTTGATCGGCTGAGGTATTAAGAGCGGGCCAAGGTCAGCAAGCGCTCACGCCACGCCGCCTTCGCCGGCAACGCCAGGAAAAACGGATTCAACAACGATGCCCGCGCCGGATAGCTGAACGGCTCGCCACTCAACTCCAGCACCTCGCCGCCCGCCCCTTCCAATACGCCCTGCGCCGCCGCCGTATCCCACTGCGAAGTCGGCGCCAGGCGCGGGTAGCAATCGGCACTGCCCTCAGCCAACAGGCAGAACTTCAACGAACTGCCGATATTCGCCAGCTTCAACTCACCCAAGCCTTCGCTCAACCCATCCAGCAAACGCTCCTGCTCGGGGCTGGTATGCCGGCGGCTGGCAACCACGGTAAACGCCTCACCCATTGCCGGCGCCTCGCGCACCTGGATCTGCCTGGGCGCTTCGTTCACATCGGAGCGCCACGCCCCCAGGCCGGCACCCCCGAAGTAGCAACGGCCACTGGTGGGCATGGATACCACACCGAACACCACGCGGCCCTGTTCGACCAGGGCAATATTGACGGTGAACTCTTCGCTGCCGGCGATAAATTCCTTGGTGCCATCCAGCGGGTCCACCAGCCACCAACGCTGCCAGCCGGCACGTACGCTCTGGTCGATGTCGGCGTCTTCTTCAGACAGTACCGGGATACTCGGGTCCAGTGCGGTAAGGCCTGCGAGAATCAGATGGTGGGCGGCCAGGTCGGCCGCCGTGACCGGCGAATCATCGGCCTTGGAGGTCACCGCCACATCGGCGCGCCAATACGGCAGGATCACTTCACCCGCCTGGCGAGCCAGCTCGATCACAGGGGCGATATACGGGTGGCCTAAAAACAGTTCGCTCATGGGGTAAACGCTCCACGCTGAATCAACAAATCTCGTACCAGGTACAGCGCGGCCAGGGCGCGGCCTTCGCTGAATTGCTCGTTTTGCGCAAGCTGCGACAGCTCGCGCAGGTTGACCCGCTCCACGCGCATCGGCTCGGGCTCATCGCCTTCCAGGCGTTCTTCATAGAGTTCGGTGGCGAGCACCACCTGGATTTTCTGGCTCATGTAGCCAGGGGACAACGACAGTTCGGTAATGTGCTCCAGCTGCCGTGCGCCGTAGCCGGCTTCTTCCTTGAGCTCACGGTCAGCCGCCGCCAGCACGTCTTCACCCGGCTCGATCAGGCCCTTGGGCAAGGACAGCTCATATTCATCAGTGCCGCCGCAGTACTCCTCAACCAGCAACGCATGATCCTCGTCGATCATCGCCACAATCATCACCGCGCCGTAACCGGCACCGCGGCCTACCAGGCGCTCGTAGGTCCGTTCAACGCCATTGGAAAAGCGCAATTGCACTTCCTCCACGCGGAACAAACGGCTACTGGCGACTATTTCGCGGGCGAGGACGGTGGGTTTCTGGCGCATAAGCGGCTCCTTGGCGTGATCGGGTTACTATACCGTGGCTTTTCCGATTGTCTGTGTCGGATATCTTTACTTACATGAGACCGCACCATGCCCTCTTTGCCCTGGCACGCCATCGACACTGTCCTGCTGGACATGGACGGCACCCTGCTCGACCTGCATTACGACAACCACTTCTGGATGGAGCACCTGCCCCAGCGTTACGCCGAGTTGCACGGGGTGAGCCGGGCCATGGCCGAGATGGAGTTGCAGCCTCTGTTCGAGCGTAACGCCGGACAGTTGCAATGGTATTGCCTGGACTTCTGGAGTGCGGAACTGAACATCCCGGTACGCGAACTCAAGCTGGAAACCGCCCACCTGATCGCCCTGCGCCCGGATGCCGACACCTTCCTGACGGCGATCAAACAGGCCGGCAAGCGCGTGATCCTGATCACCAACGCCCATCGTGATTCGCTGTCGTTGAAGTTGGAACGCATTGAACTGGCGCCGTATTTCGAGCGATTGATCAGCTCCCACGACTATGGTTTCGCCAAGGAAAACCCACAGTTCTGGGATGCCCTGCAAGCCGACATCCAGTTCGAACCGGCGCGCAGCCTGTTTATCGACGATACCTTGCCGATCCTGCGCAGTGCCCAGGCGTTTGGTGTGGGGCACTTGTTGGCGGTGAAAGAGCCGGACAGCAAAAAAGGGCCGAAGGACACCGGGGAATTTGCGGCAGTCGAGGATTACCGCGATCTCATTGTCGGGCTCTGAGCAAATGTGGGAGGGGGCTTGCTCCCGATAGCGGTGCATCAGTCACCTTGATGTCGACTGACACTCCGCTATCGGGAGCAAGCCCCCTCCCACATTTTACTTTGTGTATTACTCAGGAATACGCAGCGTCTGCCCTGGGTAAATCTTGTCTGGATGGGACAACAGCGGCTTGTTGGCCTCGAAGATCTTGTTGTACAGGTTGGCGTTGCCATACACCGTCAGGGAAATTGCGCTGAGGGTGTCGCCCTTTTTCACCACGACGAAACGGGCGGCGGCAACCGCCGGGCCGGATACGGTGATCTGGTCATCCACACTGGCCACACCGGCAATATTGCCCAGCGCCAGCAGAATCTTCTCTTTCTCTTCCTGGGTCGCGACTTCGCCGGTTACGGTCACTTTGTCGCCATCCACCGTGGTCTGCACATTCGGATTACCCAGACCCACCTTCGCCACGTGTTCCTTCAACTGCTCACTGGCGTTTGCATTACCCGGCGTCAACAGATCAATCAACTTCTCGCCGGCTTCCTTTACAAAGCTCAAAAGACTCATGGTGCGCTCTCCTTGATGTTTGATTTCCAGATGCCAAAGACTAGACCAACCCTAAACGCTTGGGTTCCAGCCCGACCAAAGACCCAAACGCGCTAGAATCCCCCCGCCATTGGAATAAGCCCTGGAGCGAAGATGGACATCAAGCAGCTGAAATTCCTCATCGCCCTCGACGAGACCCGTCACTTCGGCCAGGCCGCGGCGCGTTGCCACATCACCCAGCCCACCCTGTCGATGCGTCTGCGCAGCCTTGAAGAAGAGCTGGACTTGCCGCTGGTCAATCGCGGCCAGCGTTTCGAAGGTTTTACCGCCCCTGGCGAACGGGTACTGGCCTGGGCACGCACGGTGCTGGCGGCCTATGACGGTTTGCAGGCCGAAGCAGCCGCCTGTCGTGGCAACCTGGTGGGTACGTTGCGCCTGGGGGTGGTGCCGTTGTCGAGCTTTGATCCACTGGCGTTGATGCAACAACTGCACAAGGAGCATCCGAGCCTGCGCTTTGAGCTCTCGGCCCTCAGTTCCGAGCAGATCCTCGAACAGTTGGCGAGCAATCGCCTGGACCTGGGCGTGTCCTACCTCGACCGCCTGGACAACGAGCGCTTCGACTCCCTGG
Source organism: Pseudomonas sp. SJZ103 (assembly GCF_007828335.1). Lineage (NCBI taxonomy): Bacteria > Pseudomonadati > Pseudomonadota > Gammaproteobacteria > Pseudomonadales > Pseudomonadaceae > Pseudomonas > Pseudomonas sp. SJZ103. The sequence continues at coordinate 454,034 of NZ_VIUN01000003.1, forward strand.
CCCTCGGCGAAACCCGCATGGGCCTGCTTTACGACCAGCGCTATTTCAGTTTTGGCGACAAGCCGCTGAGCTGGGAGGCATTGATCGAATTGCCCCTGGGCATGCTCACCAGTGGCATGCACTTCCGTCAGTCCATCGACCACAACTTCCACAGCCGGGGCCTGCACCCGCAGCCGCTGTTACAAACCGACGCCGTGCATCAGTTGTTACAAGCTGTGCATGGCGGGCTGTGCTGCGCAGTCATGCCGCTGGACGGCGGCCTGGACGCCCTCACCGAACATTTGCGCCTGCAACCTATCGAAGACGCCCACACCCTGGCGCGCCTGGGCCTGATCATGCGGCGCAGCGCGCCTCGCTCGGCGCTGGCGGAGGCGTGTTTCGCGCTGTTTCAGAAATCGCAAACAGAGTCTTGATCGACGTCATCTATCGGTAGATCAGTACTGGCAATTAGACGCGACGCTTTGTCGCGCCTAGTCTAAACACTGATCAATCCGCCGGTGGTACTGCCCCATGAACGCCAAGCGCCCAGCCTGCGCGGCGCCTGCTCCGGAAATGTCCGCGCCCGTCGCCAGCCAGAGCTACCAGTTTTGCAACCTTGAGCACACCGAAGTCGCCAGCACAGCCTTGGCGGAAGAAGTGGCGTTGGCGATTGCCTATAACGACATCAGCCAAGCGGTCATGCTGGTCACGCCGACGGACCTGGAAGACTTTATTGTCGGGTTCAGCATCGGCAGCGGCATTATCGCCGACGTCAGCGATATTTATGATCTGAAACTCAGCGGTTCGGGCTCGACCCAATACGCTCAGGTGCAGATCTCCAGCCGTGCGTTCTGGAACCTCAAGCAGCAGCGCCGCCAGCTGGCAGGCACCAGCGGCTGCGGCCTGTGTGGAGTGGAAGCAGTGGAACAGGCCCTGCCGGACCTTCAAGTGCTGCCCGGCGCGCCCTTGCCGCCTGCCGAGTGGCTCGACGGCCTGCGCCAGCGCATCAGTGCGTTCCAGCCCCTGGGCCAGTACAGCGGCGCGGTGCATGCGGCCGTGTTCATGAATAACCAGGGCGAATTGCTCATGGGCCGTGAAGACATCGGCCGGCACAACGCTCTCGACAAGTTGATCGGCGCACTTATCCGCCAACAGATCCCGACCGACGGCGGGCTGGCGATTGTCACCAGCCGTTGCAGCCTCGAATTGATCCAGAAAGTCCTGCGCGCGGGCATCCAGACCCTGGTCAGCCTGTCGTCGCCCACCGGCCTGGCCCTGCAATGGGCCCGCCGGCATAACCTCAATCTCATCCACCTGCCGCAGAAAAGTGCGCCGCGGGTCTACAGCCCTGCGATGGAGAAACAGCCGTGAGCAATCATCATCAAGCCGACCAAACCCCAACCCCGCGCTACAAGCCCTACAAGGGCCCGGCTGGCGGCTGGGGGGCGCTGATCAGCGTGGCACAGGCGTGGTTGACCAGCGACAACGCGCTGAAAAACCTGCGCATGATGCTCAAGACCAACCAGAACGGCGGCTTCGACTGCCCGGGCTGCGCCTGGGGCGACTCGCCGGAAAGCGGCATGGTCAAGTTCTGCGAAAACGGCGCCAAGGCGGTCAACTGGGAAGCCACCAAGCGCCGCGTCGATGCGGCATTCTTCGCCAAGCACAGCGTCACCGCCCTGCTGGAGCAAAGCGATTATTGGCTTGAGTACCAAGGCCGCCTGACCGAGCCAATGCGCTACGACGCTGAAACCGACCGCTATACCCCCATCAGCTGGGAAGCGGCCTTCGACTTGGTCGGCAAACACCTCAACGCCCTGCCCAGCCCGGACATGGCTGAGTTCTACACCTCGGGCCGTGCCAGTAACGAAGCGGCGTACCTGTACCAACTGTTCGTGCGCGCCTACGGCACCAACAACTTCCCGGATTGCTCGAACATGTGCCACGAGGCCAGCGGCGTGGCCCTGGCGCAGAGCGTGGGCGTCGGCAAAGGCACCGTGACCTTTGATGACTTCGAACATGCCGATGCGATTTTCGTCTGGGGCCAGAACCCCGGCACCAACCATCCTCGTATGCTTGAACCGCTGCGCGAAGCGGTGAAACGTGGCGCCCAGGTGGTGTGCATCAACCCCCTCAAGGAGCGCGGCCTGGAACGCTTCCAGCATCCGCAGCACCCGCTGGAAATGCTCACCAACGGCGACAAGCCGACCAACACCGCGTACTTCCGCCCAGCCCTGGGTGGCGACATGGCGATCCTGCGTGGCATGGCCAAGTTCCTGCTGCTGTGGGAGCGCCAGGCTCAGGCCGAAGGCAAGGAGGCCGTGTTCGACCACGATTTCCTCAATGAACACACCGCCAACGTGCTCGATTACCTGGGCCAGATCGACGATACCTCCTGGGATGAAATCGTCGCGCAGTGCGGCCTGCCCCTGGTCGAGATCGAGCAAGCGGCGCGCATGTACGCCAAGGGCAAGAACGTGATCATGTGCTGGGCGATGGGTATCACCCAGCACCGCCACTCGGTGCCGACTATCCAGGAAATCGCCAACCTGATGCTGCTGCGCGGCAACATCGGCCGCCCCGGCGCTGGCCTATGCCCGGTGCGTGGCCACAGTAACGTGCAGGGCGACCGCACCATGGGTATCAACGAGCGCCCACCGGTGGCGTTCCTCGACGCTCTGGAGCGGCGCTTCCAGTTCCAGGTACCGCGCACCAACGGGCACAACGTGGTGGAAGCGATCCACGCCATGCTCGAAGGCCGCTCCAAGGTGTTTATCGGCCTGGGCGGCAACTTCGCCCAAGCCACGCCGGACAGCCCGCGCACCTTCGAAGCGTTGCGCAATTGCGACCTGACCGTGCAGATCAGCACCAAGCTCAACCGCAGCCACTTGATGCACGGCAAAGACGCGCTGATCCTGCCGTGCCTGGGCCGCACCGACATCGACATCCAGGCCGAAGGCCCGCAAGCCGTGACGGTGGAAGACTCGTTCAGCATGGTCCACGACTCCAACGGCCAACTGCAGCCGCTGTCGAAGTTGATGAAATCGGAACCGGCCATCCTCGCCGGCATCGCCGCCGCGACCTTGGGCAGCACACCGGTGGACTGGAACTGGTTGGTGGCCGATTACAGCCGCATTCGCGACCTGATCGCCGATACCATCCCAGGCTTCAAGGACTTCAACGAACGCCTCAAACACCCTGGTGGTTTCTACCTGGGCAACTCCGCTGGTGCACGGCGTTGGAACACCCCTTCGGGCCGTGCCAACTTCCGCCCGAACATCCTGCCCAAGGACCTGATCCACGAGCGTACCCACGCCACTGGCCGCGTACCGGACCTGATCATGCAGTCGATGCGCTCCCACGATCAGTACAACACCACCATTTATGGCCTGGACGACCGTTATCGCGGGGTCAAAGGCCAGCGTGACGTGCTGTTCGTCAACGAAGCCGACATCATCCGCCTGGGCTTCAAGCCGGGGCAGAAAGCCGACATCGTGTCGTTGTGGGAAGACGGTCGTGAGCGTCGAGTGAAGGGCTTCACCTTGTTGGCGTTTGATATTCCGGCGGGGCAGGCTGCGGCTTACTACCCAGAAGTGAACCCGCTGGTGCCGCTGGAAAGCACTGGGGATGGCAGCCATACACCGACGTCGAAGTTCGTGGCGATACGTTTGGAAGCTGCCAGTGACAATGGGCTGATCATGGCGCGTTCGGCCTGACTGATCATTTCGGGCACAAAAAAGGCCGCTTTTGCATAAAAGCGGCCGTTCCGAAGTAGCTAAAGACTCGCAAAAATCACTTAAGTTCCCGAGTTAAAACAGTAACTTAGAGAATTGTGTACAACTCGTGTTACTGGTCGGATTTCTATTGTAACCATGTCGATACAGCCTCAGGATCGCGCCGTCATCCTCTTGAGGTCTCTCTATGAAGTTCTCCTCGATTCTCTTGTTGTCCCTTGGCCTGGTCAGTGGCGCAGCCATGGCCGGTGGCACCACCGAAGCCGGTGTGGGCGGCGCATTGGGCGGGGTTCTTGGCTCGGTTGTCGGCCAGCAGTTGGGCGGCAACACCGGTTCGACCATCGGCGCGGCCCTGGGTGGCGCAGGCGGTAGCGCAGTCGGCGCCGATAAGCGCAGCCGCGGCGAAGCAGCCATTGGCGGCGCACTGGGCGCAGCCGGCGGCAACGTGGTGGGCCGCAGTGTCGGCGGCAGCACCGGTGCACTGATCGGTTCAGCGGCCGGCGGTGGCGCGGGCGGTGCGCTGGGCAACTACATGGGCAACAAGAGCGATGATGATGATCGTCGTAGTCGTGATAACCGCCGTTATGACCGCGATGACCATCGCGGCCGTGGCCATGCCTACGGGCATCGCAAGAACAAGCATCACTACCGTCACCGCTAAGCGCTAAAAAACAGCGCAAAACCAATGTGGGAGGGGGCTTGCTCCCGATAGCAGAGTATCAGCCACCCGTGTACTGGCTGACCCACCGCTATCGGGAGCAAGCCCCCTCCCACATTGAGTTCCGTGGTGGCTGCAACGCCGAAGTCAGACCACCAACCGCTGCAACGCCTCGCGCAACATCCCCGGAATCGTCACCGGCTGGTTCGTCCCCCGATCCACGAACACATGCACAAAGCGCCCCGCCGCACAGGCCTCCTCTTCGCCTGCCTTGAATACCGCCAATTCGTACTGCACTGAGCTGTTGCCCAACTTGCCCACCCGCAGGCCGATTTCCAGGCGGTCGGGAAAGGCAATCGACGCGAAGTAATCGCATGCCGAACTCACCACAAACCCCACCACCTCACCGTCATGAATATCCAACCCACCCTGTTCGATCAGGTAAGTATTCACCGCCGTGTCGAAGAAGCTGTAGTAGGTGACATTGTTCACATGGCCGTACACATCGTTGTCGTGCCAGCGCGTGATGATCGGCTGGAAGTGACGGTAATCGGCGCGTTGCGGCATTGAGTCAGGCATGGGCACGTCTCATGAAAGTAGGGTTAAAGGTCATTCAAATGGACTTGGGCCCACTCACGCACATCGGCGTAGGGATAGTCCTCCAGCGCAGCAAAACCAGGAATGCCGCGCGCCTTCAACTTGGTAAACAACGGCACGCTGATACCGCCCAGGAAACGTGTCAGTCGCTCAGCGCCTGGCAGTTGGCCGGTGTGCTCATGATGCCTGTGGATAAAATCACCGCACAGCCCCATGAAGTTTTTATCCACAAGCGGCGGCAGGCTCGGCGGTGCCGGCAGATGCGCGACGTGGCCGTAGCATACGGAGCAGTGCCCGCAGCGCAGCGGTGCGTTTTCATCACCAAAGTAATGCGCCAGCCGCTGCCCCAGGCAATGTTCGGTGGCGAACAGATCAAGCATGGCGTGAATCCGCGCCACTTCCGTCACCTCGTGCTGCTTGAAGCCTGTGTATAACTCGAGGCTCAACACCTGTGGATCAAAGTCGGTATCCAGCAGGCTGTAGACTTCGGTCATCTGCTTGCTTTCCAACTCGATCAGGCCTTGTTCCTGGAAGTAATCCAGGGCCTTCACCACCCGGCTGCGCTCAGCATTGTGTTGCTGGTAAAGCGCGTCGAAATCCACGGTCGCCCAGGTTTTTGCGCGTTTGCACACCTGGATGATCGCCGCGACAAACTGCTGGCGCTCGCCGGAAAAACGCGCCAGCAGGGCCTCGGGCTCGACCAGGTACTTGAAGCGGTACTCGGCATAAAACGCGTAGCGCGGCGCGATAACGCCCTTGAGCTCCAGTTGCACCAGCAACGTCTTCAGCGGCAATTCGCGGATATTGCTGTGGTCCGACAGCGACCTCAGCAGGAACTCCCATTGCCCTTCACTGCGCGCTGCCTGCAACTCTTCCAGCACCCGCCGAATGCCGTCCTGCTCCGGCGTATCGCCATACACGAAGTTTTCCAGCACATTGAGGCTGTCGCGGTTGGCCAGCACCAGGCAGTCCGAGGGCTGCCCATCCCTCCCCGCGCGGCCGATTTCCTGGCTGTAGTTCTCGATGGATTTGGGCAGGTCAAAATGCACGACATTGCGGATATCGCTCTTGTCGATACCCATGCCAAACGCGATGGTAGCGACGATGCAATTGGAGCGCCCACCCATGAAGCGCTGCTGGATGCCCTCACGCCTGTCGTGGGGCAAGCCGGCGTGATACGCCTCGGCCTGGATGCCGTTGCGGTTCAGGTGCTCGGCAATCTGCTCGGCGGTTTTCTGCAAGGTGACGTAGACGATGCTGGGCTGGTTGGCCCGCTCGCTCATCCACTGCACCAGGCGACGACGTTTGTCCGCACCGGCGACCGGCTCCACCAACAGGTTGAGGTTGGGCCGGTAGAAGCCCGTGGTGACCACGTCGTCGGGCGCAATGGCGAACTTGGCCTGCATGTCGGCAATCACCTTGGGCGTGGCCGTCGCCGTCAGCAGCAGCGCTTGTGGGATCTTGAACTGGCGCTGGTAGTCCGGCAGCTTCAAATAATCCGGGCGGAAGTTGTGGCCCCACTCGGAAATACAGTGCGCCTCATCCACCACCAGCAGCGAGATCTGCACACTGTGCAGGAAGTGGCGAAAACGCTCGTTTTTCAAGCGCTCCACCGAGATCATCAGGATTTTCAGCTCGCCGGAACGTGCGCGGGCCATCACGTCATTGGCGTCTTCGCGGCTTTGCGCCGAATCGATACTGCCCGCCGAAATACCGTGGCGTTGCAGGAAGCCCAACTGGTCCTGCATCAAGGCCAGCAGCGGCGACACCACCAGTGTCAGGTGCGGCAGCAACACCGCCGACAGTTGGTAACACAGGGACTTGCCCGACCCCGTAGGAAAAATGGCCGCAGCCGAACGACCCGCCAGTACGGCGCTGACCGTTTCTTCCTGGCCCAAACGAAACTGTGGATAACCAAAGACCTGCTGGAGGGTGTCGTGCATAAGCTGTCACTCCATTGACCGCTGAAGGTGGCCTAAAAACGTAGCCCACTGAGCTCAGCGAATCGAGAAAGGTCGCATGGAAAAAAGAGACAGGATGATACACAGGGTGCAGCAATGGCCTTGGGCCAAATTCGACAAGTTCGACTGTGGCTGTAGGAACACCACAAACCAAATGTGGGAGGGGGATTGCCCCCCCTCCCACATTTCAGAACTGCGCTACAGCTGAATCAGCGATTCTGTACCCGCTCAATCGCCGTGTCATACACCGGGTTGGCCTTCTGCTCCTTGGCCAACTGGTAGTGACGCAACGCATCCGGGAACTGCCCCGCCGCTTCGTAGATCCGCGCAATGTTGTAGTAGGCACCTGCACGCACGGTGGCAGCATTGGCGCCGGTGGCAAGGGCGATAGCCTTGCGGTTGGCCCAGATCGACTCGGCAGTGTTACCGGCTTTCTGATAAGCCAGGCCGAGGTTGCCGTAGGCCTTGCCGAAGCCATTGTCCAGTTCGATGGCCTGGCGGAACAGGTCAATGGCCTGGTCCAGCTTGCCGGCCTGGTAGGCCGCTTCACCCTGCAGGTTCAGACGCTTCGCGTCGGTTTGTACGGAAGAGCTGACGGTGACTGCGGTGACCGCGACGCTGTCATCCAGCAGCGGCTTGACTTCGTTCAGCACATTGGCGGCATTCACTGTCACGCCACTGAAGGTGTTGATGTCCTGGAAGTCGCCGCTGCCGGTCATGCGGAACACCGTCCACAGGTTGCCGCTGCGGTTTTTAGGCACGTAGTAGGTACGCACCAGCGATTGACCCATGTACACGAACACCTTGGCTTCGCTGTCAGACAACTGGCGCGAGCCTGGGTTGCCGCCATTGCTGTAGTCGTGCACGGCATAGACGTAGCTTTCGCCGTAGTGTTTTTTCTGCAGGGTGATGGTTTCCGGGCCGTAGCTGTCGGTGTCATCCACATCCAACTCGGCGTCGGTCCCCTTCTGGTTCTCGAAATAGATGTTATTGCCGGGGAAAATCATGTGGGAGTCGAGGTCACTCGGCGTCTTGCCCCACGTCAGCACCACACGCAGGCCATCGAGGTTTTCCATCACCGGGCTGATGGCGTAGGTCATGCCCGCGCATGGGCACTTCACCACCAGGTTGGAGTAGCCGGGCTTCTTGATGATCAGCAGGTTGCTCGCATCATCGGCGGCCTCACTGGTCAGCGTCACTTGGCCCTGCGCGTTGGTGCGGCCCACCACATTCTGTGCGCCGTTACGTTGCAGCAGCACTTCGGCATCGGCGATTTTCTGGTCCTTGACCACCGCACTGAGCACTTCGATCGGCAACTGTCCGGCCTGGACCGAAAAAGCCACCGCACACAATGACACCGCCGAAGCAACACGAAGCAAACCCATGCTTAACTCCCTTTAAGTAGCGGGCGGAAATCGCCCTACAAGATTTTGCGGTGAAACATACGCTGAATTCCGGGTGTCGGCGGATTTTTTGTACAGAATGTGACGTGGTTTTTATCCCGCCTTCCCGTTGAAGCATTGCGCTACAATCAAACCTTGCTACCCAGGAGTGCGCTGCGATGAGCGAACTGACGTTTGAGCAAAAACAGGATCATTACCACAAGATCCGCCGTTCCAATTACCTGGCCAGCCTGCGCCTGGAAGGGTTCGACACCCAGCCGGCCGACGTCGACAAACCCCTGCCGACCCGCGAATCCGTGCTTGCCAAGTACCGCAATACCCCACGCTGATGCTCGACAAATACGGGGTGGGCCAGGATCCGTACTGCTATCCCGATAGCAGCGTCCTGCGCAACCGCCTCGATTTGCTCGACGAAGCCCGCCTGCACCAGGCCGAGCGGGAATTATCCGAAATCGCCGTAGGCAGCCTCCCGCTCTTCCCCCCGCCCTACGACCTCGACCGCCTGCAACACATCCACCGCACGCTGTTCGGTGACATCTACGACTGGGCCGGTGAGTTGCGCAGCGTGAACATCCAGAAAGGCGACACCCTGTTCTGCACCCCGGAGCGCATCCCTCCGGAAGCCGCGAAGATTATCCGGCAGATGGAAGAGGCAAACTGGTTTGTTGGTGCCAGCCAAACCGAGTTGATAAGCAAGATTGCCGAAGCCTATGGCGACCTCAACGTCATCCACCCCTTCCGCGAGGGCAACGGCCGGGCGCAGCGGATTTTGTTTGAACAGATCATCGTGAACGCGGGGTTTTCAGTGAACTGGTGGCTGGTGAAGCACGCGGCATGGATACCGGCGAATATTGACGCGGTGGCGTGTGATTATCGGGGGTTGGAGGCGATTTTTGAGCGGTGTATCAGCAGGCCTGCAGGGCAGTGATCATTCCTCACGCCCTGCGTGGGAATGCTCTGAAATCTAAGCAACACCCTTTGTAGGAGCGAGCTTGCTCGCGAAATCATCAACGACGACGCGGTAAACCAGAAGAAACGCGGCGTCCTTGAGTTTTTCGCGAACAAGTTCGCTCCTACAATTGACCAGCTTTGCTTGTTAAGTCACTGCCAAGCCACAAATGCCGGAAACGGCCGTAGGAAACCTCCAAATACCGCGACATCCCCTTCCCAAACTGCTCCAAACACCCGCTTGACCCTCTACAGAAGTTACCCGTAGCTGAATGAAAATAGCGTTCTCTCAACCGTCTCGGCAGAAACACCTTGAGCTTTTACTTAGAGTTAGCCTTGATCGTAACTGTGCAATTGCTGATCTTCTGGCTGATAAGAAATTACAAAGTACGGATAAGCTTGGGGCTCAGCTTGCTAGTCGGCGGTTTGATACTCATATTCGCACCAGTGTCTGGAATAACGCTGTCTCGCCATACACTCATAAACAGCACCATTGCCTCCATGGTTCTCATCACTGGTCTCGGCTTGATCCGGGAGCGAAACGAGTACCGGCGCATAAAATCATCCGCCCCCATCCATCCACTCCTGCGTGCCCCCACCATGAACCTCGCCCCCAACTTCCCCGAAGACCCCGTGATGCAGCAACTTCTGCAACTGCTGCACGAAGAAATCGGCCTGCCGAAACACAAGACCATCCGCCTGCAAACCTCACTCAATTTCGACCTGGGCTGTGACGGCAGTGAAGCCAAGCAACTAATGGAAGCGCTGGAGCAGGAATTCGCCCTCGACCTGGGCGACTACGACACTTATCGTTACTTCAACCCACCGGTCTTTGACGTGTTCCTTAAACGTCGGGCCAAGGGGCATGCCGACAAGGTCCCGCTGACCATCGGCATGCTCTACCTGGCCATCAAGACTCACAGCTGGGACACACAAACGCTGGAGAACCTCAGCTGAGCGAACACCGGCCCGAGGCACACCGCAGATCCCATGTGGGAGGGGGCTTGCTCCCGATAGCGGTGTATCAGCCAGCCGATCGATGACCGACACCCGGCTATAGCGAGCAAGCCCCTCCCACATTGGATCTGCGCTAACCTGGCAAGCCGCGCTCAAAACAACAAGGACCTTACATGGACGTAACAATGGGCCTGCTGGCCGCCCTGCTCTGGGGTGGTACGGATTTCCTCGTGGGTCTCAACGCCCGGGCCGTGGGCGTCAAGCGCGCGGTGTACTTCGGCCAGGCCCTCGGCTTCGTGATCATGACCCTGCTGCTGGCCATCTTCCCGGCCCTGCTGTTCAAGTCCCTTAACGCCTCGCTGAGCGTCTGGCTGCTGGGCATTGCCGCCGCACTGTTCACCGTCTCCGGCGCCCTTGCCCTGTCCAAGGCCTTCGCCCTGGGCAAAGCCGCCATCGTGGCGCCACTGGTGACGTCCTACGGCGTCGTCACCACCCTGCTGTCCTGGGCCAGCGGCGAACACATGAGCCTGATCCAACTCGGCTGCATCGCCCTGTGCGTCATCGGCGTGATCCTTTCCAGCCTCCACAAGGACAATGGCATCCCGCACAACAGTTCAAACCGCTCCATCGTCTACGCCATGCTTGCCGCCTTGCTATACGGCACCAGTTTCTGGCTGCAAGGTCGCTACACGCTACCTGCGCTGGGGCCGATCACCATGCTCTGGCTCGGCTATCTGGTAGGGCTGTGCGTGCTGGTGTTGATGGTGCTGAAGATCAAGGACGGCCTGAAGATTCCGCCGCTGAAAAACTGCGCCACGCTGACAGGGGCAAGCCTGATGAACCTGGGTGGATTTTCGGCGTTTTCGTGGGGAGCGATGGCGGGGTCGGTGTCGGTGGTGACGGTGATCAGTACGTTATCAGGGGGGATTGCGGCGATTCTGGGGTTTGTGTTTTTCAAGGAACGGTTGTCGGCGGTGCAAGTGCTGGGAGTTGTGCTGGTGCTGGTCGGGGCGGTGCTCTTGCATATCGTCGACTAACCTTTCACGCACAAAAAAGCCGCCCACAAGGGGCGGCTTTTTAACAGCGACCGAATCTTACAACTTCGGACCCGCAGCCTTGATCGCATCACTCACTTCAAACTTCTTGAAGTTCTCGATGAACAGGCCAGCCAACGCCTTCGCTGCTTCATCGTAAGCCGCCTTGTCAGCCCAGGTGTTACGTGGGTTCAACAGGCCGGTCTCAACGCCCGGTACGGCCAATGGCACGTCGAGGTTGATGGTGTCGAGGTGTTCGGTTTCAGCACCGATCAACGCGCCGCTCTGGATCGCTGCGATCACGCCGCGAGTGGTCGGGATGTTGAAGCGCTTGCCAACGCCGTAGCCGCCGCCGGTCCAGCCGGTGTTGACCAGGTAGACCTTGGAACCGAAGCCGCGGATGCGCTTGATCAGCAGCTCTGCGTATTCGCCGGCCGGGCGTGGGAAGAACGGTGCGCCGAAGCAGGTGGAGAAGGTCGACTTGATGCCGCTGCCCGAACCCATTTCGGTCGAGCCCACCAGTGCGGTGTAGCCGGACAGGAAGTGGTAGGCCGCTTGTTCTTCGCTGAGGATGGACACGGGCGGCAGTACGCCGGTCAAGTCGCAGGTCAGGAAGATCACCGCGTTTGGCTCGCCACCCAGGTTCTTCTCGGAACGCTTGGCAACGTGCTCCAGCGGGTAGGCGGCGCGGCTGTTCTGGGTCAGGCTGACGTCGGCATAGTCGGCGTGCTTGGCGTCGTCGATCACGACGTTTTCCAGCACGGCGCCGTGCTTGATGGCTTTCCAGATAACCGGTTCGTTCTTCTCGGACAGGTCGATGCACTTGGCATAGCAACCGCCTTCGATGTTGAACACCACGCCTTCGCCCCAGCCGTGTTCGTCGTCACCGATCAGGTAACGGCTTTCGTCGGCGGACAGGGTGGTCTTGCCGGTGCCCGACAGACCGAAGAACAGGGTCACGTCGCCTGCTTCGCCAATGTTGGCGGCGCAGTGCATCGGCAGTACGTCGGAAGCCGGCAGCAGGTAGTTCTGCACCGAAAACATGGCTTTCTTCATTTCACCGGCGTAGCGCATGCCGGCGATCAGCACTTTTTTCTGCGCGAAGTTGAGGATCACGCAACCGTCGGAGTTGGTGCCGTCACGCTCCGGCACGCACTCGAAGTTGGCTACGTTGAGCACTTGCCACTCGTCACGACCGGCCGGGTTGTACTGGGCAGGGTTGATGAACAGGCAACGACCGAACAGGTTCTGCCAGGCAGTCTGGGTGGTCATTTTCACGGCCAGGTAGTGGTCTTCGGAAGCCCCTACGTGAACGTGGGAAACGAAATGCTCTTGCGCGTTATTGAACGCCTCGACGCGTGCCCACAGGGCATCGAACTTGTCGGCCGGGAACTTGCGGTTGATCGGGCCCCAGGCGATGGAATCCTGGGTAGAAGGCTCTTCAACGATGAAACGGTCGACTGGCGAACGGCCGGTACGGTGACCGGTTTCGACGACCAGCGCGCCGGTATCGGCAAGCACGCCTTCACCGCGCTGCAGGGCTTCTTTGACCAGATCGTCAACACTCAGATCGGTGTATACGGCGTTATTGGCTTGCGTCATGAGGTTCCCCGTCGGCCTGTGGCCGAGTGCTCCAAACGTTTTGTAGTAGAAAGTTGCGCACTACTACCGCGAAAAAAGTGGGCCGGATTATGCCAGAAAAGCCCAAAAAGAGTAGGGCCCTCCCGTCAGAACGCCTCTAATCCGGCATTTGACAGGTGATTTACCTGTGCTTAAACGTTTTAGTGGCGGGTGTCGGAAGGCGTGTCGATACCTGCGCCAGCGAACAATTGCGCTACATCGGCAGCGTCGAACAGGTAGCGCTCGTTGCAGAACTGGCAGTCGATCTCGATATTTCCACCGTGTTCCACCACCAGGTTCTGCGCATCTTCCAGGCCCAGGCTGACCAGGGCGTTCCCTGAACGCTCACGGGAGCAGCTGCAGTGGAAGTGCAGAGTCTGCGCGTCAAACAGGCGCACGGGGTCTTCGTGGTAAAGGCGGTGCAGGATGGTTTCGTTGTCCAGGCCCAGCAGTTCTTCGGCTTTCAGGGTATCGGCCAAGGCAATGCAGTGCCGCCAGCTTTCAGCGCGATCTTCGTCGTCCTTGATACGGTCGGCCGGCAGTTGTTGCAGCAACATGCCACGGGCGCGCTTGCCGTCGGCGTTGAGCCAGAACTTGGTACCCACTTGCTGGGACATCACGAAATAGTTGGTGAAGCATTCCGACAGCGTTTTGCCGTCGAGGTCGACGATGCCCTGGTAACGCTGGCCTACGGTCGGGTCGACGGTGAGCGCCAGGACGCCGTTAGGCATCAGCTCGGCCAGGGTGGCGTCCGGGGCAATCTGGTCGTCTTCATAACGGGCCAGGCCGCGGATTTCGCGCTCGCTTGAGCACTCGATCATCAACAGCGGAATCGGCCCTTCGGATCGGGCCTGCAGGATCAGCAAACCGTCGAACTTCATGGTGCCTACCAGCAACGCAGCAGCTGCCATCAGCTCACCGAGCAGTTGTGCGACCGGCTCCGGATAGGGGTGCTTGGCGAGGACTTCGGCGTAGCTGCGCTCCAACGAAACCATTTCGCCGCGGGCGTCGCTCTCGTCGAAGATGAAGCGTTGGGTGAAGTCGGTATCCGGTAGATCAGTCATAGGTCTGGGTATCTGAATTGATGACAAATTGGTTACAAGGTTTATAAAATTAAACGCTTTAGCACCATCTTGGTGCGGCTTTCTCCTGGAAACAGAGAGCTTATATAGAGCGAAGAGGGACAGTTTATGAACAATCCGGGTTTGTTCCAAGCCAAGTGGAACCTCCGGCGATGGGCTCTGTGCAATCTACTCGCTATCGGGCTGCTGTGTTTTTGGCTGTGGCCCACGGGACAGATGCTGTGTGTGATTTTCGACGAGTGGCTGTTTCACCTTCTCAACGACCCGCTGGCGAGCAACGCAACATGGCTGCACGTATGGGCCGTGGCCAGTTTGCGGCCGTTTGATGCAGTGGTCGGGGTGATCCTGCTGATGCTGCTGATTCGTGGCGACTGGGTGTTCGAGGCCGTGCAGGTCCGCCAGGCACTGTTAGGTTTTGTCGGCATTTTGTTGCTCCTGCTGTTTATCCGCATGCTGTTTTCCAAACTCGCGGCGCAGATGGGTTGGCAACACAGTAGCCCGTCGATGGTCATCGCCGGGGCTATCCAGATGAGTGACTATTTCCCGGGGTTGGAGAGGACCTGGGAACTGAAGGACCGCTCAAGCCAAAGCTTTCCGGGGGATCACGCCTCGGTGTTGCTGATCTGGGCAATGTTCATGACCGTGTTCGCCAAGCGCGTCGGCCAGGTGCTGGTGATCTGGGGCCTGGCGCTGTTGTTCATGATGCCGCGGCTGGTGGCGGGCGCACATTGGGGGCAGGACGATTACATCGGCGGTGTGTTGCTGGCGCTGTTGGCGTTGGGCTGGGGGTATTACACGCCGTTTGCGGCGAAGGTGTCGGGCGCTTTGTTACAAGTGACGATGCCGATCTTCGGGTTACTCGGCAAGCTGCCGGTGATCGGTGGATTGAGCGTCGTGCGCACATCCCCTTAACGCTGCAGGCCAAATGTGGGAAGGGGCTTGCCCCCTCCCACATTTGAATGGGCCGCTGCGCAATCAGTCATCATTGCCACTGCCGCGAAACTTGAACAGGTCACGGCGCTGTTTCTTGCTCGGCTTGCCATCGGTGGTCATCCCCGTGGCGCCCGCCTTGCGCATGGCTGCCGCATTTTCGCGCCTGGCAATGCTCGCTTCGGTTTCGGTGTACAGCGCCTGTGCTTCGGGGGCGCCACGGCGCACGATCGAAAGTGCCTGCACCACGACAGTCTTTTCGTCAAAACCTATCCGAATCTGCAACTCATCACCGACACGTGGCTCTTTGCCCGGTTTACAGCGCTCGCCTCGATGATGCACTTTGCCACTCTCAATCGCGGCCTTGGCCAAGGCACGGGTTTTAAAGAAACGCGCCGCCCACAGCCACTTGTCCAGACGGACCTTTTCTTCCTCTTCCTGCTTTTGAGCCACTTGAATTCCTCGCTCTGACAAATGTCGCAACTGTAACGTTGAAACCCTTCGACGCATAAACCTCAAGGCTCACCTAAGATACGCCAGGTAGCACCCTGTTTTCGCGAGGATACGCCGTGACCGACTTTCCCACTTCACTCACCTCGCCTGACCAGCGTTGCGCAGGCTGCCAGCAAAGCGAACCCCTGGGTTTCGATTTTGCTTTCGCCTACCAGCCTATCGTAGACCTTCGGGACCATTCGATTTATGCCCACGAAGCCTTGGTGCGCGGTACACAGGGCGAAGGGGCGATATCGGTGCTGGAGAAGGTCAATAACAGCAACCGCTACCGCTTCGACCAGCGCTGCCGCACCCAGGCGATTGCCGGTGCTGCAGCCTTGGGGATGCAAACCCGCCTATCCATCAACTTCATGCCCAATGCCGTGTACCGTCCGGAGTTGTGCATCCGAAGCACCCTTGAGGCGGCTCGCGCGCACAATTTTCCGCTGGACCAACTGATTTTCGAGACGCTGGAAAGCGAGCATGTAGATAACTATCGCCATTTGACGAATATTCTGCGTGAATACCGCGAGTTCGGCTTCAAGACCGCCATCGACGACTTCGGCGCGGGCTATTCGGGGCTGAATCTGCTGGCCGATTTCCAACCTGACCTGATCAAACTCGACATGGCACTGATCCGCGATGTCGACCAGGATCGTGTCCGTCAGGTGATCGTCCAGGGAATTGTCACAATCTGTGAGCAGTTGAACGTTACTGTCATCGCCGAAGGCATCGAAAGTGCCGGCGAGCGCGACTTTCTGTCTGACTGTGGAATATTTCTGATGCAAGGCTACTGGTTCGCCAAGCCTGCATTCAAAGCCCTGGCCGAGGTTTCACCGAAAGCCTGGGCGAATTGATCGGTTACCCATAATTGAAGACATTTGACCATTTGACCGTTGTAGGTCTGCGTGAGTGGGTGGCACTTCCCGACTTGGGAGTGGCGGGCCTGCGCGCCAAGATCGACACAGGTGCCAGCACCTCCAGCCTGCATGCCACCGATATCGAGCCTTTTGAGCGCGACGGTGAGAAATGGGTGCGCTTTACCGCGCACCTGGGCAGCGTTGTGCAACTGCGTCACCGCCGCTGCGAGGCGCCCCTGGTGACGATGAAAACCATCAAGAGCTCCAATGGCCATGCGCAGGTGCGCTACGTGATCAGCACCACCCTGGCGCTGGGTGATCGGGTATGGCGAGTGGAGTTCACCCTGGCCTGTCGCAAAGCCATGCGTTACCGCCTGTTACTGGGTTCCAAGGCGCTGATTGACGGCCATCTGGTGGTCAATCCCGGCGTCAAGTACGTTCAAGACAAGCCGGTGTTCCCGGTCTCTACTATTTCTGCCCCAGGTGCTGCATGAAGATTGCTGTGCTGTCGCGAAACCCGCGTCTGTATTCCACCCGCCGCCTGGTCGAGGCCGGCACCGAACGTGGCCATGAAATGGTAGTGATCGACACGTTGCGTGCCTATATGAACATTGCCAGCCACAAGCCGCAGATCCACTATCGCGGCAAGCCCCTCGAAGGGTTTGATGCGGTGATCCCGCGTATTGGCGCCTCGGTGACGTTCTATGGCTGCGCCGTGTTGCGCCAGTTCGAAATGATGGGGGTTTTCCCCCTCAATGAATCCGTGGCCATTGCACGTTCGCGGGATAAATTACGCTCGTTGCAACTGCTCTCGCGGCGGGGCATCGGCCTGCCGGTCACTGGCTTTGCACACTCCCCCGACGACATTCCCGACCTGATCGAAATGGTCAACGGCGCGCCGCTGGTGATCAAGGTGCTGGAAGGCACCCAGGGCATCGGTGTAGTACTGTGTGAAACCGCGACCGCAGCGGAATCCGTGATCGAGGCGTTCATGGGCCTCAAGCAGAACATCATGGTCCAGGAGTACATCAAGGAAGCCGGCGGTGCGGATATTCGCTGCTTCGTGGTGGGCGACAAGGTGATCGCAGCCATGAAGCGCCAGGCCAAGCCCGGAGAGTTCCGCTCCAACCTGCACCGCGGCGGCAGCGCCAGCCTGATCAAGATCACCCCTGAAGAACGCATGACCGCGTTGCGAGCGGCCAAGGTCATGGGGTTGGCCGTGGCGGGTGTGGATATCCTGCGCTCCAATCACGGCCCGCTGGTGATGGAGGTGAACTCGTCGCCGGGCCTGGAAGGGATCGAGACCACCACAGGGAAGGATGTGGCGGGGATCATCATTCAGCATCTGGAGAAGAATGGTGGACCGAATATGACCAGGACCAAAGGCAAGGGTTAGAGACGCGGCGTTAGCTTCAAGCTATAAGCTGCAAGAAAGGGCAAAAGCTGCCTGCCTTTCTCTTGCGGCTTTAAGCTTGAAACTTGCAGCTGTTTCTATACCGCATCTCTTGGCAGCATCAGCCCAAGCGGCAAGCGCACCCGCGCTTCCAGGCCACCGTCTTCGCGGTTACGCAACTCGACATTTCCGCCGTGCATCGAAGCAATCCGCCGCACGATCGCCAGCCCCAGACCGGTCCCCTTGCCACCCCGGGCACGGTCGCCACGGGTGAAGGGGTTGAAGATACCCTCCAGCTCGTCCGGATCGATGCCCGCCCCCCGGTCCATCACACTCAGTACCACGTACGGCGCGGCACTGTCGCCGGACACATACGCAGCCACTTCCACATCCGAACCGGCATGGTGCAAAGCGTTGCCGATCAGATTGTTGAGAAGGCGCTTCATCGACACCCGACGCAACGCAAACGGCTGGATCGGTTCAAGGCGCATGCGCACTTGCTCGCCATTCTGGTTGTAGGGCGCGACAACCTCACGCACCAGGTCCGTGAGATCGACTTCCTCCACCACCTCGTCACGTCCATCACGGATAAACGCCAGGAACTGGTCGAGAATCGCGTCCATGTCTTCGATGTCGCGAACCATGTCGTCGGTGAGGTCGCTATGGTTGCCCATCAGCTCCAGGGACAGGCGCAATCGCGTCAATGGCGTGCGCAAGTCATGGGACACCCCCGCCAGCATCAGCTCGCGTTCGCGCCCGGCCTGTTCGACATCCTCCGCCATCTGGTTGAAGGCGCCATACACCTCGGTCATTTCACTGGGCGTATCGCTGACCGGCAGGCGCACGCTGCGCCCCTGGCCCAGTTGCCGGGCGGCAAATACCAGGCGTTTAAGCGGTTGGTTAAGCTGACGAACGAAAATCCACGCGGACGCGGTGGAAAGCAAGCCGATAGCCAGGAACCAGCCCAACACGTTCCAGATCTTCTGCCCCCGCAAAGGATGCGGATACAGCGGAACCTTGATCCAAGCATCGCCAAGGCTCGGCGCCCTCACCCACAGCGCAGGTGAAACATGCATGCGCAAGCGCACCTCGGTGTCCTCGCCCAGCTCGGCCTGCATCTGGCGCTGGTAGATCTCGCTGTAGGGCCAATGCTGCTCACCCTCGGGCACACCCGCCCCGTCAACGCGGGTCAACGTCGACGCCTTGGCTACTTTTTCCCGGTTCTCAGGGTCTACAGCCCAGTAACCACGCAGCGTCAGGGCGACACCATGGCTGTACTGCCGGTCCACCAGCACGTCTTCGTTCATCAGCAGATAAACCAGTGTCAACGCCTTGGAAAACAGCACGACGATCAGCACCAGCCAAAGGGTGCGGGAGAAAAAACTTTGCGGGAACCACAGAGGGGTTTTCATAGAAGACAGCTGGACACCTTGCAGGAACGAGCGGCGCTCGCAGAATTGCAGACGCCGGGCATCCCGTCGACCCTCATGGAGTCAAACGCCAGGATGCCCGCCCTGCAAATCATCGGTCACTTCGTGGCGGAACCATCCGGCACAAACACATAACCCACACCCCATACCGTCTGGATATACCGAGGCTTCGACGGGTCCGGCTCGATCATCCGGCGCAGACGGGAAATCTGCACGTCGATGGAGCGCTCCAGGGCGTCCCATTCGCGACCGCGGGCCAGGTTCATCAGTTTGTCGCGGGTCAGCGGCTGACGCGCGTTCATCACCAGGGCCTTGAGCACGGCGAATTCACCGGTGGTGAGCATGTGCACTTCGTCGCCACGCTTGAGTTCGCGGGTCGCCAGCGACAGTTCGTAGTCGCCAAAGGTAACGCTTTCGTCTTCGCTGCCTGGCGCGCCCGGTACCGGCGGTGCCTGACGACGCAACACGGCTTTGACCCGCGCCATCAACTCGTCAGGGTTGAAGGGCTTGGCCAGGTAGTCATCAGCGCCCAGCTCGAGGCCCTTGATGCGGCTCAGCTCATCGCCCTTGGCGGTAAGCATGATGATTGGAATCTGGTTGTTCGCGCCGCGCAGGCGCTTGCAGGCGGTTAGGCCGTCTTCGCCGGGCAGCATCAGGTCGAGTACGACCAGGTTGAATACTTCGCGCCCCAGGAGACGGTCCATCTGCTCGGTGTTCGGCACCGCGCGGGCACGATAGCCCTTGGAGTTGAAGAAACGCTCCAGCAGGCTGCTCAGCCCCGGATCGTCATCAACGATGAGAATTTTTTCGCCTTCAGCAGTTTGTGCAGTGCTGCTCATTGGATGCTCCTCTTATCTCGGCGCGCATTATGGCGTAGCTGCCGTTATACGCACCGTGTGCATTGTTAGCAGATTTTTCCTCTGCTGCCAGCGAACCCGCCCCTTCCAACCATTGGCGCAGTACCCCCCAAGGGCAGAACGCTGGTTATAATGCGGCGCCTTCGTGCAGGGCAACGTCAGATCGTTGCCGTTTAATACCGGGCTTTTTCACCCGCTTGTCGTGATTTTTTCGATTTCGAGGGTCAATAGGCTGCCTCTTGACCCAGGTAGCGGCGCCAGTCGGGCCGCTCAACCAGCCGCGCAAGGCCTTGTTTTTTGGGCCAGCGGGCTGCTTTTCAGAATTTCAGGTGGTTTTATGGACAGCATCAACAGCCGCATCGCCGAAGAGCTCGGTGTACGCCCACAACAGGTCGAAGCGGCCGTCGCTCTACTGGATGAAGGCTCCACGGTGCCCTTCATCGCCCGTTACCGGAAAGAAGTGACCGGCAGCCTCGACGACATCCAACTGCGGCACCTGGAAGAACGCCTGCGCTACCTGCGAGAACTCGACGAACGGCGTATCAGCATCCTCGCCAGCATCGAGGAACAGGGCAAGTTGACCCCGCAGCTGGAACGCGACATCAAGCTCGCCGACACCAAGACCCGCCTCGAAGACCTTTACCTGCCGTACAAACAGAAGCGCCGCACCAAGGGCCAGATCGCCCTGGAAGCCGGCCTGGGCGAACTGGCCGACGGCCTGTTCAACGACCCGTCGCTGACCCCGGACACCGAAGCCGCACGCTTCGTCAACGCTGAAAAAGGCGTTGCCGACGTCAAGGCCGCCCTCGAAGGCGCCAAGTACATCCTGATGGAGCGCTTCGCCGAAGACGCCAACCTGCTGGAAAAACTGCGCAACTATCTGAAACAGGAAGCCACCCTCAGCGCCCGCGTCATCGTCGGCAAAGAGGAAGAAGGCGCCAAGTTCCGCGACTACTTCGAACACGACGAACCGCTGAAAAGCATGCCGTCCCACCGTGCGCTGGCGATTTTCCGCGGCCGCAACGAAGGTATTCTCAGCTCCGCACTCAAAGTCGGCGACGAACTGCCGGGCACCATGCACCCGTGCGAAGGCATGATCGGGCAACAATTCGGCATCCAGAATCAGAATCGTCCTGCGGACAAGTGGCTCGGTGAAGTCGTGCGCTGGACCTGGAAGGTCAAGCTCTACACCCACCTGGAAACCGACCTGCTCGGCGAGTTGCGCGACGGCGCCGAAACCGAAGCGATCAACGTATTTGCCCACAACCTGCACGACCTGCTGCTGGCCGCACCGGCCGGCCCGCGCGCCACCCTGGGCCTCGACCCCGGCCTGCGCACCGGCTGCAAGGTCGCCGTGGTGGATGCCACCGGCAAGCTGCTGGACCACGCCACCGTGTACCCACACGTGCCGCACAACAAGTGGGACCAGACCCTCGCCATCCTGGCCGCCCTGTGCGCCAAGCATGCGGTGGACCTGATCGCCATCGGCAACGGCACCGCCAGCCGTGAAACCGACAAGTTGGCCGCCGAACTGATCAAAAAATACCCAGCCATGAAGATGACCAAGGTGATGGTCTCCGAAGCCGGTGCTTCGGTGTACTCGGCGTCGGAACTGGCCTCCAAGGAATTCCCGGACCTCGACGTGTCGATCCGTGGCGCGGTGTCCATTGCCCGTCGCCTGCAGGATCCGCTGGCAGAGCTGGTTAAAATCGATCCTAAATCCATTGGCGTCGGCCAGTACCAGCACGACGTGTCGCAGCTGAAACTGGCGCGCGGCCTGGATGCGGTGGTGGAAGACTGCGTAAACGCCGTGGGCGTGGACGTGAACACTGCCTCCGTGGCGTTGCTGGCGCGCATCTCCGGCCTCAATGCCACCCTGGCGCAGAATATCGTCACTCATCGCGACGAAAACGGTGCGTTCAAAACCCGTGCCGCGCTGAAAAAAGTCGCACGCCTGGGTGAAAAAACCTTCGAGCAAGCCGCCGGCTTCCTACGCGTGATGAACGGCGACAACCCGCTGGATTCGTCAGCCGTTCACCCGGAAGCCTATCCGTTGGTGCAACGCATCGCCGCCGAAACCGGTCGCGACATTCGTTCGCTGATCGGCGACGCCGCGTTCCTCAAGCGCCTGGATCCGAAGAAGTACACTGACGAAACCTTCGGCGTACCGACCATCACCGACATCCTGCAAGAGCTGGAAAAACCTGGCCGCGATCCGCGTCCCGAGTTCAAGACCGCCGAGTTCCAGGACGGCGTGGAAGACCTCAAGGACCTGCAACTGGGCATGATCCTCGAAGGTGTGGTCACCAACGTGACCAACTTCGGCGCGTTTGTGGACATCGGCGTGCATCAGGACGGTTTGGTGCACATTTCTGCGCTTTCGGAGAAGTTCATCAAAGATCCGCGCGAAGCGGTGAAAGCCGGTGATGTGGTCAAGGTCAAGGTCATGGAAGTCGACATCCCGCGCAAACGCGTTGGCCTATCGATGCGCATGGGCGACACCCCAGGCGAAAAAATCGACGGCGCCCGTGGTGCACGTCCTGGCTCGGCACCGCGCCAGTCGCAGAACCGCTCTGAAAACAGTCAACCGCGCAAGGAAACCGCTACCGCAGCGCCAAGCAACAACGCCATGGCCTCGCTGTTCGCCAACGCCAAGCAGTTGAAGAAACGCTGATGGAAATCCCCGCCGGCTTGACCCAGAGCGCGTTCAGCGAACTGATCGGCTGCCGCCTGCAACGCCTCGAAGAAGGCGTTGCCGAAGTGGCCCTGACCCTGGAGCCGCAACTGCGCAACCGCGCGGGCAAGCTCCACGGCGGGGCGATTTTCAGCCTGGTCGACATCACCATGGGGCTGGCCTGTTCCAGCACCCATGGTTTTGACCAGCAGAGCGCTACTATCGAATGCAAGATCAACTACATCCGCGCCGTGGAAGACGGTGACGTGCTGTGCACCAGCCGCGTGATTCACGCCGGTCGGCGCACGCTGGTGGTCGAAGCCGATGTGTATCAGGACGAAAGACTTGTCGCAAAAGCACAGGGCACGTTCGCTGTCCTATAGCTCCAAGCCCCCGATTTGAGTTAATTTCGGCGCTGCGATAACAGCGTCGGAATTTTCTTGCTGCGCTATAGCCCAATTCATGGAGTGAAGTAGGCTTTTTTAACGCGGGTCAAATCGACTCAAAACCAGGCGATCACGCCAGTTTCAACTTCACCCTTGTAGACCGTCCTGCCCACCCCCATATTGGGGCGACTGACGCGTGAAGGAATCCAACTTGAGCGAACTTCTCAACCGCCGCCTGGCCCTGCTCGGCAAGCGCGAACACCTCTCCCTGCTAGAACAGTGCTTGCACGGCATCGAGCGTGAATGCCTACGTGTCACCGGTGACGGTCGCCTGGCGCAAACGCCGCACCCCGAAGCCCTGGGCGCCGCGTTGACCCATGAACAGATCACCACCGACTACTCGGAATCGCTGCTGGAGTTCATTACTCCGGCCCTGCCCAACCCGGCCGATACCCTGAGCAGCCTGGACAAGATCCATCGCTTTGCCTACACCAAGCTCGGCAGTGAGTACCTGTGGAGCCCCTCGATGCCGTGCCCGTTGCCGGCCGAGGAAGACATTCCGATTGCCTACTACGGCACCTCCAATATCGGACAGCTCAAGTACGTGTACCGCAAGGGCCTGGCCCTGCGTTACGGCAAGACCATGCAGTGCATCGCCGGCATCCACTACAACTTTTCCCTGCCGGAACCGTTGTGGCCGCTGCTCAAGGAGACTGAAGGCTTCGTCGGCACCGACCGCGACTATCAGTCCACCGCCTATATCGCGCTGATCCGCAACTTCCGCCGCTACAGCTGGCTGCTGATGTACCTGTTCGGTGCCTCGCCGGCCCTGGACGCGGGTTTCCTGCGTGGTCGCTCGCACCAACTGGAAGTACTCGACGCCGACACCCTGTACCTTCCGTACGCCACCAGCCTGCGCATGAGCGACCTGGGTTACCAGAGCAACGCCCAGGCCGGCCTGACGCCGTGCTACAACGACCTGGCCAGCTACACCGACAGCCTGCGCGAAGCAGTTGCAACGCCCTACGCGCCCTATGTCGAAATCGGTACCCACAAGGACGGTGAGTGGGTACAGCTCAACACCAACATCCTGCAGATCGAAAACGAGTACTACTCCAACATCCGCCCCAAGCGCGTGACCTATACCGGCGAGCGGCCGATCCAGGCGCTGATGGCCCGTGGCATCCAGTACATCGAAGTGCGCTGCCTGGACATCAACCCGTTCCTGCCGATGGGCATCGACCTGCCAGAGTCGCGTTTCCTCGACGCATTCCTGCTGTACTGCGCGCTGAACGACAGCCCGCTGTTCGCCGACAACGAGTGCGGCAACGCCACGTCCAACTTCCTCAGCGTGGTCAAGGAAGGCCGGCGCCCGGGCCTGCAATTGCAGCGCAAGGGCCAGGCCGTGGACATGAAGGAGTGGGCTACGGAGCTGCTGGAGAAGATTGCCCCGCTGGCTGCGCTGCTGGATGAAAGCCACGGCATCACCGAACACAGCCAGGCACTGGACGCCCAGTTGGCCAAGGTCAAGGACCCGTCCCTGACCCCTTCGGCGCAGGTATTGGCGGCGATGGCCGAGCGCAAAGAGAGTTTTGCGCAGTTCTCCCTGCATCAGAGCGAGGTGCATGCCGAGTATTTCCGCCGCGAGCCGTTGCCGGCTGAGGAACAAGCACGCTTTGAAGAGCTGGCGCGCACATCGCTGGCACAGCAGGCGGAGCTGGAGCAGAACGAAGTGGGCGACTTTGATGTGTTTGTCGGGTCGTACCAGGCGAGCATTCTGGCGATCAGTAACTAAGACCGAACTCGGTCCATTGTGGGAGGGGACTTGCCCCCGATTGCACTGGGTCAGTCAACCCATCACTGACTGATCTACCGCCATCGGGGGCAAGCCCCCTCCCACATTTGCCCGCAATCAAGCTCAAAATTCGCTTCAACCTTCCGCCCATAAGCTAATTCGAAAATGTTATTTATTTTCGAATTCTTAGATCATTTAGTCTCCTCACACGCCGACCCTCGGCCGCCTGATTGAGGAGCTTCCCCTTGAAACTGTTAACCCCTCTGCGCCTCCTGGCCGCGTTGTCCCTGGCCGGTGCCAGCCTGTTTGCCCAGGCGGCGGATGTAACCATCGCTTACCAGACCACCGTAGACCCGGCCAAAGTTGCCCAGGCCGACGGTGCGTACGAAAAAGCCACTAACGCCAAGATCGACTGGCGCAAATTCGACAATGGCGCCGACATCATCGCCGCCATTGCCTCCGGCGACGTGCAGATCGGCTACCTCGGTTCCAGCCCGCTGACCGCTGCGATCACCCGTAAAGTGCCGGTGGAAACCTTCCTGGTTGCCACTCAGATCGGCGGTGCCGAAGCCCTGGTGGCGCGCAACGGTTCCGGGATCAACGGCCCTCAGGACCTGATCGGCAAGAAGGTCGCCGTGCCCTTCGTTTCCACCGGCCACTACAGCCTGTTGGCCGCGCTGAAGCACTGGAACATTGACCCGTCGAAAGTGACCATCCTCAACCTCGCCCCGCCGGCGATCATCGCGGCCTGGAAGCGCGGTGACATCGACGCCACTTACGTATGGGACCCAGCACTGGGCGTGGCCAAGGAAAACGGCAAGGTGCTGATCACCTCCGGCGAGCTGGCCAAGTTCGGCGCGCCGACCTTCGATGCCTGGATCGTGCGCAAGGAATTCGCCGAGAAGCACCCGGAAATCGTCACAGCCTTCGCCAAAGTCACTCTGGATGCCTACGCCGCGTACCGCAAAGACCCACAAGCCTGGCTCGCCGAAAAAGGCAACGTCGACAAACTGGTGAAGCTCTCCGGCGCCAAAGCCAGTGACATCCCGCTGTTGCTGCAAGGCAACGTCTACCCGCTGGCCGCTGACCAGGTGACCCTCCTGGGCGCACCGACCACCAAGGCCGTGACCGATACCGCTGCGTTCCTCAAGGAACAAGGCAAGGTCGACGCCGTGCTGCCGGACTACGCCCCTTACGTCAGCGCCAAGTTCATCACCCACTGATCCAGGAGTTCATCGCGATGGCCTTGCTACAGCTGGAGCGCATCAGCGCACAGTACCCAGGCGTCACAGAACCGGTGCTGTCCGACATTTCACTCGACCTGGGGCCCCAGCAATTGCTGGTGGCCCTCGGTCCGTCCGGCAGTGGTAAGACTTCGCTGTTGAACCTGATTGCCGGCTTTGTCGAGCCTTCTGCCGGGCTCATCACCCTCGATGGCGTACCGGTCAAAGGCCCCAGCGCCGAACGCGGCGTGGTGTTCCAGGACGACGCGCTGCTGCCCTGGCAGGACGTGTTGGCCAATGTCGGTTTCGGCCTGGAACTGGCCGGCGTGCCCAAGGCGCAGCGTGAAGTGCGTGCCAGGGAAATGCTCGCGCTGGTGGACCTCGCCGGCTTCGACAATCGCCGCATCTGGCAACTCTCCGGCGGCCAGAAGCAACGCGTCGGCCTGGCTCGCGCCTTGGCCGCCGACCCGCGCGTGCTGCTGATGGACGAACCCTTCGGCGCCCTCGATGCCTTCACCCGCGAACAGATGCAGGAACTGTTGCTGCAAGTATGGCGACGCACGGCCAAGCCGGTGTTCCTGATTACCCATGACATCGAAGAAGCGGTGTTCCTCGCCACCGACCTGATCCTGTTGGCGCCCAACCCGGGGCAGATCGTCGAGCGTCTGCACCTGGACTTCGGCCAGCGCTACGCCGCCGGCGAGTCGGCGCGGGCGATCAAGTCCGACCCGCGCTTTATCGAAACCCGTGAGCACGTGCTGGGCAAAGTGTTCTCGCAACGGCAGGTGTCCGCATGAGCAGCTACGAACTCCCCGCCACCGCCGCCAAGCCGGTGGCCCACGCAGTTATCCCGGTGCGGCGCAGCCTGAGCACACGCTGGATCAGCCTGTTGACCCTGATCGCCTTGCTGGCCCTCTGGTGGGCCGTCACCGCCACGGGCCTGATCGAACCGTTGTTCCTGCCACCGCCCTCCGCCGTGCTGCAAAAAGGCTGGCTGCTGGCGACTGCGGGCTATATGGATTCCACCTTGTGGCAGCACCTGGGCGCGAGCCTCAGCCGGATCGGCCTGGGCCTGGGCTTCGCGGTGCTGACCGCCGTGCCGGTGGGGATTGCCATCGGTTCCAACCGCATCGCCCGCGGCATTCTCGACCCGCTGATCGAGTTTTACCGGCCGATTCCGCCCCTGGCTTACCTGCCGTTGATCGTGATCTGGTGCGGTATCGGCGAGCTGTCCAAGGTGCTGCTGATCTACCTGGCGATCTTTGCGCCCATCGCGATCGCCACCGCGACCGGCGTGCGCACCGTCGACCCGGCCAAGCTGCGTGCGGCGCAGTCGCTGGGCGCCACCCGTGCCCAACTGATTCGCCATGTGATCCTGCCGAGCGCCCTGCCCGACATCCTAACCGGTGTGCGCATCGGCCTGGGTGTAGGTTGGTCGACCCTGGTCGCCGCCGAACTGATCGCGGCCACCAGCGGCCTGGGTTTCATGGTGCAGTCGGCGGCGCAGTTCCTGGTCACCGATGTGGTGGTGCTGGGGATCCTGGTGATCGCCCTGATCGCCTTCGCCATGGAAATGGGCCTGCGCGCCCTGCAGCGTAAGTTAGTGCCTTGGCATGGCCAGGCACATTGAGTGAGAACCCCATGAGCAGCCTGACCGTTACCCCCTTGAGCACCGCCTTGGGCGCCCAGATCAGTGGCGTCGATATCACCCAGCCGCTGAGCGCCGAACACCGCGATGCCATCGAGCAGGCATTACTCACCCACTCGGTGCTGTTCTTCCGTGGCCAGCCGATCACCCCGCAGCAGCAGGCGCGGTTCGCGGCGAACTTCGGCGACCTGCACATCCACCCGATCTACCCCAACGTGCCGGAACAGCCCGAAGTGCTGATCCTCGACACCGCCGTCACCGACGTGCGCGACAACGCCGTGTGGCACACCGACGTGACCTTCCTGCCCACCCCGGCCCTCGGCGCGGTACTCAGCGCCAAGCTGTTGCCGGCGTTTGGTGGCGATACGCTGTGGGCCAGTGGCATCGCGGCGTATGAGGCGTTGTCCGCGCCGTTGAAGCGGTTGCTCGATGGGCTGACGGCTACCCACGACTTCACCAAATCCTTTCCGCTGGAACGCTTTGGCAACACCGCCGAAGACCTGGCGCGCTGGGAAGAAACCCGCAGGAAAAACCCACCGCTGTCGCACCCGGTAGTGCGCACGCATCCGGTCAGCGGGCGTAAGTCGCTGTTTGTCAGTGATGGGTTCACCACCAGGATCAATGAGCTGGAGCCAGCGGAGAGCGAAGCGATCCTGAAGCTGCTGTTCGCCCACGCGACACGGCCGGAATTCACCCTCCGCTGGCGCTGGCAGGAGAACGACGTGGCCTTCTGGGATAACCGCGTGACCCAGCATTACGCGGTGGATGACTACCGGCCGCAGCGGCGGGTGATGCATCGGGCGACGATTCTTGGGGATGTGCCGTTCTAAACCACACTGCAAATCAAATGTGAGAGGGGGCTTGCCCCCTCTCACATTGACCCAGTGGTGTCAGGTTATTCAGCGCTGGATGGCTTTTCCCACAAGTTGATTCCACCTTCCTGCGCAAACCGATCGATCTCCGCCAGTTCTTCCGCACTGAAGCTCAAGTTCTTCAACGCGCCGACGTTTTCGATGATCTGCTCCGGCCGGCTGGCGCCGATCAGCGCGCTGGTCACCCGTGGGTCGCGCAAGGTCCAGGCGAGCGCCAATTGCGCCAGGCTTTGACCACGGCGCTGGGCGATTTCGTTCAGCGCACGTACGTGGGCGATGTTGGCTTCCGACAGGTGCTTGGCCTGCAACGAACCACCCCCCGGACGGTTAACCCGTGCGTCGGCCGGCACGCCGTTGAGGTACTTGTCGGTGAGCAAGCCCTGGGCCAGCGGCGTGAAGGCAATCACGCCGGCGCCGAGTTCTTCGGTGGTGTCCAGCAGGTCTTTTTCTACCCAGCGGTTAAGCAGGTTGTAGGCCGGTTGGTGGATCAGCAGCGGCACTTTCCACTCTTTGAGCAGCGCGGCGATTTCGCGGGTTTTCACCCCGGAGTAAGACGAGATACCGATGTACAACGCCTTGCCCTGTTGCACGGCGGTGGCGAGGGCGCTGGCGGTTTCTTCCAGGGGTGTGTCGGCATCAAAACGGTGGGAGTAGAAAATATCCACGTAGTCGACGCCCAGGCGTTGCAGGCTCTGGTCCAGGCTTGCCAGCACGTATTTGCGTGAGCCGCCGCCCTGGCCGTAAGGGCCCGGCCACATGTCCCAGCCGGCCTTGCTGGAGATGATCAATTCGTCACGGTAGTGCTTGAAGTCTTCGCGCAGCAGGCGACCGAAGTTGATCTCGGCGCTGCCATAGGGTGGGCCGTAGTTGTTGGCCAGGTCGAAGTGGTTGATGCCCAGGTCGAACGCGGTGCGCAGCAGGGCGCGCTGGGTGTCGATCGGGGTGCTGTCGCCAAAGTTGTGCCACAGCCCCAGGGACAGTGCCGGCAGCACCAATCCACTGCGGCCTACGCGGCGATACGGGATAGATTCATAGCGGTTTTCGGCAGCAATGTAAGTCATCGAATCCTCTCTTGGACATAGGCAAATAAGGCCTGGGAATAACGATATTCCCAAGCCTTTTAACCAGCTGAATCGCTTAAGTCTGCCCTTCCGTTTTACAGCAATTTCCTACCAGAGTGGAACGACATAGCTGACATAGAAGCGGTTTTCATCCTGCACGGTGGCGCCGGTAATGTCCGGGCTGGCGTGGGCGTTTTTCCAGGTCACGCCAAGGCCTTTGAGCGTACCAGTGGGCACTTGATACGCCACGGCCACGTTTCGCTCCCATTCGCTGGTGGTGCCCTGGGCGGTGCGGATGTCATCGCCGTGGGCGTAGGCAGCGGAGAACGTCAGGCCGTTGAGACCGAGTTTGCCCAAATCATATTTGTACTGCGCCAGCCAGGTACGTTCGCCGGCATGCTGGAATTTGTTCAGCTGCATGTTGGTCAGTGCCGGGGTGTCGGCACCCGAGCCTGGGCCTTGTCGAGCGTCACCGCTGTTGAGGCCGGAATCCAGGTACGGGAAGTCGCTGTCGCCGCTGTTTTTCTGGAGGCCCAGGCCGACGGTATGGCCGTCCAGGCTGTAGCTTTCCAGCAGACTGACGGTGGACTGGTTGATGCGGCCCTTGTTTACGCCGTCGCCGTACAGGCCCGCGGCGGCAAAGTCCTTGTCGCCGTCGGCGTTGCCGCCCACACCCAGGCTGCGGAACACGCGTATGTCGGTATCGATCGCACCGACCGACAAGGCGTCATGGCGCTTGGCGCCGAGGAAGAACTGCTGGTAGTAATCCTCAAGGTTGGAGTACCACAGGCTGACAGTGGTGTTCTGTATGCCGGTGTAGTCCGCACCGCCAAACAGGAAGCGGTCACTTTCTTTGGTTCCACCGGCGGTGATCATGCCCTGGTCGCCGGTTTCGTTGCGGATCTTGGTCTTGAAAATATCACCGCCGGTGAAGGTGAAGTCGCTGAGGTCCTTGGACACCAGTTGCACACCGGTGTTGGTCTGCTGGTACAGGCGCCCGTCGGTGTTGGCCAGCACCGGGTTGTTGCCGTACAGCGTGCCGACGCGCAGCTCATCCTTGGCAAAGCGCATCTTGAAGGTCGGGCTGAGCACGCCGAACTGGTCGGCGGATTTGCCGTTATCAAGCGGGAACATGCTGCCGGGATAGCGGCCCTGGTGATCCTTGTCGTTGAGGTCGCCACCGGAATCCAGTTTCAAGCCATAGAACGCCTGCAGGTCCAGACCGAAGCCCACCGGCCCCTCGGTGTAGCCGGACTTGAAGTTGAACTCGAAACCCTGGCCCCAATCCCGAACGCTATGGGCCTTGGCATTGCTGCCGACCACGTCACGTCCCTGCTGGTTGAGATAGCGGTTGAGCAGGGTCACGTCGGCGTGGCTGTCATCGATAAAATCCGCATGGGCGGACAGCATAAAGCTCGCCATGGCGGCTCCCACCACAGGGCTTAAAAACGTCTTCATGGGTACCGGTCTCCGTCACTGTTCTGAAATGAAAGCGTCAAACGCTTCACACAATTACGCAGTGACCAGATGACAGTTACGCGTCAAAACAGCGCCTTGACGGATGAAATTAAGTTTAAGAAAGCCCCGTAGAACGGGGCTTTTCTGGGAGTTGAGCGTCAGCGCACCAAGTGCAGGAACTGCAGGTGGCGCTCGTACTGGTCGAGGATGTCATTGATGATCTGCTCTTTGGTGTAGCCCACCAGGTCGTAGTCCTGACTGCCCTCGCTCAAGTGCACTTCCGCCCGGTAGTAGCGACGATTGTTGAGCTGTTTGGAACCCATGCCACCGCGTGCAAATGAGGGCGTGAAATAGCCGCGCATCTGCACCTGGTACACGAACGGATGCTCTTCGCCGTGACCGATTTCCAGGCTGACGCTGTCGTTGGACGGGTCGGGCTGGGTCACGACGTTGAGGCCTTTTTCAACAAACACCGCCGTCACTTCTTCAATCGCCGGACGCACCGTGGTCTCAAGGAACCGGTACACCTCATCCCGCGACGGGAAATGCACGGCCTGGCTCAAACGCTGGCGCCAACCGCCGGTGCCTTTGCGTGAGCCCGACACCGGCGCCAGCGAATGCAACTGGGCGATCTGCTTTTGCGACTCGAGGTAGAAAGCCTTGTGCAGCCCCCACATCATCAGCAGCAGGATCAGCGAGAACGGCAGCGAGGTCAGCACCACCGCCGATTTCAGCGAATCGATGCTGCCGGCAAACAGCAGCGCACTGGTGACCAGTGCCGTCATCGCGCCCCAGAACACCCGCAGCCATTTCGGTCCGTCTTCGTCGGCGTTGCCGCCCTTGGACGACAGGGTAGAGAGCACCACGGTGCCGGAGTCGGCCGACGTGACGAAGAACACGAAGCTGATAAACACCGTGACCGCGATCACGGTTTTGCTCCACGGGTAGGTTTCCAGCAGCAGGTAAAGGCTCATCGATGGGTCATCGATGGCCGACTGACCGAGTGCGGTCATGCCGTGGTTGAGCACCTGGTCGATGGCGCTGTTGCCGAAAATCGACATCCACGCCAGGGTGAAGCCCAGCGGGATCAGCAGCACGCCGAACACGAATTCGCGGATGGTCCGGCCACGGGAAATGCGTGCAATGAACAGGCCCACGAACGGCGACCATGCGATCCACCAGGCCCAGTAGAACACCGTCCAGCCGCCCAGCCAGTCGCTCGGTTTGTCGTAGGCGTACACATCGAAACTCTTGGTCGGCAATGCGCCCAGGTAGTCACCGATGTTCTGGATCAGGGTGTTGAGCAAGTGCTGGGTGGGCCCGGCGAACAACACGAACAGCAGCAGCGCGCAGGCCAGCAGCATGTTGATGTCGGACATCACCCGCACGCCCTTGTCGACGCCGGCGACGGCGACCAGAATCGCCGCGCCCATCATCAAGGTGATCAAGCCGACCTGGATCCACTGGGTGTGGGCAATGCCGAACAGGTAGTCGAGGCCGGAATTGAGGTGCAGCACGCCGAAGCCCATGTCGGCACCGAGGCCGAACACCGTGGCAATGATGCCGAAGCCATCCACCGCATAGCCGATAGGGCCGTTGATGCGCTTGCCGATCAGCGGGTACAGCGCCGAGCGCAACGCCAGCGGCAGGTTATGCCGGTAGGCGAAATACGCCAGCGCCATGCCGACAAAGGCAAACACGCCCCAGCCGTGCAGGCCCCAGTGCAGGAACAGCACCTGCATGGCCTGGCGTGCAGCGTCGGCATTCATGGCCTCGCCCTGGGGCGGTTGCACCAGGTGCGTCAGCGGCTCGGACACGCAGAAGAAGAACAGCGTGATGCTGATCCCGGCGGCGAACAGCATGCCGGCCCAGGACAGGTAACTGAATTCGGGCTCGTCGTGGTCGGCACCGAGTTTTATCTTGCCGTAGCCCGATAGCGCGGTGACCACCACGAAGACCAGATACAGGGTCATCGCCAGCATGTAGTACCAGCCGACCGTGTTGGCCGCCCAGTTTTGCGCCGCCAGCAGCCAGGCACCGGCCTGTTGCGGGATAGCGATGACAATGATGCCGAACAGCAAAATGAAGGTAGCGGCAAAGTAGAAAACCGGCGCGTTCATGCGCACCAGGCCGCTGGATGGGGTGGACGATGCACTCATGAAAGGTGCACCCCGAGGGTGAGGGATGTGGCTGTATAAAACGGACTCAGCAAAGGTAAGCCTCCTGTTGTGAGCGGGCAGCGAACCACCGGGTTTAACTTGAACAAGCGTTCAAGTTAAACATAAATAGGCGGTTTGGGACTAATCGCAGGGCTGAGTGGTATGACGGGTGAGCAAAGGAAATCGTTCAGCGACTGCTGAATGAAATACGGCCTCCGCGTGGAATGCCGTCAAACTGTGGGAGGGGGCTTGCTCCCGATAGCGGTCTGTCAGTCACAGATGCACTGGCTGAACCACCGCCATCGGGAGCAAGCCCCCACCCACAGGTGACCGGTGCAGGTTGTCTACTTCTGCGCCCCATCATCATGCTGCAAATTCGCCTGCGTAATATTCGCCCCCGCCGGCACACTGCGCGTCAGCCATACATTGCCGCCAATGGTCGACCCCTTGCCGATGGTGATGCGCCCGAGGATCGTCGCCCCGGCATAGATCACCACGTCATCCTCGACAATCGGATGGCGCGCATGGCCCTTCTGCAGTTGCCCATCCTCATCCGCCGGGAAGCGCTTGGCCCCCAACGTGACCGCCTGATAGATGCGCACCCGCTCGCCGATGATCGCGGTTTCGCCGATCACCACGCCCGTTCCGTGGTCGATAAAGAAGCTCGGGCCGATCTGCGCGCCGGGGTGAATATCGATACCGGTGGCCGAGTGGGCGATTTCTGCGCTGATCCGCGCCAGCAGCGGCAAGCCGGCGCGGTACAGGTGGTGGGCCAGGCGATGGTGAATCACCGCGAGAATCCCCGGGTAGCACAGCAGCACTTCATCCACACTGCGTGCGGCCGGGTCGCCGTGGTAGGCGGCGAGTACGTCGGTATCCAGCAGGCTGCGCAGGGAAGGCAAGGCCAGGGCGAAATCCTGGATCAGCCGGATGGCATGGGCGTCGATCTGGCTGTCATCCTGGCCGCCCTGGCGCGCGGCATAACGCAACTCCAGACGCGCCTGGGCCAGCAAGGCATTCAGCGCGACGTCGAGGGTATGGCCGACGTAGAAATCTTCACTCTCTTCACGCAAGTCCGCCGGCCCCAGGCGCATCGGAAACAGCGCACCACACAGGGCTTCGAGAATCTGCGCAACGGCTTCCCGGGACGGCAATTCACGGCCGCCATGCTCGCCGCTCAAACGGCCATTGCGCGTTCGCCACTGGTCACGGGCGTCGCGCAGTTGGCTGACGATGGTCTGTAATTGCCAATGGCTGGAACGCTCACTCACGGTATTCACTCCTGACGTAATGGCCATCACTTTACGGTATGCACCCTGACCGCCCTTAAGAACCAATGGTGTGATGCTAAGAACCATCGGGCATAAGCGATTGACGGTTGCCCGATGAAAAGTGCCTGCCTATAGTCCCTCCATCCCTTAGCCACCGTGCGTAGCCATGATCAAGCAACAGCTCGACCGTTTTAACCGCCTGGAACTGCTTGGCGGTGCCACCGCCCTGGAAAAACTCGAACGGCTGTCGACCTGGTTGGGACGCGACATCTACGTCAAGCGCGACGACACCACGCCGCTGGCCATGGGCGGCAACAAGCTGCGCAAACTCGAATACCTGGCGGCCGATGCCATCGCCCAGGGTGCCGATACCCTGGTGACCGCCGGCGCGATCCAATCCAACCACGTACGCCAGACCGCCGCCCTCGCCGCCAGGCTCGGCCTGGGCTGCGTCGCCCTGCTGGAAAACCCCACCGGCACCGAAGACCCCAACTACCTGGGCAACGGCAACCGCCTGCTGCTGGAGCTGTTCGACGCCAAGGTAGAGTTGGTGGAAAACCTCGACAACGTCGACGACCAACTCAACGCCCTCGCCGATCGCCTGCGCAGCAACGGCAAGAAGCCGTACCTTGTGCCCATCGGCGGCTCCAATGCCCTCGGCGCCCTCGGTTATGTGCGCGCCGGGCTGGAGCTGGCCGGGCAGATCGAAGACAGCGGCATCGAATTCGCCGCCGTGGTGCTGGCCTCCGGCAGCGCCGGTACCCACAGCGGCCTGGCCCTGGCCTTGAGTGAAGTACTGCCGCAACTGCCCGTGATCGGCATCACCGTATCGCGCACTGAAGAAGCGCAGTTTCCGAAAGTACAGGGCCTGGCCGAACGCACGGCCGAGTTGCTCGGCGTGAACATCCCCGAGGCGTTCAAGGTGATCCTGTGGGACGAATATTTCGGCCCCCGTTATGGCGAACCGAACGCCGGCACCCTTTCAGCGGTCAAGCTATTGGCGAGCCAGGAAGGCCTGCTGCTGGACCCGGTCTACACTGGCAAGGCCATGGCCGGCTTGCTCGACGGTATCGGCCGCCAGCGATTTGAAGATGGCCCGATTATTTTCCTGCATACCGGTGGGGCACCGGCGTTGTTTGCCTATGACTCGGTTTTCAACTGAATAAACGCGGGCTAAATGTGGGAGGGGCTTGCCCCCGATAGCAGAGTGTCAGCCAGCTCACCTGTTACTGATACACCGCTATCGGGGGCAAGCCCCCTCCCACATTAGACCCAACACATATTCAAAAATAGAATATCAATTAAGATTTATATTGTTTTCAAGTCTTAAACCCCGGCTTTATCATCGCGCCGTAGACGAAGACGCGCTACGCGCTTTAAGGCAGGATACGACTACTGCGTCACCTGCTTCGCTCAACATAAAAAACACAGGGGCTCTTCATGACTATTTCTGTATTCCGTCGCACGTTGCTGGTTGGCACTTTGGGTCTGGCTCTCGGTGCCGGTTGGCTGGGCCAGGCGGTTGCCGGCGAGCAACTGGGCAACATCAAAAAGGCCGGCGAGATCAAAATCGGCCTGGAAGGCACCTACCCGCCGTTCAGCTTCGTCGATGAAAGCGGCAAGCTCAGCGGTTTCGAAGTCGAGCTGTCCGAAGCCCTGGCCAAAGAGCTGGGCGTGAAGGTCAAGCTCCAGGCCACACCATGGGACGGCATCCTCGCGGCCCTGGAATCCAAGCGTCTGGACGCGGTGGTCAACCAAGTCACCATCTCTGAAGAGCGCAAGAAGAAGTACGACTTCTCCACGCCCTACACCGTGTCCGGTATTCAGGCGCTGGTGCTGAAAAAGAACGTCGACACCATCAAGACCGCCGACGACCTGGCCGGCAAGAAAGTCGGGGTAGGCCTGGGCACCAACTACGAACAATGGCTCAAGGACAACCAACCCAAAGCCATTATCAAGACCTATAACGATGACCCGACCAAGTTCCAGGACCTGCGCATCGGCCGTATCGACGCCATCCTGATCGACCGCCTGGCTGCGCTGGAATACGCCAAGAAAGCCCCGGACACCGCCGCTGCTGGCGACGCCTTCTCCCGCCAGGAAGCCGGTATCGCCCTGCGCAAAGGCGAGCCCGAGCTGCTTGAAGCGGTGAACAAGGCCCTCGACAAGCTGCGCGCCGACGGCACCTTGAAGAAGCTGTCCGAGAAGTACTTCAACGCTGACGTCACTCAATAATGGAAGCAGGTTTCCAACTCGCGCTGGACTCCGCGCCCTTTTTGCTCAAGGGCGCGTATTACACGGTGATTCTCAGCCTTGGCGGGATGTTTTTCGGCTTGCTGCTGGGCTTCGGCCTGGCCTTGATGCGGCTGTCGCGCTTCAAGCTGCTGAGCTGGACAGCCCGCGTCTACGTGTCGTTCTTTCGCGGCACGCCCTTGCTGGTACAGCTGTTCCTGATCTACTACGGCTTGCCGCAAGTGGGCATCGAGCTGGATCCGATCCCGGCCGCCATGATCGGCTTTTCGCTGAACATGGCCGCCTACGCCTGTGAAATCCTGCGGGCCGCCATCGCTTCCATCGAGCGTGGCCAGTGGGAGGCCGCCGCCAGTATCGGCATGACCCGTGCGCAGACTCTACGCCGGGCCATCCTGCCGCAGGCGATGCGCACCGCCCTGCCACCGTTGGGCAACAGCTTTATTTCGCTGGTCAAGGACACCGCGCTGGCCGCCACCATCCAGGTGCCAGAGCTGTTCCGCCAGGCTCAACTGGTGTCTGCGCGCACCTTCGAAATTTTCACCATGTATCTGTCCGCTGCCCTGATCTACTGGGTACTGGCCAGCATCCTGGCGCATTTCCAAAACCGCCTGGAAGACCGGGTCAACCGGCATGACCTGGAGTCTTGAAGCATGATCGTGGTTGAAAAACTGACCAAGCAATTCAACGGTCAGGTGGTACTCAACGGCATCGACCTGGAGGTCAAGGAAGGCGAAGTCGTCGCCATCATCGGCCCCAGCGGTTCCGGCAAAACCACCTTCCTGCGCTGCCTGAATTTTCTCGAAGAACCCACCAGCGGCCGCATCAAGGTGGGCGACATCCAGATCGACGGCAGCAAACCGCTCAACCAGCAACAAGGCCTGGTGCGGCGCCTGCGCCAGCACGTGGGTTTTGTGTTCCAGAACTTCAACCTGTTCCCCCACCGCACGGCGTTGGAAAACGTCATCGAAGGGCCGACCGTGGTCAAGAAGATGCCGCGTGAAGAGGCTATCGCGTTGGGGCGCAAGTTGTTGGCCAGGGTCGGCCTGGCGGGCAAGGAAGACGCCTACCCACGGCGTCTTTCCGGCGGCCAGCAACAGCGCGTGGCGATTGCCCGCGCGCTGGCCATGGAGCCGGAGGTGATCCTCTTCGACGAACCCACCTCGGCGCTGGACCCGGAGCTGGTCGGCGAAGTACTGGCAACCATCCGCAGCCTCGCCGAAGAAAACCGCACCATGGTCATCGTCACCCACGAAATGAGCTTTGCCCGCGATGTCGCCAACCGGGTGATCTTCTTCGACAAGGGTGTGATCGTGGAGCAAGGCGAAGCCAAGGCGTTGTTCGCCAACCCCAAGGAGGAACGCACCCGGCAGTTCCTGAGCAAATTCCTGGCCCACTGAGATCCACCTGCAGGTGCTGGCTTACCAACGAAAATCGTCAACGATAACGTGTTTAACCGAATTAACCGTGTCGTCTGGACGTTCTTCGCTGGCAAGCCAGCTCCTACAGGAACGCCTCGTTCCACCGAGTAAATCTCCCCACCACTCCCCCCTTAAAATCCCCCGCCCAGTCAGACCCTTCTGAATCTGCGCCAACCCGCCGTTTAGCCTTTTGCCTCCATTGACGCTCCTTGGCCAACCCTCTTATCTAGCGTCCAGAGGATTGGATCCTATCCCGGCTATTCACCGAATCGTTCTTTTCGGACCCAGCGCGCACCCGCGCCAAGGGCCCGGAACGGTTGCTGCTGGCTGCATCAAGGAGATTACTTATGACACGCCCCCTGCTCACCGCCCCGACGCTGCCCCAGGCCCTTCGAAATGGCATCAACGCCCTGGCGGCCGCACACCTGCAGATCGATATCGAGCCCTACCCCGGCATGGATGAAGGCGATCTGATCGAGCTGTTCTGGAACAACTGCTTTGCGGCCTCACGGCGGGTGACCGCAGGCAAGGTCGGCCTGCCAACCCATCTGCGGGTGCCGGAAAGTTTTGTGCAGGATGGCCCCGCTGAAGTTCACTACCGGGTCATGCAAATCGGCCACACACCCGCCTGCTCGGCCAGGGCCCACGTGCGGGTAAAAACCAACTGTCCGGGAGGCCCGCCCTCCCCGCTTTGCAGCGACGAAAACCAGAACCTTGCCCCTGTAGGCCTGCCCGAGACCATCCGCCGCTACGGCGTCAACGATCGCCAGGTACGACGTGGTATTCCGCTGACCATCGCGCCTTACCTGAATATGGCCACGGGCGATGCCATCACCCTGCGCTGGGGAGATGTACGCATGGACCTGCCCAAGATCCAGGCCAAAGGCGTCGGGGTGGTCGTGCAGGTGTGGGTGCCTTCGACGGTAATTGTCGAGGCAGGTGACGACAGCCGCCTGGAGGTGACGTACTGCATTCTCGATCGTGTCGGCAACAATTCGCGCTGGGCTCCGACCCGCACCTTACGCATTGCCGCCTGCGCGCCGAGCCAGCCGGTCGGGAGAGCGCGGATCTATCAACCGCGCCCCCTTGGCTGACCCTGCGAACCTGGGTAGCAGACCTTCTATGCATATTCCCAAAAGTTAGTTTATTTAAATATTTAACACGCTTAGGGTATATGCACCGGACCACCGGACATCTTTGATTTTTCTGTTTTCATTTCATTGAATGCGAGGTCGGTATGGTCAGAATTACCCCGGTGCATAACGCCAGGGCATTACGTGCAGCCAAGGAGCGGCACTGATGTCTAACTTGGCTCTAACACCCCCCCAGAATCATCTGGACGTTGCTCCCCTGCTGTTGCCGGCCACCGTGCTGCGCAACGATGCAGAGGCGCTGAAGGCTGCCCACGAGCTGGCCCAGGCCGCGCGCCTGCAAGCCGCCCAGCGTGACCAGCAACGTAAGCTGCCGTGGGCGCAGATCGAACAATTCACCCGCAGTGGGCTGGGCAGTATTTCCATTCCTCGCGAATACGGCGGCCCACAAGTCTCATTCGTGACCCTGGCCGAAGTCTTCGCGATCATCAGCGCGGCAGACCCGGCCCTCGGGCAGATCCCGCAGAACCATTTCGGCATCCTGCAGGTGTTGCAGGGCGCCGCCACCGGGCGCCAGAAAGAGCAGCTGTTCCAGAGCGTCCTCGACGGCTGGCGCATCGGCAATGGCGGCCCGGAGCGCGGCACCAAAAACACCCTGGAGCTCAAGGCGCGCATCACTGCCCAAGGCGACGGCTACGTGATCAGCGGCCAGAAGTTCTATTCAACCGGCGCGCTGTTTGCCCACTGGGTGGCGGTGAAGGCGCTGAACGACGACGGCAAGCAGGTCATGGCGTTTGTGCGCCGTGGCACCGAAGGGCTGCGCATCGTGGATGACTGGTCGGGCTTCGGCCAACGCACCACCGCCAGCGGCACCGTGCTGCTGGACCGCGTGCCAGTGGAGGCCGATCTGGTCGTTGAAAACTGGCGTATCGGCGAAAGCCCGACTATCCAGGGCGCCGTTTCGCAACTGATCCAGGCCGCCATCGACGCCGGCATCGCCCGTGGCGCGCTGGATGACACCATCGCCTTTGTGCGTGAGCGTTCGCGCCCGTGGATCGACGCCAAGGTCGAGCGCGCCAGCGATGACCTCTACGTGATCGCCGATATCGGCAAGCTGAAGATCGAACTGCACGCCGCCGAAGCGCTGTTGCGCAAGGCCGGGCAAGTGCTGGACCAGGTCAGCGCCGAGCCGATCACCGCACAGTCCGCCGCGCGTGCGTCGATTGCCGTGGCCGAGGCGAAGGTGCTCACCACTGAAGTGTCGTTGCTGGTCAGCGAAAAGCTCTTCGAACTGGCCGGCAGCCGCGCCACCCTCGCGGAGTTCAACCTCGACCGTCACTGGCGCAACGCCCGGGTGCACACCCTGCACGACCCGGTGCGCTGGAAGTATCACGCCGTCGGTGCCTATCGCTTGAACGGCACGTTGCCGGCTCGCCATTCCTGGATTTAACCGACCAGACCTCTGGAGAAACTCATGACCCTTTCTCACCGTGTCGCGGTTATCACCAGCGACGAACAAGCCCTTATTGTCGCCAGCGACCTGGCCGAAGACTTGCGCCGCGACAGCGCCCAGCGCGACCGCGAACGCCGCCTGCCGCTGCCCGAACTGGACGTGTTCTCGCGCTCCGGCCTGTGGGGCATCAGCGTGCCCAAGGCATACGGCGGTGCCGGTGTGTCCAACGTCACCCTGGCCAAGGTCATTGCCCTCATCGCCCAGGCTGATGCCTCCCTGGGCCAGATTCCGCAAAACCATTTCTACGCCCTCGAAGTGCTGCGCGTGAATGGCAGCCCTGAACAGCAACAACGCCTGTATGCCGAAGTGCTCGCTGGCCAGCGTTTCGGCAACGCCCTGGCGGAACTGGGCACCAAGACCGCCCACGACCGTGTTACGTCCATCACCCGCGACGGCGACGGCTTCCGCATCACCGGCCGCAAGTTCTACGCCACCGGCGCGATCTATGCCCAGCGCATCCCCACCTCGGTGGTGGATGAACACGGCATCCAGCAACTGGCCTTCGTGCCCCGCGACAGCGAGGGGCTGACGGTTATCGACGACTGGAGCGGCTTTGGCCAGCGCACCACCGGCAGCGGCTCGGTGGTGTTCGATAACGTGTGGGTTGCGGCGCAAGACGTGATCCCGTTCCAGAGTGCGTTTGAGCGCCCGACCACCGTCGGCCCGCTGGCGCAGACTCTTCACGCCGCCATCGACACCGGCATCGCCCGCGCGGCCTTTGAAGATGCGCTGCACTTTGTGCGCACCAAGACCCGCCCGTGGATCGATTCCGGCAACGACAAAGCCACCGAAGACCCGCTGACCCTGAAGAGCTTCGGCCACCTGAGCATTCGCCTGCACGCCGCCGAGGCATTGCTGGAACGCGCAGGCGAACACCTCGACCGCGCCCAGGCCAACAGCAATGCCGACACCGTGGCGGCGGCGTCCATCGCCGTCGCTGAAGTCCGCGCCTTGAGCACCGAGATTTCCCTGGCCGCCGGCAGCACCCTGTTCGAACTGGCCGGCAGCCAGGCCACCCTGGCCGAGCACGGCCTCGACCGCCACTGGCGCAACGCCCGCGTGCACACCCTGCACGACCCGGTGCGCTGGAAGTACTTTGCTGTAGGCAATTACTACCTCAACGCTGAAAACCCGCCACTGCGGGGGACCATTTGATGGCAAAGAAAAAGATCCTGCTCAATGCCTTCAACATGAACTGCATCGGGCA
Organism: Pseudomonas sp. SJZ103; assembly: GCF_007828335.1. Classification (NCBI taxonomy): domain Bacteria; kingdom Pseudomonadati; phylum Pseudomonadota; class Gammaproteobacteria; order Pseudomonadales; family Pseudomonadaceae; genus Pseudomonas; species Pseudomonas sp. SJZ103. The sequence goes on from NZ_VIUN01000003.1 coordinate 495,998, forward strand.
TATCAACCACGGCATGTGGACCCATCCACGGGACACGTCCACCCAGTACAAAAGCATCGAGTACTGGACCGACCTGGCACAAACCCTGGAGCGCGGGCTGTTCGACGGTTTGTTCATCGCCGATATCGTCGGCGTGTATGACGTGTACCAGAACTCCATCGATGTGCCGCTCAAGGAGTCGATCCAACTGCCGGTCAACGACCCGCTGCTGCTGGTCTCGGCGATGGCCGCCGTAACCAACAACCTCGGTTTCGGCCTGACCGCCAACCTCACCTATGAGCCGCCGTATCTGTTCGCCCGGCGCATGTCCACGCTCGACCACCTGAGCCGTGGCCGGGTGGGCTGGAACATCGTCACCGGCTACCTCGACAGCGCCGCCAAGGCCATGGGCCTCACCGAACAGGTCGAGCATGACCGGCGCTACGACCAGGCCGATGAATACCTGGAGGTGCTCTACAAACTCTGGGAAGGCAGCTGGGAAGACGACGCGGTGCTCAACGATCCGCAGGCGCGGGTCTACGCGCAGCCGGGCAAGGTGCACAAGGTCGAGCACCATGGCGAGTTCTATCAGGTGGAGGGTTATCACCTGTGCGAACCGTCGCCGCAGCGTACGCCGGTGCTGTTCCAGGCCGGCAGTTCGGACCGTGGCTTGGTGTTTGCCGGGCGCCATGCCGAGTGCGTGTTTATCAGCGGGCAAAACAAGGCCGCGACCAAAGTGCAGGTGGACAAGGTGCGCGCCAGCGCGGTCGAGGCCGGACGCAACCCGCAAGACATCAAGGTGTTCATGGGCCTCAACGTGATCGTCGGCGCCACCGAAGAACTGGCCTGGGCCAAGCATGCCGAGTACCTGAGCTATGCAAGTGCGGAGGCCGGCGTGGCGCACTTTTCGGCGTCCACCGCGATTGATTTTTCCCAATACGAACTCGACGAACCGATCCAGTACGTGAAGAGCAACGCGATCCAGTCGGCCACCAAGAACCTGCAAAACAACGACTGGACCCGGCGCAAATTGCTCGAGCAGCACGCCCTCGGCGGACGCTATATCACCCTGGTCGGCTCGCCCGAACAGGTCGCTGACGAGCTGGAATCCTGGATCAGCGAAACCGGGCTGGATGGCTTCAACCTGACGCGCATTGTCACGCCGGAAAGCTATGTGGACTTTATCGACCTGGTGGTGCCGGAGTTGCAGAAGCGGGGGTCGTACAAGACCGAATATGAGAGCGGCACGCTACGGGAAAAAGTCTTCCACGCCAGTGCTCGCCTACCTGAACAACACACCGGCTCGACCTACCGCCACTGATTGAAAAATGTGGGAGGGGGCTTGCTCCCGATAGCGGTGTATCAGTCACCACATTTGCCAACTGAACCACTGCTATCGGGAGCAAGCCCCCTCCCACATTGGATCTGCATTGTTTGTCCTAATACCTTATGACTGGAAACCCACTATGAAAAAGACATTCCTCAATAACCCAGTCAAAGCACTGGCCTTGGCCTTCGGGTTGTTCAGCTCGGCGGTGTTCGCCGCCGATGCACCGTTGAAAATCGGCACCACTGCCGCCTTCGCGATTCCCCTGGAAGCCGCTGTCGCCGAAGCCGGCAAGCAAGGCCTGAACGTCGAACTGGTGGAGTTCACCGACTGGATCGCGCCCAACGTCAGCCTGGCCGCCGGCGATATTGACGTGAACTACTTCCAGCACATCCCGTTCCTGGAAAACGCCAAGGCCGCCGCCGGTTTTGACCTGGTGCCGTACGCGCCGGGCATCATCAACAACGTCGGCCTGTACTCGAAGAAATACAAAAGCATCAACGACCTGCCCCAAGGCGCCAGCGTGGCGATTGCCAACGATCCGATCAACAGCGGTCGCGGCTTGCAACTGCTGGCCAAGGCCGGCTTGATCACCCTCAAGCCGGGCGTGGGCTACAAGGCCACCGAAGAAGACATCGTCACCAACCCGAAAAACATCAAGATCCTGCAAGTCGAGGCCGTGCAGCTGGTGCGCGCCTATGACGATGCCGACCTGGTGCAGGGCTACCCGGCGTACATCCGCCTGTCCAAGACCTTCGATGCCGAGTCGGCGCTGCTGTTCGACGGCCTCGACCACCCGGAATACGTGATCCAGTTCGTGATCCAGCCCAAGAGCAAAACCGACCCGCGCGTGATCAAGTTCGTCGACATCTACCAGCACTCGCCAGTGGTGCGCGCGGCGTTGGATAAATCCCTCGGCAAGTTGTACCAAGTCGGTTGGGACGATAAAAAATGACCGCCGCCCACTCTCAACTGCGCGACCTGGGTTCACCGCCCAGAGACGCCGAACAGACAGAGCTGCATCCGGACCTGAACCGCGCGCACGTGCGTTTTATCAACCTGGGCAAAACCTACGACGGCGGCGTGCATGCCTTGCAAGGCATCGACCTGGCGATCCAGCGCGGTGAAGTGTTCGGCATTATCGGCCGCAGCGGCGCCGGCAAATCGTCGCTGATCCGCACCATCAACCGCCTGGAACAACCCAGCAGCGGGCGCGTGTTGATCGATCAGGTCGACATCGGCGACTTCGACGAAGACCACCTGGTGGCGCTGCGTCGGCGTATCGGCATGATCTTCCAGCACTTCAACCTGATGTCGGCCAAGACCGTGTGGCAGAACGTCGAATTGCCGCTGAAAGTAGCCGGCGTGCCCAAGCCCCAGCGTGAGCAAAAAGTGCGCGAGCTGCTGGAATTGGTGGGGTTGCAGGACAAGCACAAGGCCTACCCGGCGCAGCTGTCCGGCGGGCAGAAACAGCGCGTGGGCATTGCCCGTTCGCTGGTGCACGACCCGCAGATCCTGCTGTGCGACGAAGCCACCTCGGCCCTTGACCCGGAGACCACCCAATCGATCCTCGGCCTGCTGCGCGAGATCAACCGGCGCCTGGGCCTGACCATCGTGTTGATCACCCATGAGATGGCGGTGATCCGCGACATCTGCGACCGCGTGGTGGTGCTCGAACACGGGCGCATCGTCGAGCAAGGCCCGGTGTGGCAAGTGTTTGGCAACCCACAGCACGAGGTCAGCAAGACCCTGCTGGCGCCGCTGCAACATGGGCTGCCGGAAGAACTGCAAAACCGTTTGCACACCCAGCCTGAATCACCGGACGCCGCCGTGGTGCTGCGCTTGCAGTTCACCGGCAGTGCCAGCGATGAACCGGACCTGGCCGCGCTGTTCAGCGCCCTCGGCGGGCGCGTGCGTCTGCTGCAAGGCGGTGTCGAACGGATTCAGGGGCATGCCTTGGGGCAACTGCTGCTGGCGGTGAACGGGTCACCCCATAACACCGAAGAACTGCGCAACCGCGCCGCGAACTGGGCACAACAGGTGGAGGTGCTGGGCTATGTGGTTTGATCGTTTAGTGCAGGGTGCCATCGACACCTTGTTGATGGTCGGCGTGTCATCGTTGATCGCCTTGCTGGTGGGGATTCCGCTGGCGGTGTTTCTGGTGACCAGCGACAAGGCCGGCATCTACCAGGCACCGGCGCTGAACCGGGTGCTGGGGGCATTCGTCAATCTGTTCCGCTCGATTCCGTTTTTGATCCTGATGGTGGCGCTGATCCCCTTCACGCGGCTGATCGTCGGCACCACCTACGGCGTGTGGGCGGCGGTTGTGCCGCTGACCATCGCCGCCACACCGTTCTTCGCGCGCATTGCCGAAGTGAGTCTGCGCGAGGTCGACCACGGGCTGATTGAAGCCGCCCAGGCCATGGGGTGCCGGCGCTGGCACATCATCTGGCATGTTCTGCTGCCCGAAGCGCTGCCGGGGATTGTCGGCGGGTTCACCATCACCCTGGTGACCATGATCAACTCGTCCGCCATGGCCGGGGCCATTGGTGCGGGCGGCTTGGGCGACATTGCCTATCGCTACGGCTACCAGCGCTTTGATACGCAGATCATGCTCACGGTGATTGTGCTGCTGGTGATCCTGGTGGCGGTGATCCAGTTGGGTGGCGATCGGTTGGCGCGGGTGCTGAACAAGCGCTGAAAGCTGGGGCTGCTGCGCAGCCCAACGCGGGGCAAGCCCGCTCGCCACAAGGTATAGTCGGGTCATCTCAACACCCGGTATTGCCCACCATGCCCCTCAAGCCCGACGACCTCGACCAGATCACGTCCACCACCCTCGGCCACTACAACAAGGTGGCCGAGGACTTCCGTGAAGGCACCCGCGATCACGATGTGAGCCAGAACATCGACGCGCTGCTGCGGCATATCCAAGGCACTGCGCCCTTTACCGTGCTGGACTTCGGCTGCGGGCCGGGGCGGGATTTGCAGACCTTTACGCGCATGGGGCATATCGCCGTCGGCCTGGATGGCTCCGAGCGGTTTGCGCAGATGGCGCGCGAAGACAGCGGCTGTGAGGTGTTGCAGCAGGACTTCCTCAAGCTGGATTTACCGGCTGAACGCTTTGACGGGATCTTTGCCAATGCGGTGCTGTTTCATATCCCCAAGCAGGAACTGCCGCGTGTGCTCAAACAACTGCATGGGGCGTTGAAACCTGGGGGCGTGCTGTTCAGCTCCAACCCGCGGGGTGAGAACCAGGAAGGCTGGAATGGGCCGCGCTATGGGGCTTATCACGACCTGGAGGCGTGGCAAACACTGCTCACCGCCGCCGGGTTTGTGGAGCTGGAGCATTACTACCGGCCGGCGGGGTTGCCTCGAGAGCAGCAGCCTTGGTTGGCCAGTGTCTGGCGCAAACCTTAGAGGCAACGCACTTCAAATGTGGGAGGGGGCTTGCCCCCGATAGCAGTGGATCAGTTGGAGCATCTTTGACTGACCCACCGCCATCGGGAGCAAGCCCCCTCCCACATTTTTAACCGTGTTCTTCCTGTTGGGGTTCGCGGATCTTGTACCAGGCCACATACAGCGCCGGCAGGAACAACAGCGTCAGCAAGGTGGCGATGATGATGCCGCCAATCATCGCGTAGGCCATCGGCCCCCAGAACACTTCCCGAGCAATCGGGATCATGCCCAGGCTCGCCGCAGCCGCCGTGAGCAGGATCGGCCGACGCCGATGCTCGGTGGCTTCCACCACCGCGTCCCACGGCGTGTAGCCGGCCACTTCATATTCGTGGATCTGCGTCACCAGGATCACCGAGTTACGGATGATGATGCCGATCAACGCCAGGATACCGAGGATCGCCACAAAGCCCATGGGCGTCCCTGTGGGGATCAACGCCAGCACCACGCCAATCAGCCCCAGCGGCGCGACACTGGCCACCAGGAACATCTTCTGCACGCTGTGCAGTTGGATCATCAGGAAGGTCGCCATGAGGAACAGCATCAGCGGCACCACGCTGGCAATCGGGCCCTGAGCCTTGCCGCTTTCTTCCACGGTGCCGCCCGTGGCGACCTTGTAACCCACCGGCAGGCCGGCGCTGAATGCGTCGATCTCCGGCTTGAGCTGCTTGACCAGGTCGGTCGGCTGCATCTCATCGCGCACCGACGCTTTAATGGTGATCGTCGGCTTGCGGTCGCGACGCCACACCAGCGGCTGTTCCAGTTCATAGCGCACGGTGGCGAAGGCCAGCAGCGGGATCGAGGTGCCGTTGGGCGTGACGATCTGCAGGTTCTGCAAGGTTTCCGGCGTACCGCGCTCGGCGTCCTCGGCACGGCCGACCACGTTGATCAGGTAGATGTCGTCGTGCACCTGGGTTACCGACGCACCACTGACCACGCTGTTCATCAACTGCGCCACGTCTTCGGATGACAGCCCGAGCTGGCGCGCCTTGTCCTGGGCAATGTCGATGCGCAGCACTTTGCCCGGCTCGTTCCAGTCGTAGATGATCTCGCCCAGGTGGGTATTTTTATCCAGCAGGGTCGCCAGTTCGATGGCGTGCTTGCGCACCTGGTCGGTGTCTTTACCGGACACGCGATACTGGATCGGACGCCCCACCGGCGGGCCCATTTCCAGCGGTTGCACAAAACTGCCGATGCCCACGAAGTCGTCACGCAGGCGCTTTTGCAGGCGCGCAATCAAGGCACCGCGCTCTTCCAGGCCTTTGCTGACGATCACCAGCTGCGCGTAGTAGGGGTTTTCCAGTTGCTGGTCGAGGGGCAGGTAGAAACGGATCGCACCCTGGCCGATATAGGTGCTCCAGCGCGTAATGTCCGGGTCGTCCTTGATGATCGCTTCCAGACGGTCGACCGTCTTGCGCGTCTCGTTGATCGAGGCGTTTTGCGGCAGGTTGAGGTCGACGAGAATTTCCGGGCGGTCCGACGACGGGAAGAACTGGTTCTGCACAAACTGCATGGAGAACACCGACGCCACGAACAGGCCCACGGTGATGCCGATGGCCCACCAACGGTTGCGCATGGCCCACAGCATGCCGCCATTGAACGCGCGGCCGATGCGCCCCGGCTCGGCGCTGTGGGGTTTCACCTTGGCACTGAGGATATGCACGCCGATCACCGGCGCAAACAATACCGCCACCACCCATGACACCAGCATCGCCACGGCAATCACCGCGAACAGGGTGAAGGTGTACTCCCCCGCCGAACTGGCGTTGAGGCCAATCGGCACGAAACCGGCGACGGTCACCAAGGTACCGGTGAGCATCGGGAATGCCGTGGAGGTGTAGGCATAGGTGGCCGCCTGCTCCTTGGTTTCGCCTTTTTCCAGACGTGTGATCATCATCTCCACGGTGATCATTGCGTCGTCCACCAACAGGCCGAGGGCGATGATCAACGCACCCAGCGACACGCGCTGCATGGTGATGCCGCTGTATTCCATGAACACGAACACCAGCGCCAGCACCAGTGGAATCGAGCACGCCACCACCAGCCCGGCACGCATGCCGAGGCTGATAAAGCTCACCACCAACACGATGATCACCGCTTCGAACAGCGCGCTGGTAAAGCCGCCGACGGCCTCTTCTACCACTTCGGCCTGGTCGGAGACCTTATGCACACCGACGCCCACCGGCAGGTCGGCGGTCAGTTCGTCCATGCGCGTGTGCAGTGCCTTGCCGAACGACTGGATGTTGCCGCCCTTCTGCATGGCGATGGCCAAGCCAATCGCCGGCTTGCCGTTGAAGCGGAACATCGGCCGCGCAGGGTCAACATAGCCACGGCTGATCTCGGCGATATCGGCCAGGCGATAGAAGCGGTCATTGAGGCGCAGGTTGACGTTGGCCAGGTCTTTTTCCGAGGCGAACTGCCCCGACGTACGCACCGAGATGCGCTCCGGCCCGGCCTCGATCACCCCGGCGGGGGTCACCGCGTTCTGCGATTGCAGGCTTTGCACCACCTGGCGCTGGTCAATGCCCAGGGCCGCCAGTTTGCGCGTGGAGAAATTCAGGTAAATCACTTCGTCCTGCTGGCCGATCATCTCGACCTTGCCCAGCCCCGGCACCGAACGGATCTCGGCGCGCACCTGCTCCACGTAGTCGCGCAACTGGCGCATCGACAGGCCGTCGCCGGTAAAGGCATACACCGAGCCGAACACATCGCCGAATTCGTCGTTGAACGACGGCCCCTGCAAGCCCTGGGGGAAGGTGCCGCGAATGTCGTCGATCTTCTTGCGGACCTGGTACCAGATCTCCGGAATCGCCTTGGCGCTGGTGGTGTCCTTGAGGAACACGAACACCGTGGATTCACCCGGTCGCGTGTAGCTTTTCACGTAGTCGAGGGAGTCGAGTTCCTCGAGCTTTTTCTCGATGCGGTCGGTGACCTGCCTGAGGGTTTCTTCCTGGGTCGCGCCCGGCCAGCGGGTCTGGATCACCATGGTCTTGATGGTGAACGAGGGGTCTTCCTCGCGGCCCAGGTTCATGTAGGAGAACACGCCCATCAGCAGCGCGACGAACATCAGGTACCAGACGAAGGACTGATGCTTGAGGGCCCACTCGGATAAGTTGAAGCTGCCTTTCATCGCGGGCTGTCCTCGTCGATTTTGACTTTCTGCCCGGGCTTCAGGCTGTTCACGCCGGCGGTAACGATACGTTCGCCGGGTTTGACGCCGCCGTTGAGCAAGGCGCTGTCAGCGTCACGGCTAAGCACCGTGATGTCGCGCGGTTGTACGGTCTGGCTTTGGGTATCGAGCAACCAGATGCGGGTCTTGCCGTCGACTTCCTGCAAGGCGCTCAGGGGCAACTCGATGCGTGGGGCGATGGCCGAACTCAAGGTCACGCTGACCGCCGTGCCAAGGCGGAACGCGGGCGGCGTTTCGGCCAGGGTCAGGCGCGCGCGACGGGTGCGCGTGGCGCTTTGGGCCTGGGGTTCGATCTCGCGCACGGTGGCGGTGGTGTTGACGCTGGGGTCGAGTTGCCCGGCGACGAGGAACACCCCATCCGGCGGCAGGCGCTCGGCGAGGCCGGCGGGCAGGTCGATGACCGCCTCCTTGATGTCCGGGCGCGCCAGGGTCACCACTTGCTGACCGGCGCTGACCACCTGGCCGGCCTCGGCATTCCAGGCGGTGACGATGCCGGCGTGGTCGGTGCGCAGTTCGGCGTAGTTGAGCTGGTCTTTGGCTTGATTGACCGAAGCCCGGGCCTGGTCGAGAGAGGCCTGGGTGGTTTTCAGGTCGGTCTGGGCCACATCCAGTTGGGCCTGGGCCCCGACACCACGGTTGAACAGCTCCTGCTGGCGACGGGCATTGGCCTGGGCATTGATGAACTGCGCCTGCACCCGCGCCAAATCGCCTTGGGCGGCGCGCAACTGGTTCTGTTGGTCGGTAGGGTCGAGCACGGCGAGCAAGGCGCCCTTCTCCACTTCGGCGCCCACATCCACGGCACGCCGGGCGATGCGACCGGGGACGCGGAAGCCCAAGTTGCTTTCGTAGCGAGCCTGGATGGTGCCGGCGAAGCGGCCGAGGGTCTCCTGGTCTTCGGACTTCACCTCCATGGACAGCACCGGGCGCACGGGCTCGGGCGCCGGTTCTTCCTTGGAGCAGGCCATCAGCAACAGGCTGGCGGCGAGTACAACCGTCAGGTGCTTCATGGCTGGGCTCCTGGCTGGGCGATCTCGACCAGCATGCCGGGGTGCAGCAATTGCCCACCGGCCACCACGACTTTTTCGCCGCCTTTAAGGCCCTCGGCAATAATCACTTTGCCCGTGAGGTAACGCGCCACCGTGACCTTGTGCAGTTGCGCCTTGCCCTCGCCGTCCACCAGCCATACGGCGGGCTCGCTGAGGTCTTTGGTCAACGCCGACCAGGGCAGCTCGATGCTCGATTTGGCCGGGCCATTCGCGGTGGCGCTGACCACCGAACCAAGCCGCATGCCTTCGGGCAACGATTGCAGGGCGATCTTCACTTGCACCGTGCCGGTATTGGCGGCCACGGCCGGTGTGACTTCACGCACTTTACCCACGGCCTTGATGCTCGGGTTATCCAGCAGGCTGACGGTGATCGGCGCATCGGGCGGCGGCTCAACCAGCAGTGACTCATAAACGTTGAACACCGCATCGCGCTCGCCATCGGTGGCCAGGCTGAAAATCGGCACGGTGGCCTGTACCACCTGACCGACTTCGGCCTGGCGCGCAGTGATCACTCCCGGCGCATCCGCAATCAGGGCGGTATAGCCGAGTTGTTCACGGGCGTTGGCCAACTGCGCCTGCGCGGCGGCCAGGGCACTTTGGCTGCTGCGCAGCGCGGCCTGGGCGGAATCGTATTCGCTGCGGCTGGTGTAGCCCTTGGGCAGGAGTTTTTCCTGGCGCACAAACGCGGCGGAGGTTTGCTTGACCCGCGCCTGTTCGGCCACGACCTGGGCCTGGGCGGAATCGACGTTGGTCTGCAAATCCTTGGGATCGAGCTTGGCCAGCACTTGCCTGGCGGTCACGCGGTCACCCACATCCACCATGCGCTGGATGATCTTGCCGCCGACGCGGAAGGACAAGTCGGTCTGCACGCGCGCCTGGATATCCCCGGTCAACGTGACGGCAGCGGCGAAATCCGCGGGTTGCACGGTTTGCACAAATACTCGGGAATGCTGCTTGGGTTCGGCGTTTTCCTGGCCGCAAGCGCTCAGCAACACTACTAAACCCAAACCGACGATACAGGTGGAAATACGACCGCCCATGCGGACTCCTTGTGCGCGATGCGATGTGCCAGTGTGTATGCGACTGTGAGCTTAGATCAGGGTTCCCAAGCCGGCGCGACCTGTGAGTTCTAACAGTAGACAGCCCTCGACAACCCTCGTAAACATTGACCCCGGTCTTGCTGCACGGTCATTCGCGCGTGCTGCAGTGCAAGCAAATCACGCCCCCTGTACTGAGGTAGACCCAATGAGCAGCCAAGATAAAAAAATGCTTCCACCCCTGCAGATTACCGAAGCCACGCCGCCGACGCCGCCTTCCGACCACTATGAACTGTCCTTGAAGAATGTCCCCGACCAAGGAGCGACGGTCATCATCCAGCCGACCGATATAGGTACGAGCAAGGACCGTCTCCAGATCTTCATCAGCCGGCGGCCGGTGGTGGATATCGAATTCAACAACAACCCACCGCAGCAAATTCGCACACATATTCCCCGAGCTGTATTGCTGCAACACCTGGGCGTCCATCCCATCCACTACATGATTCGAATCGGCCAAGGAAATGGCGAGATGGGCGCCTCGGAAAACTATCGGATTACCCATTGAACAGGGGCAGGCTCATCTTCCGTCTCGACAGGGCCAACGTCGCGTAGCACGAGCGTGGCGGTAGAAACCGTAACATTCAGCCCCGATTCGCGGGTTTGGCAGGTGACAGCTATGGTTGGGGGGTCTGTTTTCGAGGGAATGAACAATGAACAAAGCGAAACCGATTGATCCGCAGGAGCTGGTGAAATGGTTGGTGGCGTTGCGCAGGGCGATTAACAGCCGAGCGCTCTAAAACCACTAACAATCCAAAGTGAGATGAAGATCAATTGTGGGATGGGGCTTGCTCCCGATAGCGGTGGTTTAGTCAGTACATCTTTGACTGACACACCGCTATCGGGAGCAAGCCCCCTCCCACATTTCGATTGCATTCCAAATTCCAGGCATAAAAAAACGCCGACGCTCTACAAGCCGTCGGCGTTGAAACCTTGAAGGGAGTTTTGGCTTACATCAGAACGCGGGCACGACTGCACCGTTGTACTTCTTCTCGATGAAGGCTTTGACTTCCGGGCTGGTCAGGGCCTTGGACAGTTTCTGGATAGCGTCGCTGTCCTTGTTGTCCGGACGAGCCACCAGGAAGTTCACGTAAGGCGAGTCGGCACTTTCGATGATCAGCGCGTCCTTGGCCGGGTTAAGACCCGCTTCCAGCGCGTAGTTGGTGTTGATCATATCCAGGTCAACCTGGTCCAGCACACGTGGCAGCAGGGCCGATTCCAGCTCTTTGAACTTCAGGTTCTTCGGGTTGCTGGCGATGTCTTTCGGCGTGGCCAGGGCGTTGGTCGGGTCTTTCAGGGTAATCACACCGGCTTTCTGCAGCAGCAACAGGGCGCGGCCGCTGTTGGAGCCTTCGTTCGGGATGGCCACGGTGGCGCCATCCTTGAGCTCGGAAATATTCTTGATCTTTTTCGAGTAACCGCCGAAGGGCTCAACGTGCACGCCAACCACGGTGACCAGGTTGGTGCCCTTGCCCTTGTTGAAGTTTTCCAGGTACGGCAGGGTCTGGAAGTAGTTGGCGTCCAGGCGCTTCTCGGCAACCTGCACGTTTGGCTGGACGTAGTCGGTGAAGACTTTGATTTCCAGGTCCACGCCTTCTTTTTTCAAGGCTGGCTTGACCAGTTCGAGGATCTCGGCGTGCGGGACCGGGGTCGCGGCAACCACCAGTTTCTCGTTGGCCTGGGCGAAGCTTGCGGTCAGGGCAGCCGCCAGTGCGGTAAACAACAGAACCTTTTTCATGCAGTGTCCTTATTGGAATTGCGGGGCGTCTCTGACGACCGTTTTTTATGTGGTGTGCCAGCGAAGTGCTATCGCGGCGTGGAAGGGACAATACCTATATTTTTTATTCCCGAACAATATCTTTTATTCACGTTGATATTCCATTTTGCTCATGCAGGGCTTGTTCACGTAGAAAGCTGCGCAAGGTTTCCCGCTCAGCCAGGCCGGCATTGGCGAAGATGCGCTGTACTTGCTCCAAGGGCGACCCCGCCACTGGCAGGTTCAGATGCTCGGGCAGAATTTCGTCGCCGCTGCTCACCAGCAAGGCGAAGTGAATGACGTTCTCCAGCTCGCGGGTATTACCCGGCCAGCTGTGGTGTTCCAGTACGCGCTGGGCGGCGTCGCTGATCAACGGCACCGGCAGGTCCAGGCGCTGGCTGTAGATACCGAGGAAGTATTCAGCCAACGACAGGATATCGCCCACCCGCTCACGCAACGCCGGCAGGTCCAACTGGCCCTCGCTGAGGTAATGGAACAGCCGCTCATGAAACTTGCCGGCTGCCACGGCCTGGGCCAGGTCGATACTGGTGGCGGCCACCAGGCGCACGTCCACCGGGCTCGGCTGGTGGGCGCCAACGCGGGTGACTTCATGGTTTTCCAGGGCCGCCAGCAGTTTCACCTGGATCGGCAGCGGCAAGTCGCCGATCTCATCCAAGTACAAGGTGCCGCCATTCGCCGAGCCAAACCATCCGGCCCGGCTGCTGGCCGCGCCACTGTGGGCGCCGGCGGCGTAGCCGAACAACTCGGCGTCGGCGTAGGTTGGGCTGATGGCGCCGCAATTGACCGAGACAAACAAACCGGAGCGGTCGCTGCCCCGGTGAATATGCCGCGCCAGCAACTCTTTACCGCTGCCGGTCTCGCCCCGAATCAATACGGGCAAGGCGCGCGGGGCGAGATTTTCCAGGTCTTCGCGCAGCTTGCGCGAGCGTGGGTCGACAAACACCAGCGCCTTGGCGCGGATGCTCAGCGGGCTTTTTTCGGCGTCGGGGAAGGTCAGCAGTGGCTGACCAAAGGTTTCATGCAGACTCATGGCAGGCTCCCGCCCCAAATCCACTCAGGGACGGGGCGTTGAAAAAATATCAGGCGGTGCGCCGGGCGTGATGCTCGAGGCGGCTTTGCAGGCGATACAGGTAGGCGAACCCCTGCTCCCAGCGTTGGTGGCCGGATTTCACATTGATATGCCCGGCCCCCGATAGGATGCCGGCTTCGGCGCCCCAGTGACGCGCCAGCTCCAAGGCCCGGGGGGCACTGACGGCGCTGTCGTTATCGGAACTGACCACCTGACTGGGAAAGGGCAGCAGGTCGGTCGGGATCGGCGCAAAGTTGCGCAGCGCGGGCGAGCACGCCGGACGTTCGACGTCCGCAGGAGCCACCAGCAAGGCCCCGCGCACCTGCCGCAGGAACTGCACGGGTGCAGTGGCAGCCCAATGGGCCACGGTGATGCAGCCCAGGCTATGGGCGATCAGAATCACCGGGGTGCTGTCGGCGGCGATCGCCTCGGCCAGCGCGGCTACCCAGTCTTCGCGGCGCGGCGTCAGCCAATCGGCCTGCTCAACGCGCGCGCTGTTGGGCAGGCTGTTCTGCCAATGAGTTTGCCAATGATCTTCTGGCGATCCTTGCCAGCCAGGCACGATCAGGTAACGAATCGACTCGCTGTGCATGGGTGTGCCCTCCTGCAGCGTTTAACGTTGCAGGACAGTATAGGGACGAGGGTTATATTCGTTAAGGAATAAGAAGCTATTTATTAATAACCAAAAACTCAAACCTGCATGAGGTTCAAATGTGGGAGGGGGCTTGCTCCCGATGGCGGTGGATCAGCTGACAAACAGGCCAACTGACACTCCGCCATCGGGAGCAAGCCCCCTCCCACATTCCACATTCCACATTCCACATTCCACATTCCACATTCCACATTCCACATTGGGATTTGGCGGCGTGGCTTGAATTCCAGGCAAAAAAAGGCCTCACCCTGCCAAGGAGACGGCCAAAAACTTGTCGAGGCTTTTGCCACTAACGTGCGGTGATCACCGACAGCTTGGTAATGCCCGCGCTCGATAGACGCCATGGCTCGCGCCACTTCGCCGTAGTTCACTCCATCGTCAGCTTGCAAAAGCGCTTCGGGGTTTGCTGCGTTCGCAATTGCCCCAACGGCGCGCGGTGCGGCCGCCCAAGGTCGACCAACTCACCACTCGGTGCTTGGCGCCGAGGTGGTTTTTTTTGATGCTTTTCAGGCATACAAAATATTCAGTTAAGGCATGGCTCAACGGGGCTGTTTGCGCACAAATCGAACAGTTCAGCCTGTAAGCACTGCCCTGCGGCACTCAGGCCATGACGGGCATACAACGCCAGACGCACGCCTTGCACCACGGGCAAACCACTGTCCGGCCCCAGTTCCACATGCCCTGGCTGCACTACCCGTCGCGGCAACAGACTCACACCCAATCCCGCCGCCACCGCCGAACACACGCTGGCCAGGCTCGCGCTGGAATACCCGATACGCCAGCGCCAGCCGTCCACTTCCAGGTGTTGCAGCATTTCATTGCGGTACAGGCCGCCCACCGGAAAGGCCACCAACGGCAACGGATCACGGCCCAGGCACGGCGTGTTGCGACTGTCGACCCAGCACAGTGGCTCGGGCCATGAAGCCAGGCAGTCGGCGCTGTCACCCATCTGCTTGACCAGCAACACATCGAACTCGCCGCTGCGGTATTGGCGTTGCAACTCGGGGCCGAGGCCGCTGGTGACCTCCAGCCGCACCCGTGGATACGCCAGCACAAACGCCGACAGCAACGGCATCAGGCGCTCGGCGGCAAAGTCTTCCGGTACGCCGAGGCGCAGCACGCCGTCGCTCTGTTGGTTGATCAACACATCGGCGGCTTCTTCATGCAGCGCGAGGATGCGCCGTGCATAGGCCAGTAAGCGCTCGCCCTCAGCGGTGGCGACCACGCGGCGCTGGTCGCGGTCCAGCAACTGGCACGCCACCGCCTCTTCCAGGCGGCGGATCTGCTGGCTCACGGTGGACTGGGTCAAGTGCAGGCGCTCGGCGGCGCGGGTGAAATTGCCGCAGTCCACCACGGCGACAAAGCTGCGCAACAACACGGGATCGAACATCAGCGTCACCATTCTCTTTGCCACTGGTTGGCATGGTTATATTTAATTTCAGAATACCTTTGGTGCTGGCCATACTCACGCCTCATTTGCCGACTGCAAGAGCGTTGCATGACCCTGAATAAATCCCTCGCCGGCTGGGGCCTGCTGGTGGTGCTCGGCCTGAACCTGCGGCCGATCCTCAGTTCCATCAGCCCGTTGCTCGGCGAGATTCGCCAGGCCACCGGCCTGAGTTTCCAGAGCAGCGCCCTGCTGACCAGCCTGCCGGTGGTGTGCATGGGGCTGGTGGCGCTGGTGGGCGTGCGCGTGGAAGCCCGTCTGGGCGAGCGGCGCGGCATCGCCCTGGGCTTGATGATGATCCTGCTGGCGTGCCTGGCACGCTGGTTGATGGGCCAGGCGTCGGCGCTGCTGGTCACGGCGCTGCTCGGCGGCGCGGGGGTGGCGCTGATCCAGGCCTTGGTGCCGGCGATGATCAAGCGCGAATTCCGTCATCGCGTGCCGGTGGCGATGGGTGTGTACTCAGCCTCGCTGATGGCCGGCGGCGGGCTGGCAGCGCTGCTCAGCCCGCTGGTGGCCACGCATTTCCAGGAGTGGCAGGCGGGGTTGGGGGTGTGGCTGCTGCCGGCGCTGGGCGCCTTGCTGCTGTGGGCCTGGCTGCCCCTGGGCGCGGCCAGAAATCCACAGGTGGTGCCGGCCTTCAAGGACCTGCGCAATCGCCGCGCCTGGTTGCTGGCGCTGTATTTCGGCCTGGTCAATTGCGGCTACATGAGCTTGGTGGCGTGGCTACCGGCCTACTATCAGCAACTGGGCTGGGGTGTGTTGCCCAGTGGTTCGCTGCTGGCGTTCATGACTATTTTCCAGGTGATCGCCGCGCTGTTGATGCCGGTGCTGGCGCAGCGCGGTATCGACCGTCGGCCGCTGCTGGGCATCGCCCTGCTGGCCCAGACCGTGGGTTACCTCGGCCTGATCGTCGCGCCGCAGGCGTCTGCGCACCTCTGGGTGGCGTTGTGCGGCTTCGGCCTGGGCGCGTGTTTCGCCTTGAGCCTGCTGCTGACCCTCGACCACCACCGCGACCCGCGCCAAGCCGGGCAACTGGCGGCCTTTGTGCAAGGCGTGGGTTTCTTGATCAACGCGGTGTCGCCGTGGATGACCGGCTGGTTGCGCGAGCTGACCGGCAACTTTGTCAGCGCCTGGGTGGTGCTGACTGTCACGGCGGTGGCGATGCTGGTGGTGACGCGAGTGTTCAGCCCGGCCACGTATCGGACTGCGCCTGCTCTATAGACATGCATTTAAGATCTACATAAACCAACAATGCTTCGTTGACGGAATAAGTAACCCTCTTAAAATCCCGGTTCTCCCACAGGATGCCGGGCACACCATGGACCTTCGCCGACTGCGCTACAACGAACACCGCAGCTTCGTGCGCGCGGCGGACGCCATCGGACTGGGGGCTGAAGAAGCCTTAGTCGAGGCATTCGCCCGGGGCGAGTTGCAGGTGCTGCACTGGCGCAACCTGCCCCACGCCCTCGACAGCTTGAACAACCGCTGTGGTGTGATCAGCCGCGCTGGGGTGCGCTTGTCGCCTGCGGCGAAAGCGTTGATCGAGACGCTGCTGGCGGTGGAAAGCCAAGCCGATTAGCCCGCGCAAACGTACCGAAATCATTGAAGCGCACGCCCATCTCGGCCATGACCTTATGCGCCACCTTGGCCGTCATCTGGCGGATGTAGAACGGCTCCTTCACCACAAAATGGTGAATCCCGTGGGTGCTGCCGAAGTTGAAGCAGAACGCCTGCAACGGCCACATCCACCACGGGTTCAGCACTTGGGTTTGCTGGATCACATTGCCCGGTTCCACATCGCCGTAGTAGTGCATGTTGGAGCTGACAAAGTGCAGGCAAAAGGTGCGCAGCACGTTGGGGCCGATGATCACCACGGCGGCGATGTCGATCACGTGCATCATCTGCAAGGTGCCGGTGGACCAGTCGATCGGCGTGCCCAGCAGGCTGGCGATGCCGTTGGCGGCATGGAAACCGAGGAAGAGGTACCACGCGCCCCAATGCAGCAGCGCCAGCGGTGCGTAGACCAGCAGCGAGCGCTTGAGGATCTTGAGTTTGTGGCCCCAGGTCTTGGCGCGCAGCATGCGGATAAACGCCGACATCACGTTATCGCCCACCATCAGCAACCGCGCGAAGCCCCAGGGCTCGCCGTTGGTGATCGCACGCTCCTCCATATCGGTCTCGGTGCCGGAGACCTTGTGGTGATTGAGGTGCAGGTGGCGACGGATCCACGGGTTGATGGTGCTCGGCCGCGCCAGCCACACCAGGCCCATCATCAGGTTGTGCGGCACGCGCTGTTTGCGAAAGTACATGCTGTGGATCAGGTCGTGTTCCAGCTCGTGAGTCAGTGAGGCCAGGAACGCATTGAGCAGCAGGCAGGCCCACCAGGCCATGTGACCGCTGATATAGAGCGCCGCCGAGCCGATCATGCCCAGCAAGGCAAAGGCCAGGATGCCCGCGCCCAGGGCGTCCTGATGCTGCAACCACGGGTGCCGGCGACGCAAGCGCACGCCTTCGGCGAGCACCACCTCGCGGATATGCGCCGAACGCTGTTGCGCGTTCATCTGCTGGGGACTTGCAGAAGTACCGTCCATGCTCCCATCCTCTTATTCATTGATGGTTACATCCTGCACCAGGGCTTCTTGCAGGACGCTAGCCCCACACGCCAACCTGTTGACCGCAAGCGCCAATCGCCATGACCGAACCGACTTCCCTCGCCAGCTGGACCCGCGCCCTGCGCAAGCAGCTCGATGCCCTGGGCCTCGACAGCGCCGCGCTGTGCGCCCAGGCCGGGCTCGATCCGCAGCAGATGGACGACCCCAACGCGCGTTACCCGCTGTCGGCCACCACGCGTTTGTGGGAACTGGCGGTGCAGGCCAGCGGCGATCCGGCAATCGGGTTGCGGGTGTCGCGGTTTGTCAGCCCGACCACCTTTCATGCGCTGGGTTATGCGT
Organism: Pseudomonas sp. SJZ103; assembly: GCF_007828335.1. Lineage (NCBI taxonomy): Bacteria > Pseudomonadati > Pseudomonadota > Gammaproteobacteria > Pseudomonadales > Pseudomonadaceae > Pseudomonas > Pseudomonas sp. SJZ103. Next base: position 513,983 of record NZ_VIUN01000003.1, read on the forward strand.
TGGTGGCGAGCGGCAGCCTGCGCGAGGTGTTCGAGCGCATCGTGCGGTATCACCAGGTGGTCAGCGATGCCCTGACCCTGGAGCTCAGCGGCGATGGCGAGCGCTACCGCTTTCGCCTGCTGCAACCGCCGGGCAGCCCGGCGCCGGCGCTGGAAGCCATCGATGCGTTTGCCGCGATCTATGTGCGTACGTGCCGCAACCGCCTGGGCCGCGACTATGCGCCGTTGGCGGTTTACCTACGGCGCCCGCAACCTGCCGACCCCAAGCCCTGGCACACGGTGTTCCGCGCACCGGTGTTTTTTGGCGCCGAGGAAGACCGCCTTGAATTCGCCGCCAGCGATTTCGACAGCCACTTGGACGACGCCAACCCGGAACTGGCCGAACACAACGAAACCGTGCTCAAACGCACCCTCGCCCAACTGCAACCGCTGACCTGGGAACGCAAGGTGCGCGCGGCCATCGAGGCGCAACTGCCCGATGGCGAGCCGAGTGCCGAGCGGATTGCCCAGGCACTGCACTTGAGTTTGCGCAGTTTGCAGCGGCATCTGGCGGATGAGGGGTGTCGTTTTGATGCGCTGCTCAATGAGTGCCGGGAGAATCTGGCGTTGTTGCATCTGCGTGATCCACAGTGCTCGTTGGCGGAGATCAGTCATCTGTTGGGGTTTGCTGATACCAGCAGCTTTAACCGGGCGTTCAAGCGCTGGACGGGGATGACGCCGGGGCAGTTTCGGGATGGGTTGCGGTAGGGGGATTTGTGGGGAGGCTGAAGGCCTCATCGGGAGCCCCCTCCCACATTTGAAATGCGTTCTCCTGTGGGAGGGGGCTTGCTCCCGATGGCAATCTTTCAGGCACTACAGTGACGGGATCAATCAGCGACCCCGATCGCGCCGCAACAGTTTCTTCACCCGCATCACCAACCCCTTGGCCTCAAACGGCTTGAGCAGGTAATCATCCTCATGCAGCTCCAAGCCGCGCAGGCGATCCTCAATCCCGCCCGGCGTGGTCAGGAACAACACCGGCGTTTCGCCCTTCTGCCGGATCGCCTGCTGCAGCTTCCAGGCATTCAGGCCAGGCAGCATCACATCCAGGATCACCAGGTCGTACTCAGCGCTTTCGACAAAGCGCTGCGCCGCCATGCCGTTGGCCGCAACTTCCACGGTGTAACCGGCCTCGTTCAAGCCCTGGGCCATCCGCTGTGCCTCTTCGGATTCATGTTCCACTAACAGGACGCGCATAACACACCTCGATTGATCAGGTTTGCAGGCTAACACCCTCAGGTGTGCGCCGCCTCTCGTAGCCGCTGTGCATCGAGGATTTCGATCTCGCCGTAGCCCAGGCGCACGATGCCCTGGGTTTGCAGGTCCTTGAGCAAGGCATTGGTGGTCTGGCGCGACAGGCTCAACATCGCCGCCAGGTCTTCCTGGGGCAGTTGCAGCACACGCTTTGACAGTTCCATGTCGCCGTAACCCTCAACGATCATCAACAGTCGATGGGCCAGGCGAACCGAGGCGGGCATCAGGCTGAGCTGTTCGAGGCCAATAAAACTCAGGCGCAGCTTCTGGCTCATCAGCAACGCCAGGTCGCGCCAGTACCGAGGGGATTCATCAAGGATCTTCAACAGCGCCTGCTGCGGCACCTGCACCAGCGTGCACGGCCCCGTGGCGCAGGCGTCATGGGTGCGCGGCAAACCGTCGAACAGGCAGATCTCGCCGAACCAGTAGGGCGCCCCCACCAGGCTCAACAGCGCTTCCTTGCCGTGCTCATTCACCGCACTGACACGCAGGGTGCCGTCGAGCACCGCATACAAGCCACAGGGCGGGTCGCCGCGCTTGAACAGGTACTGTCCCGCCGTCAGCTGCCGCAGCCGCGCATGGGCCAGCAGACTATGCTGGAAAGGTACGGGCAGGTGACTGAACCAGTGACCGACGGCCAACCGGGAGTGCCATTGCGTCGCGTCCATGAGAACTCCGAAGATTGTCGCCCAGCTGACAGTTAGTCCCAGGCTGACAGGGCATGATCAAACATCCTACAGGAGGAACAACAATGAAAAGCCTCGTCGACCACCTCAGTCAATACGCCGCCTACCACCGCGACCCACGCAATATCGCCAGCCACTTCATTGGCATCCCGATGATTGTGGTCGCGGTGGCCGTGCTGCTGTCACGCCCCGAATGGGCGGTGGGCGGGCTGTGGCTTTCCCCGGCGGTGATCGTCGCGCTGTTTTCGGCGTGGTTTTACCTGCGGCTTGAACTGGCCCTGGGGGTGCTGATGACGGTGTTGATGGGCTTGTCGGTATGGGCCGGGCATGCGTTGGCGGCGCAGAGCACGATGGTGTGGCTCAGCAGCGGCGTCGGCCTGTTTGTGGTGGGTTGGGTGATTCAGTTTGTCGGGCATTACTACGAAGGCAAGAAGCCCGCGTTTGTGGATGACGTATCGGGGCTGATTGTGGGGCCGTTGTTTGTGGTGGCGGAGGTGGCGTTTTTGCTGGGGTTGCGCCAGGGCCTCAAGCAACAGATTGAGAAGCGCTCGGGACCGGTGGTTCGCCGCGATCTGAAGCCGAGACAGGTCTGAATGTGGGAGGGGGCTTGCTCCCGATTGCAGTGGGTCAGCAGCAGATAAGCTGGCTGAAACACCGCTATCGGGAGCAAGCCCCCTCCCACCTTGAACCTGTTTCACATTGGGATTTCTGTTTGGGGCTCAGGCTTTCTGCCAGACCTTGGGTTTGAAGAACAAGGTCTCGCCGCGAGCCAAACCGGTCAGGCTGTCGTGGTCTTTCACCACTTCGGCTTCGATCAGGTCTGTCTGGCCTTCGACCTTCAAGGTTACCCGCGTGGTCGCGCCCAATGGACGAATATCACGCACTTCAGCCGCGTGGTGGTCTTCCAGCTCATGCCGCGACAGCGACACTTCGTGGGGGCGGAACAGCACGTGCTTGTCTTCACCCAGGTGCAGGCGGTTGGAGTCGCCGAGGAAGTGGTAGACGAAATCGCTGGCCGGGTTTTCGTAGACGTCGCCCGGTGAGCCGATCTGCTCGATCACGCCTTTGTTCATCACCACGATGCGGTCGGCGACTTCCATGGCCTCTTCCTGGTCGTGGGTCACGAACACCGACGTCAGGTTGATGTCTTCGTGCAGGCGCGCCAGCCAGCGGCGCAGTTCTTTACGCACCTTGGCGTCGAGGGCGCCGAAAGGTTCGTCCAGCAGCAGCACTTTCGGCTCCACCGCCAGGGCGCGGGCCAGGGCGATACGCTGGCGCTGGCCACCGGAGAGCTGTTCCGGGTAACGGTCGGCCAGCCAGTCCAGCTGCACCATGTTCAGCAGTTCGTGAACCTTGGCCGCAATCTGGCTTTCGCTCGGGCGCTGTTTTTTCGGTTTCATGCGCAGGCCGAAGGCGACGTTGTCGAACACGGTCATGTGGCGAAACAGCGCGTAGTGCTGGAACACAAAACCGACGTTGCGATCGCGCACGTCGTGGCCGGAGACGTCTTCACCGTGGAACACGATGCTACCGTCATCCGGGGTTTCCAGGCCGGCGATGATGCGCAGCAAGGTGGTCTTGCCGCAGCCGGAAGGCCCAAGCAAGGCCACCAGCTCGCCACTCTGGATATCCAGGTTGATGCTGTCCAGGGCCTTGAAGGCGTTGAAGTTCTTGCTGACATTACGGACTTCGATCGACATGACTTATTCCTCAGCCGCAGCGGCGCGCAGGCGATTAATACGGTTCTCGCTCCACTGCTTGAGCAGCAGGATGAAGAGCGCCAGGATCAGCAGCAGACTCGCCACCGCAAAGGCGGCAACGTGGTTGTATTCGTTGTAGAGAATCTCGACGTGCAGCGGCAAGGTGTTGGTCACGCCGCGAATGTGGCCGGACACCACCGACACCGCGCCGAACTCACCCATGGCCCGTGCGGTACACAGCACCACGCCGTAGATCAGGCCCCATTTGATGTTCGGCACGGTGACATGCCAGAACATCTGCCAGCCATTGGCTCCGAGCAGGCGCGCGGCCTCTTCTTCCTGGGTGCCCTGCTCCTGCATCAGCGGGATCAGTTCACGGGCGACGAATGGCACGGTGACGAAGATGGTCGCCAACACGATGCCGGGCAAGGCGAACACGATCTGGATGTCATGCTCCTGCAACCACGGGCCAAACAGGCCCTGGGCGCCGAACATCAGCACGTAGACCAGGCCTGCGATCACCGGGGAGACCGAGAACGGCAGGTCGATCAGCGTCACCAGGATGCTCTTGCCACGGAACGAGTACTTGCTCACGCACCAGGCGGCGCTGACGCCGAACACCAGGTTGAGCGGCACCGAAATCAGCACGGCGATCACCGTGAGTTTCAGTGCGGACAACGCGTCCGGTTCAAGGATCGCGGTGAAAAACGTACCGAGGCCGTTCTTCAAGCCCTGAGACACCACGATAAACAGCGGCAGCAGCAGGAACAGGAAGAACACCAGCCACCCCAGGCTGATCAGGATGCGCCGGGAAACAGCACTGCCACGGCGGGCTGCGTTGGCCGAGGATGCCGCGGAAATAGACGATTGGGACATGTTCCGCGCCTCCTTATGGACGTTCGATGCGCCGCTGCAACAAGTTGATCAGCAGCAGCAGGACAAAGGAAACCACCAGCATCAGCACGCCAATGGAGGTGGCGCCGCGGTAGTCGTACTGGTCGAGCTTGACCATGATCAGCAGCGGCAGAATCTCGGTTTTCATCGGCATGTTGCCGGCGATGAAAATCACCGAGCCGTACTCACCGACGCCACGGGCAAACGCCAGGGCGAAACCGGTCAGCCAGGCGGGCAGCAGCGCGGGGACGAGGATGTAGCGGAACACCTGCAACGGCTTGGCGCCCAGGCAGGCGGCGGCTTCTTCGATTTCCCGGGGGATATCGGCGAGTACCGGCTGCACCGTGCGCACCACGAACGGCAGGGTCACGAAGGTCAGCGCCAGGGTGATGCCCAATGGGCTGTAGGCGATCTTGAAGCCCAGGTCAGCGGCGAACTGGCCCACCAGGCCGGTCGGCGTGTACAGCGCCGTCAGGGCAATACCGGCCACGGCGGTGGGCAGGGCAAACGGCAGGTCGATCATCGCATCGATGATCTTGCGGCCGGGGAAGGTGTAGCGCACCAGCACCCAGGCCAGCAGCGTGCCGATCACGCCATTGATCAGGGCGGCGTACAGCGCGGTGCTGAAGCTCAGTTTCAACGCCGCCAGCACACGGGGTGCGGAGATGATGTTCCAGAACTGATCCCAGGTGAGTTGAGCGGCGTGTACGAACATCGCCGCCAGCGGGATGAGTACGATCAGGCTGAGGTACACCACGGTGTAGCCCAGCGTCAGCCCGAAGCCGGGTATGACGGGGGAAATACGACGCGACATAAGAGTCCTTGGTTAAAGGTAGAAACCACTGTAGGAGCGAGCTTGCTCGCGAAGATGGTCAACGATGACGCGGGCATTCTGAATGAACGCGGTGCCCTTGAGTTCTTCGCGAGCAAGCTCGCTCCTACAGGTACTTTGGCTTACTGCGCCGTGTAGATCTGGTCGAACACGCCACCGTCGTTAAAGAATTTCGGTTGGGCAGTTTTCCAGCCGCCGAAGTCTTTGTCGATAGTCACCAGGTCCAGTTTCGGGAACTGTTGGGCATATTTGGCGGCGACTTTTTCATCGCGTGGGCGGTAGAAGTTCTTCGCCGCAATCTCCTGGCCAGCCGGGCTGTACAGGTGCTTGAGGTATTCAGTGGCGATCTCGGTGTTGCCCTTTTTCTCGGCGTTCTTGTCGACCACGGCCACCGGAGGCTCCGCAAGGATCGACAGGGACGGTACGACGATGTCGAACTTGTCGGCGCCGCCGTCTTCTTTCAGGGCCAGGAAGGCTTCGTTTTCCCAGGCCAGCAACACGTCGCCCTGACCGTTGTTGACGAAGGTAATGGTCGAACCGCGCGCGCCGGTGTCGAGGATCGGCACGTGCTTGAACAGCTCTTTCACGTATTCCTGGGCCTTGGCTTCGCTGCCACCGGATTTCAGGCCGTAGGCCCAGGCGGCAAGGAAGTTCCAGCGCGCACCGCCGGAGGTTTTCGGGTTAGGCGTGATCACCGACACGTCTTTCTTGATCAGGTCGCCCCAATCCTTGATGCCTTTAGGGTTGCCCTTGCGCACCAGGAACACGATGGTCGAGGTGTATGGAGTGCTGGCGTCGGGCAGGCGGGTCTGCCAGTTCTCCGGCAGGGTCTTGCCCAGCTTGGCGATTTCGTCGATGTCACCGGCCAGGGCCAGGGTCACCACGTCGGCGCGCAGGCCGTCGATCACTGCCCGGCCTTGCTTGCCCGAACCACCGTGGGATTGCTGGATCTTGACGTTGTCGCCGGGGTGAGACTGTTTCCAGAAGTTGGTGAACTCAGCGTTGTAGTCCTGGTACAGCTCACGGGTAGGATCGTACGAAACGTTGAGCAACTCGTAGTCCTTGGCAACCGCGGAACCGGCAAACACGGCACTGGCCAGGGCGGCCAGGGCATAACGGCGAATCGACGACATAGAAGCTCCTGAAATTCTGGGGTGTTGGCTTTTTCTTATAGTTGCGGGTCTATCGCCGTTCTTGCTTAGCTCGGTTTGTTACCCGGGTTCTGCAAACGGAATTTTTCCTTGCGTTCGATCTGTACCACTTGGGCGTTGTGCACAGTGATTTCCACCGCGCCAAACCGCAGATCGCGCAAGGCGCTCTGGATCTCACGCAAAATGGCTGCTTCGTCCTGGCCGTCGACGCTACGTAGAGATGCGCTCATGGTCTCGCTCCTGAAATGAATAGTGCCTCGCAGTGGCGGCACTGCTTGCGGCGTAGGGCGATAGTAGATAAGCGCGGATATTCTTAAAAAGACTATTTGAGAATTTTTATATAACCAAAAAGAATTTTCTGGTAGGGCGTGGGGTTGCGAGAGGGTTTTGTGTCTGAGCGGAGAAATTAGGCCTTGTGAATATCCAAATGTGGGAGGGGGCACAAGCCCCCTCCCACATTTGAATGCATTTCAAGCCTGAATGGCGGGTGCGCGGTCCCAGTCAATTTCCAGCGCCGGCATCGGCCGTCCAAACCAGTACCCCTGGCCCATATCGCAGTTCTGCTCCAACAAGAACCGCGCCTGCTCCACCTGTTCGATCCCCTCGGCATGCACCTGCATGCCCATGCTTTTCGCCAGGGCGATCACCACCCGCACGATGGCGGCATCGTCTTCGTCCCACGGTAGCCCGGCGACGAAGCCCTGGTCGATCTTGAGCTTCTGCACCGGCAGGCGCTTGAGGCGCAACAAGGAGGAATAGCCGGTGCCGAAGTCATCAATGGCCAGGCGCAAGCCCAGTTCGCGCAAGCGGTGCAGCTGTTCCAGGGCCACTTCAGGGTCATCCATCACTGCGCTTTCGGTGACTTCAAGCTCAAGGAAAGCCGGGTCCAGGCCGGTATCGTGCAGCACCTGGGCGACCTGATCGTAAAGTTCGCGTCGGGCAAACAGGCGGCTCGACACATTGATGGCGATAAAGCTCAACGGCAAACCGTCGGCCAGCCATTGGCACATCTGTCGGCAGGCCTGGTCCATCACCCAGCCATCGATATCGGCAATCAGCCCGGTGCGTTCGGCGATGGGGATGAAATCGCCCGGCGGCACCAGGCCACGCTCGGGGTGTTGCCAGCGCACCAGCGCTTCGACGCCGATCAGGCGGCTGGTGTGCAAATCGTGCACAGGCTGGTAGTAGACGCGCAGTTCCTGCCGTTCGAGGGCGCGGCGCAGCTCGCTGGCGATTTCCACCCGGTTCTGCGCGTGGGCGGTGAGTTCTTCGGTGTACAAGGCGTAGCCTTCGCGGCCCACGCTTTTGGCCTTGAAGAGTGCAGAATCGGCGTTGCGCAGCAACTGCTCGGCGCTCAGGGCGTCATTGGGGAACAGGCTGATGCCGATGCTGGCGCTGATAAACAGTTGATGGCCATCAAAGATGAACGGCTGTTTCATCTCATCCAGCATGCGCTGCGCCAACGCCGCCGCCTGCACCACCTGTGAGCAATTTTCCGCGAGCACCGCGAACTCATCCCCGCCCAGGCGCGCCAGGGTGACGCCGGGGCCGAACAACACCTTGAGCCGCTCGCCCAGCAGCTTGAGCAACTGGTCGCCCACGTTATGGCCAAGGCTGTCGTTGATGATCTTGAAGTGGTCCAGGTCCAGCAACAGCAGGGCGCAGCCGCGTTTGTGCAGTTGCGCCGAGGCCAGCGCCTGCTCGGCGCGGTCGGTGAACAGCAGGCGGTTGGGCAGGTCGGTCAGCGGGTCGTGGTGAGCCAGGTGGGCCAACTCGTGCTCGGAATCCTTGATGGCGCTGATGTCGGAAAACACCGCAACGTAATGGCTGAGATGACCCAGGTCATCGTGAATCACGCGAATGGTTTGCCACTGTGGATAAATCTCACCGCTTTTGCGCCGATTCCAGATTTCACCGCTCCATTCACCGGTGTGTTCCAGGGTCTGGAACATCTGTTGATAGAAATTCGACGAATGGCGACCGGACTTGAACAGGCTCGGCTGCTGGCCCATGACGTCCTCGCACTGGTAGCCGGTAATTTCCATGAAGGCCCGGTTTACATGCACGATCAGGCCCTTGGCGTCGGTAACCAACACCCCTTCGCGGGTGCAATCGAACACGGCAGCAGCCTGGCGCAGGCGCTCGCGGTTCTCTTTCAAGGGTTGCTGCTGCTGGTGGGCTTGAGCAGACCGGGCACAAATCAGGGAGATCAGCAGGGCGCTGAGCGCTACCCACACATAGACGCGCATCTGCAACCACCGGTGCAGGTCGGTCGGATTATCGAGAAACTCGATCAATATCCGATGAGTGAGGCCTATCCAGAAGCTCGAAGCCAGCAGGTATACCAGCCCCGCACGCAGGGCTCCACGGTATGAAAACAGCATATGCCTAGTAATCCTTACTAAAAGCCAAGAATCATCCTACAAAGAATGGGGATTATAGGATATGTAACATCTGGTAAGTCTTATCTGAAAGGGCCGCTGGTTTTCTCTGTAGGCTTAGTGATAATGCGTGAGCTGTTCTTTTCTTTATCTGAGGGCCATACAGCCTATGTGGTACAACGGTTTTCTTGACTTGTCGGCCTGGCAACTGGTGGCAGTCACTCTGTTGATGACCCACGTGACCATCGTTGGGGTCACGGTCTATCTGCACCGCTATTCAGCCCATCGCTCCCTGGAGCTCAATGCTGGCCTGAAACACTTCTTCCGCTTCTGGCTGTGGCTGACCACGGCGCAGAACACCCGCGAGTGGACCGCCATCCACCGCAAGCACCACGCCAAATGCGAGACCGTCGACGACCCGCACAGCCCGGTGATCAAGGGCCTGTCCACCGTATTGCGCAAAGGCGCCGAGCTGTACCGTGCCGAGGCCGAAAACCCCGAGACCCTGCGCATCTACGGCAAGAACTGCCCGGACGACTGGATCGAGCGCAAGATCTACACCCCTTACCCGCTGCTGGGTGTGGCGATCATGGGCGTAATCGACCTGCTGCTGTTCGGCACCATCGGCATCACCATCTGGGCAATCCAGATGATGTGGATTCCGTTCTGGGCCGCCGGTGTGATCAATGGCCTGGGCCATGCCGTCGGCTATCGCAACTTCGAATGCCGTGACGCCGCCACCAACCTGGTGCCGTGGGGCATCATCGTCGGCGGCGAAGAGCTGCACAACAATCACCACACCTACCCCAACTCGGCCAAGCTGTCGGTGAAGAAGTGGGAGTTCGACCTGGGCTGGGCGTGGATCAAAGTGTTCAGCTTCCTGCGCCTGGCCAAGGTGCAGCGTGTGGCACCGATTGCCCACCGCGTGGAAGGCAAGGGCCATCTGGACATGGACACCGCCATGGCGATCCTCAACAACCGCTTCCAGATCATGGCCCAGTACCGCAAGTTGGTGATTGGCCCGCTGGTCAAGCAGGAGCTGGAGAAGGTCGATCACTCGGTGCGCCACCAGTTCCACCGCGCCAAACGCCTGCTGTCGCGGGAAACCAGCCTGCTGGATGACCGCCACCACCTGCGTATCCAGAGCATGCTGGAACACAGCCAGGCGCTGAAAGTGATCTACGAAAAACGCCTGGCGCTGCAGCAGATCTGGCTCAAGACCAGCTCCAACGGCCACGATATGCTGGCGGCCATCAAGGAATGGGTACACGAGGCCGAGGCCAGCGGCATCCAGTCCCTGCGGGATTTTGCCCACCAATTGAAGACCTATTCGCTGCGACCTGCATCTGTATGACAACATGGCGGGAGGGCCCTCCCTCCCGCCCATCAGCTTTTTGGCGCCATTTCTCGGACACCGTCAATCGATACTATTGACGGAACTTCACTGCAATTCGCCTCTCTCAATGAACACTTCGCCATCATGGTGACCCCTTGTAGTGACCGCTGCTTGATCTTGCGGCGCGCCCAGAGAGAGTTGTGCCGATGGTTCTCGAAAAGCCCTTCACCACCGACAGCCCTACCGCTGACCCTCCGCGTCCGGCTGCGGCAGCAACCCTGCTGGCACTGGTACATGCCCAGGGCGAAGTCGAACGACTGAGCGAACGCGAACAATTACTGAGTTCGCTGCTGGTCAGTGTGAATGCCGTGCTCTGGGCCATCGATTGGCAAACCCGCCGCGTGCTCTACGTAAGCCCGGCATACGAACGGATTTTTGGACGTTCCGCCGGCCTGTTGCTGGCCGACCACCGCGAATGGCGCAACAGCATTCACCCCGAAGACCTCGATTACGCCGAACACAGCCTGGCGCGCGTGCTGGAGCAGGGTGCCGTGGAGGATCGCGAGTACCGCATCATCACCGCCGACGGGCAGATCCGCTGGCTGAGCGACAAGTGCTACATCAACCAGCAGGTCGAACCTGGCGAGCCGGTGATCGTGGTCGGCATAGCCGAAGACATCACTGAAAAAAAACAGATGGAACTGGAGCTGCACCGTCTCGCCACCACCGACGTGCTGACCCAAAGCAGCAACCGCCGACACTTCTTCGAATGCGCCAACCAGGCCTTCGACAGCGCCTGCGCCCAAGGCGCGCCGCTGGCCTTCCTGCTGTTGGACATCGATGACTTCAAGGACGTCAACGACACCTACGGCCATCTGGAGGGCGACCAGGTGCTGCGGCGTATCGCCGAGAGCGGTCGCGGGGTACTGCGCCGTGGCGATCTGTTCGGGCGCATTGGCGGCGAAGAGTTCGCCGCAGTTCTGCCGGGTTGCGCGCCGGAGATGGCGTTGCAGGTGGCTGAACGCCTGGGCAAAGAGATCCAGGAGTTGAGCTTCAGCTATGAAGGCCAGGCGTTCAGCGTGACCATCAGCCAGGGCCTGGCCAGCCTGACCGAGGAGGACTCCACCCTGGACAGCCTGTTCGCCCGCGCCGATGCCGCCATGTATGAGGCCAAGCGCCTGGGCAAGAATCGCGTGATCGCAGGCTGAATGCCGATCACTGTGGGAGGCGCGGTGCGACGAGGTCTGAAGGTGCTGCAAGCGCACAAAAAAAACCGCCGAAGCGGGTTTTTCTATCGATCAGGCCAACTTCCGCTTACAGCTCGGAGAAGCACTCTTCGATGATCGCCAAGCCTTTGTCCAACTGCTCGTCCGGCGAGGTCAGCGGCACCAGTACGCGCAACACGTTGCCGTAGGTGCCGCAGGACAGCAGGATCAGACCCTTGTCACGCGCCTTGGCCACTACAGCGGCAACGGCCGCAGCGTTTGGCTTGTGGCTGTCGCCGTCTTCAAACAACTCGACCGCGATCATCGCGCCCAGGGCACGCACGTCACCGATTACCGGGTACTTGGCTTGAATCGCCTTGAGGCCAGTCACCAGGCGCTCGCCGACAGCCTTGCAGCGGTCCAGCAGGTGCTCTTCTTCGAACACTTCCATCACTGCCAGCGCAGCGGCGCAAGCGATCGGGCTACCGGCGTAGGTGCCGCCCAGGCCACCTGGGGCAATGGCGTCCATGTATTCGGCCTTGCCACACACACCGGCCAACGGGAAACCGCCAGCGATGGATTTGGCGAAGGTGGTCAGGTCGGCGGCAACGCCCATCTGTTCCATGGCGAAGAACGTACCGGTACGGCCGGCACCGGTTTGCACTTCGTCGGCGATCAGCAGGATGCCGTGCTTGTCGCACAGTTCACGCAGGCGCTTCATGAACGGCTTCGGCGCGACGTAGAAACCGCCTTCGCCTTGTACCGGCTCGATGATGATGGCGGCAATATCACGCGGCTCGGCATCGTTCTTGAAGATGCGCTCGATGCTGGCGATGGAGTCGTCGTCGCTGACACCGTGCAGTTCGTTCGGGTACAGCGCGCGGAACACACCGCCTGGCATCAGGCCCATGCCGGCCGAGTAAGGCACGACTTTACCGGTGAGACCCAGGGTCATCATGGTGCGGCCGTGGTAGGCGCCGGTGAACGCGATCACGCCGGCACGGCCAGTCGCGGCACGGGCGATTTTCACGGCGTTTTCAACGGCTTCGGAACCGGTGGTGACCAACAGGGTTTTCTTGGCGAAATCGCCTGGAACCTTGGCGTTCACTTTTTCGCACACTTCGACGTACGGCTCGTAGGCCAGTACCTGGAAGCAGGTGTGGGTCAGCTTGTTCAGCTGCTCGGTCACGGCGGCGATGATTTTCGGGTGCACGTGGCCGGTGTTCAGCACGGCGATACCGCCGGCGAAGTCGATGAACTCGCGACCTTCAACGTCGGTCACGGTGGCGTTCTTCGCGGATTCGGCGAAGATCGGGTGAATCTGGCCAACACCGCGCGGTACAGCGGCTTCGCGGCGTTTCATCAGGGAAGCGTTGGTCTTGCTCATAAAGTCCTCATTCGCCACTCATCGGGTGGCGTTGCTCAAGGAATACGTGGCGGGGAGGCAACTACGGCAGCATGCGATGATCGACTGCCACAGCTTTCCCGGCCACTACGAAAAACGGTGTGAAACACGCAAAGGGTCAGCGCTCTCGTGCCCTTTGCGTTTACTGCAATCCCTTCCCGGCTTAGATGCCCAGGCAGAGGTATTTGATTTCCAGGTAGTCCTCGATCCCGTACTTGGAGCCTTCACGGCCCAGGCCCGAGGCCTTAATGCCGCCGAACGGCGCCACTTCGTTGGAGATCAACCCGGTGTTGACCCCGACCATGCCGTATTCCAGGGCTTCGGCCACACGGAACACACGGCCCAGATCGCGGGCGTAGAAGTAGGAAGCCAGGCCGAACTCGGTGTCGTTGGACATCGCGATCACTTCGGCTTCGTCTTTGAAGCGGAACAGCGGTGCCAGCGGGCCAAAGGTTTCTTCCTTGGCAACGGCGGCGTTTTTCGGCACGTCGACCAGGATAGTCGGTTCAAAGAAGTTGCCTTCCATGACCTTGCCACCGGCCAACAGCTTGGCGCCTTTGCTCAGGGCGTCGGCGATGTGTTCCTGGACCTTGGCCACGGCTTTTTCGTCGATCAGCGGGCCGGTGGTGGTGCCTTCTTCCAGACCGTTGCCGATCTTCAATTTGGCCACCGCGACTTTCAGTTTTTCCGCAAACGCGTCGTACACCGAATCCTGGATGTACAGGCGGTTGGCGCAGACGCAGGTCTGGCCGTTGTTGCGGTACTTGGAGATGATCGCGCCTTCGACGGCCTTATCCAGGTCCGCGTCGTCGAACACGATAAACGGCGCGTTGCCGCCCAGCTCCAGGGAAACTTTCTTGATGTCCTTGGCGCATTCAGCCATCAACTGGCGACCGATTTCGGTCGAGCCGGTGAAGGACAATTTACGCACGATCGGGTTGCTGGTCAGCTCGCCGCCGATGTCGCCGGCGCTGCCGGTGACCACGCTCAGCACGCCTTTCGGGATACCGGCACGGTGCGCCAGCTCAACCAGGGCCAGGGCCGAGAACGGGGTTTGCGAGGCAGGCTTGATCACCATGGTGCAACCGGCGGCCAGGGCCGGGCCGGCTTTACGGGTGATCATCGCGGCCGGGAAGTTCCACGGGGTGATGGCGGCGGTCACGCCGATAGGCTGCTTGATCACGATCAGGCGCTTGTCAGGCTGGTGGCCGGGAATCACGTCGCCATAGATGCGCTTGGCTTCTTCGGCGAACCACTCGATAAAGGACGCGGCATAGACGATTTCACCCTTGGCCTCAGCCAATGGCTTGCCTTGCTCGAGGGTCATCAGGCGACCGAGGTCGTCCTGGTTTTCGATCAGCAGCTCGAACCAACGGCGCAGCTTGTTGGCGCGCTCCTTGGCGGTCAGCGCACGCCAGGCCGGCAGCGCCTTGTCGGCAGCTTCGATGGCACGGCGGGTTTCCGCAGCGCCCATCTTTGGCACGGTACCGATAATCTCGCCCGTGGCAGGGTTATTGACCTTGATGGTCTGACCGTTGTCCGCATCCACCCAAGCGCCATCGATAAAGGCCTGCTGGCGGAACAACTGGGAATCTTTGAGCTGCATGTCGGCTTTCCTTAACAGCACCGCGCGCACGCGGAGCGAATTAGAGTTGTTGAAAGGCGCCTTGTGGGCTGCCGTCAGGGAAATCAGCCCCCGCGCGCGCGATCAACGAATAGCGCACGAGAGACAGAGCGTTTGAAATCTCAAACGAATCCTAGGATCAATGGGGGTACAGGGCAATAGTCTGTTCGAAAAAAAGAACGAAAACGGCGCATTTGCCGGAACTTTCAGATCAGCGTGATTTGAGCGCGTTCCGCCGCATTGACCAACGGCGCCCGGCGCAGGGCCTTCCACCGGCAAATTCCTACTGGGAAACGGCCAAAGACCGGCATGGACGCCCAAGGTCGACATGGGTATGATGTCGCCCGCACAAGCATCCGTAGCTCAGCTGGATAGAGTACTGCCCTCCGAAGGCAGGGGTCGTGGGTTCGAATCCCGCCGGGTGCACCAGATACAGATGAAAAAGCCTCAGGTCGAAAGGCCTGGGGCTTTTTGCATTTATTAAGACGCAACTCAGATTATATAAACCTGCAAACACTTTAGTCCTCGCCCAAATTACCTAAACGCGCACTGTCCAAGGCCTACAAAAATCCAATAGACTCACTCAATAGATTGAGCTCACCGAAAGGCTTTTTTAAAACCACATAATCTACTGATTACAAAGGGATTTTATGGCTACCGATTTCACCACATCAGCGAAAGAAAGGCAGAACGTGCTGAACAACAAATTTGCTCTTACCCATGCCGAAGAGCATCTGGCACTAGGCGGCGTGTCCTACAATGGGGAAACAGTTTTTACCAAGCAGCAGTTAATCGAGTTATTCGACATTAGCGAGGCTACGATTGAACGCTATATCACAGGCCATGCCGACGAATTAAAGGCAAACGGCTATCGCCTGATAAGAGGAAAAAACCTTAGAGATTTCAAGGAGTTAGCTCATGGTACCCTCATCAGCGAGGGTACCAAAACCAGTATATTGGGCCTGTTTTCATTTCGCTCCCTACTCAATTTGGCGATGTTACTCACGGAGAGCGAGCAAGCAAAAATCATTCGTTCGCGTTTGCTGGATATAGTTATAGACGTAATGGCCGAAAGATCTGGTGGGCATACAAAATTTATTAATCAAAGAGATCAGGATTACTTACCCGCCGCTTTTCAAGAATATAGTCATCGAGCAGAGTTTACCGCCGCACTGGGCGCTTATCTAGAAATGGGGCCAGTGAAATATGGCATATACACCAATAAAATATATCAAGCCATCTTCCATGAAAATGCGATAGAGTATAAAAGAATACTGAAGCTAGCCGAAAAAGATAATATGCGAGAGACATTATACGCGGAAGTAATTCGAGCGATTTCCGCCTTTGAAAGCGGCTTAGCTAGTGAAATGAAACAAATTCATGATGCATACAATAGAAAACTAGTACCTGCAGAACTAGATCAGCTGATAAAGAACGCTGAAAACAATCCATATCTGAAACCAGTATTGAATGAAGCCCGAATTAAAATGGCCAGTAGAGATCTCTGTTTCAGGGAGGCGTTGCACGAGAAACTAGAAGGTTATATTCAAACAGTTCCTGAAGGGGACTTTGAGCGTTTCTTGGGGGAAACGAGTAAATCGCTGGAGGAGCGATTAGCTGACCCAGAAATGCTTGCCGTATTCAAAAGACTGAAAGACCGATAAAACCATGTTTTTCTACTTTGACACCTTCCATGCTATTGGCATTCATGACTGGATCATTACAAACTCAGGAGGCAGAGCGGGCACTCTTAACATTGGCAACATAGACAGCCCTCTTGAACATGTAAAAAATGACGATTACTACCCACAAATAGAGGACAAACTCACATTCTTAGTTTATTCGATAAATAAAAACCATGCTTTCAATGATGGCAATAAACGCTCCTCCATTGCTCTAGGAGCTTATTTTTTAGAGCTTAACGGATATGACTATGCAGTTTCAGGTTTCATATCTAGAATGGAGAATATCGCGGTATGGGTGGCAGACAACGTGGTCGGCAGAGACCTACTTCATGAGCTAATTACCTCTATGATCTATGAAGACGATTTTTCTGAACAGCTTAAATTAAAACTTGTAATGGCAATATCATAATTACTCCTCTTAAACCCAATATCTCCACCCAATATTAGGCTTATGTGAATAACCTAATTAATTTACCTATTAAGCAACACTCTAACTGTGCAGGAAAATCCTCTTAGGAAAGCGTTTGTGCAGCGTCAACAGCTTTTAACTGCTAGCTTTTCTTTCTCATATGCGACCCATAAATCCCAACTAACGGATGTCCGTCGTATGAAGTCAGGTGTCCGACTCGCATATATGTTTCACTTGGGTTCCTACTCCAAACAACCGATCGGCTATCTGCCGACCTCGCTCCAACCCTTCAGCCGTCAACCAGATCGATTTGCTCTTGTTCATCGGATTACTGATGAAACCATTTTCATGTAATCGATTCATGGTCTCAAAGTCGAACCCTTTCCAAGCATTACCGTTATCAAAACTGAAGGTTGCCAACAGGGCAAGCACGGCTTCTTCAATTAGTTTATCGTCGTATTCCATGATCGGTGCTCCGCTCATACTCTTCTAACCGCTCTATGAACTACGCATTCAAAGCTAGCAAATGAACCCGGATGCTGTGCTCCCGATTTCTTTCTGGAGCCGGTCTGCCATGATGCGACCTGATACAAAAGTAGAAAAATGTATCTGTGTCACAAGTCTGTCGACTTCCAAAAATCCATCGACGGCCTGGAAGCGTACAACAATAACAACACCCCCCATCCAAAATCTTCCCCAGATACAGCCTGGCATCCAAACAGACCGCTGACATACGATACCCCCCTCACCCCCGGAGACTCACGGATGAGCACCCCCACCCCCCAATTGCTCTCCCTGTCATTGCGCTCTTACTCCGGCCAGGTTGAGCTTCACCAGCATGACTTTCATCAAGTCGTACTCCCCCAATCCGGGTCGATGGAGATTGAGGTCGACGGACGAGGCGGCAAGGTCGATGCGAGTCAGGGGGTGGTGATTTCTGCCGGGGCCCGGCATACGTTTCTGGCCAACCCCCATAACCGTTTCCTGGTGCTGGACGTTTCGACCGACGGTGGCGAAGCGCAGCAGGGCGCGGTTGCGTCATTTGACCCACTCAACGACAAGCGCTTTTTTGCGGTCAGGCCCGATATACGGCATTTACTCGATTACGCCAGCAGCAACGGGTCACGATTGGTCGGCTCGCTCGCGATGGCCGAGTCCTGGAGTCGGTTGCTGTTGTGTTCGTTATTGCAGCCCGAGGTTGCGCGGAGTGATCCCGGCCAGTTCATTCTTGCTCGCGCGTTGGCCTACATCGAGCAGCACTTGGGCACGGCCCTGACGGCGCATGATATTGCGCGTTATGCGGGCACGAGTGAGCGGCGTTTGTATGTGCTGTTTGGGCAGCACCTGAACACAACGCCGTTCTCGCATATCGCGAACTTGCGCCTGAATCTGGCCATTGACCTGTTGCGCGAAACGTCTTTGTCGATCATTGATATTGCGCATCGCGCCGGGTACGCCGACCAGAGTGCGTTAACCCATGCCCTGAAGAAAGCCCGCCATCTGACGCCGGCCGTGGTGCGTAAACAAGGGCGCACCCCCTGAAAAAACAGCAGTCCCGAACAATTCTTTGGCGGGCCTGATCAATACTCGGTCTCTCGACCTTTCTATTGTTCGCGCTTGAGGATTTTCCGCAGACGGGGCTTGCATGAGCACTTCCAACCCATCCATCACCCTTGCCAAGGGCGCCGCCAGTGCGACGCTGATCGGGGTGATTGCCGTGTTTTTGTGGGCGTGCCTGGCGCTTCTGACCACGTTGACCGCCGGGATCCCGGCCTTTCAGTTGCTGGCGTCGAGCTTCGCGGTCGCGTTCGTGGCCAGCCTGTGCGTGCTGGGGCTGCGTGGCGCAGCAGGGTTCAGCAGTTGGCGCCAGCCCTGGTCTGTGTGGGCGACGGGGTTTGCCGGGATCTTCGTCTATCACGCGTTGTATTTCTTTGCCCTGAAGGCCGCGCCTGCGGCTGAAGCCAGCCTGATTGCCTACCTGTGGCCGCTGCTGATCGTGCTGCTGTCGAGCTTTGCCACCGGCGAGTCGCTGCGCAAGCGCCAGCTGTTGGGCGCCTTGCTCGGCCTGGCGGGGACGGCCTTCATCATGCAGCTGCGGGCCCGGAGTGACGGTGCGTCGATGCCGGTTATCGGTTACGCCGCAGCCTTTGCGTGTGCCTGGGTCTGGGCGATTTATTCGGTGTTCAACCGGCGGTTCAGCCATGTTCCGAGCAGCATCATCGGGGGAATCTGCGGGCTGGTGGCTGTGGCCGGGGGGCTCTGCCACCTGGCTTTCGAAACCACGGTGCGGCCTGAGCCGGGCCAGTGGGCGGCGATCATTGCCCTGGGGCTGGGCCCGGTAGGCCTGGCTTTTTTCGCCTGGGACCACGCGACCAAGCACGGAAACCTATCGATGCTGGGCGCCCTGTCTTACCTGGCGCCGCTGTTCTCCACGCTGCTGCTGATTGCCGTGGGGCAAAGCGAGGCCAAGCAGATCCTGATGATCCCCGCGGTGTTGATCATTACGGGGGCGGTCATCGCCACTTCACGCTCACGCACGTCCTCACGGTGATCTCGACGGGCCGAGTTTTTCAGTCGCGCCCACACGGGCCCCACTCCCCTCCTCTGTCTTGCTTGGGGAGTCAGGAGTGGGGCAAAGACTGCGGCGGTGAGCGTGCGCGTCAGACCCTGGCAGGCGACACAATGATCTTCACATTGTGTTCCTTGTTTTTAACCAGCTCCTCAAAGCCCTGCCCCACGATCTCCTCCAACTGAATGCGCCCCGTCACCAGTGGCGAGATGTCCAGCCGCCCATCCGCGATAAACGCGATCACGTCGGCGAATTCCCCGTTATAGGCCAGTGCGCCGAGCACCTGTTTTTCCGTGGCCACCAGCTCGAAGAAGTTGAATTCACTGGGCTCTTCGAAGATGCCCACCAGTACGCACTTGCCGGCCTTGCGGATCAGGTCGATGGCGAGTTTGGCCGTGTGTTTGTTGCCGATGCATTCGAAACTGACATCCGCGCCGAGCCCGCCGGTGAGGCGGCGTACTTCGGCCAGGGCATCGCATTCGTTGGGATCGAGCACATGGGTCGCCCCCACTTCCCTGGCCTTGGCCTTGCGCGCGCCGGACATTTCCAGCGCGATCACCTGCGCCGCGCCCGCCGCCTTGGCGCACATGATGGTGCACAGGCCGATGGTGCCGGCACCGACCACCACGACGTTTTGCCCGAGCAGGCTTCCGGCTTTTTTCACCGCGTGCATGCCGACGGCCAGAGGCTCGATCAGTGCACCGGCTTCAGCGGGGAAGTTCGCCGGTAGCTTGTACAGCAGGTTGGCGGGCACGTTGACCAGTTCGGCGAAGGCGCCGTTGTTCATCAGGCCGGTGAAGGCCAGGTTCTCGCAAATGTTGTAGAGCCCGTGGGTGCAGTAGTAGCACGTGCCGCAATGCTGGCAGGCATCGGCCGCCACCGGCTCGCCGACGCTGAAACCCTCCACGCCGGCACCGAGTTCGACGATCTCGCCACAAAACTCATGACCGAGAATGCACTGGCCCTTTATCCCGGTCAGCGGGTGCGGGGCGTCGACCGGAATGAACACCGGGCCGGCCACGTACTCATGCAGATCGGAGCCGCAAATGCCGCACCATTGCACGCGGATCTGCACCCAACCGGCAGGCGGCGAGACGGGCAGCGGCACGTCTTCGACGCGGATGTCGTTACGACCGTGCCAGACAGCGGCACGCATGCTGCGTTGCGAGTTGCTCGAAAGGCTCATAGCGAAGTCTCCTTGAAACGGTTGGCACTGGCGCGCCGGATGGGTTGCCAGGGGCCAGAGCAAGGCCGGTGCCAGCTGTGCAAAAACGCCTGGACACGCCTTTCTTAGAGCCGCCGGATGCAAACCCAAGGGTGGCCGGCATCGAGGTCAAACGAGACGCGCCATGCCAGATCGCGCACGGTAGCGACGAGACCGTGAGACGTTGCGTCTCAGCGCAAGCCCTAATGCCAGTCAGTTAAGAAGTAGAAAGGGTAAACAGTAACCTGTGGCGAGCGGGCTTGCCCCGCGTTGGGGTGCGAAGCGCCCCTGATGAAGACGAATGGGGTGTATCAGGCACTCCTCTGCGCCTGGTCTTGGGGCTGCTGCGCAACCCAACGCGGGGCAAGCCCGCTCGCCACAGGTTGGTATGAGTGCAAGCGCCCTGTATGACGTTTTGTCAGCCGATCTGTATCTAACGCGCGCCTTTCTCCCGCCCTACCATCAAGCGCATTCAACCTGCGCAACGACGCGCTCAACCTATAGGAGTAAACCCATGCCCGAACTGTCGAGCCTGCTGGCGTATGGTCTGATTTCGCTTGGGATGGTGCTGACGCCCGGCCCGAACATGATCTACCTGATTTCGCGGTCGATCTGCCAGGGGCCGCTGGCCGGGTTGATTTCACTGGGCGGCGTGGCGCTGGGTTTCGTCGTCTATATGCTGTGCGCGGCGCTGGGTATTACCGCGTTGCTGATGGCGGTGCCGTATGCGTATGACGCGCTCAGGCTCGGCGGTGCGCTCTACCTGTTGTACCTGGCCTGGCAAGCGGTCAAGCCCGGCGGGCGCTCGGCGTTTCATGTGCGCGACTTGCCCAGGGACGGTCCCCGCAAGCTGTTCATGATGGGTTTTGTGACCAACCTGTTGAACCCGAAAGTGGCGGTGATGTACCTGTCATTGCTGCCCCAATTCATCGCCCCCACCGGCCACGGCAGCGTGCTGACGCAATCCATCGTGCTGGGTTTTACCCAGATCATGATCAGTGTGAGCGTCAATGCGGTGATCGCCATCATGGCCGGTTCCATCGCGACGTTTCTGGCGGCCAAGCCGGTATGGCAGCTGGTACAGCGCTGGCTGATGGGGACGGTGCTGGCAGGTCTGGCGGTGCGCATGGCTTTTGATGCGCGGCGTTGAACGCGGGGCCACCGGTAACCTGTGGCCCGTTCTGTCTTTTGTGGTCAATGCTTGCGCAACGCCTCCAGCCGCGCCGGCAGGTCTTCTTCGGGGAAACGCGCGTGCAACGCCAGCAGTTTTTCATCCGCGGCTTTGCTTTGACCCGCTTCACGCAAGCGCACTATTGCCTGTAACTCTTGCTCCAGCGACGGCAACGCTGACGGCGCGCGCTTGCTGAGTCTGGCGCTCGATTCATCTGCCATCGCACCTGCAATTTCAGCCTGAACCGGCGCACTTTCAGCCTTGGGCGCGGCGGCGATGCGCGCCATCGGCGCCGGTGCGGACAACGCTTGCGGCGCCGGGCGGGCGGCTTCCTCGTGCATAGCGGAGAAGGTCGCGGTGGATATTTCGGGTTGCGGTACTGGCGAGCGCGTGACCACGCCGATCATCAGCGCCAAGCCGGCCACGGTGGCGAATGCCATTTGCCAGCGCGGACGTTGGCAGGCTTGCAGCCAGCGTTGCCACAGGCTCGGTGGCGGCGCCGGGGCTTCACGGCGGGCGGCGTTGAGGATGAAGGCATCGAGGGACGCGGGCGGCTCGCCGGTGCTGTGTTGACGGTAATGCTGGATCAGCACGTCGTCGGAGTCGGGAGTGTGTCGGGAGTCGGTCATGCGAGTATCTCCTCGGCCAGCAGGCGGCGCAGTTTCTGCTGGGCGTAACGCAGGCGGCTTTTTACGGTTTCCAGCGGGGCGCCGGTGAGGGCGGCGATTTGCGGCACTTCGAGGTCGCCGTGCAGGCGCAGCAGGAAGACTTCGCGCTGGTCTTCGGGCAAGTCTTGCAGGGCGGCGTCGAGGCGCGCCTGGTCGCGGCTCAGGCTCAGTTGTTGCTCAGGGCCGGCGCTGTCGTCGGCCTGGGCGTGCAGTTGCTCATCGTAGCTGTCGTGCAGCGGGTTGTGGATGCCGTGCTTGCGCCAATGGTCGATCAGGCGGTTGCGAGCAATCTGGAACAGCCATGTACGAAAGCTCGCCCGGCCTTGCGGCTGGGTGCTGCTGCGGATCAGGCTGAGCCAGGTCTCCTGGTAGATTTCCTCGGCCAGTTCAGCCTTGTTGCTCAGGGACACGAGGAAGCGGTAGAGGCCTTGGCGATGCCGTGCGTACAAGGCTTCGAACGCGGCGGCGTCACCGGTTCGGTAACGGGCCAGCAGCGATTCGTCGCTGGGTGGGTCATCTGGAACAGCCATGTAGGGGGCGAACTCCTTTTATAAATTTAACGCTGTTCACGTGTGGGAGGGGGCTTGCTCCCGATGGCGGTGTATCAGTAACAGATGTATTGACTGGCCCACTGCCATCGGGGGCAAGCCCCCTCACACATTTGATCCGTGTCGTGGTCGAGATCAAGGTTTCAGGCTTTGGGCCAGTTCCACCAGTTGCACGAACTCGTTGCGCAAACCAAAGGGGTCATCGCCCCGGGCCGAGCGGGCCAGTGCGGCAGTGTCCTTCAAACTCATGCTGCCAGTGTAGCGGCCATCGCCCTTGAGCTGTTGGGCGAAGGCGGCCACCGCCGCCGAGAAGCGCAGGTCGTCGCTGGCCTGGGTGGTTTCGGGGCGGATGGGCCGTTCGATCAAGCGGCTGTCACCGCCCGTGGCAGGCTTGTAGCGCACACGTAACATCGCCAGCTCATTGGCACCGCCTTCAGCGGCGGGCACGCGGGTGTAGCGCAATGGTTCCAACCAGCCCTTCTCGCCCTTCGGCACAATTTCATACAGCGCGGTCACGGTATGCCCTGCGCCGATCTCACCGGCATCGACTTTGTCGTTGTTGAAATCCTCACGCTTGAGGGCGCGATTTTCATAGCCCAGCAGTCGATACTCGCTGACCTGTGCCGGATTGAATTCCACCTGCAACTTCACATCCCGCGCGACCACTGCCAGGGTTGAACTGAGCTGGTCCACCAGCACCTTGCGGGCTTCGCGCAGGTTGTCGATATAGGCGTAATTGCCATCGCCGGCATCGGCCAGTTGTTCCATCAGGTGTTCGTTGTAGTTATCCACACCGAAGCCGAGGGTGGTCAGGGACACGCCGCTTTTACGCTGCCGGGCGGCCATTTGCTTGAGGCTGTCGAAGTCGCTGACGCCCACATTGAAGTCACCGTCGGTGGCCAGCAGGATGCGGTTGATGCCCTTGTCGATAAAGCCTTCGCGGGCCATCTGGTAGGCCAGTTCGATGCCGGATGCGCCTGCCGTGGACCCGCCGGCGGTGAGTTGATCAATGGCATTGCGGATCTTGGCCTTGTCGCGACCCGACGTAGGCTTGAGCACCACGCGGGACTCACCGGCATACACCACCAACGCAACCCGGTCCTGATCACGCAACTGGTCCACCAGCAATTTCAGGGTGCTTTGCACCAAGGGCAAGCCTTCGCGGCGATCCATGGAGCCGGACACGTCCACCAGGAACACCAGGTTGGCCGGCGCCAGGTCCGCCACGGCGCGGTCGGACGCCTTGATGCCGATGCGCAGCAGTTGGGTGTGCGGGTTCCACGGTGTGGCGGCGACTTCGGTGGTCACGCCAAACGGTGAGCCGTCAGTGGGCAAGGCGTAGTGGTAGGGGAAGTAGTTGACCATTTCCTCCAGTCGCACAGCACCCTCGGGCGGCAGGCTGCCTTGGTTGAGGAAGCGTCTGACGTTGGCGTAGCTGCCCGTGTCGACATCCACACTGAAGGTGGACACCGGCGTTTCGGCCACCCGATGCACCGGGTTGTCCGGCAGGTTGGCGTATTGCTCGCGGGGTTCGCTGCGGTAGTCCATCGCCGCTGATTCCTGCATGCGCATTGGCGCGGGCATTGCCATGCGTTTGACCAAGGCGCCCTGGGGTGACGCGCGTTGCAACTCGGCGACGGGCTCGGCCGGTTTGGCCAACTCAGGGGGCGAAGACAGCCCGCAACCGGCCAGCGCCACCACCATGGTGACGGCAAAGCCTTGGGTGGCAGGACGCAGGAAAAGCAGAGGACGGGACATGGGCTGAACCTCGTGAATGAATGATCCGTTCACAAGGTCAGACGCAAGGTGCGGGTGGTTCGGGTTAACCCTGATTCAAATAACACCACAGTCCAACTGTGGGAGGGGGCTTGCCCCCGATGGCGGTGGGTCAGTCAAACATGTACTGACTGATCTACCGCTATCGGGGGCAAGCCCCCTCCCACATTTGGACCGTGGTGTTCTCAGAACCCGGATATCAGTCCGTGCCGTACTTCGGGTTACGCGGGCCGTACAGGATCCCGGCGCGTTGGCCCGGCGACAGCAGGCGTGCACTGGTGATGCCGGCAATCGGGTGCGCCGCATCGGTGGAGCTGTTGATCACTTGCTTGACCGCCGCCGTGATCAGCATGCCGATCAGGCCGCCGCTGTTGTTGTTACCTTCCTCGCTGGAGGCACGCGCCGAACCGGTCCACAGGGTGGTGCCGGTGCGCAGGTCCACCAGTTTGGCCGAGGCCGTCACCGCGGTGTCGCTGGAGATCAGCATGTACTTGGTGCCGTACTCGCTGACGGTGATGTACAGCGCCGCGTCCGCGCCGAAGATGTCATGCAGCTTGGCCGGTGGCACGCCCTGGATATCGTTGGCGGTGGTCAGGCCGTTCTGGCGGAAGGTTTCGTCCACCAGGGCAATCGGCAACACGTAGTAGCCGGCTTCGGCCAGCGGGTAGGTCACTTGCGAGACCAGGCTGTACGAGGCCTGCACTTCCGGCGACTCATTGATCGGCGGCAGTACCAGGATCGACTTGGGCCGCGCCTGCTTGTACGCCGTGTAGTCAATGGTCTTGGGGGCTGCGCAACCGCCGAGCAAAGCCAGGGCCAGCAAGGCGCCGGTGAGTTTTAACAGGCTCATTTAGTGGCCACTCCGGTCTTGGCGTTTTTCAGCAGGAAGTCCATGTACGAGGCAGACTCGGGAAACAGCGCCTTCTCGGTGCGGAACTCCTGCACCATCTGGTCATCCTTGCCCATGCTCAGGTACAGCATGCCCAGGTGCGCGTGGTAACCCGGCGGCGCCTTGCGGCCGCTGGCGTTGATCTTTTGCAGATCACGCTCCAGCGCCTCGACCTGCGCTTCCTTGGGCTCGCCCTTGAAGTACTCGTAAACCTGCGGCTGGTAGCTTTCCCATTGATACAGGGGTTGGGGCGCCGTCTGGCACCCGGCGACCGCCGCGATTGCTGTCAGCATCAGCGCCAACTTCACTGCCTTGCTCATCCGTGTACTGCTCCTTGAGAGGTTGCTGATCAGTTGCGTGGGTTCCAGGCACCGGCGTTGATGCCGTCGACCAAGCGGTTGATGGCTTCGCGCATGGCCAGGTCCAAGACCTTGCCATTGAGGGTGGAGTCGTAGCTGGCGGTGCCGCCGAAGCCGACCACTTCACGGTTGGACAGCGCGTATTCACCGGCGCCCTGGGTGGAATACACCACTTCGGAGGTGCTGATGTTGACGATGTTCAGTGCGACTTTGGCGTAGGCCACCTGGGTTTTGCCACGGCCGAGGATGCCGAACAGCTGGCGGTCGCCGGTCTCTTTGCGGCCGAACTCGGTCACGTCGCCGGTCACCACGTAGTCAGCGCCCTTGAGCTTCTGCGCGGTGCCTTTGATCGCGGCTTCCTGGGAGATTTCACCCATGTTGTCGCGGTCCAGCACGCTGAAGCGGTTGGTCTGCTGCAGGTGGGTGATCAAGATGGTCTTGGCCTGGCCACCGAGGCGGTCGACGCCGTCGGAGAAGATGCCGCGCATGTAGCTGGAGCGGTTGTCGAACTTGCCTACGGCGATGGGCACGCGCACGCCGGAATAGGCGACGTTGGCGCTGGCGACTTGTTCCACCGGCATGGCGCGGTTGCTCTCCGTGGCGCAACCGGCCACGGTCAACAGCGCTGCGGCGGTGAGGCCCGACAGCAGGATTTTGGACAGTGTGTTCACGTAGTGCTCCTGGGGGTGATAAATCGGTAGTGGGCAACGTTAGCGAGACGGGATGTCGCGCAGATCATCGACGATGTCGCGGCTCAACACGCCGGTATAAAAACGCTCGACGCTCGAGTTACCGGAGTTGGTGATGATGCCGCCCATGGTCTTCCATTTTTGCGCTTCACCCATCACACCGGCAGGCACGAGGTTGTTACGCGTCTTGGCAAAATGCAGGACCTCGCCAGCCCCCTTCCTGACCTTGACCCGATAACTGAAATCGACAGCGGCCAGAATGGTGTTGTCATCAACGATCAACGTCGAGAGGCCGCCTTTGGAGTCGGGGATATGGCGCGTGTAGACGATGCTGATATCCAGCAGGTAATCGGCCTTTTCCTTGCTGGTCGCATAGCGCTTGGCGCTGAGCAGGCGGTCGACCAGATCGACACCGAGTTGCTGGCGAACCTTGTCATCCGGCAAGAAACGCTCGTTCTTGCCCACCACCTCAACATCAAACGTGTCGAGCCAGTAAGTGGCTGTCTTGGGAATGGTGACCGGCGCCGGCGAGATGTAGTAC
The DNA here is from genome assembly GCF_007828335.1 of Pseudomonas sp. SJZ103. Taxonomy (NCBI): domain Bacteria; kingdom Pseudomonadati; phylum Pseudomonadota; class Gammaproteobacteria; order Pseudomonadales; family Pseudomonadaceae; genus Pseudomonas; species Pseudomonas sp. SJZ103. The sequence continues at coordinate 540,997 of NZ_VIUN01000003.1, forward strand.
TCCGGCTTGGAGGCGCAGCCCGCCAGTAGGCAGACGCAGAGGAATACGGCAAACGCGCGCATGTCTGAATTCATCCCTGAAAAGTATCGTGCTTTAAACAATCGCGGCATTTTACGGGGTTGAGGGCGCTTCTCAAGGTGTTTCGTCGGATGCCGTGCGGTGGCGCACATTCCCTCAAGTTATGGGCGAGCAGGACGTCACGCTCAAATTCAACATGACCGCCCTCCAGGGCCATCGCGCGCTGCACCCGGCGTACGTGCCTGGTGCAGATCGTGGGCATCCCGTTCCAGAGCGATACACGGGAAGTGGTCGAGGCGCTGACGCGCAGTACGCTGGATGAACCGGTGCAGCGCAAGTTGCTGTAACCCCGCCCCCTGTAGGAGCGAGCTTGCTCGCGAAAAACCAGAGAACACCGCAGGCATTGAGCATGCCCGCGGTATCCTTGCCGGTCTCAGTTCACTTGATCAGGTCAGGTCGAGTGGTCTTGAGCATCGCTGCACTCACCGCACCCTGAACCGAACAGGTGATCATGCCATTGCTGGCCTTGGCCAGGTCACCGGGTGCGGGCTCGACCATCAAGATGCGTTCGGCGGTATCGGTGACCAGCTTGCCCGCGTTGTCATCGCCGCCTTCCGGCACCCAGGCTGATTGCTTGTGCGACCAGATCTGCGCACGCGCGTAGATACCGTTGGCTTTCTCCAACGCCGTACCCGGTACTTTACTCAGTTGTGCGTAAAGCGCGTCGGGCGCCTGCTCGGTGTAGAAACCCCAGTTGATGATGCGCGAGCCCATCAGGTCCTGGTCTTCGGCGAAAAAGCCGGTCAAGGTCATACCGTCAAGCGTCAGTGGCGTGTCGAACATCCAGCGCTGGCCCATATCGGATTGTGTGCCGCCGCTGAGCGTGATCTTGCCGTTCTCCAGCTTATGGGCAACACGTTCCTTGAGCCCTGACTGGCTTACCACCGCCAGGGAGTTCTGGTCGCAGGCGAGAAAACTTTGCAGGGCAGGCGCCGCGGCGAAGCTGCTGGTGCAGGTCGCCAGTGCAGTGAGTGAGATAAACAGACGATACAGTTTCATTGACAGCTTCCTTGGGTCTAAATAATTGCGGGCCGGAAGGGTCAGGCGCTTAGCGGGGGATTTGCGTCCATACGGTGCCACTCCGGCTTATGTCGTGGTCAGTCAACGAGGGTTGAAGAATCGCGTGTCAGCCCCTTATCAAGCTAAGTGTGCAGGGCGGATGAACAGCGACAACGGCCGAGCTCGGGGCCCGGCCGTCTAAAGCGTTTTTAGTTACTTGCTTTCTTTTGCCACGGTGCCCAAGGACGCATCCTTGACCAGATAACGGCCTTCCAGATCGCTCAGTACTTTGAGACTGTTGCGCGCCACGGCGAAGCCCATTTCGACTTCCTGCTTGAGGTAAACCACCTGACCGGCCTTGACGTCGATTGGCATGTCCGCCCAGTTTTCAGCCTTGGAGCTGATCACATGCTTGCCCGGCGTCACGAAAAAATAGATGTATTGGTTACCGCGGTTGTAACCCATCTCCGAGTCGGCTTCCTTGTCATCCAGAAACACGTTGAACCGTACCAGCATCCCGACGTTGCTAGGGCGTACGACATACACCAAGCCTTTATCGGCCACAGCAGCCTTGGGCAGCGAATAGCTCGCCACGTCAGCCTGCATCTTCTCTACCGACGGCGTCGAAGAACAGCCAAACAGCGTGGCCAGGGACACAACGACAGCGGCTTTGCAGAACAACTTGATCATGTATTTCTTCCTTGTGGGTAGCGGTGGGGCGGTTTCGAAAACGCCGGCGAAGGCCGGTTCAGATTTTTGATGCGTCTGTGCATCGCCAGTGTGTCGGCAGCGGATGGCATTGCATGAGGCATTGTGCCACTACCCTGATGCCTTGCGCGGTTTTGGGTGAGGGGCTTATAGTCCGGCCGTCGTCCAAATGGCGATCAGGTTTGGCGACCTGACAACAGAGTGCAAAAGCAATCCGCTTTCATGCAGGTGTTTTTGCACCCGCAAAGCCGTGCCTTTTATGGCGGCTGTGCGCGGGAGACCTTCGGGTCTGCCGGTTTACTCTGTTGCCGGTTCGCCAACCTGCGTACAGCTGCCACCCATTCGTTTGGCGACGATTGAGTGGTGGCCTCAACCACTTAACAGAGTGCCAATTATGAACCGTTACATGCCCCTGACCGGCCACGACTGCACCGTCCCCGCCCTGCTCATCGACACCCAAGCCCCCCTCGACGTCCTCCACGACGCCGCTGTGCATCGCATCCAAGCCGTCACCCAACTCCTGGAAAACCTGGCCTTCCGCGATCAGCTCAGCAGCGATGCCGTGGTGCTGCAGGACTTTGCCCATCTGCTGGCGATTCCGCTGCGCGACGGCTGTGATTTGTTGGATGTGATCAGTCGCAGGCTGAACGCCAACCCGTCCTGAGTTAAACCGGGCGGCCCGTCCAGGCCGCCCTGCTCAGGTATTGACGACGATCGTCTTGGCCAACATATCGCCCAAGCGACGACGCAGGCCGAACAGTACAAAAAGACCGTCCAACACACTGAACAGCAGCTTCGGAAAATTGCGCAGGAACGACTGGAACAGCGTGCAGTTCGTGGGGTACGGGTAACCCACCACGGCCGTGCCGCATACCCGCTTGCCCAAGCTCTGGCCATTGGGCAAGGCATCGCAAAACAAGTAGTACCCGAAGGCTGAAAACAGCAGCACATAGTGGAGGGCATCAAACAATGCCGGGCCTCCTGCAGAGCCCAGATAGAAATAGGCGTAGTCCAGGTTTCGGTTCAAAAACAGCAGGAAAAGCACCACGGCCATATCGATGAAATAGCCGAGCAGGCGCTTGCCTGGGCTGGCGAGATTCCAGGTGCCTGCGGCCGATACTGATTCGCTCATACAGTCATTTATCCAAAAGTCGAAGAGATGTCATTGAGGCCGGCACACGTTGTACATGCCCGCTCGCGTCCATACGCGGTGACTTTAACCTCATGGCGTTTGTGGCTGTTCTGAATGTGAACGGGCGCAGATTTGCTCCCACCCTTTCTCAATCGTGCCCGTGTACTTACCGCACGACGCGCCCTTTAACTGAGCGTCCATAAAGTCCTGCTCCGGCCCGACCCACAGCAGGCCAACCAGATAGGCCACCCCGGCCGCAAACACCAGCAACGCCGATGTCCGAGTCAGCATGAATCGCAGCGTGGCGGCGGCGGTTCGAGACCGTTCAAACACACACGCGAACAACAACCCGATCCCACCCCAGACGAAACCCGCCGCGGCCGTGCCCAACCAAGACGAATCACGATAGAGGTAGGCCCAGGCCAGGATGAACGCGATGGCGCTGACGCACATCAGCAGCAGGCACAGCCACTGGGCGATCCGACAGCCGATACTCGAAAGGCTCATGGAAACGTCGTCCCGATACGCGCTCGTTCATTCGAGAACCAGATGCCGGTGACCTTGCCCACCACATCCTCAAGCGCGACCTGCCCCATGAAGCGGCTGTCGTTGCTGACATCCCGGTTGTCGCCCAACAGGTACACATGCCCCGGCGCTACCTGGAGTGGCGCCAACTCAAGGGAGTAGTCCTTTTTGACGCGCTCAGCCGGTGCGTGAAACAAACCCAGGTTCTCACCGTTGCGGATCAACTCGCCATGGACGATGGCCAGAGTGTCACCACCGATTCCCGCCACCCGTTTTACCGCCTCGGTGCCATTCCAGCGATACACCACGATATCCGCCACTTTGGGATCGCCAGCCCGCAGGTCCGACATGATGTAGTCGCCAATCGACAACGTCGGAGCCATCGACCCCGACGGAATGTAATAGTTTTTGAAGCCCAGCAACGGCACCCGAAAGACGTCCAGCGTCAGCACCAGGATCACCACCACACCGACGTAAAGAGCATGGAAACGTTTACGCGGCACATTGGGCGGACCGCTGTAGCGACGGGCCAACACGGCGGACACAATGGCAGAGGTCAGTTTGACCGTGATGACGAAAGCGAAGAATGCATACAGCCCAAGGGGCGTAGTGACCAACCCCAAGGCGCCCATCAGCGCGACCCCGCCGAGCAACAACGCTGCGACCCGGATACCCCACTGCGTGCGACCTACATACACCAGGCCCCAGCCGGGTATGAGGCAGGCCATCAGGAAGGCCTGGAGGGAGAATTTTGCGGGTTTCATTGATCATCCTTAATAATGCAAATGCTGGCGCCGCGCATATTACTGCTGGGCTCGCCAATCCACATAACCTTTAATCGCTGTTAGCTGGCTAAGGATTATAACGGTGGTCTGACCCCGATTTTTCTTTTTTAAAAAGTTATATACACCCCCTTTTTTTCGTCGATCGACTGCTCAAGCATTTTTTTAAATTCTCTAACAGCCTCAAGCGCATCATCTGGAACTTTTACTTCGACCTCCAAAACCTTACTTAGGCTTTCGCTCACTTCATGTTGAGCCTGAAAGTAAGAACCCATTTTCCCAGGATCAAAGAAATTTGATCCCGAACCTAACGGAGCACCTAAAAAAGGCAAGAAACTTAATTTACCCTTATCAGAAAACAGTTCTTGAGAAATACTCCACCATAAGCCAAGCCCTCGGTCATCAGTGGGCGAATAATATTTCGTAAGTGCGAAATCTCCATACTGATGAACATCCTTGCTTTCAAGCATATCTTCCCAGCCATCCTCTAACGCGAAACCTTCATATGGATCAACTAGAGACTGCCTATTAGAAACAATGAAATCCCGCACCTGATCGATACTTCCCGAGCGCAAACAGCTCTCCAACAACGGCTTAAGCTCACGATTGAAACCATCAATATCAAAAATAAATGCTTTATGCTCATAACTCATAATTACCCCCCTGATTTTATGGCAAAAAATCACTTGGCGAGTGAAAATGAAAAATAGGGGTCTGCCCCGATCTTTCACTTTCTACTAGGTATCAAAACCCCAAAAAGAAGACGACACCATACAGAAATAACGCAAAGCCGGCTAATACCGCTCGCCACTCCGGGTTGGCATCTCTACTCATACCTCCCGGCGCTATAGCGACTCTATGTCCCCGCGCATAATTGTAGACCGCTTGGCCAAACCACAACTGAACCAGAACCATAGTAAAAAATCTTTTCCAACTACCATCAAAGCGTAAAAACCCATTCAGTAGCGCACCTAGCAATAAAACTAGGCCAATGCCATGCCTATATCTGTAAAAATTTTCGATCATATTATTCACCCTTAATAGCATCCCTGAGCCCTTCAACCAACTTATCCCACGCCCCCGCTGTTCCTAAAGCACTAGAAAGTCTCGAAGCGTTTTCAGGTGTTACACCTTTCGCGACTGCAAATTTTTCAAACCCCATACTTAGCGCGTTACTCGTGGCAGCCTCTGGAAGTTCGTCTTTCAAGTAGCCTGACAAGAAGGATACGGCCATTGAACCGTTGGCAGTCCGACGCTCACCCCACCAGTAGTTAGTGGAAAATAGGGGTCAGACCACCAATATACATTGGTGCACTAATCGTGGTCTGCCCCTATTCCAACATTAACCCCTTAAAATTTCAGAGACTTAAGCATAGCCGCATATAAAACCCACGAAAAAAACAATCCAAAAAAATGGATTTTTAAAAAGCATCAATAACTACAGTAATTACGCCCGCCACGCCACCAAGAAAATTTTCCCGCTTACTTGGGAACTTTATAAAAATGTGGTCTGCCCCCGACTTCTGATTTCCCGACCTATTAACTAGAAAAGAGACACCGACGGGCGACTTTCCATTAGTAAAGTGCCTCATTCAACAGCTCAAGCCATAAAGCGGAAGAATCCGCCTTAATTCCAAGAGTTACTAAGCGCAAAGAAAACGCCTGTACGCCGGATTCTGGTTCTTCCTCATAATCTATTGAGACTTCATGCAAATTGCTCGCGACAATAATCAGTTGTTCAAAAGAGTCTGCCATTGGCCGCAAACTCAACTTACGACCAGAACTTATATCCAAGAAGTAGACTTTGCCGTTATTACTGGAGTCTTTTCGCCCTAAACAAATAATATTGGCTTCCCAACGTGCAACCTCAACAATTTCGTTATCATTGTAAAATGTAAGCCATGGATTTTCAGGGCTTCTGTTTGCCTCTATCAGGACGGACGATAACTCGCGCCGCCCGTAAGGTACTGGCCATAAATTCAATTGGCCTATTGAAACGCCGAGCACTTGCACGCGCTCAAGCAACACCAGATAGTCATCAGGAAAATGTTGTCCATCCTCCCTCAGCGAGGACAAATAATTCTTTGAGTAACCAGGAGAACACAGCTTTATTTCTGAGGCAATGACGGAAAACCTAGCAGCTATTTTTTCGGAATATTTTATTAGCCCACCTAAATCATTAATCATCACGTGACCTATTAACCTGAATGTTCGGGATGCCAAATACCCCATCCCGGTTGCTTACTATGAACCGAGCTGGGGAGCGGAATCGCGAGAAAATAGGGGTCAGACCACCATTAATGTAACCGTGGTTTGACCCCTATTTTCGTAGAACTGTTGTTTTATTCCAAAAAACACCAGCTTTAAGCGTTGTACTTGCAACATCACTCCCCGCCGTCGTGCCCGTACCAGCAGAACCCGGCCCTTTGGCACCTTTCTCGCTTTATATAAACCGAAGTTTCCAATAGTCATTACCCGCCACTATCCAGTACCGCTCACGAGCAGGGATCAAAAAGCTAAAATCAAAGCATTCAGCAATCCAGTCCGAATACGCTAGATTTTCATGAGCACGCACGTCATCCATATGCATAAAAATCTTTCTGTCGAAATTTATGTAGAACTTAGGAAACCTGGAATGAATGATATTGGCCTTTTTAAATAGGGCTGGTGACAAACCCTCACCGGTTAAAAAATAATGTTCTGCTTTTTCAAAAACCTCATAATCCGCTTCTATAAAATTTTTCAAATCGCTTGAAGTTAGAATCTTTTCACTTGAATCATCTAGATACTGCGGAAAATTTTCCGAAGTCATTTTCAGAATACCGCCCCTGAAGCTCTTGCAAGACTGCTCGTATTGCTCCTGGGTTATATCGCCATCTTCAAGATAGGCGCGATAGTCTTTTTCCGCGTCAAGGGAGAAATTATATTTCTCATCTATCACCCAATAACATCTTCCAGAGTGTACAAAAAAGCAGATACTTCTCTCTCCATTCCAAAGATCATCAAAAACTGTCTGGTTCACCTTCATTGCTTGAACTCCTTGAAAAATTCATCCTGTGTATAAACACGAGCATTACTAGAGTTCTTTTCGAGTAGCGACTCCCAAATCTTGGGTAGCTCGAGGGAGTAACCGGGCTGGTCCTTGTCTACCCTCTTAGGTGCATCAGGATCCTTCGTCATACCAGCGACAGGCCGCTGAGGGACTACTCTGTCCATAATTTCCTTATGAAGACCAGCATTAACGTCAAAAACCACTACAGAGCCATCAGGTCGCTTGTTCGTCAAGTAGTACGTAGCGTGATCGGCATTGCCAACACTTACGCAAATTTGCCCTGCGCAACCAGGGTTGATGGTGATGGTTCCATCCTCATTGGCAGTAATACGGTTCTGACTGGTCTTAGTGCCAGATCCGCCGCCCTCAACCCTGAAGTAGGTGACAGTTTCTGGAGAACCGGCTTTTGCACCGTTTGCCCCAAGGACGAAAACCTCACCTGACGCCTCCGTCGCCAATTTCCTTTTCGCAAAGGCAGCGGCAATCGCCGCCGAAATCCTCGCTCCCAGACCTACACCTGTGAGCGAAAGGGCCGCCTCATCCACCGCCGTGACCGGTTCAGCCGATTTCCTAGCTAATAACAACAGCCTCGACATCGCGTCTTTTGAAGCCATTTCGTTGGTCGAGACGTTAATGATTTCTGTCGCATGAGCATCTGCCTGCTCCCGACCGTATTGAACCCATTTGTCAAATGAGCTCAATTCGCCATAAAGGCCGTCGCCCAAGCCATTAAAAAGGCTCGTGTCTACAAACTGCTCTTTGGTGGAGTTGAACGCATAAACTGCAGAACCATTGGCAATAATTGCGGTGCCGTCTTTCCACGTTAATGGAATTTTCTGGTCCGCCAATTCTTGAATCGCGTCTCTGGCAATCGCCAAATCACGATCCAGCCAATCCCGCGTCGGGTCATTGCCCCAGTTCTTTTCAAGCGCATCTAAACGGGCGTTTTCGACGGCATCGACCTTTGATCCTGCTGCCATACGCAGCAAGTCTTCCCACGAGGCATCCGATTTTGGCTTGCGCCAAGTTTTCTCTAACTCTTCAGCTTTCTTCTTGAGTAGTGGCACCTCTTGGGTCAGGTGAAGTTGGCGATTGAATACTTCGACGCCGTAACCTGTCCCACTCCCGACAGCCGCGCCGCCGATACCATTCCCGGCACCTGCTCCAGCGCCTATCCCGGTCGCTACCAACGCGGCGATGTTGTCCTGGCTGGCCTCAGATAATTTGCTGTTTTCCAGCGCCTTTGCAATCGAGGGCATCAACGCGGCGGAAGCACCGGCCCCCAACGCGCCACTTTGCACGCTGCCGCTGGACAACCCCATGGCGGCACCTGCCAACGCGTGCAACATGACGCGTGCTGCTCCACCTTCTGCCCATGCGGCTCGGGTGGCCGCGTCCGATTTCGGGTTCAGGGATTGCGCCTCGGCGTAATCACCCACTCGTTTGAAGATCTCGCTGGAAGCGGTATTGGCAACGATACCGACTGTCGTACCGACGGGCGCGCCACCAAGGCCCGCGGCGATCAGTCCCGTCGCGATATCGGCCATCATTTTCTTGTCGCCGCCGAACTGCCAACGCTTGGCTTCCGAATAAGCCAGATCGGCGGCACGGGCGGTATCAGCAGCACCAGGCGCGCCTGCGTCTGCTTGTTCCTTCGCCGCCTGCCCAAGCTTCTTGGCCTCATCGGCTTTCGCCCTGCCTACCGCACTGATCACCCCACTGGCCAACTGCGCCGAGCTTTGGATCAGGTCAATACGCTCTTGCATGGCCTTTTCATCAGGCCGGTCGAGTTTCTGATTGGCGTTGGCGGTATCGCGATTTAGCCCCACCAGGTCATTGGCGCCTTCGGAATTGCGAACCACAATCGTGCCTTCGCTGACCGCGCTACGGGTGTAGCTATGGTCTTTCTCCTTGAGCGCTATCGGGATGCTGCCGCCCATCGACGCACCGCTGGTACTGCTGGAAGACACCGAAATACCGGCAGACTGACTTTTGATTTCGCTGACATTCTTGATGTCGCTGACGATCAGGCGGTCAGTGCTTAGGCGGTTCTTATCAGCTGACGCCCCACTGGCAATGACCGCGCCTTGCAGGGTGGTGTTCTTGCCGACATTGATGTCGTAGCCGCCCGTGCCCGCATACAAACCGCTCTGGTCGGTCACGCCCTTGTAGTCGCTGTTCATATTCGCGGCGGCAAGGTTCGCCGAGCCCGCTACGGTAGAGCCGTAGCAGAACGGAGGGACGCAGATACTCGCGCCGAAGCCTGCGCTGCTCTGTTTGCTGCGCGACGACTCGGTGTCCTGGAGGGAGATGATATTGAGGTTGCCGCCAATATCTGCCTTGATACGGTCCGCGCGAACCTGGGCGCCTTTGAGGGTGGTATCGCCACCGCTTTGTAACAACAGGCTGCCTGTATCGAGGGTGCTATTGACCTGAGTGACGGAGTTACCGTTGCCATTGTTCTTGGCACCCTGCGCTCCGAGGTCGAGGGTGAAGCCGTTTTGCTCGCCAATATTGAAGCTGGCGCCAATGGCGGTTTTATTTTTCGACCCTTCGTTTTTGCGGTCGGTGGTGTTCTGTGCGCTTTGCATCAACACATCGTTTTTGGCTAACAACAACGTGTTGGCGGCTTTCAAGCTGCTGCCGGTGATCTGGATATCACCCTGAGTACCCGCCGCAGCGCCCGTGGCAACGATCGACAAGTCTTGCCCTGCGTTGAGCGTGCTCTGCTTGGCGGTGAAACTGTTGAATTCGCTGCTGTTCTTGCTGCGGTTATTGGCCAGTTCGGTGCCGATCTTAATCAACGAACCGTTGCCGGGCGTGCCGCCGGTTTTGTTTTTGAAGCCGGAGCTTTGCGCATTGGCGTCCGAAGCCTGGCCATTCAGGTTGTAGGCGGCGAGGGCTGCCTGGGCGATTTTGACTGCCTTGAGTCGTGGGTCATCAGCGCTACGGGCCGCTTTGACGGCGTCGCGCATGCTGGTGGCGGTGTCCACTACCGAGCCCGCGATCACCCGCCCAACCGCCAAGCTCTTGGAACTGTCCTTACTGGTCTGACTGGCCGTCTCCATCCCCGAAGTAACGGTGACATCAGCCCCACTCAACTCCATGTTCTTGGTGCTCACCAGATCACTGGCCACCACCTTCAACTCACGCCCCGCCGTCAACGACACATTGCCCGCACTCGAACCAATCGTGCTGCCGGTCAAGGTCATTTCATTGGCCGTGCCGTTGTGCTTCGAGCTGTTGATGTACAGCTTCTGGTTGCCGGTCATGTCGTCCAAACCGAGCTTGTTGCCGGTCAGCACGCCGGTGAGGTCGCGATTTTTTTCCTTGTGCATGTCGGTGCGGGCGAAGGTGTTTTGCGCCGCGTCGATGGTCAGGTCGCGGCCGGCCTGGACGGCTAGGTCGCCGGTGCTGACCAGGGACGAGCCGGTGACCGTGGCATCGCGTTTGGCGGCGACGGTGACGGTTTCGCCGGAGACCATGCTGCCCATGGCGGTGGTGCGTTTTTCGTCGACTTTGTCCTGGACTTTGCTCGACTTCAGGCCGCCCCAACTGCTTTTGCTTTCCTTGCGTTCGTGACGGGCGCTGTCGGCGTTGCTGACGGCGAGGATGTTCACGTCCTGGCCGGCGACCAGTTGCGTGGCGCCTTTTTCGGCAGTGACGGCACTGCCGGCCAGCAGCAGGTCTGCACCGGCGACGACTGTGCTGTTCGTCCCCGCGCTGACCAGGCTGCCAACGTTGTTCACGACGTCGGTTTCATCCAGGCGGAATTTTTTGCCCTGGGAGGTTTTCTTGGTCTTGCTGTAGAAGCTGTAGTCCTGATTTTCGGCGGCTTTGAGCTCGAGGTTTTTGCCGGATACCAGGTACGCCTCGTTGCCGGCATTGACCTGGCTGGCGACCAGTTGCAGGTTCTGCCCGGCGCTCAGGGTGGCGTCACCGCCGGCCTTGATCACGCTGGACACTTGCTGCACGTGGTCTTCGATGCTCTTGACCTTTTTCGTGTTGCCCGTGGAGTGTTGCTCGTTGGCTGCCGCGATGGCGTTGAGGTCGCGGGTGGCAATCAGGTTGACGTCGCGCTTGGCTTCGACCTGGCTGGCGATGGCGCTGATATCGCGCCCGGCGATCACATGCAAGTCGCGGCCAGCGTCGACCACAGAGCCCTGTTGGGCGATGGTGGTGAAGCTGGAACGGTTGCCGATGGCGCCGCTGTCGAGGGTTTTCGAGGCGGTGATGTTGACGTCGCCCACGGCCTTGACCGTGGTGTCGGCACCGCTCTTGAGCACGCCGCCGACGTTGTTGACGTTGCCGCCAGCCTGCATGGCCAAATCGTTGGCCGATTCGATGCGCGCGGCGCTGTCGACGAAGTCGCTGCGTTCGGTGCGGTAGTTGCTGGCGCTTTCGTGGGTGGTGACGCTGCGTTCGTTGAGCAGGTCGGCGCCGGCGGCGAGGTTGACGTTGCCTGCGCTGATCACACCGCCTGCGCGGTTGGTCAGGTTGTTGCCGCTGAGCAGGTCGAGGCGACCACCGGCTTCCATCAACCCACTGTTGGTGAGGTTGCCACCGACGTTCGCCAACAAGCTGCCGGTGGCGCGCAACGTACCGGCGTTGTTGAGGTTGCTGCCGGTGATCAGGTTGACGTCAGTGCCGGAAATCAACGCACCATTGGGCGCCAGGCGGTTATTCGCCTGGGCCAGGTACAGCACCGGCACCAGCACTTGTTGGCCGGCGACGGTGGCGTTTTCCAGCCACACGATGTCGTGGGTCAGGGCGGCGACTTGTTCGGCGGTGAGGCTCACGCCTACGGACAAATTCAGCGCGCTTTTGCTGCTGATGGCGTTGTCCATCAGGTGCTTGAACAGGTCGGCGTCGCTGGTCTGGCCATCGATGAAACGCTGGCCGGTGCGGGCGAGCACGGCTTGCTGGATCAGGCGTTGTTCATAGAAGCCGTCGCCCAGGCGACGTTGCGCGGTGTCGGGGTCGTAGCCGAGCTTGGTCAGCATGTAGTCCGAGCTCATGAACTTGCGCATGTCGGTGAGCAGCGGGTTGGTTTCGATCAAGTACTTGTGCGGGTTGGCCGCGAACTGGCTGGTGGGCAGCCCGGTTGCGCCATCGCGGTCGTTGAGGTGGAACAGGCCGTTCTGGCCGGTGGGCAGGTCGAAGCCGGGCAGGCCCAGCGGGTTGACCTGTTGCTGGGCAACGTCCGGCGGCAATTGCGGGTTGAGCGTGACCTGGGTCGAGTAACCCGGCGCTTTGGTGTTGGCGCCGCTGCCGACGTAGGTGTAGCCACCTTGCACGACGCTGTTGTCGATGCCGGCCTGGGCCTTCACGTCTACGCTGCCGCCGGCCTGGATGACGGCGGCGTAGCTCTGGTCGGGCACCATCAGTTGGGTGGTTTTGCGCAGGTCGGTCTTTTCGCTCTCCATTTTGCCGATGAACGCGGCCATGGCGGCTTCCACACCGTCCATGTTGTTGCCCGCCGAATAGCGCTGGGTGAAGGCCGCCGCCTCGCGGTTCCAGCCCCCCGGCTTGCGCTCGCGCTCGGAAGTGAAGATGCGGTCGTATTGGGTGTCGTGGGTCACGAGGCCGACGTTGCTCAGTTGGTCGACGCGCACGGTCATGGCGCCCCCGGCAGCGATGCTACTGCTGCTGTTGAGCAAGGTGCCGCCGGTGAGCAGCATGTTGCCGCCCGAGGTAATGCTGGACGCTGCCGTGGCATCGCTGACGATGAAGTGATCACGCTGGGTAATCTGGAACGGCCGGTTCTGCTTGCCGCCTTCGCAGTCGCCACCGGTCACCCCGTCGATACAGGCGATGGGCGTGATGGAGGCGCTGTAGATGCCAGACTCGGTGGTGAGCACGGTGCGGATATTGTTGATAGTGCTGGCAGCCAGGATCAGGTTGCGCTCGCTTTCAATGGTGCCCGAGCTGTTGATGATGCTGGCGGCCAGGCCGCCCTGGCCGTCGCGGTCGACGCGCAGGTTGCCCATGGCGTAGATCGCGGCGCCGAGGTTTTTCAGGCGGTCGACCTTGAGGTTCATGTCGCCGCCGCTGAAGACCAGCCCGTGGTCATTGAGCAGGTTGCCCACCGAAAGATCCAGGCTGCCCTGGCTGGCGACGCTGCCGCCCACGGTCCAGTCCTTGCCGCTGCCGACCAGGGCGCGGGTGCCGAGCAGTTTGCCGGTGGCGGTCTGTTGCAGGTTATCGACGTTGACGGTCAGGCGCCCAGCCTGGATCGCGGTGCTGTTGGTCCAATTGACTTTGTCGAAGGTCAGGTCGCCGTTGGTGACCAGGCTGCCACCCACGTCATCGAGGCTGATGCCACTGAGGTCGAGCACCCCGGTGCCCACATGCAACACCTTGCCACCGGTGTTCTGGAAGCGAGTGGCGGCGAGGCTCAATTGCTCGTTGGCGGTCTCCAGGCTACCGCTGTTGTTGAGCAGGCCACCGATGGCGTAGCGCGTTTTACCGCTGGGACCCAGGGCGCGCATTTGCCCGCTGTTGGTGAGGCTGGCGGTCGCGACATCGAGCGTCGTGGCGCTTTCGATCAAGCCACGGTTGGTCAATGCGCCGTCCAGGCTGACGTCGATCCGGTTGCCGGCGATCTCGCCGCCGTTATCCACATTCTTACCGGTCAGGTGCACGCGATCCCGAGCAAACAGCGCGCCGCTGCCGTTGTTGAAGTCAGTGGCGTCGATCTGCGCATCACCGGCTTTGGCGGCGATGCGGCCACCGTCGTTGTCGAGCGTACCGGCGGTGATGGTCACGCCAGAGTTTTCGCTATGGATCAGGCCGTTGCCGCTGTTTTGCAACAGGCCGCTGGTGGTCAGGGTCAGGCCATCGTTGGCGGCCAGGGTGCCGGTGTTACGGTTGTCGATGCTGTTGGCGAATACCGTCAGCAAGCCCTGGCTGGCGAGTTTGCCGCCCTGGTTATCGATGTGCGCGGCGCGCTGGATCAGCAGCGGCCCGGCGCTGGCCAGCTTGCCGTTACGGTTGATCAGGTCGCCGATCAAATCCAGGGTGATCGCCCCGCCGGCGGTCAGGCTACCGGTGCTGTTATCCAGGGTATTGCCGTTGAGGGTGAACGCACCGGTGCTGTCGATGATACCGCCCTGGCTGTTGTCCAGCAGGCCGCTGACGTTGAGGGTTTGTGCACCGTCGCTGAGCAGTCGACCTGTATTGCGGTTATCGACGCTGCCGGCCGTGACGTTCAGCACCTGTTTGGCGTTCAAGGTACCGCCCTGGTTGTCCAGGGTATTGGCGGTGGCGCTGAGCTCGCGATTGGCGATCATCGTGCCGGTGTTGCTGATGTGCTGGGCCTCGAGCTTGACGTCGCCGACGGTGTTGCGCGTGTTGTCGGCGTTGACCCCGGCCTCGACGATGCCGCTGTTGGTCAACTGGCCATTGCTGGCCAGGGTGATGCTGTCACGCGCGGCGAGGGTCTTGCTGTTTTTCAGGGTGCCCTTGGTCTGTGCCTTGAGGGTGGTGCCCGCGTACACCGCGCCCTTGGTCTCCAGACTCGCGGCCTTGATGTCCACCGCACCGCTGGCGGCGGCCTGGGCCATGCTCAGGTGGCCGTTGGCGTCGAGCTGAATATCACCACCACTGGCCGCCAGGGTGCCGTCGAGCTTCACGCCCACACCGGCTTCGGTGCCCACCAGTTTGATCGCACCGGCATACATGCCGCCCAAGGCCGACGAGTCGATGGCCAGTTCCGGCTTGGCGCTGCCGTCGTCGGCGCGCGCGGTAGTTTTCAGGCTTTGGGCGTCGACGTCATTGCGCCCGGCAATCACGGTCAACTGGCGCGCGTTGATTTGCGCATTGATCTTGGCCGAGCGGGTGATGATCTCGAAGCGGTCGACGTTGCTGGCGTTCAGGCCCTGGCCGTCGATGGTCACGGCGCCGCCGTCGACCTGGTAGCTTTTCAGTTTCCCGGCCTGATCGATAATTGGCTTGCCGGTGGTCAGGGTGACGTTGGGGGTGTTGATAAAGCCGCAACCGTTGCAGCTGATGCCGTAAGGGTTGGCGACGATGACCTTGGCCGACTGGCCCGCCACTTCGGTGTAGCCGCGCAATTGGCTGGGGCTACCGCCTTTGACTTCGTTGAGGATGACATTCGCCGCGCCGCCCTTGAGGTTCGGGTTGCCGACAATGATCCCGCCCAGTTGCGTGCTTTGCACAATGCTGTTGGCGTTGTTGAGGATCACGCCGTTGGGGCCGACGTTGTAGTCCTTGAACTGGTTGTGGGACAGGCCGCTGCCATTAGGCGTGGCGATGTTCACCACCGGCACGCCGTTTCCCGCCTGGCCGACCGTGGTGCCCGGGCCACTGACCACGATCCCTTCGGCCTGGGCCAGCAGTGGCTGCCAGAACAGCGCGTTGGCCAGGATCAAGGCCAGGCCGCGTTGGCTCAGGGTTTTCAGGGCGGTAACGGGGCGAACGTCCATATTCAAAATCTCAAAGGCTGGGGGCGTTGAATTACAGGTAGAAATCCAGGCGGAAATAGATCGGCGCTTCGCGCTCGGTCATCACGCCAGGTCGCTCCAGGGAGTGGGCAAAGGTCACGCTGGTGCTGACGTTTTTGCCGCGAGCGAACAGCTCCAGGGAGTTACTCGACACCCTGCCGTGCTGGTCATCGTTGTAGCGATCGTTGCGAATCACGCCCTGGTCATAGCCGACGCTGGCGCCGTATTCGGCAAAGGCGGGGCGCATCCAGTCGAGGGTCACCGGGCGTGCCCAGCGCACTTCGTTGCGCCAGTAGCCGCCGCTGTCGCCGGTCAGTTGCTGGTCCTTGAACCCGCGCACCGAGTACGAGCCGCCGAGGCTCATGCGTTGCGCCGGATACAGCACGTCTTCACTGCGCTGTCCGGTGGCCAGGCTGGAAAAACTCAACGATTCGCCCCACAGCATGAAGGGTTGCAGGTAGCTCACTGTGGCGGTGTATTTGCGGTAGCGCGGGGTTGGGGTGAGGTTGCCGCGGATGCGTTCCTGGTCGTCCTTTTGGGCGTCAAAGGCACCGGTGCCGTTCTGCATGCCGACATCC
This sequence comes from Pseudomonas sp. SJZ103, assembly GCF_007828335.1. Lineage (NCBI taxonomy): Bacteria > Pseudomonadati > Pseudomonadota > Gammaproteobacteria > Pseudomonadales > Pseudomonadaceae > Pseudomonas > Pseudomonas sp. SJZ103. Next base: position 557,316 of record NZ_VIUN01000003.1, read on the forward strand.
AGGTTGACGAAGGCGCTACCGATGCGGCGCCCGTGGTTGATGCCCACCTGGAACTCGCTGAGGCGGTTGCTGCTGACGTCCAGGCGCTCGTCGTTGAAGTAGTTGTTGGTGCGCAGATGGGTCAGGCCGACGTTGACCGAGGTCTTGCTCACGTCATCGCGATGCACCACGCGCTCGGCACGGAGCTGGTGGTTCTGGCTGTCGCCTGTTTGCTTGTACTTGTAGCCGTCAAGGTCGCCCGGCGTGCGGTACTCGCTCTCACTGTAGGTGTAACTGAAGTTCCACCAGCCCCACGGCACGTTGTAATACAGCATGCTGTTTTTCGAGGTTTTCTGATGGTCGCTGATGGCGTCGTGGCCGCCGCGCAGGATCAGTTGATCGGCCAGGCCCAGCGGGCTGTCCCACTCAAGGCCGGCGCCCCATTGCTGTTCGCCGGTGCTTTTCTGGCCGTCGTTGTTGCGCGACAGGCTGGCGCGCCAGGGTTTTTGCGGCTGGTTCTTGACCAGCACTTCGCTGCCGCCGATCTGGGTGCCGGGGGTCAGTTCCATTTGCGCCTGTTTGGACGGCAGGCGGCTCAGTTGATCCACCAATTGTTCGACTTCGCGCAGGTTGAGCGCTTCACCGACCTTGCCGGGAAACGCCATCGCCAGCTCGCGGTCGGTGACCGTGCTGCCCTGGGCGCCCTTGATGCCTTCCAGTTTGCCTTCGACTACGAGCACCTGCAGATGGCCGCTGGAAAGGTCCTGCTGCGGCAGGTAGGCGCGGCTGGTGACGTGGCCCTTGGCGATGTAGTAGTCGGTGATGACCTTGAGCAGTTCGTTGAGCTGGGTAACGCCCAGGCATTGGCCGATGTACGGTTTGAGCAGGCGGGTACGGTCGGCGGCGGACAGGCTGTCGGCGCCCTTGAGTTCGATGTCCTGGATGGGGAAGCAACGGGTATCTGCCGGCGTGGCCGGGGCCTCGGGCTTGGCCGCTTTGCCGGGCAGATCCTGGAGTTCCTGCAGGCGCCGCTGTTGCTCTTCGAGTAGGCGATTCTGACGGTCGCGGATCAGGTCCTGGTCCCCGGGCGTAGGAGCGGCCATGGCACTGTTTGCGCTCATATAGGCGAGCAGCAACGTGCAGAGGAAATACCGAGTCCGTGGCAATAAAAAAAACATATTCGGTCCGTCGAAAATCAAGGGCCGCGAAACTAACATTGAACTTGCGCCAACCCAAGAAGCTGAGCCAGTTGCACATTCGCACTCGTTAATCTCACAACTAGTTGATTACTAACAATAAATAATCATCAAAAATACAGGCGGCCTGAAACTCGAAGTACTATTCCGACAGGCGGCAGCTCTTTTGATGGCGATTTATCGAATGAACTTATAACTGCCAGTATTTGGCCACTAAGTTCTTCCGAGATAAGTTAGTACCGAAAAGAACCGAATAGTTCGCGGCGTTTTTGTGAATTGGGTCCCACTTGTCGACATTCATGTTCGAGGTCGAGTGGATAGACAATTGTGGGAGAGGGCTTGCCCCCCGATAGCGGTGTGTCAGCCAAGTATTCATTAGCTGAACCACCGCTATCGGGAGCAAGCCCCCTCCCACATTGGATTGGATTTACAGTCCTTAGCTGACGTCTTTTTTCTCGGGCACCAGGGTCAATCCTTGTTTTTCCACGTCGCGGGAGACGTGGGCTTTGACTTCCGCCACGCCGCCGTCTTCGTCGTTGTGAATCACCAGTACACCCGGTCGGCGCAGTTGCTCCAGGTCGCCCTCGGCCAGGCTGAAACTCTCGTTCAGGTTCTGATCGCTGAGCGCCTTGGCCTCGGCGCGCCGCTGGGCGAACTTGCGCCCCTTGCGTTGCTGGTAGCGTGCCCAGGTGACCAGGATCACGGCGTTGAACAGTGCGATCCACAGGTAGATCTGCAAGGTGTTCAGCGCCGCGAAAATCGGCGCCTCGATGCGTGGGCCGCCGTGGGTGTTCAGCATCGAGGTGATCCCGCGCGCCAGTAGCCAGACCAACCCGGCCCAGGCCATCAGGGTCAACAACACATCGATGAGCCACATCACGGTACTTTGGCGGGTTCTGACCAGTTTCATGATCACGCCTCCTCTTCAACAGGTTTGATACCGCGATCCGGGCTGACCCAGCGCGCGCGCTTCTGGTGCTGGTTGAACAGCACCTTGGGGAAACTGACCAGGGTGGTGAACAGGCTGACCAGCCAGAACACCATCGGGTACCACACAGTCCAGAACAGGGTTTTCCACAGGTCTTTCTCGTAGCGACGGTCGATCAGGATGCTCACCGCAAACTGCACCAGGCACACCATCGCCAGCACCAGGCCGGTAAAGGCCGGCGGGACCAGGGAGTCCACGGTGATCGCCGGTGGCAGCACAATGAATTTGCCCAGGCCCCAGAAAATCACCGAGAGCAGGAAGGTGAAGGCCCAACCGGTGGACAGGCAGTATTCGAACATCAGCGGCCACAGGTAGCGATGGCGCCACTGCCAGATACCCCGGATGTTTTTGAACAACACTTCAGCACCGCCCTGGGCCCAGCGCAGGCGCTGTTTCCACAGGCCGCCGACGGTCTCGGGCATCAGGATCCAGCACAGTGCACGCGGCTCGTAGAAAATGCTCCAGTGGTCGAGCTGCAGCTTCCAACTGACATCGATGTCCTCGGTGATCATGTCGGTGCTCCAGTAGTCGATACGGTCCAGCGCCTTTTTACGGAACGCCACCACCACACCCGAGACCGTGAAGATCCGCCCGAATACGCGCTGGGTGCGCTTGATCAAGCCGATGATCGAGGAGAACTCGCCCACCTGCACGCGGCCGATCAAGGTCGAACGTGTGCGGATGCGTGGGTTGCCGGTCACGGCACCCAGGCGCGGGTTGTCGAGCATCGGCGCGACCATGTAGGCCGCCGCGTTTTTATCCAACAACGCATCGCCGTCGATGCACACCAGGTATTCGCTGCGCGAGGCCACCGCGCCCATGCGCAGGGCCACGGCCTTGCCCTGGTTCTGCGCCAAGTGCAGCACCCGCAGGCGTGGATGCTCCAGCGCCAGGGCATCGAGGACGGCGGCGGTGTTGTCCTTGGAACCGTCGTTGACCGCGATCACTTCGATGTTCGGGTACAGCTGGCCCAGCGCCGCATGGATGGTGTCGGCGGCGTTATCCCCTTCGTTGTAGCAAGGGATGATGATCGAGATCAGCGGGTTGCCGGCCAGGGTTGGCGCCGGGGTGTCTTCTTCCCAGGGCCAGTGGCGCTCCCAGTGCAGCCAGAAGTACAGCCCGCCGGCGATCCACAACGCCGACATGAACAGCGGATAGAAGAACACGAAGTCCATCAGGAACTGCCCGGTGACCAGAAAGATCAGGCCCAGGGGCACACCCAATACCAGCGCGAGTACGAATATAGCCAGGATTCTGTCGAACATGGTCAAGGGTTCCATTGATTGGAAAGGGCCGGACGCACTGTCTTCAAGTCCGGGGAGTTTTCCAGGAAGTTGTCCGGGTAGTAGCCAAAACTCGTGACACCCTGGCGCTTGAGCACATTCATCCATTCGGCCAATTGCGTACCGCTGATATCGGGTGCGGCCTTGGTGCGCCAGTCCTTGGCTTGCAGCTCAAATACGGTTTTCTCCAGTGCGCCGGGGCGCGCCTTGACCGTCGCCACCAGTTTTTCCAGCCAGGCATTGGAGTTCTCGAGTGTCTCGCCTTCCATCAGCGGCATCGCCATCGGCGCAGTCCAGTCGTAGGTCTGGAGGAAATCGTCGAGGTTCTGTGCGAACCAGGCTTCGCTGCCGGGGTTGAGCATCGGCTCGGCGAAGAGATTGCGCGCGGTTTGTATCTGCGGACCACGGATGGCGCGGAACTTGGCGGTCAATTCGTTGGTGAAGTCGATCAGGTAGCGACTCTTGAAACGGGTCCAGCGTTGCATGATGGCCGGATCGGCGCGCAGCGCAGCGATGCTGTTGGGCAGGCCATTGGCGGCATAGGCCTTGAGCGCTGCGGGGCTGGCGTCTTCGAAATCGCTGAGCAGCGCGTCATCGTGGTACAGCACGCCATCGATGGCACTGTTGCCGGTGCTCGCCAGGTCTTGGTAAATCTCGCCGATCATCTGCCGCACTTTCGGATCGAACGGCGACAAGCGCTGGTATTGGTCGGGATCAGGGCCGACCTTACCGGTTTCCGGATCCCAGCGTGTGACGCGTGGCAGTTTGGGATCAAGGTCGAAACTCAGTACTGGCATCCAGGCAAACACGCTGGCCCGGGCACGGGTGTGCAACTGCCAGGCGACACGGTTGAACAAGTCGGCCCGCATCGGCAGGTGCCGGTTGGGGAAGTACAGCGAACGTACCAGGCCGTCACCTTTGGGGTCGGCGTAGGCTTGCAGGAACACGGTCACGGAGCCCATATCCACCACACGCTGCACCAGCACGTCGAGGTTATGCGCCTGTTGCACCGGATCGGGGTCGTAGACGTGATCCAGATCCACATGCAGTACGCGCAGCGGGGCCTTGGTCTGCACCGAGACAATGCTGCTCGCGAAGTGCTCGCCGTCCGGGTCGGAATCCACCAGGAAGCGCGGGCTGTTCATCAGTTTTTTCGAGTCGTCGAGGCCGTCGTCCAGGGTCAGCGCCATCTCATAGCCGTGCTCACCCACCACCGCCAGCGAGGTGCCGTCGGCAGCGCCATACGGCCATACCCATACCCGAGGCGCCTTGCCGGTGACCGTACGGATTTTGTTGGAAATCGCGACCACGTCGGCACGCATCCGTGCCTGGAACTGTGCCTCGGTTTCGTAGCGATTGGTCGCCGGATCAAAGCGCCGTGTGGTGGCGGCGGGCTCCAGGTTGCCCTGGGGGTTGGCCAGGATGCCTTTGTGATTGGCATCGGTGTGGGCAGCGATTTCCACCAGGCCGGACTGGGACACTTCGCGAATCTGCTGCCAGGTCAGAAAGTCGCCACGGGGCCGGGGCGTACCGGCGAAATCCACCGGTTGGTTGAGCGGTGTATCGATCCAGCTACCCACTGGCGCCAGCAGCGCCGGCCAGTGATACGCCCGCAGAATCGGCATCACGCGGGTATAGAAGCTCGAATAACCGTCGTCGAAGCTCAGCATGACGGCTTTGGGCGGCAGTGTCGGCCCGCCCCGGCGAGCGGCAAGGACCTGGTCCACACTGACCGCCTGGTACCCATTCTCCCGTAGCCAGGCCAACTGCTCGATCAAGCGTTCGGTGCGCACGGCCACCACTGCCTGGTCGGGATCGTTGTCCTCGACATCGTGGTAGGCAATGCCCAAAAAGTGGTTCTTCGGCCACGGCGCTTCGGCGGCCAGGATCGGCCGCTCGGCGGGCGGGGTGAATGGCGCGGGTTGCTGGGCGCAGGCGGCGGCCAGCAATACACCCAGGACCAACAAGCAACGGCTGAGGAGGGTCATGGTCAGGCTCTTCTAGAAACGGTAAGTGAGGTCGACGAGCAGGCGCAGATCGCGTTCGCGCTCACCGTCATAAGGTCGGCTGACCAGGCTCAGGTTGGCGCCGGCTTCCAGCACGTCGTTCCAGCGAAAGCGTTGGCCATAGCCGATCAGGCCGACACCGCCGGTGGAATAATCTCGCTGGCTGTAGGTGCCCGCACCGACCTGGAACTGCTGACTCCACTGGGTCTCGTAGCGGTTATAGAGCACATGGTTGACGGTGACGGTGGGCAACACGCCGAAGTCCGACTTGGGGTTGAAGTACAACGTATCTTCCTTGCTGTTGCGGCTGGCGCTGACGTCCAGGCCTAACTCCACTTGCACCTTGGGCGAGCTGTAGACACCCTCGCGGCCGGTGAGCAAGGCTTCGGCCCGGTCGTTGCCATCGCTGAAATGGGACGGGCTGACTGTGAGTTTCCACTCCCGGCTCTCATTGGCGCGCCAGCGGATAAAACCACTGCCGCCGTTGGCCGTGACGTCGGTATTAAGCGCCCGCAACGGAGTAGTGGCCGAGAGGTAATCCAGGCTGCCGCCGTATTGCCAGTGGTCGTTGATGTCCCGGGCAATCGACAGCCGCGCGCCTTGTTTGGAACCAAAGCCGTAGGAATGGTTGGAGACCTCGGCTTCGAGGGTCATGTCACGGGTACGCCGCTCCACGCCGACGCGTTGCCAACGATGATGACCAGTGCCTTCGGCAAAGTCGGCGGTGCCATAACCGACACCGGCGAACAGGCGCCAGTCTTCGTCGATGGGCGGGGTGTAGATCACGGTTTCAATGCCCCAGTCACTGCTGCCGGACACCGCACCGGCTTCCTGGTCGTTGCCGCCCCCGAAGCTTTTACCGGTGTAGGCCTCCACGCGGACTTCAGCCATGTCGTGCACATCGCGCAGGCGTTTGAGGCGCTGTACCTGGCGATTTTCCGGCGCGCGGGCGACGACATCGTCGGTGAGCAGGTCGAGTTGGCGCCACTCCTGCAAATCCAACGCCGTGAAGCCTTGGGACATTTCCACGCCGATGTCGCGCGGGCTCTGGTTTTCGGTTTCCTTGAGTGAATCTTCGGCGCGCCTCGGCCAGTCACGGGCACGGTACATCTCGGCCTGGGCCAGACGTACGCCGATGCTGCCGGGGGCTTTATTGCCCAGGGCCTCCAGGCTTTCTTCGCTGGCGTTGAGGTCAGCGCCATACGTACCGGCCTGGGCTGCCAGCTGCTGGGCGTCCATCCATTCATCGTTAGGGTTGCCGATGGGCAGGCCCTTGAGTTCAACCCGGGGCTTCTCGGTGCTGGCCAGGTTATTGGCGACTGCCCGCGCCTCTTCCACCTGGTCGCTTTCCAACAAGGCGTAGAACAGGGCGCTGCTGTCTTTAACATGATCACCTACGTCTGCGTCCGGAGCGGTCACCGCCTGGCGATACAGCGGCGCAGCCTTTTCTGGCTGGCGCTGGTCGAGGTAGGCCGCTGCGACCCAACGCACGGCGTACGTCGGCAGCTGCACACCTTGGGCCGTAAGGGCTTCGTACTCGCTGATCACTTCGGCAGTGCGTGCCCGTGCCTTGAGCGCACCCAGGCGGTCGATGCGCCAGCGCACCACATCGTCATGGGCGCTGGCGTCAGGCGTCCAGCGGGCGAGCAGTTTGTCGTAATCCGCCAGGGCGCGGTCGGCAATCACGTAGCGTTCTTTTTCGGTGCGCGTGGCGAACTCGGCCATGCGCACCCGTTCGGCGGCGAGGTCACCTTCCAGGCGGCGCTGGGTCACCGCGTCCACCAGGCCCGGACGCTGGGCGGACAGGCGCAACGCCGCTTCCGGCAGACGAGCCTTTTGCAGGGCGACGATGTATTCGCGAGCGACTTCAGGCTTGTCGCCAGCGCGGATAAACGCCTGGTCGAATTCAAACAGCGCGTCGTAGTCCAAGCCGGCACGGGTCAGCGCGTACCCCAGGGCCATGCGCCGGTTAGGGTCATCGGGCTTGGCGGCGACCAATGCGCGGGTGCGTTTTAGCGCTTCGTCAGCCTTGCCGCCGTCGGCCTGGGTCAGGGCCAGGCCCAATTGCAGGTCAACGTTATTCGGCTCACGCAGCAACGCCTGGCGATAGACCGCCTCGGCCTGGGACCATTGCTGCTGGTTGCGATAGGTACGCGCGACGGTGGCAAGCGCCTGGGTGCTGAGGTTGCGATGTTTGCCCTGGGCCTCGTACACCTTCAACACTTCGGCATCCTGGCCGGCCCAACCGGCGATCACCACATGATCGCTGACCTGGCCTGGCGTCTGGCGTTCGGCAGACAACTGGCGCAATTGGGTCAGGGCGGGGGTGAAGTTGCCGTTGCGCGCCTGAATAATCAGCGCGTCATAGGCCGGATCGGCCATGGCGAAGGCAGGCATCAGTAATTGGCTGCATAAGGCTGCCCCGACGAGCAGTCGCAACCGGCCTGATGCACTGAGTGGTAGGTTTCGCAACATATCGTGAGCTTCCTTACACACGGAAAGCTGTAACGATAAGTAGTCCTGAGCGAGTTGCCGCAGGGTGCCGGCGTCTAATGACCCGGCCTAGCTTTCCTGTGCGAACTATCTCTCAGGAAAGTAGGAAGAAGACCAATTCAGAACAATTGTTCAGAATTGCGCGGCCCGCCTGAAATGTGAATGTGGGAGCGGACTTGCCTGCGATAACGGGGTGCCAGCCTTGTGGCGAGCGGGCTTGTCCCGCGTTGGGCTGCGCAGCAGCCCCAAAACCAGGCGAGGAGTGCTTGATATAGCGCATTCGCCTTCATCAGGGGCGCTTCGCACCCCAACGCGGGACAAGCCCGCTCGCCACAGAGACCCAGTTTGCTGTGCGACAGCGCTAGGTCGCAAAGGTAGTGGGGCCTCCCACATTATTTACTTCGGGGCGATGGCGAAATATTACTGAGCGCCGCTGACCGCGCCGAACTTGGCCATCACAAACCCAATGAACTGCTCGACGGTCATTTTCTGGCCGTTGAAGGTCACTTCATTGTTGGCGTAGTGCAGCTTGGACACCACATCGCTGCCGACCAGGGTCGCCAACTGAGTGCCGACCGCCATGCCGCTGACCATCTCGGCGGCCATTTGGGACTGCTGTTCGATGGCTTTCGGGTCGCTCACGCCACCGAGTTGCGCTTGCAGGGCGGCGACGTCACCTATCATCGGCTTGGACAGCGTCAGGTTGGCGTCCAGCAATGCAATCATCTGCTTGCCCAGTTCAACCGGCGGCAGCTCCATGGACGCCGGCTTGGCCAGGTCCACCAGCAGGTTGAACTTGCTTTCGCCATGGGTGGTTTTCAGGGACAGGTTTTCCACCGCCAGTTGCGGCTTGGCGGCCAGTACCTGGTTGACGTTCGCTTCGGCAAGGGCCTGCTCGGCTTCGTTCAGTTGCAGCTCAGGTGCAGGCTCGCCCGCTGCGGCGGCGGCTTGCACCGGCTGCATCTTGTCCTGGTAAAGCTTGGTCAGCACCAGCATGGCCGGGATGTCGACATTCTTCATGCTCAGGGCCATGGCCGCCGAACCCACGGGTTTGCCTTGGTAACCGATCTCGTCGATCTTGTAGTCGACACGGCCGGCCAGGTTGTTGTCCTTGGTTTCGCTGGAGTCTTTCTGCTCGAAGCCTTTGACGGTCAACACGGCTTTCTGCGGGCCGAAGGTGAACTTGCTGTCGGTCAGCTCAACGGTGTTTTGCCCGGTGTAGAAGCCAAAGGTGGATTTTTCCAGGTTGCTGGCGATGGTCAGGCCAGACAATTCAGCTTCGAAGTGTTCGCCCTTGCCATCCAGCCCGGCGATCTTGAAGCTGTTCATGAAGCCGTCAGCCTTGACCTTCTGGCCTTCGGCGGTGCTGTCGAAATTCAGGTTGGCGCCAGAGAAGCTCGCCGACGCTGCGGCGTCCTTGAACTCCAGGGGCAGCAATTCGATGTTGCCGTTGACCGAACGGCTATAGCCGATATTGGCCACGCCCTTGAGCGGCGATACGTCTTTGGCGGCGGCGAACCACTTCTCGGTGGTGGCGTTCTTTTCCAGTTCGTAGTGACTGGTGGCCATGACCGGCAGCCATTTGAGCGTCACCAGACGCGAGAACGGCAGCGGGCCGTGTTCGATATGGTCGACGAACAGCAGTTCCGGATTAGGGTTTTCTTCGCCGAAGACCGAACCCTGGCCTTTCAAGCGGTAATGGGCGGTGCTGCTGAATACGCCACGCTCCAGGGACACCAGCTCCAGGGCCACGGTGCCATCGACGCCGGCCATGGACGTCTGCAGTTCCTTGTTGGCGTTCTGGATCGCGGTTTGCAGCACCGGCTCCAGCTGTTTACCGGTGTACCAGGCGCCGCCTGCACTGACGACGCCTACGGCGACAACAAAACCCAAAAGAACGACTGCTGGCTTATTCATGAAGTGACCTGATCAAATCCTGTGAGAAGTGGGCTGTCTTCCTTGAACCCTGTTGGGGTTGGCTCAAGCCCGCCGAAAACGGGGAGAAGATTAGCACTGGCAGCCGCGAACGGCCCAGCTTTCTCAGAGGGGTCAGGCGTGCAGTTGGTTCACGAATACTCCAATTCGATCTCGTCGAGTTGGTGGTCGAAACTCTTCAGGCGTGCCGTCCAGGTGTATACCAGCACCTCAAACTCGCGGTGTATGACCGCATTGCCGGGGGTGTCGGACTTGGGGTCGCAGAAGTCCAGTTGGTAGCGCTCACGGGCCATCTGCGTGGCAACGTCGGACAATTCCCGCGCGTTATTGAGCCAATGCCGGCCCTCGGCGACCTGCCGATCCAGCAATACACACTGTTTTTTCAGGACTTCGAGGCTTTTTTCCAGGGGCGTGCCGGTAAGGTCGCCCATGACCTCCTGGAAGGTGCGCCCAGGCTGCCAATAGCTGCCCCAGAAATAGCGGTCGAACACGGTTTCGACCCGGCGCAGCGCGACCTTGGTGTCCCAGATCGCTACGCGGGTCTTGCCTTGTTCCAGGAGTTTTTTCTTGACCCGTTGATTTTGGTAAGAGGCCCAGGCGACGACGCCGATGGACAGGGTGCCGATCACCAGGCAGGCGCTGTCGAGAAACACCATGGCCTTGTCGAGTTGATGGGCGAGCATGACGCCGTAGAAATACGCGGCCGATAACAACACCAGTGCGAAGAGCACGCACCAGAAAGCGGGAGCATAAGGGTTTTTCATTATTGGAATCCCCATGAGCAAACGCGAGCAGTGTCAGGGGAGCACCTGCCCGTCAAACCGCAGTGCGCTCCACCTGACAAAGCATAGTCATTCGCTCAGGGTTTGCCGGGCTGTGACGCTTGCGTTCGTCCGCTTTCCCAGCCGCCGCCCAGGGCCAGGAACAGATCGATCTGGCTCATGGCAACCTGAGTGTTTGCCGCCGCCAGCTGCGCACGCATCGCGGTGTAGGTGCGGGTGGCTTGCAGGTCGGCGAGAAACGATTCGCGGCCGGCCTGGAAGAACCGGTGGGTCTGGTCCGCAGCCTCTTGGGCCGAGTGCTCGGCGTCCGCCAGCGCCTCGCGCCGTTGCAACACGGCGGTGTATTGCGCCAGGCCGGTCTGGGTTTCGCGGATGGCGTTGAGGACCACGCCGTCGAAATGCGCCAGGGCGCCCTGGGTCGCGGCTTCGGCTTCGTGGATGCGCGCACGGGCGCCGTTGGTCGGCACCGTCCAGCTGATCATCGGGCCGAAGCCCCAGCGGTTGGTCGCCGGCTGGCCGAGGTTGTCGAGCAGGCCCACGGTGCCCACCGTGGCGCCGATGGCGATGTCCGGGTACAAGGCGCCGGTGGCCACACCGATACGTGCGGTGGCGGCGGCCAGTTGGCGCTCGGCCTGGCGCACGTCGGGGCGACGCTTGAGCAGTGCCGCACCGTCGCCCACCGGCAACAATTGGGCGATGTGCGGCAGCTCGGCGCAGGTGCCGGTGCCCGCCGGCAGTTGGTCCACTGGCTTGGCCAGCAGCATCGACAGGCGGAACAGCCCGGCCTGGCGCGCCGCTTCATAGCGCGGCATGTCGGCGCGCAAGGATTTGTATTGGGTTTGCGAGCGGGTGACCTGGGTTTCATCACCACGGCCCGCGTCACGCAGGCGTTGGGTCAGTTTGGTGCTCTGGGCTTGCAGGTCGAGGGACTCGTTGGCAATCGCCAGTTCTTCGTTGGCCGCGCACACCTGGGTGTAGGAGCGCACCACATCGGCCACCAGGGTGATGCGCGCGATATCGGCGGCGGCCTGGGCCGCATCGGCGCTGGCCTGGGCGCTTTCGATGCCACGTTGCAAGGTGCCGAACAGGTCGAATTGATACGAGGTGGTAATGCCCACGCTGCCGATGTTGTCCACCGGCACTTTGTCCGCCTGCAAAAACGCTTCGCCGGATTCCTGCAGGCGCTGCACCTCGGCCTTGGCGCCGGCACTCCAGCCGCCGGCAGATTCAGCTTGTTGGGTCTGATAACGCGCGCGCTGCAAGTTGGCAGCGGCCACGCGCAGGTCGGTGTTGGAGGCCATGGCCTGGCGCACCAACTCGTCCAGGCGCGGGTCTTTGTAGAGCTTCCACCAGTCGGCCGGCACTGGCGCCGACACCACGTTGTTGCCCTCGCCCGCCAGTTGCCCTTGCAGGTCAGCGCGGTTGACGGCAGACGTTGGCGGCAGCTTGTAATCCGGCCCCACCACTTGGCAGGCCGACAGCAACAACCCCAGCGCAGCGGTTGCCCAAAGCTGCTTCATGGCTTGGCTCCCTCGTTGGGTTTGTCGCCAATGATCGACACGGTCGCCGTACGCCCGGCGATCATGCGGAAGTCCGCCGGTACATCGTCAAAGGCGATGCGCACCGGAATCCGCTGGGCCAGGCGCACCCAGCTGAACGCTGGGTTGACGTTGGGCAGCAGGTTCGAGCCGCTGCTGCGGTCGCGGTCTTCGATACCGGCGACGATGCTCTGCACATGGCCGTGCAGACGGGCGTTGTCGCCGATCACACGGATGTCGACGCCCATGCCGACGTGGATGCCGTCGAGTTTGGTCTCTTCGAAGTAGCCGTCGATATGGAAGGAATTGCTGTCCACCACCGACAGCACCGGCCGCCCGGCGGTGACGAATTCCTGGGTACGCGGCGCGCGGTCGTTGACGTAGCCGTCCACCGGGCTGCGGATGACGGAGCGATCGAGGTTGAGTTGGGCCGAATCCACCGTCACTTGCGCTTCGGCCAGGGCCGACTGGGCGCGGGCAACGCGGGACTGGCTTTCTTCCAGTTGCTCGCTGGGCACCAGGTTGCCGAGGCCACGGTTACGCTTGTACTCGCGCTGGGCCTGGGCCAGGGTTTCCTGGCGGTCGGCCACGGCGGCCTGGGCTTGGCGCAGGGCCAGCTTGAAGCGGTCCTGGTCCACGGCAAACAGTACCTGCCCCTTGGTCACCAGTTGGTTGTCGCGTACATCGACGCGCTGGATCAGCCCGGACACGTCGGGCGCGATCTGCACGATGTCGGCACGGATGTGGCCGTCACGGGTCCAGGGGGCAAACATGTAGTACATGACCATGCGCCACACAACGACGACCGCGAAGCTCACGATCAACAACGTCAGGACTACACGGCCGATGGTCAAAAAAGGTTTTTTCATGTCATCAGGTATCGACTGAGTGAGTCCACCGCGCCCAGCAACAGCGCGTAGAGCCCCACATTGAACAATGCCCGGTGCCAGACCAGGCGATAGAAGTGGACGCGGGTCAACAGCCCGTGAACCACCAGGAATAACACGTACGTAATGCCCATCAGCACCAGCAGCGTGGGCAGGAACACCCCGCTGATGTCCAGGTCACCGATCATAAAGGCGCTCCATCGGGTAGCGGCGCTTCCATCTCCGTGCCGCCAATGAATTCCACACCCGGCAACAAGGCCAGGCGAAGGCCGGCCAGCGCGTGCAGCAGGTGCAGGCGGGTATCGTCTTCGTCTTGCAGGCCCTGGCCGTTGAGGGCGCGGCGCGTGCGGTCGAGGGTCATCAGCAGACCGCTGGGCGCGGGCAAGCGTTCACCCGCCTTGAGGCAGGCTTTGAAGTAACCGCCCACACCTTCCACCACTTGGTTGAGCAGCACCCGCGGTACGCCGAGGATGCGCGGCGAATAGGCCAGCAGGTCGAGCAGGTTGAGTGCCACGCGCAAGTCGCGCAGGGCGCTGCCGGTGTCCTGGTTGATCAACGCCAGGCGCGGCAGGTGCTGCATCAGGCGGTCGAGCATTTGCGCGGCCAGGTGCCGGTGTTCGTTCAGAGTAGCGGGCTCGGTCAGACCGACGATGTCGCGCCAGCTGAAACGGGTCAGGCGCTTGGCCGCCAGTTCGGCGCCGAAGGGCCGTGCGATCAACGTCCACACAAAGGCGAACAGCAGGCCCACGGGCCCGGCCAGGTTGACGTTGGCGAAGTTGAGGAAGTCTGCGTCGTAGGCGCCCTGGATGCTGATGAACGACGAGGTGTTCACCAGCGTCAGCAGCATGCCCAGGTAAAAACGTGGCTGCACGGTCAGCGTGCCGATGCAGATGAACGGCACCGCGAACGCCAGTACCAGCATCGGGAAATCATGCAGGTTGGGCAGGACCAGGAACAGATAGAGGCTGGCGAACAGCACCGACATGGCGGTCCAGAAAAAGAACCGATATATCTGCGGTGCCGGGTCGTCCATCGAGGCGAAAAAGCTGCAGGCCACCGCTGCCAGGATCACCGCGCTGCCGCCGTCGGTCCAGCCCAGCAGAATCCACAGTACCGAAGCGACGATGATCGCGGTGACGGTGGAAAACGCCGAGTAGAACATCAGGCCACGGTCGAGGAACGGCGTGAGCCGGCCCAGGCGCCAGTGGCGGTACACGGCACGCCAGGTGTCCTGGCTTTCGCACTGGATGGCGGCTTGCAGGCTGCGACAGTCTTGCCACAGGTCGATCCACTCACCGAGGCGGTAGAGGGCGTTGGAGAACAGCAGCGTGTGGCGGTCATCCAAAGCTTCGCCGTGGGGTTGCTGGGCGTCGACCTGGTCACGCAGGGCGCGCCAGCGTTCCAGCGGTGCGCTTTCGGTGGTGTTTTCCAGCCACTGCCGGATGGCTTCCAGCAGCGGCGTCAGTTGCTCTAGAAACTGCGGCGCACGCTGTTCGACGGCATACAGCGCATCGTCGAGTTCCTCCACCAACGGCAGCAGGTGGATCATGCGCCCGCGCAATTCCTTGGTATTGCGCACCGTCTGCGGCCGCGCGCCTTCGTGGGGCAGCTGGCCGATCATCAATTCAAGGGTATTGAAGGTGGCAACCATGCCGCCGCGCAGGGTGCTGACTTCTTCCGGCTGCACATTGCGGGTGAGAAAGCGCTGGCTGTAGACCTGGGCGTCGCTGAACCACTTGGCCACCGCGCCATCGAACACCGGCATCAGCCGCCATGGCCAGAACATCGCGCCCACCACCGCTGCGACCGCAATGCCGAGGAAGATTTCTTCTGTGCGCGCCTCGGCCACATCCCACACCGCCAGCGGGTTATCCACCACCGGCAGGGCGATCAGCGGCAAGGTGTAGCCGGCGAGCATCAAGGCATAGTTGTTGGCGGTGCGCAGGTGCATGGAGAGGAACAGCAAGGTGCCCGTCCACAGTGCGATCACCACCACCAGGATGTACGGCGATTGCACAAACATCGGCACAAAAAACACCGCCGCCGCCGCCCCCATCAAGGTGCCGATGGCGCGGTACAACGCCTTGGAACTGGTAGGACCGACAAACGGGCTGGAGACGATATACACCGTAGCCATCGCCCAGTACGGACGCGGCATTTGCATCAGCATGGCGATGTACAACGCGATCATCGACGCGGCGAAGGTACGAACCCCATAGAACCAGTCACGGGCGGGCGGAAAACCGGTAAAAAATCCGTTCAAAGCGTCGCCGCCTCAAAGGCCCGCAGTACGCGCAGTGCGGCTTCCATATCGGCGGTCGGAAGGTCCGCCAGCACTTCGCGGCGCAGGCGCACCAATTGCACCTCCACCGCCTGCACCAACTGGCGACCACGCTCGGTCAGGCTCAGGGCCTTGGCGCGGCGGTCGTGGATGTCTTCGGTACGGCACACATAGCCGTCATGGCACAGCCGGTCGAGCAGACGCACCAGCGACGGGCTTTCCATCCCCGACGCCTGGGCCACTTTGACCTGATGCACCCCGTCGCCCAGGCGGCCGATCATCAACAGCGGCACGGCGCAGGCTTCGGAGATGCCATAGCTGACCAGCGTGCTCTGGCAGATTTTGCGCCAGTTACGGGCGCCTACCACCATGCTGCTGCTGAGGTTCATCTGGAGTTGTTCGAGGGATTGAGGCACTGGATAGTTCGCATACAGTTAGTTTGCTAACTATCAATATGAAGAAAGGCGCTAGATGCGTCAAGTTTTGAAACAATTTAGCGATGGGTGGAGCGATTCAGTGGCAACACCGCTGGACGAATGTGGGAGGGGGCTTGCTCCCGATAGCGGAGTGTCAGTGAACAGATTCGTTAGATGATCCACCACCATCGGGGGCAAGCCCCCTCCCACATTTACACCCCTCGCCCACCCCGCAATATCAGATTCAACTCATCCACCACTTCCGCCCAATCCGCATCGTCCAGAATTTCCTCGCGCAAAAACGCTTTCTGGCTCTCCGTCCAGAAAAACGCCTCTGCCAATTTCAGATCCGGCTTGAGTGGCGAGTGGGCGGTCACAAACTGATCAATACTGACCCGGTCATCCGGCAGCCCAAGCTGTTTGAACAGTGACGGCAAACTGTGCACGGGCGATTGCATGGCGGGCTCCTAAGAAGATGAATGCCCAGAGTCTAGTTCAGGCGCCAACCAGGCCAACAACCGCTCGACGCCCTGCTGTGCCGACAGCACGCCGGTATCCAGTTCCAGCGACGCGTGGGGCGGTGGCTCGTACGGCGAACCAATGCCGGTAAACCCCGGTAGTTCGCCCCGGCGTGCGCGGGCGTAATGACCTTTGGGGTCGCGACGCTCACAAACCGCCAGCGAAGCATTGCACCACACTTCCCGATAATCGGCGCCCAGGCGCTCGGCGAAGACCTCGCGCAATTGCACCAGGGGCGCAATCAGCGCCAGGATCACGATCTGCCCGTTGTCCACCAGCAACGCCGCGAGTTCGCTGGCGCGGCGGATGTTTTCCAGGCGGTCGCTCTCGGCAAAGCCCAGGTCTTTGTTGAGTCCCACGCGCAAGGCATCGCCGTCGAGCACGATGCTCTGGCGCCCTTGCTCGAAGAACGCGGCCTGCAGGCCCTGGGCCAGGGTCGACTTGCCCGAGGCGGGCAAGCCGGTGAGCAGGATCGCCACTGCGCGATGGCCATTGCGCGCCTCGCGTTGACGGCGCGTGATGCTCGCCGTCGGCGCCACCAGGTTATTGGGCGACGGCACGCGGCACCGGTGCGGCGATGTTGCCGGCGGCCCAGGCCGATTCACGGCTGGCCAGGGCGGTGGCGATGCTTTGCACGCGGTCGGAGTCCAGTTGCTCCGGCAGCGGGTCGAGCCCGGCGCTGGCGAAGATCTGGCCGTAGGCGTTGCGCAGGTCGGCGTAGGCCAGGTCACGGCGCAGGTCGGCTTGCAGGGTGTTGAGCTCGCCCTGGATCAGGTCGAGTTCGCCCAGGCCCGCCGCCTGGTGGCGGTTGCGCAGCTGGGTGAGGATCTGCCCGTCGATATTGGCCAGTTGTTCGTTGGTCTTGAACTGGCGCACGGCATCCTGGAAGTTGGCGTTGGCCACGTAGACCTGGGCCAGTACCGCGATGGACATGGCCTGGCGCCTTGCAGTGGCGACTTCTTCACCGGCCTTGGCGACGTCGATGGCGGCCGGGGCGGAGATCACGTTGAACAGGTTCCAGGTGATCTTGGCGCCGTAGTCGGCCCAGCGGTTGTCCACCAGGAACGAGTTGCTGTCGTAGTGGCCACCGGCGGAAAACTCCAGGCCGGGCAGCAGGCGCAGCATGGCTTTGCGGGTTTCGGCAGCACTGATGCGGGTCTGGTAGTCCTGCTCGCGCAATTCCGGGCGATTGGCCAGGGCTTCCTGTTCCAGGCTCGCCAGGTTGACCTTGAGTTGGGGCACCACGTAATCGTCCGGCGTGGCCAGTTTCAGGTCAGTGCCCATGGGCAGGTTGATCAAGGTTGCCAGTTCGGTCTTGGCCAGGGACAAGGCGCGGCGCTGTTCCTGCAACTGGCGTGTGGCCTCGATCAATGAGCGCTGGTAGCCAAGGGCCTGGACCGGGTCGCCGATGCGCTGCTCGCTCATGCTCTGGCTGTCGGTCTGGGCCTGGTCGACCCGCGCCATCAGGCTGTCGATCTGGGTCAGCAGACGCTCGGCCGCCACCGCTCGCCAATAGGCCGAGCGCACGTCCTGGACGATGGTGTTGATGACCTTGCGGCGACGCTCCTGGATGATCAGGCGCTGGTCGCCCTGCTGTTTGGCACTGATGTAGCTGACGCCGAAGTCGAGGACGTTCCACACCATGGTCAAGTCTGCCACACGACGGTCGCGGTCCTGAGAGGTCGAGGGTTCCAGGGACTGGGTACCGGTGAGCACGCTCTGGCTGCTGGAGGCGTTAGTATTGTTGCGCCCGGCGTAGCCGGCGGACAGCGCCATGCGCGGCAGCATGTCAAAGCTGGACAGGTCCGACTGGCGCTTGGCCAAGGCTTCTTCCATCACCTTCAAGCGGCCTTCGAGGTTGTATTTCACTGCGCGGGCCATGGCCTGGTGCAAGGTAAGCGGGCCGCTGAGGGGTTCCTGTCCCGTGTACATGCCTTGCAGATCATTGCGGGCGCGTTGCTCGCTGACACTGCGTTCAATCGGCTTACTGGTGACCGCGCAACCGCTGATCGCCAGCACCAGCAAGCTGGCGCCGAACACCTTATGACGTGTATTCATCCTTGTACTGCCCCTGTTCCTGCCTCGAAATTAGTTGTATTCAAGCCTGCATTTCGCTGATGCCGATCTGTTGCAGTGCGTGGGCCAGGTCGATTACCTGGCGATGTTGTTTGTCGTCGAGCTGTTGCAATTGCTGGCCAAGGGTCGGTGCACCAAAGACGCCGCGCAGGCCTTGGGCCGCCTCGCCGCCGCCCTTGATCGACTTGCTGTCGAACGCCTTGAAGCCGCTATCGTTGCCACCGGTGTCGCGGTTGAACAGGCCCGACAACGTGCTTGAGCCAAACACCCCGCCGTCGCCACCGCCGAAGCCGAGGAAACCACTGCCGCTGCCGTCGCCACTGCCATCGGTACTGAACACCTGGGCGATATAGCTGGGTGACGAGGCGCCGTCGTTGATGAAAATACGGCCGATCGGCGGCAGGCCTGCGCCCATTTCACGTTGTTCAAACAGCGGCGGAAAGCCGATGGGCGAACCCAGGTCGCCACTTGGGCGGCCGAAAATGATGGGCTGCAACGGCGGGTTCGGCGCGTCCTGGGGCGCAACCGGGTCGGTGACGCGAAACAGCGGGTCGCCGGTCAGTGCAAGGGTGTTGACCCCGAAGTTATCGGAGTTGGCAAAACCGCTGCCGGCGTTGCCAGCCAGGTCAGCCACCAGGCTGGTGTCGAGGGTGATGAAATTACTCGGGTCGTTGATATTCGCCGTCGGCGTCAGGGTCGCGGTCCAGGTCTTGCCGCCATCGCTGGTGGCCAGATTGGACAAGGTGCCGTTGGCGACGCTGAGGTCATCCAGGTCGAAACCGGTGACTTTCTCGCTGAAGGTGAAGGTCACGGTGGTGGTCTGGCCAACTGTCAGGCTGGGGTCAGCTAGGCTGATGGTCGCAGTAGGCCGCTCCCCATCAATCGCAAAGTTGTTGGAAATTACGATTCCGCTGCCGACGTTACCCGCTGCATCATTCACCAGACTGGTATCCATTACGATCAGGTTGGTGGCATCGCTGATGGCCGCCGTCGGCGTCAAGGTGGCGGTCCAGGTTTTACCGCCATCGCTGCTGGCCAGGTTGGACAACACAGCATTGGCCACGCTCAGGTCCGACAGATCAAAACCGCTGACCGCTTCACTGAAGCCGATGGTCACCGTGGTGGTCTGCCCGATGCCCAGGTTGTTGTCAGCCACGGAGATCGTCGCGGTTGGGCGCTGGGTGTCTATCGTGAAATTGTTGGAGTCGGTGGTGGCGACACCTGCGTTGCCGGAGACATTGCTCACGCCGGCATTGTCCAACGTGATCACGTTGCTGGCATCGGAAATACTCGCGCTCGGCGTGAACATGGCCGTCCAGGTGATGCCGCCGTCGGAGGACGACACGTTGCTCAGCGTGCCATTGCTGACGGCCAGGTCGCTGTTGTCGAAACCGCTCACCGCTTCGCTGAAGGTGATGGTTACCAGCGAGGCTTCACCGATGTTCAGCGATGTATCGGCGACCACGATGGTTGCCGTCGGCACCTGCGTATCGATGCTGTAGTTGGCGCCATCGGTGGTACCGGTTCCGGTATTGCCCGCCGCGTCACTCACGCCGGTGTTGTCCAGGGTAATCAGGTTGGTGGTGTCCCGCACACCGAGGGTCGGGGTGAAGACTGCGGTCCAGGTCACGCCGCCGTCGCTGCTGCTGACAGTGCTCAGGGTACCGTTGGCAACGCTGAGGTCATCGTTGCTGAAACCGCTCACGGCCTCGCTGAAGGTAATGGTCACCAACGAGGTTTCGCCGACACTCAGGTTGGAATCGGCCAGCACGATCGTTGCGGTTGGGCGCTGGGTATCCAGCGCGTAATTGTTGGAATCGGTGGTGCCAACGTTGGCGTTGCCGGCCAAGTCAACGACGCTTCCACTGTTAAGCGTGATGACGTTGCTGGTGTCGGTGACGCCATTGGTCGGCGTAAAGGCCGCCGTCCAGGTGATGCCGCCGTCACTGCTGCTCAGCCCCGAAACCACACCGTTGGCGACGGTCAGGTCAGCACTGGTGAACGCCGTCACGGCCTCGCTGAAGGTAATGGTCACCAGTGAGGTCTCGCCGACGGCAATGACGGTGTCGGCCACGACGATGGTCGCGGTCGGCCGCACCGTGTCGACGGCGTAGTTGTTCGAATCGGTGGTGCCCACGCCTGCGTTGCCTGCGCCGTTGACCAAGCCGGTATTGTCCAGGGTGATCACGTTGCTGGTGTCGGAAATACTGGAGCTCGGTGTGAACGTGGCGGTCCAGGTGACGCCGCCGTCGGTGCTGCTCATGGTGCCGAGTGTGCCGTTGCTGACGGTCAGGTCCGCATTGTCGAACCCGCTGACCGCCGAGTTGAAGGTCACCGTGACCAACGATGTCTCGCCAATACTCAGCGTGGTATCGGCGATGACGATGGTCGCCGTCGGCACGTTGGTGTCGACCTGGTAGTTATTGGAGCTGGTGGTGCCGGTACCTGTGTTGCCCGCAGCATCATTGATGCCGGTATTGTTCAGGGTAATCACATTGGACGTGTCGCTGACACCGAGGGCCGGTGTGAAGGTGGCAGTCCAGGTGACACCACCATCACTGCTGCTGACCGCGCTCAACGTGCCGTTGGCCACGCTCAGGTCCGAATTGTCGAAACCGTTGACCGCCTCGGAGAACGTAATGGTCACCAGCGAGGTTTCGCCGACGCTCAACGCGTTGTCAGCCACCACGATGGTCGCGGTGGGGCGTTGGGTGTCGACGGCATAATTGTTGGAGTCGGTGGTGCCGCTGCCGACGTTGCCCGCCCCATCCACGACGCCGGTGTTACTGAGGGTGATCAGGTTAGTGGCATCGCTGGTGCCGACGCTTGGGGTGAAGGTCGCGGTGTAGGTGATGTTGTCGCTGGTGCTCAAGCCGCTGAGGCTGCCGTTGGCGACGGTCAGGTCGGCCAGGGTGAAACCGGTCACCGCCTCGTTGAAGGTGATAGTGACCAAGGACGTTTCGCCGATGCTCAGCGCGTTGTCGGCCACCACAATGGTCGCGGTCGGGCGCAGGGTATCAATGGCGTAGTTGTTGGAGTCGGTGGTGCCGCTGCCAGCGTTGCCCGCCGCGTCACTCACGCCAGTGTTGTCCAGGGTGATGAGGTTGCTGGCATCGCTGGTATTGGCGCTCGGCGTGAGCGTGCCGGTCCAGGTGATACCGCCGTCGCCGCTGCTCAGGCCGGTAAGCGTGCCGTTGGCGACCGTCAGGTCGGCGCTGGTAAAACCTGTCACCGCTTCGCTGAAGGTGATGGTCACCAGCGAGGTTTCTCCGACGCTCAAAGCGTTGTCGGCCACCACAATGGTAGCGCTGGGGCGCTGGGTGTCGACGGCGTAGTTGTTGGAGCTGGTGGTACCACTGCCAGCATTACCGGCCGCGTCCGCCACGCCGGTATTGGCCAGGGTGATCAGGTTGGTGGCATCGCTGGTGCTGGCACTCGGCGTGAGGGTCGCGGTCCAGGTGATCCCACCGTCGCTGCTGCTAAGCCCGCTCAGGGAGCCACTGACAACGGCCAGGTCCGCCAGGGTGAAGCCGGTCACGGCCTCGTTGAAGGTGATAGTGACCAAGGACGTTTCGCCGATCTTCAGCGCGGTGTCGGCCACTACGATGGTGGCGGTTGGGCGCTGCGTATCGACGGCGTAGTTGTTGGAGTCGGTGGTGCCGCTGCCAGCGTTGCCCGCCGCGTCACTCACGCCAGTGTTATCCAGGGTGATCAGGTTGCTGGTGTCGCTGATACTGGCGCTCGGCGTGAGCGTCGCGGTCCAGGTAATGCCGCCATCGCTGCTGCTCAGCCCACTCAACACGCCATTGGCAACGCTCAGGTCGGCGAGGGTGAAACCACTCACGGCCTCGGTGAAGGTGATGGTCACCCCGGAGGTTTCACCGATGCGCAGCGCGGTGTCGCTCACCACGACAGTGGCGGTGGGGCGTTGTGTGTCGATGGCGTAGTTGTTGGAGTTGGTTGTCCCCACGCCAGCGTTGCCATTGAGGTCCGACACACCCGTGTTATTGAGGACAACGAGATTCGTCGCATCGGTGATCACCGCGTCCGGCGTCAGCGTGGCCGTCCAGGTGATACCACCGTCACTGCTGCTCAGGCCCGTGAGAGAGCCATTGGCCACGGTCAGGTCGGCGGTGGTGAAACCGCTCACCGCTTCGCTGAAGGTAATGGTCACCAGGCTGGTTTCACCGATCCTGAGGGCCGTGTCGGCGATCACGATGGATGCGGTCGGCGCCACGGTATCGTTGACCACATAATTGTTCGAGTCGGTGGTGCCCACGCCGGCATTGCCGGCCAAGTCGGCCACGCCGGTGTTGTTCAGGGTGATGATATTGGTGGTGTCAGCGATGTTGCTGGCCGCGGTCAACGTTCCCGTCCAAGTAATTCCGCCGTCGCCAGTGGTCAAGGTGCCGACGCTGCCGTTCTGCACCGTCAGGTCTGCCGCAGTGAGGCCGGTCACGGCTTCGGAGAAGGTGATGGTCACCAACGACGTACCGCCGGAGTTCAGGCTGGTATTGGCGACCACGACGGTCGCTGTGGGTGGCGTCTCGTCCGGCACATAGTTGGTGTCGAGGGTGCCGCCATCACTGTAGATGTTGGCCACCGACGCAGGCGAAACACCCGCAGTGCCCGCACTTGTGCCCCCCACGCCACTGCCGCCGACGTTGCTGACGCTGCCGGCCAGGGCAGCGAAGTTGGCTGCGGTCATCAGGATCGAACCTTTGTTCCAGATGGCACCGACACCGACGCCGCCCGCTCCGCCCGCTTGCAAGTAGCCACCACCCGCGCCGCCACCGCCACCGCCGCCGCCCGCGCCGACGTTGTTGGAGATGACCGTGTTGCCGATGATCCGCAGGGTCGCGCCAGTGTCGTTGTAGATCCCCCCCACCGCGCCGCCGCCAGCGCCGCCGATGTCGTTGTACCCGTCACCGCCGCCGCCGCCGCCAATGGACAATCCGCCACTGACCGCGCTACCGCCAGCCGAACCGGTGCTGTAGCCCGGATACGCCGCGCCGCCCGCACCACCGGTGGTGGAACCGCCACGCCCGCCGATGTTGAAGAAGCCACCGCCTGCACCGCCTTGCCCCGCCGAGCCGTTGGAGCCCGTGGAGTTGAGCGTATCGCCCCCCCTGCCACCGGTACCTCCGGTGATCGCGCCACCACCACCACCGCCGCCACCGGCGTACTGCGGCGTTACACCCCCACCGCCGCCACCGCCCGAAGCGGCGTTGGCGGTCACCGTGACGTTTTTCAGGGTCAAGGTGCCGGCGTTGTAAATACCGCCGCCCTGGGACACCAGCGCACCATCACCGCCGTTACCGCCATCGCCCGCCTTCATCCCCCGGGTAATCACCAGGCCATCAAGCGTGGCCGTGGTGCCGGACGTCACGTTCATGATCTGGGTGCGGTACTGGCCGTCGAGGGTCACGTCAGCAACGTTGTCGTTATTGAGGTCACCGTCGATGGTGATGTTTTTATCGACCACCAGCACCGACGTCAGCCCGATGGTCATGCCGGCATTGAAGGTGACGATGTCGCCGTTCTGTGCAGACGCCAAGGCGGCGCGCAGGGAGCCCACGCCGCTATTGAAATTGTTGGTGGCCGTCCAAGTGGCCAGGCCCCATTGATACTCGCTCATGGCGCTGGCCGACAACACGTTGGCACTTTCGATATTGCCTGTGGCGATTTCCAGGTCCCAGTCGCCACCCAGGCCGGTGCGGTCGTTTGACCCCGCCACGTCGCGGCCGGTCAACTGCGCTAATGAATCGACCAGGCTCAAGCCACGCTCGCCTTCGGCGGTGTAGCAGCCATAGATCAGGATGTCGCCACCGACGTTCATGTCCTGGCCGATCTGCGCCAGTACCTCGCTGCGGGTCTGGACGTTATCCGCCGACAGGTAACTGTTGCCAAGCCACAAATCGCCGGCGTTACCGTGGGCGATGATCTGCACCGAGCTGACGCCCTGGTGGCTGTCCAGGTAATCGGCGATCTGCTGCAAACCGTCCTTGGTCGCATCCAGTTGTATCACCTGGGTACCGGGCGCCACGCCCTCGAGCAGGCTGGCGGAATCCTTGACTCGGGAGTCGACGAACAGCACGCTTTTACCCGGCACCGCCGCGTGGGTCGCATCGACCTGGCCCTGGGGCGCGTGAGTGTCCGCCGGCTGATCCGCCGTGGGGGTCTTGACCGCCTCGGCCGTGGGCTGGGCATCCGGCTGCGCGGCATCGGCCACGGTTGCCGCCACCGCACCGTCGAACAGCATTCGCGGCTCCAGGAACATGATCATTGGCGATGCCAGGGCGTGTGCACCCTCGGTTACCCGCGATTTGCCTTTGCTCCACCACATGACGATCACCTGAACTCGAACGCTTTGAACACGCAAAAAAAGAAAAGCCGCAATCAGTTGATCGCGGCGTCGGTTTTCATACGAATGACATTGGCCGCACTGGCAGACCCATCGCGCCAGAACGACAATGCGGCATACTTTTCAAACAGGTCCGGCGGTAACAGGGTTCGCCGGGCTTGTGGGGCGACCTTGGGCTTGACCTTGTGCAGGCCGGTAAGCCCCAGCGCCTGGTCAAAGGCCGGCGCGTCGTAGGTCAGGTGGTTGAAATCATGTTCGAACCACGCTTCACCGATGAACTCATACACCAGCCGCATCACGCGCTCCGGGGCCTGGCTCAACAAGTCGTAATCGACGATCAGCAACGACTCGGCGTTCTCGCCGTAATAAGCCTCTTTGAGCGCCGTCCAGGCAAAGCCCACCAAGCGATTGCGCTGGGCCAGGGTTTCGCAACGGCTGTAGACGGTGTTGCGCTCGTCATCGTCGTTGAACAGTTTGGTGTTCTCGAACGGATTGGCGCGGAACAGGCGTTCAAGGCTGTCCAAGACCCACGCCACGTTGCGCACACAGGCGATTACCTTGGCCTGGGGGAATAGGTCATGCAGTGCGGGCATCCGCGCACACCACTGGCGGTTGGTGTCGAACACCACCGGGGTGGAGGTTTTATCCGCGTAATAAGCGTCGAACAAACCGCGCAACAAACGGCGGCGAGTGATGGCATCGATCACCGAGCCGAACTCGCTGCCAGCGCTGCATTGCGCCAGAACCCCGTTGAACAAAGGGCTCACCGGGCTGCTCATGCCGGCGTGGAAACGCGGGTTCTGCAGCAGGATCGCAGAAAGCAGGGTCGAGCCGGAACGCGGCAAACCCGAGATAAAGTGATACTGCATCCGTTCACCACTTTGTAGGACAACATCCATTTGTCGTCGAAGAGTAGCTGAGGATTGCACGCACCACTAGGACGCAGTTGCCACTATTTTGACATTCCTTTCATAACGAATGGGTATTAGCGGCAACCTTCCGGGCGCAAGGGCGCTGGCCCTCGGCATAGCACGTAGAGACGCGCCCTCGCCCCGCCGCCGTCTTGTTGGCTGATCAGTCGCCAATCCGCCGGCAGCGGCGCAAATTCGTCCGGTTGTTCGTTGCTGCTGATCAGCCAGACACGCCGGGTATCGGCCGGCAAATCCGACAAGCGGTCGAGGTAGATGCGCCCACCGTCCTGGTCCACCAGGGTGCCAAAGCCGTAGGCATTCGGCCGGGTTGGCGTGCCATCGGCCTTGGGCGGGGTGTAGAGCTGCAACTGGGCGTCGGTCTGGTCGTAATACACGTAGCTGAGGTACCACAGCATGTCGCTGAGGACGATGCGGTCGTCTTCCTGGTAGTTGCGATTGACGAACTCCACTGGCCCGTTGAACTGGTCATGTTCATCCACCGTAAAGTTATTCTTCAACCCCAGCAGTTCCACACCGACCAACAGCACGAACAACGCCGCACCCGGCAAAGACAGGCGCGAGGGCAAGCGGTCGATGGCTATCGCCACCAGAATCGGCAACCCCAGGGCGTATACGGTGAGGTAACGCTCGATAAACACCGGGGAGATAAACGACACGCCGTAGACCAGTAACAGCGGCAACAGGAAGAACAGCGCCAACAGGCTGGCCGGACGATAACGCTCGCGATCACGCCAGGCCGTAACACCGACCACGCCCAGCAGCAGCAACGGGAACAGCCAGAACAGCGGCGCCCAAATGCCCAGGCCCTCATCCTGGAGCAGGAACTGCCAGATCATCGACGGCACGGAGAGCAGGCTGACCGGTTCTTCCCAGCCTACATCGCCGCCCACCTTGAGTTCATCGAAATGCTGCACCAGGCCCAGCAGGTTCGGCAGCCAAGGCAGGTACAACAGCACGATGGTCACGTTGGCCAGCCACCACTGCCGACGCAGAATCAAGCGCTCGCCAGGCCGCTGGGACGTGCACAGCACGCCCAGCCACGCCCAATGCACCAGCACGCACAACGCGGTGAAGTAGTGGGTGTAGAAACCGGCGGCCATCAGCAACACATAGGCCACCAGGCAGCGACTGCGTTCGGGCTGACGCACCCAATACACCAGCGCCAGCGTGGCGGCCAGCAGCCACACGCCAAGCAGCGAATACATCCGCACTTCCTGGCTGTAGCGCACCGCCGTGGGCATCAGCGCCAGCAGTACGCCGGCCAATACGGCGGCACGCTGGGTCGACAGCTGGCGTGTCAGCCAGACGCCAAGCCCCACAACCACCACGCCGGGCAGCGCACTCATGCTGCGTATGGACCAGATCCCGTCGCCAAACAGTTCGATCCAGCCACGCAGCATGAAAAAATACAGGGGTGGATGCACATCGTGCGCGGCGTGAAACCACAGGTCGCCCACGGCGTATTCGCTCAGCAGCAGGCTGGAGCCTTCGTCGCCCCAGATCGCCGCCGCCGTCAGGCCATAAAAACGCAGGGCCATGGCCAGCGCCAGAATCGGAAACCACCATAGCCGGCTCAGCCATCCGGCACCTGCCCAAGCGCCGTTGTAAGCGGCAACGGCCGCAACCTTTTCGTCTTGCTCTACCACAGACCGTCGCACCTCAATTCCCTTGCCATTGCTTGTTTCCAAGGCAAAACCCGTGCATGCACAAACAGTCGCCACTCTAGGTCAAAAGCCTCCGATTCGCTCGCTGTTTCGAAAGCAGCAGGCAGCGAACAAAAGCGGCGTCTACGCTCTGCGGTGACGCCCGGTCGATTGGCGTCACACCCCCGTAAAGCCCACACAAGGATGAACGATTCATGGAAGTATTCATCGGCACCATCCAACCCTTCGCGTTTAATTTCGCCCCACGAGACTGGGCCTTGTGCGCCGGTCAGACCCTTTCACTCAGCCAGTTCCAAACGCTGTTCGCCCTGATAGGCGTCACCTACGGCGGCGATGGCGTGCAAACGTTCAAGCTGCCTGACCTGCAAGGTCGGCTACCTATCGGCCAAGGCAACGGTACAGCGCTGTCGCCGCGGGTCATGGGCGAATTCGCCGGCACCGAAAGCATCACGGCCACCCTGGCCAACCTGCCCGCCCACACCCACGATGCAACGACCCTCGCCATCAGCACCTCGGTGCAACTGACCAGCGTCACCAGCAACCCAGTGAACGTGCCCACCGCCACCAACGCGTTTATCGGTGCTTCCGGCACAGGACCGGGCAGTGCCTCGATCTACTCCGACCAACAGGGTGTCAACCCGGTACCGCTCAAGGGCGTCGCCTCCACGGTGACGGGAACCATCGCGCCCACGGGCCAAGGCCTGCCCATGGGGTCGATGAATCCGTTCCTGGCGATCAACTTCAGCATTGCCCTGAACGGGATCTTTCCATCACGCAGCTGACACCTGCACGTGGCCGAGGCTTGCAGGCCTCGGCCCTTCTGACGCGGAGCTCCCTATGTTGAACCTGGTCACCCCTGAGCATTTTCGGCCGTTGCTGAATCGTACGAGCGTGCTGTACCTGCCCGATGGTTCGGCGCTGCCGATCCAGATCCAGCGCTTGGACGATGCGCCGCAAGCGAGCATGCCGGGCAGCCCTCGCGGGGCGTTCAGTGTGTTGCTCAACAGCCTGGAACCTACCGACTTCGTCGATGGCCTGTGCCGTTTGCCACTGACGGACACCTGCCTGGAACACGTGTTTGTGTCCCGCGAGCCCGCCATGGGCCGTGACGCGCAGCGCGGTTATTTCTGCATCGTGTTCAACTGAGACGGGTACCACACCAAGCGCTGAGCGGCAGGCGTCTCTTCCTCCACCCGGAACCCCAGCGCCAGGTAATGCTGGCGCGCGTGGGGGTTACTCGCCCAGACCACCGTGGCCACCGGGCAACACACCTGTTGTGCGGCTTGCTGCACGCCCTGCAGCACTGCCCGGCCAAAGCCCCGGCCTCGGGCGGCGGGGATAAACGCCAGGTACAACACGCGGATCTCATTAGGCCCGAAGTCGGCACTCAAGGCGCCGATGGGGGTATCGAGTTTATCGATCACGTAATGCAGCGCACCCGGAAAGTGCTCGCCCATACCGCGCTCCTGAACCTGAAACTGCTGGGCGATCACCTCTTCCACCAGGGCCTGCTCACCATCGATCCACTGCAAGTCCGCGCGTGCCGAGCGGTAAAGCCTGTGCAAAAACGGCTCGTCGGTACTGCGTGACGGGCGCACCGAGAGGCCCTGCGCCAAAGCGCCTTCCTTGTTTAACATCGCGTTCAACTCCTGTCAGAACCCGCTTTCCCTAACGCCCAGTGCTGCGGCCCGTCGCCAGGCCACACCCAGCACCGACTCGCTGCGCCCTTGCAACACCACCACACCGCGCAGCGGCTGATGGGGTGTCGGGATCGGTTGCACACTCTTCAAGCGAGCGCCGTATTGGGCCTGTACCGGCTCCGGGCGTTGGTTTTCGTCACGGCGCACGGCGATCGGCCCATGGTGGTCGGAGGTCAGCGCCTCTTGATCCAGGTAGGCCACGCCATTGGCGTCGATGTCGGTCAATTCCACAGCGATGGCGGCGTGCATCGGATCATCGGCGATAAAACGCCCGGTCGCCCCCGGCGCCACGCGCCACAACTCGGCTTCGGCCACATAGCCGCGCAGGCGTGCGCCATCTTCCACCACCCGCGCCAGTGCATCCTTGGGGGACAGCCAGCGGCCCACGCTCAACTGCGGCAGCACATCGCGCACGATGCCCGCATGGGGCGCCCGCAACAGCAGGCGCTCACGCTGGGCGGCCAGGCCACGGTACTCGGCCAGCGCCTGGGACAGTCGCTGGTCGTTGATGCCTGCGTCCGCCGCCGTTTCGATGCGCCCTGCCTGGCGGCGCATCTGCAACTGCAGGATCTCCACTTCGCGGCGCACGATACTTTGCCGCGCATCGAGGTCGGGGGATTCCAGCTCAATCAGCACCTGGCCCTGGGTCACCGCTTGCCCATCGACGACCTTCAGCCCCTTGACCCGCGCCGCCACCGGCGCATGCAGCGCACTGGCGCGTCCCGCCTCGAGCATCGTCGGCAGTTCCACGGCGCTGCGCCATGGCACCACCAGCGCCAGCAGGATCAACAGTAACCCCAGGCCGGTCAGCAGCACCCGCGGTGCATAGGCCTGGCTGCGCCGGCTCCACCATTCGCGCCATTCCTTGAAGATCGGCAGGAAGATGAACCACACCAACTCCACCAGCATCAGGAAGATCCCGAGTAATTTGAAAAACAGGTGGTACACCGCCAAGGCGATCCCCAGGAACAACGCCGCTCGCCACAACCACGCCAGGTAGCCCCACCACAGCAGGCGTCGCTGCATCGTCGGCGACCAGGGCTCCGGCGCCGGCTCGCTGTAGCCGAACAGCCACTCACGTAGGCGCCAGCGGCACAGGGCGAAGGCGCGGCCTTGCAGGTTATCGACACCCCATAAGTCGCTGATCAAAAAGTAACCATCAAAGCGCATGAACGGGTTGAGGTTGATCGCCAAGGTGGTCAGCCATGTGGCACTGGCCAACATGAACGCCGCCGTACGGGCGGGACCGTCCGGCAACAGCGACCAGGCCAGCAGGGCAACACAGGCCAGTAACAACTCGGCCATCACCCCGCCCGCGCCGATCATCAGGCGAGAGCGGCGATCATTGACGCGCCAGGCGTCGCTCACATCGGTGTAGAACATCGGCAGCATCACCATGAACGCCACGCCCATGCTCTGTACCCGGCAGCCGGCGCGCTTGGCCATGAACGCATGGCCGAACTCATGGCACAGCTTGGCGAAAAACAACGCGGTGCCAAAGGCCAGGGCGCCCCCCAGGCTGAACAGGTGCGGGAAGGTCGCCAGGAACCGCTGCCAATCCCGCGCGACCAGAAACACGCCGAGCCCCAGGATGATCGGCAAACCATAGCGCAACAGACCCGGCCCGAAGCGCGCCAGCCACGGCCATGCCCGGTTGAGAAAAGCGTCCGGACGCCACAGCGGGATGCGGAAAAACAGGTATTGGTGCAGCAGGACTTTCCCCAGGCTTTTTTTCTGCGCGGCGGCTTTAGACAGGTAGCTGGCCCGTTGTTCGGGGTCGAGGGCGGCGATCAGGTCGTGGGCGCGCAGAAAACTCAGCAACTCATCCACCTCGCTGCCACCCAAGGGCAGGCCCGGCTCACAGTTGGCGGCTTGCAGGACTTTTTCCGGGTCGCCCAATGCCCAGTGGCGCAACAGGCGGATGGCGGTCGCGCCGAGCTTGAAATAGCGCCCGCGTACCGGGTCGGCCAGGGTCCAGCGCGGCGAACCATCCAGGGCGGCGCCGGCGCTGGACAGTTGCAGGTCCTCACGCAGCTTGGGCAGGCTCGTCACAGGCCCACACTCTGGCGCAGGCCCGCCAGCGGTCGGCGCAACAGGTACAGGGCCAGCGGCGCACGTTCGCCAAAGATCTTCGCGGTACCGCGCAGGCCAATACGCGGCGGCGCTTCATCGAACTGCGCGTCCAGACGATAGGCCAGTTGCCCGCCCGGAGTGGGCTGGGCCTCGTAGGCGGCGCGTTGCAGGGTGGCGAGATGGCGCTGCAACGGGTCGCTGTCGAGGAACAGCGCGACCTCGGCGTTCGGCTCCAGCGCAATCGCATCGCCCACCGCCAGCTCAATGCGCAACTCAGCCTGGGCGGGGTCGGCGATCTGCAACAGGCGCTCGCCGGTCTGCACCGGTTTGCCGGTCCAGCGTTCGGCGTCGGCGAATACCGCGATACCGTCGCGTTCGGCGCGCACTTCGCTGCGCTTGAGCAACTCGCGGGCATAGTCACGTTCGGCACGTTTTTGCTCGACCCGCGCGGCCAGCAGGTCGATGCGCGAACTGGATTCGGGATCGGCAAAGGCACGTTGGGCATTGGCTTTGAGTTCCGCTTCGGCCACGCCCAGGGCGCGCGCCGCCACATCGGCCTGAGCCGTGAGGGTGGTGCTTTCAAAGCGCAGCAGTAGGTCGCCGGTCTTGACGACCTGGTTGGGTTTGACCAGGAATTCGGCAATCACCCCGTCCAATGGCGCTGCCACCACCTGCCCGGCCAGCGGCACCACTTCGGCCGGCGCCAATACCGATTGGCGCACCGGGATCAGCAGCGCGAGCAACAGCGCAACCCCGACCAGCACCTGGCGCTTGCGGATCAGGCGCAGCCGCCACGGCTGGCGCGGTTGCAGGGCGAGCCAGGCATGGCTGCAGGTATCGCCCCACTGCGCCAGCAACACCTGCTCGGCAGGGTTCCACGGGGTGTCCCGCGCCAGCCACAAACCACCGAACACACGGCCTTGCGGGTCAATCAAGGGCAGCCAGAACACATGGCCGGCGGAGAGGCTTTGCCAGTCGGCCTGCACCTGGGCGCTCAATTGCTCGGCCGGTACCACCCGTGCGGCCTGGCTCAGCGCCTGCTTGTGTAATTGCGCCACAGCCTGCTCGACAAAAGCCACAAACGGCGCATTCGGGTCGACACTGCTCACCGCCGTCACCGCCCGCACTTTGCCGGCGATCAGCAGCGCCGCATGGCGATAGCCGAACAACGGCTGGCCGTCGTTGACCAGGCTGTAGGCCAACTGCTCGGTGGTTCGGGCGGCACGAGTCTGGTGCTCAAGCGCCAAAAACTGGGCGAATACCCGCTCGGTATTGCCCGGCATCGGGGCGTTCATTGCAGTTGCGCGAAGTGGGCAGTACCGCTCATGCCCGCCATCAATCCGGTGGCATTGGTCACACTGGCAACCAGCAAGAGCGTCTGGCTACCTTCATCGATGCGTGCGCCGAGACGTTTGACGGTGGCGTTGAATGCCTGGCCGGTTTCATCCGGGGTAAAGCTGAAGGTCTGGCCGGGCTTGAGCTTACCCATCCAGCGAGACGGCACCAGCAGGTGGATTTCCAGGCTGCGGTTATCGACGATTTCCAGCAGCGGCGCGCCGGCCGAAACGCTTTCATAACGCTGGACTTTGCGCTGCACCACCTGGCCGTCATACGGCGCCAATACGCTGCAGCGCTTGACCTGCACCTGGTAGACCTGAGACTGGGCCTGGGTTTCGGTGAGCTTGGCTTCGGCGCGGGCCACCTCGAAACGCCCGACGGAATTCAGTGCAGCCAATTGCTTGTTATGGGCCAGCTCTTCACCGGCACCGCGGCTGGCCGCCGATGCGGCGTTGAGCTGGGCCTGGTAGGCCGAACAATCGAAGCGCGCCAGGGTGTCACCCTTCTTGAATGACTCGCCTTCGCTGAACGGTAAGTCGACGATGCGTCCGGACAATTCGCTGGCCAGCATCGCCTGGTCGCGGGCGCGCAATACGCCACGGGCCTCGCCAGCGGTCCCAGCATCGACTGACGGCGGGGAATGGTCCAGCAACGGCTCCTCTGCCATAGCCATCTGCGCCACACCCAACAGACAGGAAAAACCCAACGCCCAGCTACGCAACTGCTCCATACATCACTACTCCCTGTGGTAGCCGGCAGTCTAGGTCAGTGCAGTTAAATTGCCACTCACCATAATCGGAGAATTCCGTTTTTTGTGTAGGTCTTCACCCCAGATCTTTTATCGTTCGAGCTATGATTGCCGCCCTCCAAGGCCCCAGGATCAAGGACACGTCATGCGCATCGGTTTTCTCTCTCCCGTGGCACTGGCCCTGCTGGCCGGTATTTCCCAGCAGGCCCAGGCCAGCTCCGACGATTCGTGCTACCCCGACTGGCGTGTCTCGCGTGACAGCCTGGACCCTTGCAACAACGTGCCGTTCCTGAGCCCAGGCAATGACAGCCGGGTCAACCTGCGCCTGTTGCTGGCCGACAAAAAGGCCGCGCCGTTGGCGCCCAAGGCGTTGAGCGAAGATGACCTGGCCCAGGGGTTCGGCCCGGTGCCGTTCCCGGTGTATCGCCTGGCCGCTGCCTCCAGCGCCCAGACTGAGCCCGACTCGGACGATTCGCCTACCGCCGAACTCGACACCCTGCTGACGCCCCTGGGCATCAAGCGCGAGGCGTACAAAACCGCCGGCGAAGCGTTCCTCAATGGCGAAGGCAGCCGCTGCCGCAGCAACGACGATGACAGCGCCACGGCGTTTATCCGCCAAGTGGTCAAGGCCGATATGCCGGCGGCCGAGCGCACGCTGCTGGCGAAGGCGCGGCTGCAACTGCTCACCACCTGCACCTGGGATGGCCCGGTGATCGCCGAGGCGCAGCAGATCCAGTCAGCTGACGGCCAACTGTTTCGCACCTACCTGCAAGCCGCCGCCGATTTCTACAGCGGCCGCTTCGCCGAGGCCGCGCAAGGCTTTGCTGGCGTCGGCAGTGCCCAGTCGTCGTGGCTGAAGGAAACCGCGCTGTACATGACCGCCCGCACAGCGCTCAACCAGGCCCAGGCCGACACCTATGACGAAGACGGCATGCCGCACCTGGACCGTGTGGATAAGCCCGCACTGGCCACGGCCGAGCAGGGCTTCAACGCCTACCTGAAGACTTATCCACAGGGCGAATACGCGGCCTCGGCCCACGGTCTGCTGCGCCGGGTGTACTGGCTGGCCGACGACAACACCCAGCTCGCCGACGCGTTCGCCTGGGCACTGACGGCCACCGACGAGCAGCGCAATGTGTCTGAGGATGAGCTGGTAGAAGAAGCTGACCTCAAGCTGTTGATGGTCAACAGCGATACCGTCAAGACCCCGATGATCCAGCTCGTCAGCGACCTGATGGTGATGCGCGGCGGCAACCAGCCGGCCATCAGCCGCGCAGACCTTGAGAAGCAAAAGGCCGTGTTCGCCAGCGAGCCAGAGCTCTATGAGTACTTGCTGGCCGTGTGCGCGCTGTATATCGAGCATCAACCGGACGCCGCCTTGAAGCAGTTGCCGCAGAGCGTGCCGTCGAACCTGAACTATTTTGCCTTCAGCCAACAGACCCTGCGCGCCCTGGCACTGGAAGCCAAGCAGGACTGGAAAGGCGCCGAGGCCCTGTGGCTGCAGCTGTTGCCACTGGCAAAACTGCCGCTGCAACGCGACCAGTTGGAGTTGGCCCTGGCCATGAACTACGAGCGCAGCGGCCAGTTGGCCAAGGTGTTCGCCAGCGATTCGCCGATCAGCGCCAAACAAGTGCGCTACATCCTGCTGCGCAACGTCGCCGGGCCTGAATTGCTGCGCCAGCAGATCGCCCAGGCCAGCGATCCGTTGGAGCGCCAGACGGCGCAATTCGTGCTGCTCTACAAAGACCTGCTGCACGGCCAGTTCGCCACGTTCGCCGAGGACCTCAAGCAACTGCCGGCCCAGGCCCCCGAGGACAAGCTGGGCACCAGCCTGGGTTATGTCTACAGCGCCAGCCAGACGCTTAAGCTGTTCCAGTGGAACGGCGACAAGGCCGAATCCGGCTACGCCTGCCCGAGCATCGCGCAAACCGCCGCGACCTTGCAGACCGACGCGAAGAACCCCCAGGCCCTGAACTGCTTCGGCGAATTCATCCTGCGCAACGGCCTGGACGGCATGCCCCTGGAACAAGCCCGTGCCGCCGGCAGCCTGGGCAGCAGCGCATCGGACTTCAAGGGTGAAACCTTCTCGCGGCTCGACGGTTACAAGCAGGTCATCGCCAACGCCAAGGCGCCAAAAAACGACAAGGCCTACGCCTTGTTTCGCGCCATCAACTGCTACGCGCCGGCCGGCTACAACAGCTGCGGCGGCCAGGACGTCGAGCCCGCCGTGCGCAAAGCCTGGTTCCGCCAACTGAAAAGTGGTTTCGCCGACACCCAGTGGGGCAAATCGCTGCAGTACTACTGGTGAAACACCTGTGGCTGGGCGTGCTGTTGCTGGCAAGCCCGGCATTCGGTGCCGTCGATGCCCGCGACTATGACGCCTTCTGGCTGTGGAGCGGCGTCACTCCGCAGCCGGTACTCAAGCAGGCCAAGACCTTGTACATCCTCCAGGGCCAGATCAACGCCACCCGCCGCGCGCCCCAGCGTGGTGTGCAACTGATCGCCCAAGGCATCAGCGTGCCGCGCCTCACCCGAGGCGAGGTCTGGGTGGTCTACCGCGCCCACACCCTGCACTGGCCCGAACAGGTCTACACCCAATTGCTCGGCCAGGTACAACGCTGGCGCGACGCAGGCAACCCGGTGGTCGGCATCCAGATCGACTTCGACGCCCGCACCCAATACCTGCACGAGTACGCCGACTTCCTGCGCGACCTGCGCCAGCGCCTGCCGGCCGATCTGAAACTGAGCATCACCGGCCTGATGGACTGGAGCAGCAACGCCGATCCCACCGCCATCGCCCAGCTCAAGGGCGTGGTGGATGAAGTGGTGGTACAGACGTATCAGGGCCGCCAGAGCATTCCGGATTACGCGGCGTATCTGCCACGGATGAACCGGATGGGGCTGCCGTTCAAAATCGGTTTGATTCAGGGCGGGGAGTGGGAGGAGCCGGGGTATTTGCAGGAGAGTGAGTGGTTTCGGGGGTATGTGGTGTTTTTGCAAAACCGTTGACATGAGTGTCAACCCTGTGCAAGAAAGTGTCCTCTGTCCGCGGACAGAGGACACTCGCTTTTGGAGCCCCATGAAAAGTCAAGACATCGTCATCCTGTTCAAACTGATCAGCCTGGAACTACAGGCCAAAGGGGAGCGCGTAAAAAAACGAGTGTTCTCTGTGGAAAAAGAGAGCGCGAGCCTCGGGTTTCAAAATCTTCCGGATTACATTCAAAACTTCGAAACTGTTCAACTTTCGTCAATTGATGACTGGCGGGGCTGGGATGGAGTAGACGAAGACTTTGAAGGACACAGCTCACAAACCTATTCTGTGAGAGCGCTGTCCTCAGCGTTGGGCCTAAGCAAAACAGAGGTTTCCTCATCCCTGAATCGTTGCAGGGAAATTGGCTTGATCTATACGAGCCACACCGACGGAATTCCTTTGGTAAGAAGCAAGGCACTGCTTGATTTGGTCACGTACGGCATCCGCTATATTTTCCCGGTTAAACCAGGCCCTATCGTTCGCGGTATTCCGACAGCCTTCGCCGCACCAGTCTTGGCGGGAAAAGTGATGAGCGGCGGCGACCTCATTCCCGTCTGGCCGGACGCATACGGAAAAAGCAAAGGTCAGGAAATCACACCGTTGTATAAAACGGTTCCTGGCGCGGTGAAGAAAGATGAGCTTCTTTATCATTTCCTGGCCCTCGTTGACGCCATCCGCATCGGGGGCCCTCGCGAAGCCAAAGTGGCCGATGCCATGCTGCGGGAGTGGATCCTGTGACGTCCAACAGAACAATGATGCTGCAAATGCTTGAGGAGGTTGCTGAGGCGTTGGGCGAAGAGTTGCGCACGCAAGTCGCCTTCGTCGGCGGTTGCACCACCGTTTTGCTTATCACCGATGAATACACCCTGGAATCGATTCGCGGCACGGATGATGTTGATTTGGTCATTCACCTGGCCGGCACCACTGACTGGTATCGCCTGGAAGAAACGCTGAAACACCGAGGCTTCAAAAATACCGGCCAAGACTCGGTAACCTGTCGTTTACGACTGGGCAATCTGAAAGTCGATTTTATGCCCACCGAGCAGAAGGTATTGGGCTTTGCCAATACTTGGTTCATCGGCGGATTGGAAAATGCCGTCGACTACACACTACCCAACGGAACGCTCATCAAGGTATTTGCCGCACCGTGGTTTCTCGCCGCAAAACTGCAGGCTTATCAGGGTCGCGGTCGTGGCGATGTGCTGATGTCCAACGACATAGAAGACATCATCGCGCTATTGGACGGCAGGGAAGAACTCATTGAAGAGGTGAAGTGTGCACCCATCGACCTGCGGCAGTTCGTGAGCGAACAATTCACCGCATTACTGTCGCTATCCGCATTTCACGACGTAATCCAAAGCACCGCTCAAGATCACGATCGTGAGGCGTTGATTTACGGACGCCTGAAGGCATTGATTAAGCTGGGAGTGGCCGCTTGATCCTGCACGCGAGCCTCAGTCGCAAAGGAACTCATAGAACAGAAAATCGCGATGCAAGCGGTTCCACACAGAACTCAGGTGCGTACCTCTACGTGATTGCCGACGGCACCTCAAAACCAGGCAGCGGGCAATTAGCGAGAGCCTTGAGCCACCATCTGCTTGAGTGCTTTTCCGGCGCGCAACCTTCTGTCGTGTCTTGTCCCGATCACGCCCTGAAACGGGTACTTACTTCACTGGACGAAGTGCACTCGAATATATGCCCAGACTTTCCATTTGCCTCCACCAGCTATCTCGTAATGCTGGTGGTTGGCCAAACGGCCATCTCCATTCACGCCGGTGACTGCTGTCTGGGTTACCTGGAGACAGATCAAAGCATGAACTGGCTGAGCCCACCTCATTGCGGCCCCAACTGGAAAGGTGATCTGAGCCATTCATTCATCGCCAGCAGCCCCGCGCGCAAAACGCTGCTCAACTGCATGAGCCACCGACGGGCCCATGAGCCTCATATTCAATCCATGCAGATCACCCAAGGTACAACATGGATCTTGGCTACCGATGGGTTCTGGGCCGAGCTTTCAGCCGCAGACCAGTTCAAGGCTATCGCAGGGCAAACCCTCGAAAATTGCTCAACGGAAGATGATGTTACCTTCATGCTATTGCAGTCTTAGAAGTAGCACTGGGTTTCTCTCGCTGCTTCACAGCGACTTCTGCTCCAATTTCAGCGCCGAACCTCTGCCAGCGGATACACCGACTCCCACCCTCCCCCCAACGCCTTGTACAGCCCCACCATCGCCAACGACACGCCGGTAGAACTCTCCACCCACTGCTCCTGCGTGGCCAGCAGCGCACTTTGCACGGTGAGCACGTTGACGAAATCCACCACGCCTTCGACGTACTGGTGCTGCGCGGTGGTCAGGGCGATCTGGTTCTGGCGCACGGCTTCGGCGAGGCTGTCGCGGCGCAGTTGGCTGGCGTTGTAGCGGGTCAATTGGTCGTCGATTTCATGCCAGGCGCGCAGCACAGTTTGCTGGTAGGCCAGGGCCGCTTCCTGTTGCTGGGCTTCGCGCAGGTTCAGCATGCCTTGCAGGCGGCCGCCATTGAACAGCGGCAGGCTCACTTGCGGGCCGAAGGCAAACGCGCGGGAGCCCCAGGAGCCGAAATCCGACAGTTGCATGGCCTGGGAGCCGAGGCTGCCGGACAAGGTGATGCGCGGGTAAAAGTCGCCCTTGGCCACGCCGATGCTGGCGGTGGCGGCGTGCAGGCGCGCTTCGGCCTGGCGGATGTCGGGGCGGCGCTCGGCGAGTTCTGACGGCAGGCCGATGGCGACCTGGCGTTGGGTCTGCGGCACGGCAGCATCCTTGGACAATTGCGCGTGCAGGGCTTGAGGTGGCTCGCCCATCAGCAGGCTGAGGGCATTGATCAACTGGTCCTGGCGTTGCTGCAGATCCGGCAGGCGCGCTTCGATGGCGGCGACCTGGGCGGCGGCTTCGGCGACGTCCAGGTCTGTGGCCACGCCGTCGGCCAGGCGCAGTTGCGAGAGCTTGAGGCTGTGGCGGGCGACGTCGAGGTTTTGCTCGGTCACCGCGCGGGTATTTTGCACGCCGCGCAGTTGGATGTAGTCCTGGGCGGTCTCGGCCAGCACCGATAACAACACGGCGCGGCGGTCGTTTTCCGCCACTTGCAGGGTGGCGTCGGCGGCTTCGGTTTCGCGTTTGACCCGGCCCCAGAAGTCCAGCTCCCAGGACGCCGAGAACCCCGCGTCCCACTGGTTGAACGCGGAACGGCCGTTTTCGCCGGAGGGGTCGTTCAAGCCTTTGCCGCTGTTGCGTTTGCGCTGGTAGGCACCCGTGGCGTCGACAGTGGGATAGCGCTCGGCGGTGGTCACCTGGCGCACGGCGCGGCTTTGTTGCAGACGGCTGCTGGCCAGTTTCAGGTCGAGGTTATCGCTGAGCGCGCGGCGTGTGAGCGCCGACAGTTGCTCATCGTGGAACACGTCCCACCAGCGCTCTTGCAGCGGCTCGCTGACAGCGCGGCTGGCGGCTTGTCGCCCCTGAGGTTCGCTCCATTGCGTGGCTTGCGAGGTGTGCGGGCGCTGAAAGTCCGGGCCCACGGTGCAGGCGCTCAGGCTGATAACGCTCAGGGTGAGCCAGGCGAGGTGTTTCATTGCTGGGCCACTTCACGCTGCTGCGCGACCGGCTGGGTGTCGACGCTGGCCTCGACCGACATGCCGACCCGCAGGCGCTCAGTCAGCGGCTGGTTGGGTTCGAGGACAATCTTCACCGGGATACGCTGCACCACCTTGGTGAAGTTGCCGGTTGCGTTATCCGGCTTGACCGACGCGAAGGTCACACCCGTGGCGGGCGCAAGGCTCTCCAGATGGCCGTTGAGCAGCTCCCCGTCGAGGCTGTCGACCCGCACCTGCACGGCCTGGCCAGCGTGCATATGGGACAGCTGGGTTTCCTGGAAATTGGCGACCACGTAGGCCTCGGCCAACGGCACCACCGCTAGGATCTTGCTGCCCGGGGTCACATAGGCCCCCACCCGCACCGCGCGCTCACCGACCATGCCATCCACCGGCGCGACGATGCGCGTATAGGACAGCTGATAGCTGGCCATTTCCAACGCGGCCTGGGCACGCTTGAGCCCACCTTCGGCGGCATCGCGCTGGGCCGTGAGGATTTCCACCTGCTTGCGCTCGGCCGCCAGCACCGCCGTGGCGTTAGCCAGGCGCGCGGTGGCCTGGTCGATGCGGGTCTTGGCTTGCTGGGCGTTCTGCACGGTGCCCGCGCCCACGCCGGCGAGGTGGTTGTAGCGGTTCAGTTCGTGTTCGGCGAAGGCCACTTCGGCGCGGTCTGCCGCCACGGTGGCCTGGGCCTGGGCGATCACCGAGGTTTGGCGCTCCAGGGTCGCGGTGGCGTTTTTCAGCTGGGCCTGGGCGACCAGGGTGTCGGCGTCGGCGGCCTGGGCGGCGGCGCGAAAATCGCGGTCGTCGATCAGCGCCAACAGTTGGCCGGCCTTGACGCGCTGGTTGTCTTCCACCAGCACTTCCTTGATAAAGCCCGCCACACGTGGCGCCACCAGGGTGAAATCGGCGGCGACGAAGGCGTCGTTGGTAGCCTGGCGCTTGTTGCCCAACAGGCCGGGCGCAACCAGGTACACCAGCACCCCGACGGCAAACACGGCGATAACGGAGACGGCGATTTTGTCTTTGCGTTTCATGGGAAGTCCTTGTGGCTAGGTTGGTGCGCGAGGCGGAAAAATCCGCGTGGGCATCCAGAAAATCAGCAGGATCAACGCCACCGCGACAGCGGCCATGACGTAATAGAGATCCGAAGAAGTCAGCACCACGGCCTGCTCGTGCAGGCGGTGGGCCAGGCCCGGCGCATCGCCGTCGGCCAGCGGCGAGTTACCCAGGCGGTCCACCAGCATGGTCGAGTGAAAGTGCAGGCGCTGGGTGGTCAGCGCATCCAGCACACCGGTGGCAATCACGGCGGCCAGGCCTTTGACGGTGTTGAACCAGGCCGAGGCGAACGGCCCATCCGCCGGTTGGATGCTGCCGGTGGAAAGCATCAGCAGCGGCAACACCGCCATGGGCTGCCCGAAGATTTGCAGCAGGTACAGGCCGTAGAAATCGTCGCGAATCCACGCCGAGGTCAGGTGCGCACTGCCCACGCAGCACAGCACCAACATCCCCAGCCCGATCCCCAGTACCCAGCGGCAATCGACCCAACGCAGGTTGCACAACGCAGCCACCAGAGGCAGCGCGATCAATTGCGGCAGCGCCATCAGCAGCATCACCGGCGCGGTTTGCAGGGGGCGATAACCCTGGACCTGAGCGAGGAAACTCGAGGGGATGATGATCACCGAGGTCAGCACCATCAGCACGCCTGCCAGCACGATCAGGGCAAAAGCCAGGTTACGCAGGCCGAGCATCTGCAACTTGAAAAACGGCATCGGGTGCGACCATTCATTGAACATGAACAGCACCAGCAGCACGCTGCCGCCGCACAGCAGGAAGGTGATCAGGCCCGACTCGAACCAGTCCAGGCGATTGCCCTGCAGAATGCCGATCACCAGCATGCAGATCGCCGGAAACCCCAGCAGCAGGCCGCGCCAGTTGAAATGCTTGAAGCGCTCCAGGCGCAGCGGGTCTTGCGGCAAGCCGTAAGCCACGGCGGCCATCGCCAGCAGACACGGCCCGACGATCTGCCAGAACGCCCACTGCCAGCCGACATATTCAGTCCACAGCGCCGCCAACGGCGTGCCGAGGCTCGGCCCGAACGTGGCGGTAAGCGCGTAGCCGGCCAGGCCATACAGCTTGACGTTGGCCGGCAGGAAGCGCAGCGCCACGGTCATCAGCATCGGCGGCAATGCGCCACCCGCCAGGCCTTGGACGGTACGCAGCAGCAGCAGGCTTTCGTAGTTGGGCGCAAACGGGCAAAGGATGCCAAGCACGGTGAACAGGCCGATGGCGCACAGGGTGAAGCGCCGCAGGGAAAACGTCACCGAACACCAGGGCGCAAAGGCCATGGCCGACACGGAGGTGGCCGTGTACGCAGCGACCAGCCAGGTGCCTTCGTCAAAACCGATGTACAGCGCACCGCGAATATCCGCGAGGGCCACCTTGGTGACCATCTCGTTGAGACCGGACACCAGTACCGCCAGCAACACGCCGACCAGGCCGATGATGATGCGCGAGCCAAATACAGGCGGGGTGATAGCGGTGGGTTTGGCTGCAGCCGCAAGGGTGGGGGCAGCGAGGGAAGTCATGAACAGGTAACTCGGAATTAGAAATACCCGAGCAGTTTAATCAGGTACATGCATGACAAAAAGTTACATGTTGGCAGGGTATAAGTGCGCCAGACACAATCCTGGATTCACTATAGAACCCTTGTGGGAGGGGGCTTGCTCCCGATTGCGGTGGATTAGATAGAAAATCTGGGTCTGGCACACAGCAATCGGGAGCAAGCCCCCTCCCACATTTTGACCGTGCATGGCTTGTAAATCAGGTCGGCTGTGCTTCCAGCCAGGTGGCGTGGCAGCTCTCACGCATCGTCTCGCGCAACCACCTATGAGCCGGGTCTTTGTCGAAGCGCGGGTGCCAGGATTGGGCCAATACCAACGTCGGCAGCGAGATCGGCAACGCAAACGCGCGCAGTGGCAGCTTCAGGCGATTGGCGCTGTAGAGCGCCTCTTTGGGCACCGGCAGAATCAGGTCGGAGTCGGGCAACATGAACATCGCACCGTGAAAGCCCGGGGCAATCATCGCCACGCGTCGCTCCAGGCCCTGAGCATTCAGTGCAGTGTCGATCGGGCCACGGGCGATGCCACGCCGCGAGATGCTTATATGGGAATAGCTGGCGAAGCGCGCTGCGGTGATCTCTTCGTCAAACAACGGATGGTCCTCGCGCGCGAGGCCCACGAAGGTGGTGGAAAACAGGTTCTGCACCTTCACTTCCGGGGTGACCGGCATAGTGTTGCTCACCCGTAGATCCAGCCGCCCCTCGCGCAGGGCTTCATCATCGGTGTCGCCTTCAGGCACGAAACACAGCTCGCACAGCGGCGCCATGCGCTCCATGGTGTCGAACAGGCGTCCACCATACACGCCGATGAAAAAGTCATTGGCGCGCACGCTGAAGCGACGGCGCAGGGTGCTCAGGTCAACCTGATCCGCCGAGCGAAACAACAACGCCGCCTGCTCCACCACGTTGCGCACCTGGCTCTGCAACTGCAAGGCCTTGGGCGTGGGTACCAGCCCGCGACCGGCGCGTAC
Source organism: Pseudomonas sp. SJZ103 (assembly GCF_007828335.1). Lineage (NCBI taxonomy): Bacteria > Pseudomonadati > Pseudomonadota > Gammaproteobacteria > Pseudomonadales > Pseudomonadaceae > Pseudomonas > Pseudomonas sp. SJZ103. Next base: position 600,757 of record NZ_VIUN01000003.1, read on the forward strand.
CAGGATCGGATCGCCCACCGCTTCTCGAATACGTGTGAGGGTACGGCTCATGGCCGCCGGGCTGAGGTTCATCCGCCGCGCGGCGCCCACCACGCTGCCCTCGTCGAGCAGGGCGTCGAGGGCGACCAGCAGGTTCATGTCGGGTAGTTGCATGCCAAGCACTCATGATCAGTCGGGAGTGAGCTGGCCGCAATCGTAGCAGGATGGGTGTATCAGCGCTGCATGCCCCAACGCTTCACGGTGAGCCGCTCGAAGGTGTCGAACACCAGGTTCTCCACCAGCAGGCCGATCAGGATCACCACCGCCAACCCGGCGAATACCTTGTCGGTGTACAGCTCATTGCGGTTCTGGAAGATGTACCAGCCCAGACCGCCCTTGCCGCTGGTCGCACCGAATACCAGCTCGGCGGCGATCAGTGTGCGCCAGGCGAAGGCCCAGCCGATTTTCAGGCCGGCGAGGATCGACGGCAGTGCCGCCGGGATCAGGATGAACACCACGAAACGCATGCCGTTGAGGCCATAGTTGCGGCCGGCCATGCGCAGGGTTTCGGACACGCCGAGAAACCCCGAATACGTGTTGAGCGCCAGCGCCCACAACACCGAATGCACCAGCACGAAGATCAGGCTGTTCTGGCCCAGGCCAAACCACAGCAGCGCCAACGGCAATAAAGCGATGGCCGGCAGCGGGTTGAACATCGAAGTCAGAGTGCTCAGCAGGTCACGGCCCAGTTGCGTCGACACGGCCAGGGTGGTCAGGGCAAACGCCAGCACGATGCCGATCAGGTAGCCCTTGATCAGCACCACCAGCGAGATGCTCACCTTGCTCAGCAGTTCGCCACTGAGCAGGCCGTCGTAGAGCGCGTGAAAGGTCTGCAGGAAACTCGGCAGCAGCAGGTCGTTGTTCTGGTAGCGCGCGACGGCTTCCCAAAGGATCGCGAGCACGATCAGGATCAGACCCTTGCGCAGCCAGCCTTGTTGCCACAGGCGTTGGCGCAGGGGCAGTTCGCGTTCAACGGGGACGCTGAGCAGCGGCTCAAGGGCAATTTCGTATTCCTGGCGCATTGGGTTGTCCCCTTAGTAAGCGATGCGGATATCGGCGAAACCCAACTCACGTTCGGCCTCGGGCGCTTCATCGAACAGCAGGCGATGAATCCGTCGCGCCGACGCCTGGAACTCCACGCCACCGAGGCTGTGCAGGTCGTATTGATGGCTGTGGATTTCCGCGCGCACGCGCCCCGGGTGCGGCGACAGCAACAGGATGCGATTGCCCACCACCAGCGCTTCTTCGATGGAGTGGGTGACGAATAGCAGGGTGAAGCGCACCTCTTCCCAGAGCAGCAGCAATTCTTCCTGCATCTTGCGCCGGGTCAGGGCGTCGAGGGCGGCGAAGGGCTCATCCATCAGCAGGATTTTCGGCTGCATGGCCAGGGCGCGGGCGATGGCCACGCGGGCTTTCATACCGCCGGAAAGCGTGTGCGGGTAAGCGTCGGCAAAGGCGGTGAGGCCGACTTTGTCGAGGTAGTGCAGTGCCCGCTCTTCGGCTTCGCGACGCGGTAAGGTTTTCGACGCCAGCAGCGGAAACATCACGTTCTGTTTGACGGTTTTCCACGGCGGCAACTGGTCGAACTCCTGGAACACCACGATGCGATCGGGGCCCGGCTGTTCGACCTTTTGCCCCAGCAGGCGGATCTCGCCTTCGCAAGGTTTGATAAACCCGGCAATGGACTTGAGCAGTGTGGATTTGCCGCAACCCGATGGGCCGAGCAACACGTAGCGATCCGCCGGGTCGATCTCGAAGCTGACTTGATGAGTGGCCCGCACCACGCGCTCCGGTGTGCGGTATTCCAGGCTGACGTTATCCACCGCCAGCAATGGCAAGCGGGTGTGCAGGTTGCTGGCCGTGTGGCCTTGCAAGGGCGCGTTCATCTCAACTTCCTTGCAGGGGCTTGGCGTCCTGGAAGAAGTAGTCCTTCCACGATTCAGGCTTGTTTTTGATGGCGCCGACGCGGTAGAGGAACTCCGCCAGCGGGTAGGTGTTTTTCGGCGTGACGCTGAATTCGAACTGCGGGTTGTCGATGATTTTCAGCAACTCGGCGCGGTCGATCCTGGCCTTGGTGACACGGATGTAAGTGTCGGCCGCAGCGCCTTTATCGTTCTGGGCGAACTGCGCGGCTTCGGTCAACGCCTCGACAAACGCCTTGTAGGTTTTCGGGTTGTCGTTGCGGAATTTTTCGGTGGCGAACAGCACCGTCGGCGAGTTTGGCCCCAGCAGGTCGTAGGTGTTCAGCACCACATGCACGTTAGGGTTGGCCAGGGCCTGGTCCTGGAATGGCGGGTTGGAAAAGTGCCCGGTCAGTTCGGTGCCACCAGCGATCAGGGCAGCGGTGGCATCCGGGTGCGGGACAGCGACGGTGTACTTGTCAAGGCGATTGAACTCCTTGTCGCCCCATTGCTTGGCGGCGGCATATTGCAGGAAGCGCGACTGTACCGACACGCCCACCGCCGGCACGGCGATACGGTCCTTGTCGGTGAAGTCGGCAATGGTCTTGACCTTGGGATTGTTACTCACCAGGTAGTAGGGGAAGTTGCCCAGGGAGGCCACGGCCTTGACGTTCTGCTTGCCGTGGGTGCGGTCCCAGATGGTCAGCAGCGGGCCGACGCCGGCACCGGCGATGTCGATAGAACCGGAGAGCAGTGCGTCGTTGACCGCGGCGCCGCCGGACAGCTGGGTCCAATCGACCTTGATGTCGAGGCCTTCCTGCTTGCCATATTTTTCGATCAGGTTCTGGTCGCGCACCACGTTAAGCAGCAGGTAGACGATGCCGAACTGTTCGGCGATGCGGATCTCGCCTTCGGCTTGCGCGGACGTCGGCGCGACCAGGCTGCCGGCCAACAGGCTGACACTCAGGCCGACAGTCGCGGCCAGCCGTGCAAATGGAATGTTCCTGGACATGGTCATGCTCCGAATCAGAAAGGCGCGTCGCCCTGGATGGTGGTGCGAAAGAGCTTGCGGCGCAGATGGCTCGGGCAACCGGCGGCCAGGTGGATCAGCGAGCGGTTGTCCCAGAACACCAGGTCGTGGGGCTGCCATTGGTGGCGGTAGGTGTTCTGCGGCAGCACGCTGTGGGCGTAGAGCTGGGCCAGCAGGTCGCGGCTTTCGTCTTCCGGCAGGCCGACGATGCGGGTGGTGAAGCCTTCACTGACGAACAGCGCCTTGCGGCCGTTTTCCGGGTGGGTGCGCACGATGGGGTGAACCACTTCCGCGACTTGGGCAAGCTGCTCGGGCGTCAACGTCGGCCGCCAGTTGCCTTCGAATTTGGTTTCGCTGTAGCGCGCGGTATAAGAGTGCGCGGCACTGCGGCCTTCAACGGCTTTACGCAGGTGCTCGGGCAGTTGATCCCAGGCTTTGTGCATGTCGGCGAACAGGGTATCGCCGCCTTCGGACGGCAGCTCCTGGGCGTGGAGCATCGAGCCCAGGCTCGGCAGCTCTTTATAGGACAGGTCCGAGTGCCAGAATTTGCCTGCGTCACCCAGGCCGATGGATTGGCCGTTTTCGATGATATTGGAGACGATCAGGATTTCCGGGTGGTTGGCCAGCAGGAACTGTTTGAGCACGTGGATTTGCAGTACGCCAAAGCGGCGACTGAAGGCGATCTGTTGTTCGGGGGTGATGCGCTGGTCGCGGAACACTACGACGTGATGGTTCAGGTGCGCGCGGTGAATGCGGGCGAAATCCTGATCGTTGACCGGGCGGGACAAGTCCAGGCCGATGATCTCGGCACCCACGCTGCCAGGCAGTGGTCGAATCTCGAATGCTTGGGCGCAGAGGGTCGCTGTTGGAACAGTAGAGGTGGCGGACATGAGGTCACTCCCGATCAGTCAGGAGAGTGACTTTATAGATATAAGAACGGCAATTTAAATACCGTTAAAGAATATCGATATAGGGGAATGTCGCAACATGGCGCTGGCGCGTCAGACCCCGCAAAGCCTGCATGTGGGCCGCCGGAATCACGCGTTGAAACGCTTACAAGCCGAAACTGTGCTGGTTTGACAAGCTTATGGGCAGCCTCTAGTGTGCATTGGATCCAATTAGCCACCACTATTTTAATAAGGACGATAGCGTAACCGTGACGCAGAAGCCGAATCCTTTGAACAGCATCAAGGTCAGCGGTCCTATTCCCGCCCATCTTGCTCGCTCCGTGATTGAAGAAACCTTGCGCAATGCCATCCTTGATGGCCGCTTGCCCTGCGGTACCGCCATGCGTCAGCAGGAGCTGGCCAGCCTGTTCGGGGTCAGCCGCATGCCGGTGCGTGAAGCCTTGCGCCAGTTGGAGGCCCAGTCGCTGCTGCACGTGGTCACCCACAAGGGCGCCGTGGTTGCACCGTTGATCGAAGACAATTCGGCTGAAACCTATGAGCTGCGAATGTTGCTGGAGTCTGAAGCCCTGCGCTTGTCGATTCCCTTGCTGACCGAAGCCGATATCGCCGAGGCAGACACGTTCATCTGTGCCCTGGAACAGGAAAAAGACTACACCGAGATTGGCCGTCTCAATCGCCTGTTTCACATGACCCTGTATAGCAAGGCTCCCAACCAGAGGTTGCTCAAGCTGGTGGAGCACGGGCTGAATGAGGAGGAGCGCTTCCTGCGCTTCAACCTTGAGGCGATGGGGCTGGGCGAGACATCCCAGGAAGACCACCGCGAACTGCTGAACCTTGTGGCACAAAAGAAAGTCCAGGAAAGTATCCTGACACTGCGTAATCACTTGATGCGCGGGATGGAAGTGATCACAACCTATCTCAATAACCTGGATGCCAGCGGAGCGAAGACTCTCTAACAAGGTGTCAGGTCTCTTATCTTGCCCGCCGAGCGCCGCGGGGTTCCCTACCTGACCGGTGGCGCCCCGCGCAGAAGAAAGTTCCCACTCTTATAAAGTAAGTTGCCGACAGCTTATATTATTTAGAAAAACATCTAATGCATTCATATACTCGCCAATTTGTTTAGCCCGCTTATTATCTTTCCTTACTAGACCAGACACTCAAATCGACCGTGCAGCCCCACTTGCGTGAGAGCTCGTGCGCGCAAAGCCTGGTTTACATCTTTTTATCTTCTTGCCGCATACAAAAGTCCAATGCTGTTTTAGCGGCAGACGCAATAACTTATAGGCATCAACCATGTACCAACCTTTGCTGGAACAAAGAAAACGGCTGTTGTGCAGCCATCCGTTATTTCTGGAAATAAGTTCGTTGGAAAAGTTACAACTATTCATGGAACACCATGTTTTCGCTGTCTGGGACTTCATGACGCTCACCAAACGCCTGCAACAGGACCTGACCTGCACTCGCCTACCCTGGCTGCCACCGGCCGACCCGCAAGCTGCACGCCTGATCAATGAGATTGTGCTGGGCGAAGAATCAGACTCTCACCCCAGGCAAGGCCATTGCAGCCACTTCGAGTGGTACCTGGAAGCCATGGTCGAAGTCGGCGCCAGCACCTCGGCGATACACCGTTTCATTGCACTGCAGCACGAAGGCGTGGAAGCAAGCACTGCCCTGCGCATGGCCGATGTTCCTGCTGGCGCAGCGCGCTTCGTCAGTGACACGCTGCGCATGGCGCTGGAAGCCCCTACACATTGCGTAGCAGCCGCATTCCTTCATGGGCGTGAGCGCGTCATCCCAAGTATGTTCGAACACCTCCTGCAGCCCGACACGCTCATCCATCGCCAGGCATCCGCCTTGTGTGGTTACTTCGAGCGCCACATTGAGGTGGACACTGAGCATCATGGGCGAGCAGCAGAGCAGTTGCTCGAACGCCTGGTGGGTGCCGACCCGACTTATCCGCAGCAGGCCCACGACGCAGCCCTTGCCGCCGTAGAAAGCCGTATCACGTTCTGGGACGAGGTGCAGGCCGCACTGCAAGAGGTGCACCCATGAATACGGCTGGCTACACCACCATCGCCGACGACTGGGAACGCCGCGCAACCATCCGAACCCGCCCTCGCCGCTTGCTGGAAGACGATGACAAGCTGATCTACCCACTGTGTCGTCAGCCCTTGGTACTCAGCGAGACCTTCATGGAACATTGCCCGCAGTGGCGCGACTTCGTGCTGGTGCAGAGCTTCTACAAATTCATCCACGACGTGGTTATTTTCGAAACCGAAATCGTCGACAAGACCGCGCGCAGCATTGCCAAGAATCGCTTCTCGCTGCCCTTCCCCCTCGCCTGTCGCGTTGATGCGATGACGGTTGTGGTGGACGAGGACTACCACGCCTTGGTGGCCCTGGATTTCATGCAACAGACTGTCGCAATGACGGGCGTACAACCGCTCGACCTGCCCGGGCATATCGAACTGAGTCGTGCGCTGCCGGCGGCGCAGGCGCAGGCTCCGGCACACCTGAGCGATGCAGTAGAGCTGATTGGCGTAGCCATCGCCGAAAACACCGTGACCCACGATGTAGCAGCGTTTTCCAAGGACCGCAGTGTCAAGGCCTCCATACGAGGTTTGATGGACGACCACCTGTTTGACGAAGGTCGCCACGCGCAGTTCTGGACGCGGCTGGTGCGCATCTACTGGCAAGCCGCGAGCCCGGACGACCGTGACAGCATCGCCCAGGTACTGCCAACATTCCTGGCGCACTATCTGACCAACGACCTGCAGAAAAACTTCGACCTGCACCTGATCGAACACCTCGACATCAGCGAGCGCCTGCGCGGTGTGCTGCGCGATGAAATATCAGCGCTGGCGTTCCCCATCACCCGCCAGCACCCGTTGATGAGCAATATCATGGGCTTCCTGCAACACAGCGGCTTGCTGCAAACGCCGAGTGTGGGGCAGGTGCTGAACGACTACCTGTCGGTGTCGCCATGAGGTGCCTGACCATCGGCTGGTGCGGCACAAGCAAGGCACTTGGCGAAATCAGGCTAATACTGGAACAGTACGGCCATGTGTCGGGGGATGAGGCCACCGACCTGTGGATTGAAGACGGTAGCCTGCCGTTGCCGGATGACCTGGGCGAAACCACCTGTATATGCCTGCGCCTGGGGGTGGGCCCGTTAACCAGCAGCGGGTTACCCACGCTGCAATTGCGCGCCTATGACCATGACCGACGTTTGTTTGCCGCGCTGGGCATTGCCGAGGAGCCCAGTGGTAACGGCCAGCGTCTGCGTCAGCAGGCAACAACTGCGCTGGTGGATTGGGTCGCGCTACTCGTCAGTGGCTTCTCACGTGACCCCGAGTATCTCTCTAGGAGCGCGGTTGCCACTGACTGGCCCGAGCACGATTTGCACGGGCTAGAGCCGTTGGCATTCATGCATCGATTCAATCGCACGGCAGACCCCGATCTGATCCGGGAAGCCCAGGTGCCGGTGATCGAGCGGGTGCAGGCCAGCCTTAATCTGTTCGCCGACCGGCCGGCGCTGAACATGGCGGGGCACACCGTGACCTACCGCCAACTACACCTGCGGGCCATGGCGATTCAGCAGCGATTGCGCCCGCTGCTGGAGGCGCTTGAGGCGCCACCGGTGATCGGTGTATGCCTGGAAAAGTCCATGGAGTTGTATGCCAGCATTCTTGCCGTGCTGGGCAGTGGTGCGGTGTACCTGCCACTGGGACCTGATCAGCCCGCCCAACGCCACCGGGCCATGCTCGAAAACGCCGGGGCGAGTGTATTGCTGGATGCAGGCCAGCATCCATTACGGGAGCGTTTCATTTCTCTGGATGTCAGCGCAGTCGAGCCGCTCAACGCCAACTCAGCATCCTCGTTGATGCACAATCGCCCCTGCGCGCATATACCGTGCATGGTGCTCTATACATCGGGTAGTACGGGCCAGCCCAAGGGTGTGCTGCTCAGCCAAGGCAACCTGGCACATTTCACGGCCTGGTTCGGGTCGTGCATAACGCTAGATGAACGGAGCCACGTCCTGCAATTTTCGCCCTTGGGTTTCGACTCGTCACTGATCGAAATCTTCCCCGCCCTGATTGCCGGCGCCGAGTTGATCGTACCCAGCGAGGAACAGCGACACGACCCTGGACAACTGGTGGAATTGCTCCGCCGACAGCGTGTCACTCATGCCTTCCTGCCGCCTGCGCTGCTCAATATCCTGCCGCTGGATCCCCCCCTGGGCGTGACGCATCTGCTCACCGGTGGCGATGCCTGCGAACCCCATGTAATCGAGCGTCTGGCAGGACAGTGTCAGTTGCACAACCTCTATGGCCCCACCGAAACCACAGTACTGATTACGCACCGGACGTTCGACCCCGATGACAATAATCGTAATGTCGGCCACCCCATCGCCAATAGCCAGGTGCTGATCCTCGATGACGATCTGCAACCGGTGGACGAGCGGGTGATGGGTGAGCTGTACATCGTCGGGCCCGGAGTGAGCCTGGGATATGTGAATGCGCCGCGGCAGGCTGACACCCCGTTCGTCGAACTGCTGGTGCCAGGCGGCCAAACGCTGCGGGCCTACCGCAGCGGCGACTTGGCGCAGTGGACCGCCGAAGGCATTGTGCTGGGTGGGCGTCGCGACGATCAGATAAAGATCCGCGGCTTTCGGGTCGACCCCCGGGAGATTGAACAATGCCTGCGCAGCAGCAGGCTCTATCGTGAGCTGGCCGTGGTGATCGACCATGAAAGCAGGATCTGCGCCTTTGTCGCCCAGCCCGAACCCAACGCTACGCTGGTGGCCTTGCAGCAGCATGCGCGCCAGTGGCTACCGAACTACATGCAACCTGGTTTCTGGGTGGAACTGCCAGCCATGCCGCACAGCAACAACGGCAAAGTCGACCGCAAGGGGCTGCTGTCGCGCCCCTTCCACCCCATTTTGCAGGCCACTCCCCGCGCTGCGCACACGCCACTTCAAGCGCGATTGAGCGACCTTTGGGGTGAGCTGCTGAGCTTGCCCACCAGCCAGTTGCCCATCGATGAAAGCTTCTTCGCACTGGGCGGCCATTCGATTTTGCTGTCGACACTGTTGTTGCGTGTTCGCGAGCAATTTGGCCGTAGTTTCGCGTTGAGCCATTTCATTGAAGTACCGACTATCCGTACGCTCGCAACACTGATGGAGGATGGTGAACTGCCCGACGCATCCTCTGCCCAAGCGGTCATGGACGCTCAACGGGAGTGGATGATCAATCCGTTGCAAGGGGACCGCGCAGGCAATCCGCACAAGGTGATCGTGACGGGGGCCAACAGTTTCGTCGGCGTCCATATTGTCGAGGCGTTGTTGAACGCCGGTGCCACCGAGGTCGCGTGCCTGGTGCGTGACTTGCCGGGGAATCCTGCGATGGCTCGTTTTACCCAGGCGTTGCATGACTACCAACTGGAACATCTGGACCTGAGCCGGGTACGAGTATTTGCCGCCGATATCAGCCGGCCGCGATTGGGTTTGGCCTGTGACGCGTATGACGCACTCGCCGCAGACTTTGGCGCGCTGGTGCATAACGCAGCAAGGGTCAACCACGTAATGGACTACGCCTCACTGGCCAGAGACAACGTCGACCCCATATTCGAATGCCTGCGCCTGTGCGAAACCCGCTGCAAAAAAGTCTTCAACTTTGTCTCGACGTTGTCGGCCGCCAGCAGCATCGGCACGATGGGGCATGTGCTCGAAGCTCCGGCGGCAGACACCCTGCCCCTGTACATCCGAAATGGCTACAACCTCTCCAAGTGGGTAGCCGAGCGGGTCCTGGGACGTGCAGTTGAGCAAGGAGCTTGGGTGAACATCCATCGCCCTGGAAATATCAGCTTCAACAGCCATAACGGAGTCTGCCAGCCACAGAAGAATCGCCTGATGTTGATGCTCAAGGGGTCGCTGCAGTTGGGCATGCTGCCGAGGCTGGGTCTGAATTTCGACCTGATGCCCGTGGACTTTCTTGCTCGCTTCATTGCGTTCCACTGCAATCGCTTTCAAGCCGATAGAAGCGTATTCAACCTGCATAACCCACAACCACTGAGCTGGGAGCACTACCTGGATGCATTCAACCGGGCGGGCCACAGGTTCGAGCGGGTCAGTACTGCGTATTGGCAGCAGACGCTGCGAACGGTGAGCCAGGACAATGCGATGTTTGGTGTACTCGGGTTTTACCTTGATCGACTGGATGAAGACATCGGTGACACCTCGATGATCCTCCATGACAACGCGCAACGCGGCGTTCAGCAGATGGGTGAGCAATACCCCGAAAAAGACCCGGCACTGCTGAGTAAAGGCTGCAACTACCTCAAGGCCATCGGCTTTCTTTGAACCGATTCAGGACAACTTCATGAAACCGCTGCAACCCGATACGTTAATTCATAACCCGAACGGCCAGCCGATAATGTCCTCTGTGGTGATCGACTGCCATGCTTCCCGCCTGTGGAACCTAGTGGGGCAGTTTGCAGGCTTCGATGCGTTCATCCCTTCCTTGACGCATATCGAAATGACCGGCAACGGAGTGGGCGCTTTACGCACGAAATTTTTCCGCGATGGCAACCGCGTCGTAGAACAGCTCAATAGCCGGGAAGAGCACGCGATGCACATGACCTGGACCATGATCTACAACACCCTGGGCGTGGCCAGGTTGTGGGCGTCGATCAAAGTAGAAGCGCTTGGAGCGCACTGCTCCAGAGCAACCTGGACCATCATTGCCGACCCCCTGGACACGGCACAGGTAGGATTTGAACAGTTTGTGCAGGGCTTCGCCGACAGCGCGCTGGACAATGTTCGCCGCTTGCTGGGTAAGCGGTAGGAGCGAAACGGCTCGCTCCTACTCGTACACTCAGCGGGTCAGATCTTGAAGCTGTCGACCAGCTGCTTCAACCGATTGGCCTGTTGCGACAACGCATCGCAGTCTTTCAGGGTTTCGTTGAGGTTGGTCACGCCCTGCTGGTTCAGCAGGTTGATCTGGTTGATGTCGACGTTGAGGGTTTCCACCACGGCAGTTTGTTCCTCGGTGGCCGCAGCGACGGATTGGTTCATGCCGTCGATCTCGACAATTCGCTGCGTTACGCTGACCAGGCGCTCACCGGCCTGGTTGGCAACCTGGACACTTTCCTCGCTGGAGGTCTGGCTGGCATTCATGGTGGTCACTGCCTCACGCGAACCCACTTGCAGCGAAGTGATCATTTTATGAATCTCCTCAGCCGACTCCTGGGTACGGTGAGCCAGGTTACGCACCTCGTCGGCGACCACGGCAAACCCGCGTCCGGCTTCCCCGGCACGTGCTGCTTCGATCGCAGCGTTCAGTGCCAGCAAGTTGGTTTGCTGGGAGATACCTTTGATCACATCAAGGATGTGGCCGATATTGTCGGTGCTGGCGTTCAGGGTTTCGATCTGAGTGCAGGACAGGCTGATCTTCTGCGACAGCTCCGACATTGCCAGGATGGTTTGCTCGACCACTTTACGCCCATCATCGGCCTGCTCGCTGGCACCGCTGGCGTGCTGTGAAGCATCGGCGGCGTTACGCGCGATTTCCTGGGTGGCAGCCCCCAGTTCGTTGATTGCGGCGGCCACGCTGTTGGTGCGTGCGCTTTGCTCATCAGAGCCGATGATCGAGGCGTTGGATGATGCCATCACACGCTGAGACAGGTCATGCACCTGACGTGTTGCAGAAGACACTTCGGAAATCGAGGCGTGGATACGCTCCACGAACCGGTTGAACGCGCTGCCCACTTCACCGAACTCGTCTTTACTGGTGACCGTCAAGCGGCGAGTCAGGTCGCCCTCACCCTGGGCAATGTCCTGCATGGCAATGCCCATGGTAGTCAAGGGCCGCAGTAACACTTGAATCAGCAGGCTCAACAGCACGGCAATCGCGACTACGGCGATCAGCATGGCGATCAATGCAGACGTACGGAATTTACCCAGCGGTGCGTAGGCTTTGTCTTTATCAATCGACAGGCCGATATACCAATCTGCACCGGGCAAGCCACTGATAGGCGTGAACGACAGAATGCGATCCTGGCCCTTGAGAACTACGTCCTGATTAACTTTCTCAATACGGACGTTAGTGCCTGGGTAGATGTCCTTGAGGTTTTTCATCACCTGGTCTTCGTCAGGACTTACGATGACTTGGCCGTCTCCGCTGACCAGAAACGCATGGCCGATGCCGCCGAAGTCCACCGAATTGATGATTTTCACCAGAGTTTGCAGGCTCAGGTCTCCGCCGACCACACCGAGCAACTCACCGTTCTTTTTCACCGGCATAGCGATAGTTACGATCTGCCCACCTACGGCGGCCATATAGGGCGGCGTGAGCATGGGTTTATCGGCAGCCACGGCTTGCTTGTACCAGGGACGCTGACGAGGGTCGTAGCCGTCAGGCATTTTTGCGTCCGGGCGCTGGGTGAACACACCGTTGGTTTGACCAACGTAGGTGAACTGGAAGTTCGAAGTGAACGCCGGTTGATCGACCAGCCCCGGGAGATCAGCAGCGCTACCCTGATGGGCAACGTTTTGCGTCAGACTTTCGAGCACCAGTATTCGACCACTGAGCCAGTTCTGCACACTACTGGCGGTGAGCTCGCCGGATTGCTGGATAGACGACTCCAGATTCTGTTTGATTGTGCTGCGCTGCAGATAATCGTTGTAAAGGGTGAATAACGCGAAGGCCAGAACCACAACGCCTGACGCGGCCAACAGAATTTTATGACTGAACTTGAGATTCATTTCATCGACTTCTTTTTGCCAAAGGGGGTGAGCGTGCCGAGAGGAACATTCCATGTAACGGTATAGGCGGCGTCTTGGGCCGCTCTATTTCGGTGCACTCATGGCTCATCAGGCTGTCGGCCAAGCAGGAGGAAAACTTAGGGAATTGTGGGACGAATCGTCTTTTTACGTAGGAAGCCGACCAAAGGTTGTCGTACAAGATGTAGGTGTAAGGACTTCATCCCTTCAAACGGTGCGACAAATTTTCATTAATACCTGTGTCGCGCTTTTAAAAAATAGACTGGCGCCATGAACCTGATGTTTGGAGCTGGGTAGGCGTATCTGCTCGCTTACAAAGTTTATAAACCCTCTAAACGACAAAACCCCTGTCTGCATGAGCAGACAGGGGTTCTGGAATTTAATCTTGACGATGACCTACTCTCACATGGGGAAACCCCACACTACCATCGGCGATGCATCGTTTCACTACTGAGTTCGGGATGGGATC